>JBATVK010000065.1:0-81507 GCA_049671725.1 Acidobacteriaceae bacterium
GACGAGCAGCGGTCGATGGCGCTCGGGGAGCTGCTGCCGCTGGCAGGCGTGCCTGGCGTGTCGTGGTTCTCACTGCAGATGGGGCGTTCGGCTGGGCAACTGCGCGAGCTCGCGGCGGAGTTTCCCATCGCGGACGCATGCTCGGCGCATCGCGACTTCGCGGAGACGGCGGCTCTGGCGGCGACGCTGGATCTGGTCATCAGCGTGGATACCTCGATCGCCCATCTGGCGGGCGCGATGGGAATCCCGGTGTGGGTGATCCTGCCGCAGCTGGCCGACTGGCGCTGGATGGATGAGCGAGAGGATTCGCCGTGGTATCCGACAGCGAGGCTTTTTCGCCAGGAGAGAGCGGGGGATTGGTCCGTGCCGGTGGAGCGGATGAGGCAGGAACTACAGAGACTGGCGGCCGATCCTGGCGCAGGTCGCGGCGTCCAGACGGTGAGCGAATGGAAGCCAGCGAGAGTGGCAGGTTATCCCGTTCCGGCGATCGCAGAATGCGCTTACGTGACCGGCTGCGGTGCGGGGATGGGGCCGGGATAAGGCTGCGGGTCGGGCTCCGGCGGCGGACCGGGAGCGGGTTGCGGTGTTGGCTCCGGAGGAATGCCGGGCGTGGGCTCGGGGCCAGGGTCGATGCCGGGAATTTGCCCGGGCGTGACGAGTTCTGTATCGGCAGGCACTGCAAGGTGGGAACGCATGCCGGCGGATGCGGTTGCCTCATTGAATTGCCAGAGCTCGGAGACGAGCAGGCCGCCCAGCCAGGTGCGCGCGGAAATACAGACGAATCCGGCGCGAGCGAGAGCGTCGCGCCACGGTGGCAGGTCGCGAACTGCGAGGCCGGTCAGCAGGCGAAAGCCCGCATAGAGCGCGGTGATGAGGAGACGGTAAACGCGCGCGCGGAGAGGCGCTCCGCTCGGAATCTGAAATTCGGAGACGACCCAGCGCGCGCCGGGCGCAAGATGCGGACGCACACGTTCGACGAGGGATGCGGTTTCGGCGGCGGTAAGACAGTCGAGGAAGAAATGGGTGGCGACGAGATCGTAATCCGCTACGGATGGCGTGAAGCCGCGAATATCCGCGCAGGCGGTGGCGAGGCGATGCTGGGCGCGGCGACGGGCGACACGGGCGCTCAGCCGGCGCAGCATGGCAGGACTGCCGTCGACGGCGTCGGCGTGGAGTTCAGGACTGGCGGCGAGGAGGCGCACAGCAAAACGGCCATCGCCATCACCGAGAATGAGCGCGCGGCGGGACTCCGTCAGCTCGGGCAGGAAGAAGAAGCGGCAGCGCTCGAGCGTGGGGCCGAAGGAGAGATATTCGCCTGCCTGGTAAATCCAGGCAACGCGGTCGAATTTTCGCGGGTTGCTCACACGCGCCAGGGGAACATCAGCAGCAGCGGTGTGAGCAGTGCGGCGTCAGCCAGAATGCGCAGGGCCAGCGGGGAGAGGTCGCCATGTTGGGGAGCAGCCTGGCGGCGCGAACGGGAGAAATCGCGATCGAGGGCGAAGAGCAGCAACGCTGAAGCCAGCATCGCCGTCAGCAGACGGAAGACGCCGGGATGATGCAGCGCGGGGAGCATGAGCGCGCCGGCCAGGCAGCCGATGGCGAGGGCCAGCGTGGAAGCGAAAGACCAGCGGCGAGGCGGCTTTGCGGATTCCCAGGCGTGAATCGCAGCGCAGTTGAGCCAGCAGAGCGCGGCAAAGAGTGCGGCGAGCCAGAGCAAATCGACGTGAGCTGTGGTGGAGCCGGCCCACGCCGGAACCACGGCGCCGGCGGCAAAGACCGGGGCCACCGCGAGCTCGTGGGGAAAGCGGACTCGCGGCCGGACTCGGATTCGGGGCAGGTGCACGGCGGCAAAGTAGACCATGGCGACCAAAAAGATCCACGCGTCTTCCCGGCGGGCGGCGGCGGGCATGCGAAAGGCAATGAGCCAGAGCAGGGGAACGAGGGCGAGCGCGCCGCAGAGCAGCAGGGCGTGGCGATGGCGCGCATGGAAAAAGTGGCGCTCGCGCAGATCGACGCGCAGAGCGCCAAGGCGGCTGTCGAGCAGGCGGTCCGCGACGTAGATCAGCCAGGTGCCCAGGCCGAGTACGGCGAGCGCGCTCCAGGAAAGGTCGGCTCCCACCGCGCGGCCGAGAGCCCACGCCCACAGCACCGCGACGCTGGGAGCGTCGAGGCTGAAGAAGTGCCAGCAGACAGGAACGGCGCGCAGCCAGGACTGGCGCCGTTCCTTGCCTAAGAGGACTGGTGCTGGGGAAACCAGAGCCACAGCTTTATTTTAGAAGTGAAAACGATACCGAACCTGGCCGTAAATCTGGCGTGGATCATTTTCGTGGAAGCCGCCGAAGGTAAGGCTGTTGTCGAGCAGGACACGGGTGTTGGCGATGTTGGTGGCGTCGGCACTCAGGGACCAGTTCTCGCCGATGGACTTACCCGCGGCCAGATCGCAGGTGGTGTGTCCTGGAAGATAGGCGCCGGTGTACGGCGAAGGAGACTGGGTGTATCCGTTGGAGAAGCCGGAGCCGTAGTAGATGTTGAAGGAAGCCCAGGTTTCGCGGGGCAGATGGCCGTCAAAGCCCAAGTTGAGCGTGTTGCGCTGATCGTGGTCTAGGGCGGAGTAGCCGGGAACGACGGTGCTGGGGCAGTAGCCGGGGTTGGAGGGGTCATAGCAGATGAGACCGCCGGTGATGGGGCCGATCTGCCGGGCGATCTGGTTGGAGTAGGCGAGATGAGCCTGGCCGTAGCGCCAAAGGTGAGGTGAGCGCAGGGTGAGCTCCCAGGCCTGGATGAGTGCGCCCTGCACAGTGATGGGAATGAAGACATCGGACTCGCCGATGTTGCTGTGGTCGAGGAAATTGTTGGCACGGGTCTGGAAGGTATCGGCATCGAGGAGCCAGCCGCGCCAGGGAATCTGGAGGCCGAACTGGTGCTCCTCATCGCGCTCGCCTTTGAGGGGCAGGAAGCTGGTGTTGGAGGACTGAGCGTAGGCAAGGGCCGGGCCGGCGATCGAGGTGAGCGGAGGCGGCTGATAGAAGTGGCCGTAGAAGCCGCGCAGAACCCAGCCGAGCCGGGGGATGCGAACGGCCATGCCGATGCGAGGGTAGATGGCGTTCTCAGAGATTGCCGCCTGGAAGTGGGTCTGGCGCTCGCCGCCGATGAGGGTGAGCCAGGAGGTGGGACGATAGTTATCTTCCAGGAAAGCCTCTTCGACGCCGCCGTTGACGATTGAAGCGTAGGAAAAATTCGTCGCGCTGCCGTCGTTGAAGACCACGCCGAAGAGGTCGTTCTCGTGCTGATCGTAGCCGTAAAGGCCGGCCTTGAGAGAGTTGCGGGCGATGACGGTGGAATAGTATGCCTGGCCGCCGGTGTACTGGCCGGTCTGGCGCGCGGTGGTCGCCGTGGGCAGGTCGTTGGGGGAAGGCTGATAAAGAGCTTCGTTGTAGTGATAGAACGGCGAGATTTCGAAGAGAGTGGTGGAACTGAGGGTGTGAATCCACGAGAAGGCGGAAAGACCGTCGGTTTCGTGGTCGCCGTCGCGGAGACCGGAGGAGTTGTAGAGCTGATTCTCCCAGTCGCTGGGGTTGGGGTCGTAAGGAATCTGGTAGTAGTCGGTGCGGAGCTGCGAGACGGAGCGGAGCTGGTCGTGGGGGTCGCGGTTCCAGATGAAGGAGCCGAAGCCTCCGTAGCCGTTGGAGGCGTTGTGGACGGGGGTCTCGATGGGCGCCATGAGACCGTAATTCGAACGGTCGCCGTTGAGGGCGGTAAACCAGGCGAAGCGTTCGGAGTGATCGCCGAAGCTGAGCTGATCGTCGGTCTGGTCGAAGCTGCCGGCGGTAGCGACAAACTCGCCCTCGCGGTTCATCTCGAAACCGGTGCGCGGGATGACGTTGAACATGCCGTAGGTGCGGTCGCCGAGGTCGGCCGAGTAGCTGCCGCGATCGATTTCGACAGTGTCGATGTCGCGGGGATCGATCTGAGGGCCGACGTTGCTGGCGATGTTGGTGTTGGGGATGGGAACGCCGTCGATCATCCAGTTGAGCTCGTGGCCACCGCGCATGTGGAGCATGTCGTGGGTCATGTAGGCACCGGGAGTGTAGTCGGTGACCATGGCCATGCTGTTGGTGCGGTCGGCGCCGGGGGTCTCCATGATGTCGGAGCGGCTGACCATCGTGGTGGGGGTGACGGAGTCAGGATTGGCGCTGTCCTGCTCGGCGTTGACGATCGCGGTTTCGCTGGCGGTGGCGATGGCGAGAGGGAAATGCAGGATCTCAGAGGAATCTGAGGTGATCTGAAGGGTTTGGCGGGTGGTGGAGAAACCCGGACTGGAGATGGTGACGATGTAAACGCCCGGAGGCACGGCGGGGATAGAGAAGAAGCCGTCGGAGTTGCTGGAAGCGGAGAAGGTGAGCGCCGAATGCGCGGCGCGGAGGTCGATATGAGCGCCCTGGATGGGGCGATGGGTGGGGTCGTGGACGATGCCCTGAACCTGTGCGAGGACAGAGGCGTGGACGAGGGGCGCCGCGAGCAGGCAGACGAGCGCCAGCCCGGGCAGAAGCCTTCGTAACATGATGGAACTCCTTGCCGTGTGCGTTTTGTAACAGTTGCGGTGACAAATAGAGCGGCGCACGACGGACGGCGCCGTGCGAGTTATTTGTCCTGGGGACTGATTACAGAACGGCTGGCTGCGGAGGGCCGCGTTTCTGGCGGGAGCGATGGAAGGAGATGCGATAGCCGGCCTCAGCCTGGCGAACCGTCGCAGCAAGAACCGCCGCATGGCGAACCGTTGCGGTGCGCGTGTGCGACACAAAAGCGTGCGGGAGCATGATGGCGAGGCTGGCGAAGGGCGAATAAGGACATTTCTCCGCCACGACGGGATGGCCGGGAATCTGTCCCGTCATCATGAAGTACATCATGCAGTGATGCTTGCCGTTGCGGCGGCAGCAGGCGGGGAGGGCGGCCTCGTCGACGGTTCCGGTAAAGATGGGCGCAATCAGCGGTCCGCTGAAGACCAGCACCAGCAACGCCGCTAATATCCGCCGCATGGCGGGATTCTAGCAGGGTGCAGACAGGGACGGCGATGGTGGCCTCCGCCTGCGTCCAATTACCGCGCTACTGCGGCGTGGTGGTGTAGGCCTCCTGCACCAGAGTCCAGACATCCTTCTTGTTTGTCGTCAGGTTCAGGCGCTGGTACGCAGAGCCGGCAGTGTCCTTGTCGGGCACAAAGGTCAGCGTGTACTGGTGATCGAGGAGCGCAGTGAGCTTGGCGTAGGCCTCGTCGCCCTTGTCGCGCTTGCCCTCAACCATGTAGCCGCCCGTTTCGTTGCAGATGTGCTCGAGAATCTCTTTGCCGTCGATGGCTGCCTGCTGAGACGGCTGCTGGCCGCCGCCTCCGCCACGGGGATAGCCGCCACCGCCACCACCCGGATAGCCGCCACCGCCGGGATAACCGCCGCCTCCGCCACCGGGAAAGCCGATACCGCCGTGGTGTCCGCCATTCTGATTGGGATTACGCTGCTGCTCTTCTTCCGGCTTGTAGTAGATGGCGAAGATGGCAGTATGCGTGGTCTGCGCGGCGTCCACGGCGTCGGCGAGAGTCTCCTTGCTGTCGCGATCGACGCCATCGGTGACGACCACGAGGATATGCTTGCCGGGCTGGCCTTTCATTTCCAGCGTGGACGCAAGATAGATGGCGTCATAGAGCGTTCCACCCACGCTGCTGTTGCCCCAGTGCGGCTGATTCTGGCCGCCATTGCCATTCTGCCCGCCATTGCCGCTGTCGCCGCCATTGTCGCCGCCGCTGTTACCGAACGAAGGAGAGCCAATCTGATTGATGGCGTCGTGCAGTTTGTTCGCGGTCGCAGTGGGGTCGGCAAGCAGGTCGACTTCCTTGTCGTACTGGATGACGAAAGCCTTGTTGGAGACACCGGGGAGATTGTGATCGATGAAGTGGACGGCGGAGAGGCGCTCATCGCCCAGCTCGCTGCGCAGCGCCGATCCCGTTTCCCCCACGACGCCAATGGTCATCTGGGAGGGCTGATCAGGCGTAAAGGACTGGATGGCCTGCTTCTGGCCATTGTCGACGAGGACCAGGTCGGCGGCGGTGAGGTTCTTCACCGGGTCGCCCTTGCCATCGACCGCGGTGACGGGCAGGGTGATGGCGCCGACGGCTGACGCCGCGACAGGGGCCGTGGCCGGGGCTGCGGCAGGGGCAGGGTTCTGAGCCTGCGCATTCCCCAGCAGGATTGCGGCCGCGGCAGCGGCGGTCAGATACAAGGTGCGGTGGGCGTGGATTTTCATAGTTTTGGCCTGGATGGCGTTGAAACACCCATTAGACGCGAGGACTCGGAAGAGGGTTTCGCCCGGGTGGAATGGCGAAATGGATTTTCAGCAATCACGGCGGCGGAAGAGCCAGTAGTCGACGGAAAAGCGGCCGGCGCCAAAGACGAGCACGATCAGGGACGCGATGAGGAAGGTGTACGCGGCGTCGTTATAGAAGGCATCGGGATTGCTGATGATGGAGGCCAGCGCCGAGGGATCCGTCGTGATGTAGGCCACGATCATGTCAGCGGCGAACAGGAAGCCGACGAGGCGGGTGCCGAGCCCGGCGATGAGCAGGATTCCGCCGGCCAATTCGAGCGAGGAGATGAAGACAGCGGCGACGCCGGGCAGGGGGATGTGCAGGCTGGAGAAAAAGCTGGTGACGTGGTTCAGATGATGCAGCTTGCCCCAGCCGGTCTGGGCGAACTGCCATCCCCAGTAAAGGCGTACGAGCAGCAAAAAAGGCGACTGGAGCGCGGCCGAGCCGTGCTGGAAGTTGCGATAGGTATCGGCGAGCAGACTACGCCGCTTTGTCGGCGAAGTCGCTGAAGGTGAAGGGGACATCGTCTTCTGCCTTTCACGGAGGAAAGCGGCCCTTATTGGGTGAACCACCCCAGCATAGCCCAGCCGGCGAAGGTTTCCTGCAGAAAGACGAGGAGCCGGTCAGCGGGGGTGGCGCTGGAGGCAACGGCGGCGTCGATAGCCTGTCCGAGGGTGCACCCCGCAAGCAGCGCGGAGAGCAGGTGGAACTCTTCCTCGCTGAGCGGCTTGTACCAGACGGTATTTTCGAGCCGGTGGACCGCGAGCCAGATGGGTCTGGGTGAGAGCGCGGCGACACGGCGGACGTGCTTTCGTTTGCGGGCGATGCTGGCGTTGTTGGTAGAGCCGGCGACACTGCCGTCTTCATTGCGAACCTGAAGGAGCAGGTCGTCGACGGGATAGCTGAACGCGAGGACGCGCAGATAGGGCTGCAGGCGCAGAGTGGAGTCCTCGCCGATGGATGCGAGATGCTCGGCGGCGAGGCGCGGCTTTTCTTCGGAGTCGAAGGCCTCGATGTGCGCCCACTCGAGGCGAACCATGTCGTGGGCCAGCTCGGCATGCGGCTGGACAAACTCGGGGTGATCGGCGAGCCACGCGTCGAGACGCGAGCCGAGGTTGCGGAGGGTGAACGACTCGGAGGGGCAGTCGGTGAGGTAAGCGCGCATCAGCGCGTCGAATTTGGCGCGGCCGAGGATGGCCTGCAGGCCGGGGAAATCCTCTTCGAAGGAAGAATAGAGCCGGAACCAGTACTGGCGGTTGTAGATTTCGAGGCGTTCGAAGGAGGTGAGGCGATCGTTGGGCTGGATGATGGCCTCGGCTTCGGAGAGGTTCGAGGCGCCATCGCGGCGTCGTCGCGGCATGGTCTCGGCGCGGGTGAGCGGATGCATGACGGCGGCGGCCATGCGGCGCTGGATGTCGAGGAGCTGGCTGGGCTGGCTCATCGGGCCGCTCCGGATTCAGCTTTGGCTTGCGCGCGCAGCGTCGCCGCAGCGGCTTCCATGGCGCTGACAGCCGATTCGGGCGCAGCCTGCGCGGCGGCCTTGAGGAACTTTGTCGCCTTCAGCGCTTCGGCGTGGACTTCCTCGAAGCTGGGAATGTTGTCGTCCCACTCGAGCAGCGTGGCGGTGGGGCCGCAGCGCTCGATGGCGCGCGCGTAGAGACGCCAGACCGCGGGCAGCACAGGATGGTCGTGCGTATCCAGAATGTACTTCTCGAATTTGCTGTGGCCAGCAATGTGAATCTGGGCGACGCGGTGGGCGGGCACGAAATTCAAATATGTGAAGGGATCGAAGCTGTGATTTTTCGAGGAGACGTAGATGTTGTTCACGTCCAGAAGCATGCCGCAGTCGGCGCGCTCGACCACTTCGGTGAGGAACTCCCACTCGGTCATCTCGGAGACATGAAACTCGGCGTAGCTGGAGACGTTTTCGACGACCACGGGGACTTCGACGAAGTCCTGGACCTGGCGGATTTTCTGCGCGGTGACTTCGACGGCCTCCCAGGTGTAGGGCATGGGGAGCAGATCGTGGGTGTAGCGGCCGTCGACGGAACCCCAGCAGAGATGATCGCTGAGCCAGCGCGTGCCGGTGCGGCGGGCCAGATTCCTGAGGCGCTTCAGGTGCTCGCGGTTGAGCGGGTCAGCGGATCCAAAGTACATGGAGACGCCGTGCTGGACGACGCGGTACTGTTCGAGGATCTGATCGAGGATTTCGAGGGGGCGGCCGCCGTCGACCATGTAGTTTTCCGAGATGATCTCGAACCAGTCGACTACCGGCTTGCGGCTGAGAATGTGCTGGTAGTGAGGAATGCGCAGACCGATGCCGACGCCGTAGTCGGAGAATCCATTAAAGCGATTCGCAGGCAAAGGGCACCTCAGAGGGGAGTGATGCGGAAGGGCCACGCGCGGGGCGGCCCTCCCGCGGGATTACCGTTAGCTGGGCATCTTGGAGCCGTCAGTGGCGCAGCCCCCCTTGCCCTTGCAGCTGTTCTTGCCCTTGCAGCCGTTGTCGCTGCTCTTGCAGCCGCCCTGGCCTTTACAGTCATTCTTGCCCTTACAGGAGTGTTTCGTCTTGTGGGCCAGGAACGAGGTGGTCAGCGTCGAGGTGCCCGCCTTGAGCAGGGGCGAGGTGCCGGGCGCCGAGGTAATTGAGGCTGCGTGTACAGCCGTCACGCCGCTGAAGAGCCCGGACACGGCCGCGGCCACCAGCATGGTCTTCATCGAGTGCTTCATGAGTTTCCCTCCTGGATTTCCGCAGGTCCGGACCGGGCGCGACTCTGGGAAATCGGGGAACGCCGGGCAGGAGACCTTACGGTGCGCTTTAGACTACATAATCTGTACGCTCGCTGTCATGGAACCGGATGAATATTGGCCGGATTTTCAGTGAAATCCACGACGGGCATTCCTGGTCCCCTGCCGCAAGTGTAAGGTGCAGCGGGTTTTAAGGACACGGGTGAGCCGGATTGAGGATTGCACTGCAAACAGAAGGGAAACGTCGCAATTGACTCAAAACGGCAAATCGACAAATCGGAGCGGCGCGCGCAGCAAGGCGCTGCGCTTCGTGCTGATGATCGGGGTGGTCAGCTTTTTCGCGGACTTCGTCTATGAGGGATCGCGCAGCATTACCGGGCCGTTTCTCGCGACGCTGGGCGCGACCGGGGCGGTGGTGGGCGTGGTGGCCGGGTTGGGCGAGCTGCTGGGATACGGCTTGCGCTACTTTTCCGGCAAGCTGAGCGAGCGGACGCGGCAATTCTGGCCGATGACGATCTTCGGCTATTTTGTGCAGATGGCGGCGGTGCCGGCACTGGCGCTGGCGGGGAGCTGGCCGACGGCTGCGGCGCTGATTGTGCTGGAGCGGGTGGGAAAGGCGATTCGCAATCCGCCGCGCGACGTGATGCTGTCGCATGCGGGCCAGGAGATGGGGATCGGGTGGGCGTTCGGGCTGCACGAGGCGCTGGACCAGGCAGGCGCACTGATCGGGCCGCTGGTGCTGGCGCTGATCCTGGCGCATCGCGGGGACTACCGGATCGCATTTGCGTCGCTGGCGATTCCGGCGTGCATTACCGCCGTGCTGATCGTGGTGACGCGATTCCTGTATCCGCGGCCGGAGGACCTGGAAGCGCACACGCCGGAGATTCATGCGTCGGGAATGGGGCGGCGCTTCTGGATCTACATGGCGGGCGCAGGGCTGGTGGCGGCAGGCTTCGCGGACTATTCGCTGATCGCGTTCCACCTGCAGAAGCAGGGGATCGCGCCGGCGCTGTGGATTCCGATTTTCTATTCGGTGGCGATGGCGACCAGCGGCGCGGGATCGCTGCTCTTCGGCAGACTATTCGACCGGTTTGGCGTGACGATGCTGATCCCGCTGACGTTTTTGTCGATTGCATCGGCGCCGCTGGTGTTTCTGGGGGGATTTGACGCGGCGCTGGCGGGCGCGGCGTTATGGGGCCTGGGGATGGGCGTGCACGAGTCGATTATCCCGGCAGCAGTGGCGGGGATGGTGCCGGTGGAGCGGCGGGGTTCGGCGTACGGGCTGTTTACCGCGGCGTATGGGATCTGCTGGTTTGCGGGGAGTGCGGCGATCGGGTTCCTGTACGACGTGAGCGTGCACGCGGCCGTCGCATTCTGCGTGGCGGCGGGGCTCATCTCGCTGCCGTTCTTCTTTGCGGTGCGGCGAAGAGCGCAGTGATCAGAGATCAGCAGAGGCGGGATAGCTGCGGCGGCTTCAGAGGGCCTGGGGTGGTTGGTGGCGGACGGAGTGGTGATGGTGCGGGTGGTAGTGGAGATAGCCGAGGCCGACGCGCAGATGATGATGGACGGCGTTCGGCACGGTGACGGCGAGGCACATGCCCAGGATTCCGTGGGCCAGCGCCAGCGGGTACAGGTTGCGATAGCGGAGGTAGAGCAGGCAGGAGACGACGCCCCAGAGCAGCGTGACCGGAACCAGCAGCGGATTCGGAATGTGCGCGGCAGAGAAGAGAAGCGCGGCAAGGGCGATGGCGGGGACGCGTTTGAGGCCGAGACGGAGGAGACGGAGCAGGACGTAGACCTGCAGGATGAACTGCTGCATCAGCGCCCACAGCGTGTACTCCGCAATGTGCCTGGCGACGGGCAGCGGACCATAGAGGCTGTGCAGGGTGTGCAGACGTGAGGCGATCCAGAGCCCGGCGAAGAAGAGAAGGATCGCGACGCCGACGATCCACAGCGAAGGCAGTAGCCCCTTCCAGCCGAATCCGTAGGGGCGGCTCTCTTTGCGGCGCAGGACCGCGGTGACGGCGATGAAGGCGAAGGCGGTCCAGTAGAGAACGCGCTGTTCGGGATTCGGCGTCCAGATGACGGCAAGAATCAGTCCGTAGCCGACGAGCAGCTCAAGGAGATCGCGGGTTCGCGCGGCTACCTTCACGGCTCAAGATTAGACGAGCCGGCAGGAGGAGCCGCTGCGACCAGCGGGGACGGCGCCTACTGCAGCAGCGTCCCGTTCTCCGGCTCGATCTTTACTTCTTCCGGCGGAATGACCACCGCAGCCGCTACCTTGTCGCCATCTTCGAGGTTGAGCAGCTTCACGCCCTGGGTGGAGCGGCCGGCGGCGCGAACCGTGGTCGTGTCGATGCGGATGATCTTGCCGTACTGGCTGATCACGATCAGCTCTGAGGTCTCATCGACCAGCTGGATGCCGACCACTTTACCGTTGCGCGCGGTGGTTTTGACATTGATGACGCCCTTGCCGCCGCGGGTCTGCAGGCGGTACTCCTCGACGTCGGTGCGCTTGCCGAATCCCTGCTCGGTGACCGAAAGCATACGGTGGACGACGCCATTTTTCTTCGGGGTGACAGCCATGCCGACCAGATAGTCATTCTTGCCCAGGTCGATACCGCGCACACCGTAGGCCGGGCGGCCCATGGAGCGGACATCTTCTTCTCCAAAGCGGATGGCCATGCCGTCGTGGGTGGCGAGGAAGACGATCTGATTGCCGTCGGTGAAGCGGACCGCGACCAACTCGTCGTCTTCCTCGATGCCGATGGCGATGATGCCGCGCGCCATGACGTTGGAGAAGTCTTTGAGCGGGGTTTTCTTCACGGTGCCGTTGCGCGTGGCGAAGAAGACGAACTTGCCTTCCTCTTCCAGATTGCGCACGGGCTGGATGGTCCGCACCGTCTCACCCGGCTGCAGATTCAGCAGGCTGGCGATGGACTTGCCTTTGCCGGCTGCGCCCACGTCGGGAATCTCATAGACCTTGAGCCAGTAGACGCGGCCCTTGTTGGTGAAACAGAGCAGGTAGGCGTGCGTGGAATCGACGATGAGCTGGGTTACGAAATCTTCCTCGCGCGTCTTCATGCCCAGCCGGCCCGTTCCGCCGCGGCGCTGTTGGCGATAGGTGGAGATGGGCGTGCGCTTGAGGTAGCCGGAGTGGGAGACGGTGACCGCAACCTGCTCGTCGGCGATGAGGTCTTCGATCTGCAGCTCGGCGGTTTCGTCGAGGATCTGAGTGCGGCGCTCGTCGCCGTATTCCTTCTTCACGGCTTCGAGCTCCTTCACGATCACCTGGCGGAGCTTCTTCTCGGAAGCGAGGATCGACTCGTACTCGGCGATGTTGTCGCGGACCTCGCGCAGCTCGTTCAGCAGCTCGTCGATGGAGAGCTGGGTGAGGCGATAGAGCTGCAGTTCGAGGATGGCGTCGATCTGCCGGTAGCTGAGGGTCAGGGTGGGATTGATCAGCGTGGCCGGATCGATGGCGTACTTCTTCGGATCGAGCTTCACGCCGGCCAGCGCCTGATCGCGGACGGTGATGGTCTTGTTGGAGAAGAACTGGAATAGATTCTCGCGGGCATCGGCGCGAGAGGACGATCCGCGGATGATCCTGATCACGCTGTCGAGGTGATCGAGGGCAATCTGATAGCCGAGCAGGATATGCTCGCGCTCGCGCGCCTTGCGCAGCAGGTAGGCGGTGCGGCGGCGTACGACATCCTGACGGTGATCGATGAAGACGCGGATGGCCTCGTGCAGAGGCAGCTCGCGGGGCTGGCCGTTGACCACGGCCAGGAAGATCATCGAGAAGCTCTCCTGCATCTGGGTGTGCTTGTAGAGCTGGTTGAGGACGATCTGGAGCTCGGCGCCGCGCTTCAGCTCGATGACAATGCGCATGCCGTCACGATCGCTCTCGTCGCGCACGTCGCCCACATCGTCGATCACCTTGTCGTTCACGAGCTCGGCGATGCGCTTGATGAGAGTGTTTTTGTTGACCTGGTAGGGGATCTCGCTGACGATGATGGCCTGGCGACCCTGGCTGAGATTTTCCGTGGCGCACTTGGCGCGCATCAGGAAGCGTCCGCGGCCGGTGCGATAGGCTTCTGCAATGCCGCTGCGGCCGTAGATGAAGCCGCCGGTGGGGAAGTCCGGTCCCTGCACGTGCTTCAACACTTCGGCAAGGCCGGCGTGCGGGTTGTTGACCATCTCGATGGCTGCGTTCACCACTTCGGTCAGGTTGTGCGGCGGGATGTTCGTCGCCATGCCGACGGCAATCCCATTCGATCCGTTGACGATGAGATTGGGGATGCGCGAGGGCAGAACGGCGGGCTCGGGCGTGGACTCGTCGTAGTTGAGGCCGAAGTCCACAGTCTCCATTTCGATGTCGGCCAGCACTTCGCCGGCAATCCGTGTCATGCGGCACTCGGTGTAACGCATGGCCGCCGGCGGATCGCCATCGACGGATCCGAAGTTCCCCTGACCATCCACCAGCGGATAGCGCATGGAGAAGGGCTGCGCCATGCGCACCAGTGCGTCGTAAATCGCGGAATCGCCGTGGGGGTGGTACACGCCCATGGCCTGGCCGACCACCTTGGCGCACTTGGTGTACTTCTTGTTCGCCTGCAGTCCCATCTCGTACATCGTGTAAAGGATGCGGCGATGGACGGGCTTCAGTCCGTCGCGGGCGTCGGGGAGCGCGCGCCCAATGATGACCGACATCGAGTAGTCGAGATACGACCGGCGCATCTCCTCTTCAATGTTGATGGAGATGAGATTGGCGGCGCCGGGTCCGGTGGGACCGTCGCCTGAATTGCCGCCGAGGGGAAGTTGGGGATTCTGATCGTCTGCCATAGAATTTTCGTGGGCCGGAGGTCACGCAGGAAGGTTGACTACGCACGGTGACCGATGACTTATCTTTATGATACTGGAAGAGTTAGCTCGGCACAAGCCGGGTTAGGCCTATGGAATCAGGGGGTTGGGACTGGCCGTCCAGGCGGAGGCGCTGCGGGCGCGATTTCTGCTAACTTTTCTGGCATGAAATTCCCATCCTGTGGCCGGATTGTCTTTGGCGCTGCGGCGGTCTTTTTCGGCATCATCGCCCTGCTGTGGCACGACTCTGCCACGTGGCAGAACCTGCACCACATCTGGAGCCTGCCTTTTGGCGTCCTCATCGGCGCGTGTCTCATGGCCGCCCAAATTGCGGGTGGGCTCGGGATCCAGCACCCCCGCACGGCGCGCATTGCTTCGGTCGTGCTGGGCATCGTCTATCTGTGTTTCTCGCTCGCCTGCGTCCCCGACATCATCGCCGCGGCGAACATCTACGAGAAATACGGGGGCAGCTTCTTCCTCTTCCTTTCCTTATTTTTCGGAGCGATGGCGCTGTACGCTGCAACGGAGACGAATCCGGCAAGGAAGGGGATGTTCGGCCGAGTGGCGCGTGTAGGACTCGGTGTCTGTGCGATTTCCTTTGCGCTCGGCCAGGGGCTCATTCTTCGTGAGACAGCGGGCGCGGTCCCAAAGTGGATTCCACCCGGCCAGATGTTTTGGGCGATGCTCACCACGGCTGCATTTGCTCTCGCGGCCATCGCCATGCTCATCAACCGCCACGCACGGCTTGCCATGCGCATGATGACCCTCATGCTGGCCCTCTTTGCCTTGCTGGTCTGGATTCCGCATGTGATCGCTCGCCCGCAGGCACATTTCCTCTGGTCCGAGTTCGCCGAGACTTTCCTGGTCACGGGGGCTGCCTGGACGGTGTCTGACCTGAGATCGTTTTGACTCAGGCGATCCCTGAGTGCCGGACGAACGGCCGTTTCGCGGCTGCACCAGCGTCCATCATCCAGCTCGTGCGGGACCGTCAGGCGGGGTTACGCCTTGTGCCGCACGGTACACCCGCGAAATCGCGCGCAGCACCGGCTTGAGGGCAATAGAGCCATCCTCCGCGGCAAAGACGATTTCGCCGGTGCGCTTCGCGAGCGGCCGGTAGTACCAGCGAGCGAAGAGGCAAAGATGATCGGCGAGGGCGCCGTGCCGGGCAGCATCATGAGCGGCGCGCCGACGCCGGCGCGGCTCAGGGGATGGCGCGATGGCGGTGAACAATTGCTCGAGGCGCTGCTCCAGCTCATCGCGCGAGGCCATCGTGACGGGCGCCCCGGTAATCGGAACAGCCTCCATCATGCCGACCGGCTGCGCAAAGAGCGAGGTCGAACCGGCAGCTTCGTTGGGATGGCGCATACCGGCGACCGAGTAGAACGCGGGACCGCGCAGCCAGCCCTGCGCGAGCCGGAAGAGCGCGACATGCTCAGGCTCAGCCGCGGGCTGAACGATGACGGCGTCGAGATGTGCCAGCGGTCGAACAGCCTCGGGCACCTCGGCAGCCACGGATTCGGCACGGGCCACACGCGTATGCAGCTCCGCGGCTTTCTCAAACTCCAGCAGCGCTGACGCCGACTCCCGCTCATGGCGCAGCGCGTCGACCAGGCTCGCCCCGCGGGTGCGCAAAAAGCTTCGCACTGCCGCGGCTTCTTCGGCGTAGCGCTCATCGGTGCAGCCCTTGAAGCAGGGAGCGAGGCATTTCTTCATCTCCGAGTAGACACAGCCAGGGAAGGCAGGATCGGGGTGCAGTTCGTCGTGGCAGCGGCGCAGTTTGAAGAGGTCCAGCATGTCCTCGAGGAACTTCTCCGCCGCGCCGCGCGAAGGGAAGGGGCCGTAGAGGTCGTCCTTCGCGGATTTGGTCAGATGGCTGGTTGGATAGACGCGCGGATACGCGTTTTCGACGGTCAGGCGCAGCAGGCTGGGTGGGCGCAGGTGCAGGCGCTTACGGGTGCGGTCGCCGAAGGCCGAACAGGATGCCTGGTAGAGGCAGAGCAGGGCCTCGAAGTCCGATGCGGTCAGCGCGTACTCCATGCGCGCGACGCGTCCGGCGAGTTGGAGACGCTTGGAGAACTTTGCGTTCGGAGATAGTCCGCCGACATCCGATTCGCTGGCACGAATCTGAGCCGAGCTGTCGCGGTGGCCGGGGTCCAGCAATCGTCTGATTCGCCGCCGCAGGTTGGGCGTACGGCTGATATAAGGTTCAGCTGTCAGATCGGCGGCGAAGAGCGCGAAGACGCCGGGCGCGGCGGGGATCTTGTCCCATGCGGGCCGGGCGGCATCGAAGACGATGGAGTTGGGCAGCAGGGAGCCGACTTGCTGCAGCGCGCCGGCATTTGCGAAGGAATCCATTGAAACCGTCGGAACTCTTAGCTAAGCTAACTTAGCAGGAAAGGACGCATGATTTCCGCCACCATCTTCGAGGCTAAGACAAATCTCTCCGATCTGGTAAAGAAAGCCCAGGCAGGGGAGACGGTGATTATCACCTCGGGGCGTGCGCGGACTCCGGTGGCGCGGATCGAGGCGATCCAGCCTCCTCGGCGCAAGCGGCTGGGCGCGCGGGCGACGCGCGGCTTTACGCTTACGCCGGCGTTTTTCGAACCATTGCCCGAAGAGGAGCTGCGTTTGTGGGAGGGGCAAAGCGAGCCGCGCGGGGCAGGGCGGCGAGGGCGTGCGCGTAAGCCGCCAGACAGCACGACACGCAGGCGCGGCCGGTGAGAGTTCTGCTGGATACGCACGCTCTGTTGTGGGCGGTGCTGGCTCCGGGTTCGCTCAGCCGGCGTGGCGCCGCCATCGTCGCCGATGAGAAAAACCAGATCCTGGTGTCCGCGGCCTCCGCGTGGGAAATTGCCACGAAGGTGCGGCTGGGCAAGCTGCCGGGCGCGGAGGTTCTGGAAAGGGAGTTTCTCGCGGTGATGGAGGAAGCGGGCTATACGCTTCTCCCCATCGAGGCCGCCGCGGCCCTCCGGGCGGGACGGCTGGTTGCGGAGCACCGCGATCCATTCGACCGCGTGCTGGCCGCGCAGGCGCTGGAGGAGGATATGCCCATTCTCAGCGCGGATGCCCAACTCGATGCCTTCGGGGTTCGCCGACTCTGGTAGCGGCGGCCGCTATTCTCCGGCGATGGTCATGCCGTCGATGCGCAGGGTGGGCGCGGCGGTGGCGGAGCGGAAGACGAGATCGCTGCCGATGGCTGTAATGTTGCGCAGCATGTCCATCAGATTGCCGGCGATGGTGACTTCCTGCACCGGATAGGCGAACTCGCCATTCTCGATCCAGAGACCGGAAGCGCCGCGCGAGTAGTCGCCGGTGACGAAGTTGACTCCCTGGCCCATGAGGCGCGTGACGTAGAGGCCACGCTCGACGCCGGCGATAATCTCGTCGGCCGACTGCGTGCCGGCCTGGAGGAAGAGGTTGCCGGCATCGAGAAAGGGATTGCCGGCCAGGCCGCGGCCGGCGTTCCCGGTGCTCTTCAGGCCCAGCTTGCGCGCCGCATAGACATTGAGGACGTAGCTGCGCAGCACGCCGTTTTCAATAATGACCGTGCGGCGGCTGGGCAGTCCTTCGGCATCGAAGGGCGAGGTGCCGAATCCGCCGGGGATGGTGCCGTCGTCGACGACGGTGACCGAAGGCGCTGCGACGGTTTCGCCGATTTTGCCGGCGAGGATGGACGCGCCGCGATAGACCGCATCGCCGGCAGCCGCGTCAAAGACCGCGCCCACCAGCCCGCGCGCCACCTCCGGCGCGAAGATCACGGGCGCCTGCTGCGTGGGAACGCGGCGGGCATCGAGCATGCGCAGGGTGCGGCGGGCCGCTTCCAGGCCGACGGACTCGGGGGATTCGAGATCGCGAAAGGCGCGCGCCTGCGACCACCAGTAGTCGCGCTGCATTTGCCCGTCGGAGCCCTGCGCGAGAGGACTGGCGGCGATGGAGCAGTAGGACGAGGTGTATTCGCCCACAAAATCGCGCGAGTTGGCGAAGACGCGGCGGCCGGTGGCGGCGTCGAAGCTGGCGCCGTCGCTGTTGACGATGCGGGTGTCGACGGCCATGGCCGCGGCTTCGGCGCGGCGCGCCCAGGCGATACGCTCCTCGGTCGGCAGCGAGTACACGTCGTCGTGACAGAGCGCGAGATCCCCGGAAAGCTGGCCGAACTCCGAGTTCTCGCCGAGACCGGCAAAAGGATCGACCGAAGCGACGGCGGCCAGGGCGATAGCCCCACGCACCAGATGGTCGATGCCTTCCGGCGTGAAATCGCTCGAGGAGGTGCTGGCTACGCGATCGCCCTTGTCGGCCTGGAGCAGAACGCGGAGGCCGACTCCGCGCGAGCCGGATTCCTTCAGCGTTTCCACCTCGCCGAGGCGCACCGTGGCCGAGAACTCATCGCCTTCGCGGATGGTGACTTCGGCGTCGGAAGCGCCTGCGCGCAGGGCCCGCGCCACAATGTCGGCGGCGAGCTGGCTCAGACGGATTCCCGACAGTGCGGCCGTGGTCATCGACCGGTCCCGCCGACGGTCATGCGATCCAGCTTGATCGTCGGCATGCCCACGCCTACCGGGACACTCTGCCCATCCTTGCCGCAGGTGCCGATGCCCTCGTCGAGGGCGAGGTCGTTGCCGACCATGGAGACGTATTTCAGCGCCTCCGGCCCATTGCCGATCAGGGTTGCATCGCGCACCGGGGCCGTGACCTTTCCATCTTCGATCAGGTAAGCCTCGGAGGCGGAGAAGACAAACTTGCCGCTGGTGATGTCCACCTGTCCACCGCCGAAGTTGACCGCGTAGAGGCCGCGTTTCACGCTGCGCAGGATGTCTTCGGGATCGTCTTCGCCGGACAGCATGTAGGTGTTGGTCATGCGCGGCATGGGGATCTGCTGATAGCTTTCGCGGCGGCCGTTCCCGGTGCTCGGGATACCCATGAGGCGAGCGGAGAGCTTATCGCTCAGGTAGCCCTTGAGGACGCCATTTTCAATGAGCACGGTCTCCTGGGTCTCCGAGCCTTCGTCATCGACGTTGAGCGAGCCGCGGCGCGAGGGCATGCGGCCGTTGTCGACCACGGTGACTTTGGAACTGGCTACCTGACGTCCCATCATCCCGGCAAATGCTGAGGTTTTTTTGCGATTGAAGTCGGCTTCGAGGCCATGGCCGACTGCTTCGTGGAGCAGAACCCCGGGCCAGCCGGGTCCGAGCACCACTTCCATTTCGCCCGCCGGCGCCGGCACTGCGCTCAGCTGCAGGACCGCGGTGCGAGCCGCTTCGGTGGCGAAAAATTCCGGACCTTTCGCGCCGGTGAAGTAGCCGATCTCCACACGGCCGCCGCCGCCGGAGGTGCCGCGGGCGGTGCGTTCGGCGTCCTTCGCGAGCACAAAGACGTTCATGCGCGCCAGCGGCTGCGTATCGCTGGCGAAGGTTCCGTCGGAGGCGGCGATGAGGATGCGGCGCAACTCGTCGGCGTAGCTGGCGCGGACCTGAGTGATGCGCCGATCGTAGCGGCGGGCGGCGCGGTCGGCGCGCACCACCAGGTCGAGCTTGGCGGAGAGGTCGGTGTCGAGGTCCGCCGCCGGGGCGGGATAAAGGTCCGGCGTGCTGGTTTCGGTGAATCCCTGCACGGGCTGCTTTGCGGGCCCGCTGGCGATGAGCGCAGCCGTCCGTGCCGCACGCAGGAGGCGATCGGCGCTGAGGTCGTCGGTGTAGGCGTAGCCGGTTCGTTCGCCGCTGACCACGCGAACCCCGCAGCCGGCGCTCACGCCCTGGCTGGCGGATTTCACAATGGATTCATCGAGCCCCAGAGAGGTGGCCGCGACCGATTCGAAATAGAGGTCCGCGTAGTCCCCGCCGGCCGACAGCGCCTCGCCCAGGCAGCGTTCCAGGAGCCGTTCGGTCACGCCAAACTTCTCAAAGAAGTACCGTTTGTGATCCACGCATTCCTCTCCTCGATGCGGCGAAACCCAGCCGCCGCTGGCCGCCATTTGCCCGGTTCTCTGTGTTTAGATGATGCTCTTTTGATTCTTAATCAGAAATGTATGGCCCGTCGAGGAGAATTATGGCAGTATCGGAGCGGATGAGAAAGTTCCTCCTGCTGTTGGCGGCTTTGCTGCTGACGACGCCGGTGTTTGGCGCGACGCATCATCACCCGCATCCGGCGGAGCACCATGCAAAGAACCAGGCTTTCCCAAAGAAACGCGCGAAGAATCCGCAATTCCAGCAGGCGACTGGGCGCCAACACTACAAAAAGCCGGCGCAGGATCATCCGAAGAACCCGAACCTGCCGAAGCATCAGAAGCGCAAGCACAGCCACAAGAACAAGTCCTGATCGGCAGAATTTGCGCCCGCGGCCGGTGGGGCGTTCCGGCTCATTCACTTTTGCTCAGCTCTTTTCATGGCCTGTTGAGAAGAATTATGGCAGTATCAGGTACATGAAGAAGACCCTCCTGCTGTGCCTGGCGATGCTGATTGCGACCCCGGCGTTTGCCGCGACGCATCACAAGCATCATCATCACCATCACCATAAGCACAAGAGCGCCACGCCGAACCATCACGGCTGAGCGGCACCGGGGCGCGTTCCGGCGCCCCAGTCGGATCGCACGCTGCCGCAGCCTGGCCCCTTCCACCCGAATTGTGTAACTCTTCCGTTATGAGCACGTCACCGATCTCCCCAGCCGAGTATGACCCGCGCTACCCTGTCGGCAGGTTCCGTCGCGCGGAGGCCAATGTCACCGACCACGCCGCTGCTATCGCCACGCTGGCAGCGTTGCCGGAGAAGCTGCGTTCCGCGCTCCACGGCCTGAGCGATGCCCAGCTCGAAACGCCCTACCGCGAAGGCGGCTGGACCGTCCGCCAGCTCGTCCACCACGTCGCGGACAGCCACATGAACGCCTATGTTCGCATCCGCCTGGCGCTTACCGAGGACTCGCCGACGATCAAGCCCTACGACGAGAAGGTCTGGGCCCAGCTCCCCGATGCGAAAACCGCGCCAGTCGATATCTCCGTCGATTTGCTGGAGGCGCTGCATCGCCGCTGGACGCTGCTGCTGCGCTCGCTTACCGGCGAGCAGTGGCAGCGCGGCTACGTGCATCCGGAGAATGGACGCCAGACAATTGCCGAAGCGGCGGCCCTCTACGAGTGGCACTCGCGGCACCATGTCGCGCACATCACGGAATTACGAAAGCGTAGCGGCTGGTAAGGTTTTTGTTGCTCCGGGGCTGCTCGGGCGCGGAACATCGGAAGAGATGCCCGTCTCTTCCGTCAAACAGGCCGCTCCGCCGGATGCCGCCAGGCTCGCGCGCTCCCTTGAGGAATTCCTCGCGGCGCATCCGCGCGCGGCGATCCTGGAAGATGGGCGGCTGCTCTTCGATCTGCGTCTGGCCCGGTACTCCATCAGTGCCGAACATGGCCGCTGCCTGCTGCATCTCTGGTCGGAAGAGCGCAATGTGGTGCGCACCGTTGCGGCCATCGAGCCGCGGCGCGAAACCCTTCGCCTCGAGACCCGGCGCTTTGGGCAGACAAAGCCGCAGACGCTGACCCTGGTTCCGGATCCGGATTGCCGTACGCCGACCGCACGAGATACGGCGCGGCGGCGGTATATGCGGGCGCTGGAGCAGGCGCTGGGCGCCGCGTTTCCTGACTGGAAGGTGGAGAGCTTCCGCTCCGCGATGGACATGGAAAACAGCTTCGGCCCCGCCTGTGCAAGAGGTGTGTTGACGCGCGGCCGCGCGGCGTGGGCGGTGATCGGCGTCGGCCCCGAGGAGCCCGCCGCTGTGATGGAGGGCGTGCTCACGGTGGGGATTCTCTGGCTGGCTTATTGCCGGGAGCATGGCGGTGGGCGGCGCGTCTTCCACGGATTGCGCGTGGTGGCGCCGCGGGGATGCGCCGCGGTTTCCCTGGCGCGCATGGCGTGGCTCAACGCGGATCTGGCCCAGTGGGAACTGTTCGAAATGGACCCGGCCAGCAGAGAACTGACGGCGTGCGCGGTGGGGGACACTGGCAATCTCGCCGTGCAACTGGCCCATGCCTGCGACCCGCGGGCGGCTCTGGAGCGCTGCGCGACGGGCGTGGCCCATCTGCGGGCGGTCTTGCCGCCGGACCTGCTGATGGCGACCGAAATTCGGGCGCGGAGCGCGACGGAAATTTCATTCTCGCTGCACGGACTCGAATATGCACGGGTACGCCAAAGTCTGGCGCCCGGGTCGTTCACGCGCCAGGACGAGATCACCTTCGGCGCCGGACCGAGCGAGACGCTGCTGGACGACACTACGGAGGACATGTTCCTCGATCTGATGGACCGCCTGCTTCATGGACGGGATGCCGCCCAGTCCACGCGCGATCCGCTTTACCGGCTGCAGCCGGAGCGCTGGCTGGAGTCGGTCCTGCGCCGCGATCTGTCGGTGCTGCACGCCGGCCTCGGCAGCGCGCCGGTGTATTCGCAGGTCCCGGCGTTTGCGTCGGCGAGCCGCACGCTTCTCGATCTGCTGACGGCGACGCAGCAGGGCCGACTGGCGGTGCTGGAACTGAAAGCGGACGACGATCTGCACCTGCCCCTGCAAGCGCTGGACTATTGGGCGCGCGTGCGCATGCTGCATCGCGCCGGGGAGCTGCAACAGCAGGGATATTTCCCCGGGTTGGAGCTGTCGCAGGAAGACCCGCTGCTGGTGCTGGTGGCTCCGGCGCTGCGCATTCATCCGGCGAACGAGACGGTGCTGCGGCACTTTTCGCCGAAGGTGCCATGGGAACTGATTGCCCTCGATGAACACTGGCGGCAGGAGTGCCGGGTGGTGCTGCGGAAGCACGGCGGTGCGGGCGTCCGGTAGGATGATCCTCATCCAGCCATGACCCCGTCTGCCATTCTGCTTGCGTTGTGTCTTGGGTCGCTCGCGTGGTTCGTCCGCAAAGACCTTGCCGAATATCGCGCCTTCAAACTGCTGACTGAAACGACGGAGCGGCAGAAGCGATACCGCAGGTGGGCGGCGAAGAGCTTCCTGCTGTTTTCCGGCACGACGATGGCGGCCCTGGCAATACTGGGGCGTCTGCGGGCGCTGGTGGAGCTGCCGCCGGAGTTTCGTCGGCTCTTCGATGCGCTGAATGCCCATGCCAGCGCGGCCTCCAACTTCAACTCGGGAGTGGTGGGCGCTTTTCTGGGCGCGCTGGTGGTCGGCCTTTTCGCCGGCTTGTTGTTACCGCGGCTGCGGCGGCGCCGCGGAAAGCCGGTACAGGTGGGCGATATTGCTGCTCTGCTGCCGCGCAACGGAGCGGAGACAGCGTGGACGGCGCTGCTTTCCGTCAATGCCGGTGTGGGCGAAGAGATTTATTTCCGCCTCCTGCTGCCGCTGCTGCTGGTTTCGCTCGGCAGCGGTGCACTGGCCGCTTTTGTGATCGCGGGCCTGATCTTCGGCGCCATGCATTTCTATCAGGGGATTGCCGGCATCGTGGCTACCACGGTCATTGGCGGCGCCATGGCCGCGCTCTATCTGTGGACCGGCGATCTGTGGATTGCGGCCGGCGCGCATGCGCTGCTGGACCTGGTGGGGCTGGTGATCCGGCCCACACTCCAGAGGCTGTTTGCACAGAAAACCGCGGTCGGGGCCTGACGCTTCCAGGCGCAAAGAAAAAGCGGGACACGGAAGGATCCGCGCCCCGCTGTGGCTGTGCCCGGGCTTACTGCTGCGGCTGCAGCACCACGTAGAGCGTGGCGCCCTGGCGGTAGATGAGCAGCAGCACCGATTGGTCGCCGGCGCTGGCAGCGGCCGCCTGGTACTCATCCATGTTGTGGATCGGTTTGTGATTCACTTCCTGAATGACGTCGCCCTGCTGGATGCCGTCTTCCGCAGCGGAGCTGTTGGGATCGACCTGGCTGACGACCACTCCGTTGACATTCGGCGGCAGGTTGAGCTGCTGCGCGATATCGGGCGTGAGCGCCTGAACCTGCAGTCCCTTCAGCGCCGCGCCGGGTCCCGCGCTGGTCGCTTCCACGCCTTTGCCGTTGCTCGGCAGCGTGCCCAGGGTGATGTCCTTCTCCAGAGTTGCACCCTTACGGAAGATCTCCAGATGGACGGTCGTGCCCGGGGCGGTTTCCGACGTCATCACGCTCAGCTCGTCGCGGTCGGTCACGTCTTGGCCGTTGTATTTGAGGATGATGTCACCGCGCTCCAGTCCGGCCTTCAAGGCGGGACCGCCGGGTGTGACGTCAGCCACAAGCGCGCCTCCGCCATGAGTCAGGCCGAAGGCCTGAGCAACGGCGGGGGTGACGTCCTGGATTTCGACGCCGAGGTAGCCGCGGATGACTTTGCCGTGGTCGACGATCTGGTTGAGGACATTGACGGCCATATTGATGGGGATGGCGAAGCCGATGCCTTCATTGCCGCCGCCGTTCTCGCCGGAGATGATGGCGGTGTTGATGCCAATGACGTCGCCGTGAGCATCGATGAGTGCGCCGCCGGAGTTGCCTGGATTGATGGCAGCGTCGGTCTGAATGAAGTTCTCATAGTGCTCGATCCCGCCCGGAGCGCGCCTGGTGGCGCTGACGATGCCCATGGTGGCCGTCTCGCCGATGCCGAAGGGGTCGCCGATGGCGAAAACGAGGTCGCCGACTTTGAGATGTTCGGAGTCGCCCAGGGTGACGGTGGGCAGATTGGTGGCCTCGATTTTGAGGACGGCGATGTCGGTATCCTTATCAGTGCCGATGAGCTTCGCCTTGTACTGCTGGCGGCTCTGCGTCGAGACGGTGATCTCCTGGGCGCCGTCGATCACGTGATTGTTGGTCAGGATGTAGCCGTTGGAATTGACGATCACGCCCGACCCCAGGCTCTCTTCGCGCTGCGGCTGCTGCTGCATCGGCCCCATCTGGCCGCCGAAGAACTGCTGAAAAAAAGGATCCATGAAGCCAGGCATCTGGTTGTGCTGCTTGACCACCCTGGTCGAAGAGATGTTCACGACGGCGGGCAGGACAGGGTCAATGACGGATGAGTACCCATTCTGAAAATTGCCCAGGCTCACCGGTGCAGGATTGCGATCGAACTTGAGTGGGACTTTGGCACCGCCGCCGTTGTCAGGCATCTGGATGATGCCGGCGCGCAGGACGCCGCCCACGGTGAGCAGGGCAATGGCAACCGCGGCAAAAATGCCCCATCGTGTCTTCCGAACTGGTTCGTTGGTCATTCTCTCTCCTCTGATTCGCCGGCGCGCATCGCGCACCGGTCGTCGCTCTTCCCGGCTTAATCCGGGGGTTTCGCCCCATTCAGGGCAAATGCGTGTGGCTCTTGATTACCGGGAACCCGGGGCGCCACGGATCGGTGCCGCCCCCCGAGAGATCTTCCCGGACGCGAAGGTTTGCAGCACGCGCAGATAGTGGAAGGTGTCCTCGCGGGAGAGGACGCCCACAATCTGCCCGCCGGCGACCACCGGCAACTGGTTCACGCCGTCGCGCCCCATCTTTTCGAGCGCGGCCCAAAGCCCGGTCTCGGGGGTGGTGGTATCGAGTTTCGCGGCGGGAATCATGACCTGATCTGCGGTGGTGGTTGGCCACGCCGGGCGCGGCACAGTGCGGATGGTTGCGATGGTCAACAGACCCTCGACGCCGTTGCCCGCATCAACGACAAAATAACGGCTGCTGTCCGCGAGGACAAGATGATCCACGACGTCCTGAAGGGCGGTCGCGCCGGGAATGCGGGGAAAATCGCGGCGCATGGCGTCCGCAACCCGGTGCTCACCCACCAGCGCCTTTGCGGATTCGAGCTGTAGCTGCGCCCCCGCCGCGCTCTCCAGATACCAGCCGATAAACGCAATCCACAGGCCGCCGATGAAGTGGCCGAGGAAGACTTCCCCTGCTCCCCAGACGATGAGGGCGAAGCCGAAGAAGCGCCCGGTGGTCGCGGCGGCGGCGGTTGCGCGCCGGTAGGCTCCGGTGGCCCGCCACACAATCGCGCGCAGCACGCGGCCGCCGTCCAGGGGAAATCCCGGGATGAGGTTGAAGACGGCGAGGATCAGATTGAGCAGGGCGAGATATTTTGCGACAGCGAACCAGGCAGGGGCGCCCGAAAACAGCGGCTCAATCTCCCAGAAGAGGGCAGCCAGCGCGAAGCTGACCAGCGGCCCGACGATGGCGATCCAGAATTCCGCGCCCGCGCTGGGCGGCTCAGCCGCAATCTGCGAGACGCCGCCGAAGAGGAACAGAGTGATGCGCGGCACCTGAAGGCCGTATCCCTGGGCGACGATGGAGTGGCCGATTTCGTGAATCAGCACGCTGACAAAGAGCAGCAGCGCGGTCACCAGGCCCATGGCCCAGTATTCTCCCCTGGTTCCGGCGCGGAACTCATAGGGGTAGTAACTGACCGCCAGCATCCACGCGAGGAGACCGACAATCAGAAACCAGGAATAATCCAGATCGACCGAAATGCCGAAGATCCGCCCGATCGGGATGGCATGTCGAAACACGTTGCCTCCCATGCAGTTAGACGCACGACAAAGCAGGCGTCTCGGGCCCAGGACGAAAATCTGACAAAAAGTTGGATGCGATCCACACAGCAGGGTGTTTTTTGAGGCGATTATTGGCGCATCCTTCTGGATTTTCGACGCCGACCTGTCGCGCGCGAGATCAGGGGTTGACCGGGGATGCGCGCGGCAGGCGCGTCTTCGAGAAAAAGGCCCAGGCAGCCCGGTTCACCTGCTCGGAAACCTGTCCGTAGAAATGACCGTGATCGGGAATAATCGTGAGCTGAACCGGGAAGCCGTGGGCGGCGAAGTCGTCGCGGGTGGCGGTGACGGTGGACACGGGGAGCCCAGGGTCGAGATTGCCCACCCAAAGCGCGATGGGAACTTTGCGGCGAGCGTCCGCGAAGAGAGGATTGTTGGCGGGGTCGAGCAGGCCGGCGTGGGCGCCGACGGCCGCGAAGTAGTCCGAATCGATCAGGGCCAGCACCAGCGCGTAGGAAGCTCCGCCCGAGTTGCCGAAGAGATAGACGCGCCGTGGATCGATGGGGTGCTGAGCGGCAGCCTGCGCGACGGCCGCATGGAGGAAAGCGGGCGAGTCGTTCTCAAGGTTCCAGACGGCGGAGTCGAGGGAGTTGGGCGCGACCAGGATGAAGCCGTCGCGGGAAGCAATGCCGCGCCAGGCGCCGGTCATTTCGGAGCCGTTCAGGCCGGAGCCGTGGAGGAGCACCACTACGGGAAGAGGAGCATCGGGCGCGGCGCGGGATGGGATCAGGCAGTAATAGGTGCGTGAGCGGCCGCCGTAGAGAAAGGTCAGGCGACGGGCGCGGTCCTTGTCACCCGCCGATGCCGGAAGCGCGAACAGCAGAGAAAGAAGGAGGACTGCGGCGTGCTTCATGGATGGTCTTTGGACGATGGCGGGACGGGAAAGTACATCGACTGGAGAGCCCGGCTGAGGTTCATGCCAGCCTGGTGCAGACCCGCCCGGCGCCCGGCGGCACGGAGAGGCAATTACAATCCTCGTAACACCACCTGCGCAGAGGGCGGCTGAGCGTGATCGGGAATCTGTTTCGCAAGAAGCGCGACGGGGACGACGGGGATCGCCCCACCCTGCTGACGGGGCCGAGAATTCCCCGCCACTCCAGCGGCTGGGACGCGCTGCTGAAGCATCTGCGCGAGGAGAGCGGGCTGCGGGTGCTGGATATCGGCCCGACGTCGCCGCAGAACATCAATTTCCTTACCGGGATGGGCCACAGCGTGTATATGGCCGACGTGGTGCATGAAGCGCTGCGCGGGGGCTGGGAACTGCCTCCGGCGGAGGGCGAGGACAAACCGGGATTCAATATCGAGGGCTTTTTCGAACAAAATCTGAACTTTCACGGTCGCGAGTTCGACGTGGTGCTGCTGTGGGCCACTCTGGATTACATCCCCGAAGCGCTGACCGCGGAGCTGGTGCAGCGGCTGCACGCCGCCACGCATTCCGGCGGTAAGGTGCTGGCGATTTTTCACAGCAAAGCGACGGGACCGTACACGGCCTATTGCCGCTATCACCTGACCGATACATCGGAGATCCAGATGCAGGAGGCCGAGCCGTTTCAGGTCCTGCGCGTGTACACCAACCGGCAGATCGAGCGGCTGTTCGAAGGATTCGGGGGGACGCGATTCTTTCTGGCGAAAGACAATCTGTACGAAGTGATTCTTACGGTCTGAGCTGGACAGCTAGGAAAGGTATTCGCGGATAAAAGGATCTTTCGAGTTCACCAGCTCGGCAGTCGAGCCGTCGAAGACCAGGCGCCGGTTGTGCAGCATCAGGAAGCTGGTGTTGGGATCGGCCTGGTGCGCAGGCAGCGGCTCCATCTGGTTCTTCTCACGGCTGAAGCGGTGCGTGGCCAGCATAAAGGCGTCCTGCAGGCGGTGCGTGACTACCAGGGAGCTGGTGCCGGAAACGTCGCGCTGCTTCATGACCAGCTGGATAATGGTCGTCGAAGTGATGGGGTCCAGACCGCCGGTGGGCGAGTCATAGAGGATCAATTTCGGATTGGTCACAATGGCGCGCGCGATAGCAACACGGCGGCGCATGCCTCCGGAAAGCTCAGAGGGAAATTTGTTCAGCGTGTCCTCCAGCTCCACGAAGCGCAGCGCTTCGGTCACGCGGCGGGTGATCTCATCGTCCGGCACATGCTCCTCGATCAGCCGGTAACCGACGTTGTCGCGCACGGTGAGCGAGTCGAAGAGCGCGCCCTCCTGGAAAACCGTGCCGATGGCGCCGCGCAATTCAAAGAGGTCCGCTTCACGCATGGCGCTGATTTCTTTTCCGAAGACAAAGATGCGGCCGGAGTCGGGCCGGAGAAGCCCATTCACAAGTTTGAGCAGCACGCTCTTGCCCACGCCTGCCGGTCCCAGCAGAATGCGCGTTTCCCCGGGCTGGACGCGAAAGGTAATGTCCTCAAGCACCGGCTCCGGACCGAAGCCGATGGTGACGTTTTCAAAGGCCACCACAGGCTCGTCCGGCGATCCCGGCGACGGCGAGGTCTCGGGCATGGTGGCAGCTCCGCTGGCGCTCACCGGCGTCACCGTCCGAAGAAGCCGATCATGAACCGGCTGATGAGGAAGTCGGTGGCGATAATCAGCACCGAGGACACGACCACGGCCTGGGTGGTGGAACGGCCCACGCCCTGGGTTCCGCCGCGAGTGCGCATGCCGTAAAAACAGCCGATGGTGGCGATGATGAAGCCGAAGAAGAGGGGCTTGACGAGCCCCTGAAGGACGTCGGGGTATACCAGGGACTGATACGCAGTGTGAAAGTACTGCGAGCCGTTCTGGCCCAGCATCACAACGGAAACCATACCCCCGCCGAAAATGCCCACGGTGTCGGAGATGATGACGAGGAAGAAGAGCATCACGATGGTGGCCACGATGCGGGGCATGACCAGCTTCTTCAGGGGATCGGTGCCCAGCGCGCGCATGGCGTCGATCTGCTCGGTGACCATCATCGATCCCAGCTCGCTGGCCATCCCCGAAGCATTGCGCCCGGAGACCATGAGCGCGGTGACCACCGGCCCGATCTCCTTGATCATGGAAAGGCTGACCAGCTGCCCGGTGAACGCAGTGGCGCCGAACTGGGTGAGGGTGGAGGAAGATTGCAGGGCCAGCACGCCGCCCAGGAAAAATCCGGTGAGGATAACGATGGGCAGCGAGCCGACACCAATGATGTCGGCCTGGAGAAAGATGTCCGCACGGTAAAAGGGGCGGCGAAAGAGGTTGCCCAGCGCGCGGGCGGACAGGACGGTATAGTCCTGCACGGCGAGCACGCCTCGCTTTGCGGCGGCGTCAATGGTTTCCAGAGCCATAATCTGCTACCGCGGATTGGATGCCGCAGGCGCGGCTTCCGCTCCGAAGTTTGAGCGTAGCATACAGAGCTCAGAGCGCAGGGCTCAGAGCACAGCGGAGGTTGTGGGGCAGCCGTCTATTCGCGGTTGCGCTTGCGAATCTCGATACTCAGGCGCTTGATCTTCTGGTTGAGCGTGGAGAGCGGAATCCGGAACTGTTCCGCCGCCTCGGTCTGGTTCCAGTTGCAGCGCTCCAGCTTGTCGACGATGATGCGCCGCTCGATGTCCTCGATGATGTCGAAGAGGGACGCGTCCGGGTTGTGCTCGAGCAGGCTGCTGGAATAGCTGGAACCGGTGAGATGCCCGGGAAGCAGGTCGACGCCGATGGTGATTCCGGAGGACAGGACCACGCCGCGCTCCACGACATTCTCCAGCTCGCGAACGTTGCCGGGCCATTCGTAGTCCACCAGAGCGCGCATGGCGTCCGGGGTAAAGGTGCGCGTGGGCAACGCATTCTCATCGGAGTAGCGGCGCAGGAAGTGCGCGGTGAGCAGAGGAATATCTTCGCGGCGGCTGCGCAGCGGGGGCAGTTCGATGGCGATGACGTTGAGGCGGTAAAAAAGATCCTCGCGGAACTTGCCTTCGCGGACCTGCTGGCGCAGGTCCACGTTGGTGGCGGCGATGATGCGCACGTCCACCTGAATCTCCTGCACCCCGCCCAGGTGCATAAATCGGCGATCCTGCAGGACGCGCAGAATCTTGGCCTGGGTGTCCATGCCCATGGTGCCGATCTCGTCCAGAAACAGCGTGCCGCCGTTGGCCACTTCAAAAAGCCCCTTCTTGGCGGCGATGGCCGAAGTGAACGCTCCCTTGACGTGGCCGAAAAGGGTCGACTCCAGCAGATCGGTGGGCATGGCGCCGGTATTCACCGGCACAAACGGCTTGTCCTTGCGCGGCGAGTTGGAGTGGAGGGCCTTGGCAATCAGCTCCTTGCCGGTGCCGCTCTCGCCCTGGATGAGGACGGTGGAGCGGGTGGGCGCAACCTGGGCAACGAGGTCGAAGATGCGCAGCATGGCCTCGCTCTTACCCACGATGTTGGGGAAGTTGTAGCGCTGGCGCAGCGCGCGCTTGAGCTGGACGTTCTCTTCCTCGACCCGATAGCGCGCGATGGCGGCGCGGATATCGGCGAGCAGCTTCTCGTTGTCCCACGGTTTCTGGACGAAGTTCTGCGCGCCGGCGCGGATGGCGTCGACCACATTGCCCACCGTGCCGTAGGCGGTAATCATGATGACCGGCAGCGCCGCCTGGCGGTCGCGGATGGCGCCCAGGATCTCGATGCCATTGCGGCCGGGCAGCGCCAGATCGAGCAGCACCAGATCGAAGGGCTGCTCGCCGATGCGCTCCACCCCCTGCTCGCCGTTCTCCACGGACTCGACCGCGTAGCCCTCCAGAGTGAGCAGCGTCTCCAGCGATTCGCGGATAGCGGCTTCGTCGTCGATGATCAGGATGCGCGGCGCACCGTCGGCGCCGGCTGCCGTACCGTTGACCGTTGCCGCCATCGTCCCTTCAGACATGGGCCGGCTTCCTCAGCATCGGAAACTCGAGATAAAAAGTCGTTCCCTGTCCCAGCTGGCTCTCCACGTGGATTTTCCCCGAGTGCTCCTGGATGATTCCGTAAGTAACGGCAAGGCCGAGTCCGGTGCCGCGCGGCTGCCCGTCCCTGCGTGAGGTCTTGGTGGTGAAGAACGGATCGTAGATGCGGCGCAGGTGCTCGGGGGCAATGCCGGAGCCGCTGTCGGCGATGGAGATGCTGACGTGCCCGTTCATCTCCGTGGCCACGCGCAGCGTCCGCGCCTCGTTCGAGCTCGCCATCGCATCCTTGGCGTTCAGAAACAGGTTGAGGAACACCTGCTGCAGCTTGCCCGCATTGCCGAGGATGGGCGGCAGCTCCGTCAGCAGGCTGGTCTCCACCTGAATCTGCGCGATCTTGAACTGGTGCTCCAACAGCGTCAGCGTCTCGCGAATAATCGCGTTTACATCCGTCTCGCGATACTCGGCGCCGCTGGTGCGCGAGAAATTCAGCAGCCCGTTGACGATCTCCGAAGCCCGGAAAGTCTGCTGGGTAATCTTCTCGAGCAGCGGCCCGAGCCGGTCATCGCCCCGCAACTGCCGCGTCAGCATCTGCGTGTAGGACGAAATCACGGCCAGCGGCGTGTTCACTTCGTGGGCTACCCCGGCGGCCAGCAGGCCGATGGAGGAAAGTTTCTCCGCCTGGGCGAGCTGCCCTTCCATCTGCGTCTGATCGGTGATGTCGTCGATGAGGATGATGCGGCCCACGATGCGCAGATCGCGCGCCACCAGGGGCGCGATGGCGATATTGGCGATTCGCGTCTCTTCCGGTCCGGTCTCCAGCCGGAATTTGTAGAAATTGTGCACGCCCGGCTCGTTTCTGACGCGGTGGAACTCCTCCACCAGATCGCGGGGAAAGACGGTTTCGAGGGATTGGCGAAGCGCGTCCTTGCGCGGCAGAGCGAACATCACTTCCATCTGCGAATTCCAGCTCTCGATGCGCTCCTCGGGATCGACGGCGAGGATGCCCACATTGATGGATTCGACGATGTTCTCGTTGAACTCCTTCAACCGCTCGTACTCGACGATCTTTTCCTCGAGGCTGGCGTAGAGCCGCGCGTTCTGGAGGGCGATGCCGATATAGCCCGCCAGGGACTCGAGCAGCTCCATGTCCTCGCTCGAAAGGAACTCGCCGCCGGCGCGGCGTCCCAGGCCGATCACCGCGATGGTGCGGTCCTGCACCTGCCAGTCGCGGGCTCCCGGCACGCCGATGCGGCAGGGCAGGAAGTAATTCATATCGAGCACGGCGACCGAGGTCTGCTGCGAGGGACTCAGGTGCAGCGCCAGTTGCGGGTTCTCGAGGAACACGTGGCTGCGTGCGTCCGGCCGATCGAAGTCCAGGAATCCGAGGTCGAGATTGCCGGCGTCGATGGTCGCCGGCAGCCCATGTTCCGCGGCCAGGCGGTAGCGCCCCGGCGCATCGGAAAGGAAGACGCCCACGCGCTCCACGAGCAGGGTGCGCGGGAGGCGGTCCACAATGGCGTGCAGGAGCGCTTCAAGATTCGTGAACGAGCTGAGGCCGCGGCCGAAGTCAATCAGGGTGGACCGGTAGTCGTAGCTCTGGCGGTCGAAGACGCGGTCCACCCGCCCCTGGATGGAGCGCTTCAGCGGATCGAAGAGCAGCGCGGTGACGATGATGGCGGCCATCAGTCCCCACACGCCCGCGCCGGGCAGGCGCGTATGCACAACTTCCGCAGCCACCGCGACCAGCGCGAAGTACACGCCCACCAGCGCCGCCGTGGCCAGCGTGTAGGTGACCCCGCGCTTGAAGATGAGGTCGACGTCCATCATGCGGTAGCGCACGATGGCCCAGCTGAAGGTGAGGGGCAGAAAGACCATGCAGATGCCGGCCAGCTTCGTCAGCACATCGGGCATGGGCACATTGGCCAGGTAGGGAATCGCGACCAGCAGCGTGAACGGAGCTACGGCGAGCACGGTGCCGCGGGTCAGCCATTTCAACTGCTGCCGCTCCAGCGGAGCCTCCGCCTGGCGATAGTGCAGGTAGAAGACGGCGGCGGCCAGCAGGTAGAAGGCCGCCTGATATCCGGTGGCGGCCTGATCGAGCCGGTGCGCCAATTGCTCCGTGGCCGCCCACAACTCAATGGCGAGAACCTGCAGAGTGACGAGGATTGCGCCGGGCAGATAGGTGAGCGCCACCAGCGCGCTGTTTCGCCGGCGGCGGCCGCTGGAAAACACCAGCGCAAAATGCAGAAAGAGCGCGGGCTGCAGCGCATTGGCGGCGATGCCGCTCCAGTAAACAATCCAGTCGAACTCGTTGAACTTGCCCGTGTACCAGAACGAGTAGAGGATGAACGAGGCGAGGCAGAAGAGATAGAAGTGGGTCGCATGCGGGGCGGTCCAGCGCCGCAGCAGCACATACAGGCCGATACCCAGGTAGATGAGCGCGATCAGCCGGAATCCCTGGTTGATGCTGCGATCCAGCGGCACCAGGTCCACCTGCACATCGGGCAGGCGCACGCCATCCCGCATCAGGGTGTAGTGGATGGTGTTCCAGCAGCCGACGCGCCACCATTCGCGCGTGAGCTGGGCCACGCGCGTGATCGGCAGGGGCGTGCCCAGGGTTGTGGCCCGCGCTCCTTCCAGCAGATCCCCGGCCTTGACGCCGGCGCGTTCTCCGGGGCTGTCGGGCAGGACGCGCTGCGCCTCCAGGCCCCCATGACCCTCCACCCAAAAGACGCCGTCCGTCGGTGTCTGGTACTTGTTCTCCTGGGAGAGATTGAATCCCGCAAAGACGATCGCCGCTCCGGTCAGGAGCGCCAGTAGGACGGCCGTAATCCGGGTTTGGAAAGATCGTTGCATGATGCGGGGTTCGGCGCGAGCGGCGCATCTCGCTTCGGGGGGAGCTGAGGACCGACAGGCTATCGTCCGAGGCGCGAATCGTCGATCAAGTGGCTATGGTGCAAATCACCTGCCACGCTTTGGCGCGGATACAGTTTTTTTCATCGACGGCATCTGATTGAAAAAAAGGCAGATGCCACCGTACCCTCGACTGAAAAGCCCTTCCTGACTGCGTTGACCCTCTTAAAATTGGTGTGCGAATATGAAAAATCATATCACTTTGCAGGATCAGGGCTTCCGTCGCCTGTTCCGCAGCTTACGAGTGAGGTTCATCAGCGTGGCGGCTCGTCGCCCAAAGGATGCTGCCGATGAAAATGACTGCAAAGCTGCTGATCACCAGTGCGGTCATGGTCGTACTCCCGTGCTGTAAAGTCGGTCCCGATTGAGCATTAGCATACCTGAACCAGAGAGCCGCGCGCTCACTGAGGCGGTCGAGGGCAGGTTAGAGTTAAGGGGGAATCCCTGATGAGACAAACCACGCTGTTCGGTACCCTTCTTCTCGCTCTGCCCCTGGTGGCGCAGACGGGAGCCGTACCTGCCGCGAGCGCGGCTGCTCCGACGGCAACGGCTGGCTCTGCCGGCTCCGACGTCACCGCGGGACTCGCTGCACTGCACGCCGGGCAGTCACGCGAAGCACTCGTTGATTTCCAGCAGGCGCTTAAGGCCGATCCCGCCAATGCCGCGGCCAATCTCTACGCCGCCACCGCTGCGCTGGAGCTCTATAACGGTCAGGTCGCGGTGCAGTACGCGGAAAAAGCACGGCAGCTCGATCCAAATGACTGGAAGGTGGACACGACGCTGGTGGCAGCCTATTCCGCGGCAGGGATGAAGCAGCAGCGCGACGATTTGCGGGCCCGGCTGCGTGCCCTCCATATTGCCGGAAACGCAGGATCCTCTGCGGCCAATGCCCGCGATGCGCGCCTGGCCAACGGCTTCCTGCTGGAGATGTTTCCGGTGCAGTCGCACGGCGCTGCGTATCAGGTGGACGCGATCGAGTACTTCGAGCCGATGGGCGAGCTGCGGACGTATTTTCGATTCCTGGTGCGCCAGGCGGATGGGCGTCGAGTGTGGGAGATCGACGTGCAGAGCAACGACTTCGACGAGCAGTCGTGGGCGCAGGCGCATCCTGGCGAGGCCGCAGCGGGAGAGCGGCAGTTCCAGTTGACCGGGCACGGCGAGGTCGCGCAGAGCGGCGAGGTTGATTACCGGCTGTTCACCGGAAAGCCGGATTACGACGGCTTTCGCGCGATGGTGGTGGAGGCGCTGCAGTCCCGGGGAGTTCCCGGCGGACAGAGCCAGTAGCGGGCCGATTCGTGCCGTCAGATCCCTTCGCCCATGCTCACCAGGCCGGAGCCTGCCTGCTCGCTGCGGTACTGATCGCGCTCCTCTTCCTCCACGGTGAAGGAGCGCACCTCGTCGAGGTCGCGGGTGGCCTGTTCGAGCTGGCCGTCGAGGCAATCGACGCGCGCGCGCAGCCGCTTCACTTCTTCGGCCAGCGCGATGATGACGTGGGAGAGCGGATCCTTGACCTGATTGGGGTCAGTGATCAGCACTCGCTCGCCGTTCTGGTAGACGATGTGCGCGGGGACGCCGACGACGGTCGAGTTGGGCGGCACGTCGCGCAGCACCACCGAGCCCGCGCCCACGCGCGAGTTCTCTCCGATGCAGATGTTGCCGAGGATCTGCGCATTACTGCCGGCGTAGACGCCATCGCGCAGCGTGGGATGCCGTTTGCCGTGCTCATGGCCGGTGCCGCCCAGGGTCACGCCCTGGTAGAGCGTCACGTCGTCGCCCACGATGGCCGTCTCGCCGATGACCACGCCGGCGCCGTGATCGATGAACAACCGGCGGCCGATCTGTGCGCCGGGATGGATCTCGATGCCGGTGCAGAAGCGGGCGATCTGCGAGACGAGCCTCGCCGTCAGCCGCAATTTTGCGCGCCATAGCCCCGAGCTCAGACGATGCGCCCACACCGCGTGCATTCCCGGATAGCAGAGGACGACCATGGCGCGCGAGCCGGCGGCGGGATCGCGCTCCAATACCGACTGGACATCTTCGCGGAGGTGGTCGAGCCAATTCATTGCAAGGAGAAAGATACCGGACTCACACGATATGCAATTTTTATGAGCAAATGGCCGCAAAGCCAAATGTTATACTGAGATATAACTTGCGGAGAGCGTGATGCATAAGTCGAGTCTGCGCAAAGTCGGAGGGTCCGTGATGCTGGTGGTTCCTCCGGTGCTGCTGGATCTTCTGCGGCTCAAGGCCGGTGAGAGGGTAGGAGTGACGGTGGAGAACGGCCGGCTGATCGTCGAGCCGCAGTCGCGACCCCATTACACGCTCGCGGAACTTCTGGCAGAGACCGATGCTTCGCCGGCCGCCACGGAGCGGGAATGGGTGGATGCGCCTCGCGCGGGCGGCGAACTGCTGTGAAGCGCGGCGACATTTATCTCGTTTCACTGGATCCCGCGACGGGCCACGAGCAGCAAGGGCGGCGGCCGGTGCTGGTAATTTCCGCGACGGAATTCAACGAGGCGACGCGTCTGCCGGTGGTGCTTCCAATTACGAGCGGAGGCGAGTTTGCGCGGCGTATCGGATTCTCAGTGCCGATTTCCGGAATTCGCACGACGGGGATTATCCGATGCGACCAGCCGCGGGTTCTGGATCTGAGAGCCCGTGACGGCAGGAAAGTGGATTCGCTGCCTTCCGAGATTCTGGACGATGTGCTGGCGCGGGTAATCACGCTGTTTCAGTGAGCGCTCGGTATCAGATCGCCACCGCTTTCAGTTGCTGAGCCTCGTTCCGTATGCTCTCGAACAGCACCGACGAGATGTAGCGTTCGCCGAAATCCGGAAGCACCACGACGATCAGCTTGCCTGCGTTTTCAGGACGCTTCGCTACCTGAACCGCGGCGTGAACCGCGGCGCCTGACGAGATTCCGACGAGCAGACCCTCTTCGAGCGGCAGTCGGCGGGCCATGGCGATGGCGTCGTCGTTGCTGACCTGGACGATCTCGTCGATCAGCTTCGTGTTCAGCACGCCGGGCACGAATCCGGCGCCGATGCCCTGAATCTTGTGCGGGCCGGGTTTGCCGCCGGACAGGACGGGACTGTCGGTGGGTTCGACAGCAACAGCGCGGAAAGACGGCTTCCGAGCCTTGATGTATTCGGCTACGCCGGTGAGCGTACCGCCGGTGCCGATGCCGGAGACGAGGATGTCGGCCTGGCCCTCGGTATCGTTCCAGATTTCGGGGCCGGTGGTTTCGAAGTGGATCTTGGGATTCGCCTGGTTTTCGAACTGCTGCAGCATGCACCCGTTAGGAGTTTCGGCCAGGATCTGTTTCGCTTTGGCAATCGCGCCGCTCATGCCGTTCGGCCCAGGAGTGAGAACGATCTCCGCGCCGAAGGCCAGCAGCAGCACGCGCCGCTCGAGGCTCATCGTTTCGGGCATGGTGAGGATCAGCTTGTAGCCGCGCACGGCGGCAACGAAGGCGAGGCCGATGCCGGTGTTGCCGCTGGTCGGCTCGATCAGCACGGTTTCACCGGGCTTGATGCGGCCTTCCCGTTCCGCAGCGTCGATCATGGCGAAGCCGATGCGATCTTTCACGCTGTTTGCCGGATTGGCGCCTTCGAGCTTCGCGACCACGCGTCCGTGAGCGCCGGCGGTGACGCGGTTCAGCTGCACAAGAGGCGTGTTGCCGATGAGTTCGGTGACGCTGCTGGCGATTTTCATGGCTTCATCCTTCAGAAAAAACTTCGTCGATATCCACTCTAGATGCGCGGGCAGTGCCGCGGATGGGACTTTTCTCAGGCGCCGAGCTTCTGTAGCGCAGACGCCGAGCGCAAACGACGCTCCAGATGCCGCTCCAGCGCCTGAGCGGTAAAGCGCCGCAGGTCGGCTGCCCGATTTGCCGGCCAGTCCTCCTGAGCCAGCGCGGCAATGGGCGACTGAAAGATCCTCCGCGCCAGCGCCAGCGACTCCGCGGAGAGTTTGCGGCTGGCGGGATGCTTATGGCGCGCGCAGGTGAGGCCGTCGGTCTCGGGGTGAAACCAGGCATCCCCGATGAAGGCCTCGCCGCAGACGGCGCAGTGGGTCACCGAAGCCATCCAGCCGAGTAGCCGCGTGATCCACAGAGAGAAATAGGTGACCGGCATCCAGATGTGGTTGGTGCGTGTATGACCGAGGACGGCCAGCACCAGGCGGAAGGCGGCCTCGTGCGGATCGTGGTCGGGCAATGCTTCTTCGAGGACTTCGGCATAGAAGGCGAGGGCGGCGGCCCGCTGGTAATCCACCGGATCGGAGAGCGGGGAGGCGATCACCTCGCAGGAATCCAGCCGCACCAGATCCTGCTTTGGTTTCTCGACATAGCTGGCGGAGACCCAGGTCATGGGCTCGAGCGCGCCGCCGAAGCGCCGCCGCGATTTCGCCGCGGCTTTGGCGACTCCGCGGATGCGCCCCTGGTCGCGGGTGAACAGCGACACAACCTGATCGGCCTCATGGACGGGCCAGGTGCGGAGGATGACGGCTTCGGCCTGATAGGCGTTCACGGCTGCAGGATCAGATTACGCGCCGCCGAAAGTGGCCCGCTGACCGAACCGGCCCAAGGTCGGTCCTTCCCATAAACGTCCTCGATATTCACAATCAGCTTTTTTTATGACGGGACACGCCCCCGCCGCGCGCGATACCCTGAAGGCGAGCCGCAAAACCCCCTCAATTCGAGCGCCCGGGACTCTGCCGGCGATGCCGTGCGGCAGGTGGGCGGGGTTCGAGACTCACCATCACGATTTCGAGGAGAAGCATGTCGACTGATTACCGGAATTTCCTGGCGCTTTCGTACGAGGAGCTGGAGGAACTCAACCTGAAGTCCAAGGAACAGCGCAGGAAGCGCGTCTCGCTGGATAAGCTCCAGGAAGAGCGGCTGAAGTACCTCACCGATCAGAAGGGCATCAAGGCGGTCACGGTGCTGTTCTCCGACCTTGAAGGCCGCCTGCACATGCTGGACTACGACAAGAAATTCCTGATCAAGAGCTACGACAACCTCACCTTCGACGGCTCGTCCATCCGCGGCTTCACCGCGCAGCGCGAGAGCGATCTGCGCCTCGGCATCGACTGGAGCTCCTTCTACTTTGCCCCGGCGGATATCTTCGGGCCGGGCAAGGTGCTTGTCTTTGGCGACGTGATCGACAAGGGCGGCACGCCCTACACCGGCGACACCCGCGGCGTGCTGAAGACCTTCGCCCACGAGATGCACGCGAAGAAGGGCTACACCCTCAATGCCGCCAACGAGATTGAAGGCTTCCTCTTCGCCGGAGTCGATGCGGAGCGCCGCTTCCCGGAGACCGGCAAATTCGACTATGTGAACACCGGCGGCTACTACCACTCGCTTCCCGGCGATCCGCTGCGCAGCTTCATCGACACCGTTGCGGAAGTGCAACGCGCCATGGGCTTCGAGAACGAAAAGGATCACCCGGAAGTGGCGCCGTCGCAGTTCGAGATCAACTACGGCTACGGCGAAGTGGTCGCAGCCGCGGATCGGATCCAGATTTACAAGCTGGTTTGCCGCCAGGTGGCGACGCGCCTCGGCATGACGTCTTCGTTCCTGCCGAAACCTGTCGTGGGCGTGAACGGCAGCGGCATGCACACGAACGTCTCCATCAGCAAGGACGGTAAAAATCTCTTCTGGGATCCGAAAGGCCAGGAAAAGCTCTCCAAAGCCGGATGGGAATTCGTCGACCGGATTCTCACGCACGGCAACGACATCTGCCTGCTGCTGAATTCCAGCGTGAATGCGTACCGCCGGCTCGATCCGCACTTCGAGGCGCCGAACCAGATCAAGGCGTCCGCGGTCGACCGCGGTTCGATGATCCGCATCCCCATCGGCAACGAGCGTTCCATGCGCGTGGAAGTGCGCTCTGTGGCACCGGATTCAAATCCATACCTCGTGATGCTTTCGGTCTTCCGGTCCGGCATCGAAGGCGATACCTCGAAGATCGAGAACCTGCGCCAGGCGGAACGCTATCTGCCGGACAACATCTACACGGCGCTCGAGAACTTCCGCAATTCCGCATGGACCACGAAGCTGCTCGGCGAGGATGTGAAAGGCCGCTACGCGGATCTGAAACAGGCTTCGGCCGATCGCTGCCCGCGCCTCCTGGGCACCTACGTCAAGCCCTCGGAGGTCCAGTTCCACCACGAGGTCTATAACCAATTCCTCTGGAACCAGTTCTAGGACTGGCCGTCCAGGCGGACGCGCTTCGCGCAAAAGCGAAAAAGGAATGAAACAGCCTCGGCAAAGATCCGGGGCTGTTTCTTTTGGGCGAAGCTGTGGCGGAATCTACGAGCCGATGAAGCGCGCGTAGAAGCTCCGCGCCTGGGCCACGTCGGTGGTGCCCTGGAGGATGGCGCGGCCGTCGGGGAAGAGGGTCAGAGTGAGAGGGCTGCGCTCGAATCGCAGCAGCATCTGGTTGCGGCGCACCGTGCCATGGGGGCGCAGGCGTTCTTCCATCTCCGCCAGGTCGACCGGGCGGGAGTGCTCGTGGATCTGGACCGAGTTGCGCCCGCACAGCGTGATATGCGGCCGCCCTTCGCCGCGCAGATGTACGAAGTTCCGCGCCCCGCAGACGGAGCAGTCCGGGCGGGGACGGGCAGCGGAGACCGAGGACCACTCGTTGCTCCACAAATCGCAGGAGAGCAGTGTGCGCCGCATCCGGTCGCGCGCGCCCACCAGCCACTTGAGCGCCTCGGTTACCTGGATCGACGCTGCCAGGTTCACCGCGCTGTTCAGGATTCCGGCCGTGTCGCAGGTTTCCACGGCGCCGCCCGGAGGCTCGGGAAAGATGCACGCGAGGCAGGCCGTCTCGCCGGGCAGGATGTTCATCGTGGCCGCGTAGGCGCCTACCGCCGCCGCGTAGATCCACGGCTTGCCCTGCGCTACCGCGTAATCGTTCACGAGATAGCGCGTCTCGAAGTTGTCGGTTGCGTCGAGGATCATCTGCGCACCGCCCAGCAGTTCCTGCACGTTGCCGGGAACCAGGTCGGCCACGCGGGCGCGCACGTCGGTCTCGCTGTTGAAGCCCGCGATCTTCCTCCGCGCTGCTTCTGCCTTGGGCAGCGACTCGCGCGCGTCCGCCTCATCGAAGAGCACCTGGCGCTGCAGGTTGCTCTCTTCCACAAAGTCGCGATCGATCAGCGTGAGCGTGCCCACGCCCGCCCGGGCCAGCAGGCTTGCGGACGCAGCCCCGGTGGCGCCGACGCCGACCACGGCCACGTGGGCGCGGCAGAGCTTCTCCTGGCCCTCCGGTCCCACGCCGGCAAAGAGTACCTGACGCGAGTACCGTTCCGACACAATCTGAGACGGAGGTGCCATCAGTCAGTAGTATAGAAACTTGCTTCGTGCTGAGGGCGTGGGCTGCCACTCGGAGCAAACCAGGGCAACTGTCTTATCCCGGTCCGCGTTGAAGGGCCGCGGCTCCCCGGCTGGACGGTGCAGATCATCCCTGGTTTTGCTGGAACTGCTGTGGCCGCGCGCACCCTTGCGGCTGGCATCTCATGAATTTTGGAATCGATCTTTCCGATGCATGACGAGGGCATCTTCCCCATCCGCGGCAAGGCCACACCGCGTCCCGCGGGTAAGCCTCTCATGTCTCATTTCTGCCTTGCGTCCTGGGTGCTGTCCGTTCTGTTCGCATGCAATGTGACGCCTCTGCGCGCCCAGCAGACCGTCATTCCTACGCAGCAGGTACCGAATCCCGGGTCTCCCGAGCAGCAGCGCAAAAAGACACCGCCCATCCCGCCGGGCAGCGTTTTGCCTTCCTACAATAAGGTCATTTCCGCTCCGAAGACGAAGGTCACGCCTGTTCCCGCCTCCGACCTCCTCCAGGGGTGGTCCGGCATGAACGTGGCGGAGATCCGCTTCGAAGGGGTGGGCCGCGAGCTGCTGGAGCCCTTGCCGGAGCAGCTTGCGCAGCAGCCGAACATGCCGCTGGATCCGGTGAAAGTGCGGGACAGCCTGCGCCGCCTCTACGCCACCGGGCTGTACCTCACCATCGCCCTGGACGGAGAGAAGTCTGCGAACGGCGTCGTCCTGGTCTTTGACGGCACCCCCACGCTGTTTGTGGGTCGCGTGCTGGTGCGCGGCGTCAGGAACAATCAGCTTTCCAACCAGCTCAGCTACTCGACCCGTCTCAGTCCGGGCACGCCGTTTTCGGACGCCAGGGTCAAGCGGGCCATGGGGCTGCTGCAGCAGACCCTCCAGGACAACGGCTACTATCAGAGCGCCATCACCCCGCACACGGCCGTAGACCGCACGAACTCGGAAATGGACGTGCAGCTGAATGTGAAGACCGGCAAGCCCGCGCGGGTCGGGGAGGTTGCGGTGCAGGGCGACAGCGGCATGACCATTCCTCAGTTTCGCAAGCAGGCGAAGCTGAAGGCCGGGTCCAAAGTCAATAACGAGACGGTCAGCCGCGCCCTCAACGACCTGCGCAAGCATTTCCAGAAGGAGCAGCGGCTGGAGGCAAGCGTCAGCCTTGCTTCCCGGACCTATCAGCCGCCCACAAACCACCTGAACTACGATTTCCACGCCGATCGCGGCCCCGTCATCCAGGTCATGGTCGAAGGCGTGAGCCTGAGCAAGGGCAAAATCCGCAATCTCGTTCCCGTCTACGCGGAAGGCACGCTCGACGAGGACCTCCTGAATGAAGGCAGCAAGCGCATCCGCGACTATTTCCAGCGCGAAGGCTACTTCGAGGCTAAAGTCACATTCCAGACTTCGACGGCGGGCGGTGTCACCCACATCACCTATGTCGTGAGTCTCGGGCCGCGAGACCGCATCGACTCGGTGTCGGTAACCGGCAATCATTATTTCGGGACTGAGCTTATCCAGGAGCGTCTGGGCGTGCAGCCGGCATCGTTCTTCGTCCGCCACGGCGTCTACAGTCTTGCTCTGCAACAGGCCGACGTCACGGCTATCACCTCGCTCTACCAGAGCAACGGTTTCGTCGACGTGAAAGTAACGCCCGAAGTTCACGAGCTGAGCCACGCTCCCAAAACCGGCGAGCGAAACCTGGCCGTCACGTACCGAATCGACGAGGGCGTTCAACAGAAGGTGGGAACCTACAACATCGTGGGCGCGACTCCGGAGCAACTGGCCGCGATCCGGCCGAAGCTGAGCCTGCAGTCCGGCCAGCCCTATTCCGGGTCGAATCTCGCCAGCAACCGCGACACCATTCTCGGCTACTACCTTGACAACGGATACGATCACGCCCAGGTGAACCTGAAGCAGGAGCCGTCGCCGAAGAACAGGAATCTGATCGACGTGACGCTGAACGTCGTGCCCGGCGATCAGATTTTCATCCGGCAGGTGCTCATCAGCGGACTGCACTACACGCGCCGATCGACGGTGAGACACGAGATTCTCGTCCAGCCTGGCCGGCCCCTCGATCAGGCGAAGCTGCTGGAGACGCAGCGCCAGCTCTATAACCTGACCCTCTTTAACCAGGTAAACACGGCGGTGGAAAATCCCGGAGGCGACGAGCCGCGCAAGAACGTTCTTATCCAGTTCGACGAGGCGCGGCGCTGGGACGTGAACTACGGAGCGGGCTTTCAGGCGCAGACCGGAACGCCAAGCACGAACTGCCCTACGCCGGCCAGCCTGGTGGCGCTGGGCATCAATCCCGTGGGTTATGTCTGCAATCCGAACGGCAAGTTCGGCGTCAGCGCGCTGGTCGAGCTGGATGTGTCGCGGATCAATCTGTTCGGCAGGAATCAGAGCCTGGGCTTCCGCGGCGAGTACGGCTCGCTGGAGCAGGAATTCACCGCGAATTACAGCTCTCCGCGATTCCTGAATCACCCTACGCTTGACCTCTCCGTCAGCGCCGGCTACATCAACGCCATGAACGTGATCACGTTCGCGTCCTCCACCTCGGAAGGCGATCTGCGGCTGACGCATCGGCCCAACCTGATGGACACCCTGATTTATCAGATCTCCTACCGGCGCGTGAAGGTGGATCCCAACACGATACAGGTTTCGCCGAACCTGATTCCTCTGCTGACCCAGCCGATACGGGTTGGAGGGCCGGAACTGACGTGGATTCACGACACGCGACGCCCGGAGCCTCTGGACGCGCGAAGCGGGATGTTCAACAGCGTCCAGGTCTTCGCCACCGATAACTACTTCATGACGTCGCAGTCGAACTTTGCGCACTTCGACTGGACCAACTCGACGTATTACGCTCTGGGGAAGCGGAAGAACTTCGTGCTGGCGCGCAATACCCGATTCGGCATGGAGCGAGCCTTCGGCGAAAACCGCTATGAGTTCATTCCCCTGCCCGAACGCCTGTATGCCGGCGGCCCCGAATCCCTGCGCGGCTTTCCGCTGAATGCGGCGGGGCCGCGCGACGCCGAAACCGGATTCCCGATTGGCGGCGCGGGCGTTTTCGTAAATCAGACGGAGCTGCGTCTCCCGCATCCTCAGCTACCCTACTTCGGCCGGGCGCTGGGCTTCGTTCTCTTCGAGGACATGGGCAACGTCTTCAACAACTCGTCGGAAATCTGGCCGAGCGCGATTCGGATCAAGCAGCCGCACTCGTACACCTGCACAGCGCCGCAGTACCTGACGGCCGCGGCGCAGGAGACGGTCACCCGCTCCTCCAGCACCAACCCCACCGGCACCTGCAGTTTCGACGACTTTTCGCAGACCGTCGGCCTCGGCGTCCGCTATCACACCCCGATCGGCCCGATTCGTTTCGATACGGGCTACAACCTCAATCCCCCGGTCTATCCGGTGATCGTGAATTACGGCGCGACCTCGACGTCAACCTCCAGCGCCTGCGAAAACTCCTCGCTGGCGCCGCCTTGCGTAGGCCGTGCCGGGCATTTCAATTTCTTCTTCAGCATCGGGCAGGCGTTCTGATGCAGCGTTTTTTCCTCATCCCGGCTTTTTGCGCGATGCTGATCGTGGCGGGGCAGGCGTATGCGCAAACTGAGGCGCCGCCTCCGCCGACTGACGCGCAGCCGGCGCCAAAACCCACCCCTGCGCCTCCGGCGGGCGCGGTGCAACTGGACCATGTGGTCGCCGCCATCGGCACCAACGTCATTCTCCAGAGCGACGTGTTCCAGGAGATGCGCTTCTCCGCGCTCGAACCGCTCCAGGTGGTTGCCGGAGAGAACACCCCCGACCGCGCGCTGCGCCGGCTCATCGACCGGACGCTCATCCTGGAGCAGATGAAACAGCAGCAACTGGCCGTCACCACTCCCGAGGAGCAGGTCGCCAAAGCGATTGAGGAGTTGCGCCGCCAGATCCCCGTCTGCAGGCAGTACCAGTGCGAGACCGATCAGGGGTGGGAAAACTTTCTGCGCGCGCACGATCTGACTCCGCAGATGGTGGAGCAGCGCTGGAGCCAGCGCATGGCCATTCTGCGCTTCATCGATCTCCGCTTCCGTGCCGGCATCCGGGTTTCCTCCAATCAGATTGCACAGTATTACCAAAAAACGTTGGTCCCCGCGCTCGCCAAAGAGCACGAGCCCGCCCCGCCTCTGGATGCTGTTTCCTCGCGTATCCAGGAAATCCTGTTGCAGCAGCAGGTCAGCGGCCTCTTCCAGGACTGGCTCTCCAGCCTCCGTGACGAGGGGAACATCCGCATCGTCGACCCCGCGTACAGCGGCGACCTCGATGTCCAGTCGCAGGAGGGCGGACAATGAGCATCACGCCGCGCCCCGAACCCCCTGCTCCGCCGCGTCGCCGCTCGGTCCGCGCCGGCCGCGTCGCGCTGCACGTCGTCTTCTGGGTTCTGCTGGTGGCGATCGCGCTCGTCGGCGCGTTCGCCTGGTATGCCACCACGCCGTCCTTTGAGAATCGCATCCGCCATGCCGTGATTGCGGAGCTGGAAAAGACCACCGGGGGCCGCGTTCAGCTGCAGCGCTTCTCCTGGCAGCTCTCGCATCTGGCGTTCGAAGCTGACGACCTCACCATTCACGGCCTCGAAGCTCCGGGCCAGGTGCCTTACGCCCACGTCGATCGCCTCTTCGTGCGCCTGCAGATTCTTTCTTTTCTCCGCCCAAAGATCGCTCTGAATTATCTCGAGGCGGACCATCCGGTTCTGCACCTGATCGTCTATCCGGACGGCTCAACCAACGCGCCGCACCCGAAACACCCCAGCAGCAAATCGGCAAAGAACGAAATCTTCAACCTCGCCATCGCCCGCACCGTGGTCGACAACGGCTTTGCGATTCTGAACGAGCGGAAGATCCCGTTCAACCTCACCGCCAACAATCTGGGCGCGCAGCTCGGCTACGTGCCTTCGGACGATCATTACGTGGGAACTCTCCATGCCGAGGATGTCGTCGCGCAGCGCGGCGCCGATCCTCCCGTTCACTCGCAGCTCGATGCTTCGCTCGACGTCGGACGCAACACCGCGAAGCTGATTTCTCTCACCCTGCAAAGCGGTCCATCGCGCCGGCGGCAGAAGACGGTGATCCGCCTGAACGGTACGCTCAGCGACTTTGCCAACCCGCGCTGGGTCTTCGCTGTGCAGGGCGCTATTGACGCCAGCGAGGTACGTGCTCTCACCGGCGCGCCCGGCCTTGAAGCGGGTGTGGCGCAGCTCAGCGCTGCCGGCCATGGTACACGCCAGGAATTTACGATCGACGGATCCGCGGGCATTACCGGCGGCGCATTCCGCGAAGGCACGGTCAATATCACCGGCGTTTCGGCCAGGTCGATCGTCCACGTCACCCAGGATCTGATTTCCGTCACGGGCGTTCACGCCCGCGTCGGTTCCGGCTCCGCGGATGGCGCGCTCACCATCGCCAATTGGCAGACACCCAATTCTGTCGCTGGGAAGGCCGCTCCGGAGAAGGGAACGATCCGGACTCGCATTGCTGGGTTCTCCCTCGACTCCGTTCTCGACATGGTCGCGCCGCGCCATTACCGGCGTTTCGGCTTCGACACCGCCGCCTCGGGCACCGCCAACGTCGACTGGACGGGCAGCGCGTCATCGCTGGTCGGTACGGTCCAGGTCACGCTGGCTCCGCCGCACACCCCAACCCCGGGCGAGGTGCCCGTCACCGGCATCGTCGATGCCGCATACATTCATCGCACCGGCACCGTCGCCATTCAGAATCTCGACGTTCACACGCCCGCCTCGCAGATCCACGTTGCCGGAACGCTCGGCGTCTATCCTCTCACGCGCCCCTCGCAGATTACGGCCAGCCTGGTCACGACCAATCTGGCCGAATTCAACCCGGTGCTCGCAACTTTTGGGATCTCTGCCGAGGGGCGTCCCAGCCCGATTCCGGCGCAGCTCAACGGCCAGGCGCAGTTTCACGGCACCGTCACCGGCAGTCTGGACTCGCCGGACTTCCGCGGCCATCTGGAGGCCACCGATTTCGCTGTTGTGCCGCGATTCTCCGCGCCCTCGGCCGAGCAGCCGCTCCGCAATGTGCATTTCGACAGCCTCACCGCGGACGCCGATTACGCCGCGGGCTCGCTCTCGGTCAGCGCCGCGACCCTGGTCCAGGCGAAGACCACGATCCGCTTCCACGGCGAGGTGCATGGCAATCCCGAGGAGCCTCGCGAACTGTTCGCCGACTCATCCACCATCCGAGCCGGCGTGGAGGTGGAGAACGCGGATCTCGCGCAGTGGATTGCCCTTACCGGCAAAACCTCGCCGGTCTCAGGCACCCTGAATCTGCGCGCGCAGACCGGGGGCACCATCGGCGACCTTCGCGGCAACGGGCAGGCGAGCCTCACGCACGGAGCGATCGATGGTGAGCCGTTCAAGTCGATCGCCACCGATCTTCAGTTCCAGGGCAAGGAAGTGGATGCCACGCATCTGGTCTTTACCCTCGACGGCGGCCGCGTCACCGGCGGCGGGGGCTATAACTTCGCCGATCGCACCGTGCAGTTCGACGTCGAGGGCAGCGGCTTTCAGCTCGCGCATATCCGACGCATTCAGAACGACCAGTATCCCGTCTCCGGCGTGGTTGTCTTCAGCGCGCACGGCAGCGGGCCGCTGCGCTCGCCCTCGCTGCAGGCCGCCTTCCACGTCCGCAATCTCAGTCTTGCGCATCAGTTCAACGGCTCTGTCGACGCTGCTGCGCACACCCAGGGCGGCGCGCTCGATCTCCATCTCACCGCGCATCTGGACACGGCCACGCTCGACCTGACCAGCGAGACCCAGCTCAGCGGCGATTACCCCACCCGCGCCAGTCTGAGCGTGGCCAGATTCAACATCGATCCGTTGCTGCGCACCTTCAGCCTCACCGGCGTTCGCGGCAGTTCCGATATCGATGCCGCCGTCACCGTGGCCGGGCCCCTGCGGCATCCGAAGCAGCTCAGCGGAGACGCGCGCGTCAGCGAGCTGGCGGTCACGCTCGAGGACGTGCCCATCCACTCGGACGGCACGCTGCATGCAACGCTCGACAACGGTACGCTGCGGCTCGATCCTGTTCACATCGTCGGGCCCGACACCGATTTGAAGGCCCAGGGCTCGCTCGGCGTCTTTGCCAATCCGCGCCCGCTGCACGCCAGCGCCAGCGGAGCCATCAACATGTCGCTGGCCGAGACTCTCGATACCGACATCATCTCCTCCGGCCATGTCGACTTCAGCGTGACCGCGCAGGGAAATACCCTTGCGCCGGACCTCACCGGCCAGGTGAAGTTCACCAACGTCAACGTCGCTCTCGAGGATTACACCAACGGCCTCAGCCGCATGAACGGCACGCTTGCCTTCGACCAGGACCGACTGGACTTTCAGAACGTCACGGCCTATTCCGGCGGAGGCCTCATCAAAGTGGGAGGCTTCGCCACCTATCATCACGGCCTTTATGCCGACCTGACCGCAACCGCCAATCAGGTGCGCATCCGCTACCCCGAAGGCATCACTTCCACCGCCAACGCCAGTCTGCGCTTCCAGGGAACGCGCGCCAGCATGGTGCTCAGCGGGAATGTCCTGCTGACCGGTTTCTCCGTCAGCCCCAACCTCGACGTGGCCTCGCTGGCGACCAGCACCAGTGGCATCTCCCTGCCACCCGATCCCGAGTCGCCGTCGAACCGGGTGCGCCTGGACATCCGCATTACATCGGCTCCCTCGCTGAATTTCCAGAATTCCTTTGCGCGCCTGGCCGGCAACGTCGATCTCTCCATCCGCGGCACGCTCGCCCAGCCCACCGTGCTGGGCCGCGTCACCATCACCGAGGGCGCGGCCAGCTTCAACGGCGACAAATTCGAGTTGCAGCACGGCGAAATCTACTTCAGCAACCCCGTTCGCATTCAACCGATCGTCGACATCACGGCCACCACGCGCGTCGAGGACTACAACATCACCATTGGCCTGCAGGGATCCACCTCGAACCTGAATCCCACCTTCCGCTCGGAGCCGCCGCTGTCCGAGCAGGACATTTTCTCGCTGCTCGCCATGGGCCGCACTCAGGAGGAGCAGCAGGTCTACGAAAATGAGGAAAACCAGGCCGGCGTCAACTCCACCGCGGACGCGCTGCTGGGCGGCGCGCTGAATGCAACCATCAGCAACCGCATCCAGAAACTTTTTGGGGGCGGATCGGTGCGCATCGACCCCACTTTCATCAGCGGCGTCGGCAACGCCACTGCGCGCATCACCGTGACCGAACCGATTTCCAGGCAGGCGACGCTCACCTACGCCACCAACGTCAACTCCACGGCGGAACAGCTGATCCAGGGTGAATGGCGTCTGACGCAGGACTTCTCCATCCTCGCCGTTCGCGACGAATCCGGTGTCTTCAGCCTCGTCTTCCGGCTGCATCGCCGCTACCACTGAGACCTTACCTCGTCGCTCGGCCCCGGGTAGCCACGCAAGCCGTTGCAGAATCACCTGCGTTGCCACACTGAAAAACGCCTGTGGCGCCGGATTTCTCAATTTTTTGCGCATCCATTCCTGCCCCAGAGGTGTCAGATTAGGTGAAAAGGCTGTTCTCTCGGTCAGTGAATTCGCCGCATGTCGGGCGGCGAGGCCTGCTGCCGTATACCAAAATCCCCTGAGGACGGCCGGGAGCGAATCACATGAAAGTCTTTGCAATGTTTGCACTTGCCTCAGCCCTCGCGGTTCCCGCGGCGTTCTCCCAAAATAGCGGGCTTCAGCAGGAGGTCCAGAAGGCCCTCCATGGTTCTCAGTTCAAAAACGTCCAGGTTGCGGTCGACAACAACGGCATCGTCACGCTGAGCGGCACGGTCGATATCTACCAGGCCAAGGTCAATGCGGAGCGGAAGGCCCGCCACGTCGCGGGCAACGGCGCCATACGCGACGAGATTCAGGTTGCCGGGCCTGAACTGAGCGACCAGCAGCTTCAGGAGAAAGTTGCCAAAGCCATCAACTACGGTCTGATCGGCTACGTTCCCGTGGCGTTTCAGGCCATCACTGTCCAGGCGCATAACGGCGCTGTTCTTCTCGGCGGCCACGCAGCCGGACCCATTGCTGCTTCCGATGCGCTGGCCATCGCTGAAAACGTGAAGGGCGTGAAGGATCTGGTCGACAATATCCAGGTCGATCCGTTGTCCCCGATGGACGACCGGATCCGGATGGCCGAGTTTCGCGCCGTCTACAGCTCCCCGTTCCTGAGCCAGTATGCGATCGATCCGGAAAAGCCGATTCGCATCCAGGTGGTGAACGGACACGTAACCCTCTATGGCGTGGTCGACAGCGAGGCGCAAAAGAATGCCGCCGGCATCAAGGCCAACAGCGTTCCCGGCGTCTTCAGCGTGACCAACGATATAGAGGTCGCAGGCGCTCCGGCGGAGAAGCCGCAGAAGTAGCCGGGCTCGTCAACGCGGAGCATGGGGCCTGTTGCGAAAACGGGCCCCACGGCGCCGATGCACTGCGGTTGGCCGCGCGGCTCCGCGTCTCTGTACCCTGCACGCCACAGCCTGTACCCTGAATTCATGCCCTTTTTCCGCAGCGTGCGCGTAACGCTGGAGATGATTAAGTGGGAGCACTCCGTATTTGCGCTGCCTTTCGCGCTCACGGGAGCCATGCTGGCCGCGCACGGCTGGCCTTCCGCTTCGAAGCTGCTCTGGATTGTCGTCTGCATGATCGCGGCGCGCTCTGCCGCCATGGCCTTCAACCGCTGGGCCGACGCCGAACTGGACGCTGCCAATCCGCGTACGCGGATGCGCGCTATACCCGCCGGAATGCTCACCCGCCGTTTCGCCGCCGGCTTTACGGTGGTGATGTCCGTGGTTTTCCTGCTGGCAGCCGCGGAGTTGAACCGCCTCACGCTGATCCTCGCTCCACTGGTCCTGGTCATCCTGTTTTTCTACTCCTGGACAAAGCGCTTCACCCGCTGGTCGCACCTCTTCCTCGGGCTGGCCCTTGGCCTGGCCCCTTCCGGCGCGTGGATCGCCGTGCGGGGATCGCTTGACCCACGCATCCTGGCGCTGACCGCGGCGGTGCTGTTCTGGGTGGCGGGCTTCGATGTGCTGTACGCGTGCCAGGATGAGGCGCACGATCGCTCCTCCGGGCTGCTCAGCGTACCAGCCACGCTCGGCACCGGTACAGCCTTTCTGATGGCCCGCGTCATGCACCTGATTATGCTCGGGCTGCTCGTCTGGCTGGTCGCGCTCTTTCACCTGGGCGGCTTCGCCATCGCCGGCATCGTCGCTGTCGCCGCGCTCCTCCTTTGGGAGCACCTGCTGGTTTCACCGCGCGATCTGAGCCGCCTCAACGCCGCATTCTTCACCATGAACGGCGTCATCTCGGTGATCTTCTTTGTCTTTGTGGCGGCGGACCTTCTGCTGCGGCGGGGATAAACGCCCTGGGTCAGACGTTCTTCCGGACGGTTCTGCGCTCGATCCGCTTTTCGTGCTTCTTGCCGAGCACGATCCGCCGCACGTAGACTCCCGGCGTGACGATGTGGTCGGGATCGATTTCGCCCGGCTCGACCAATTCCTCGACTTCAGCAATGGTGATGCGCGCCGCGGCGGCCATAATGGGATTGAAATTCCGCGCGGTCTTCCGATAGATCAGATTCCCTGTGCGGTCGCCCTTCCACGCTTTAATCAGCGCGTAGTCGGCGCGCAGCCAGCGTTCCAGCAGATACGTCTTGCCCTCGAATTCGCGCGTCTCTTTCCCCTCGGCGACGATGGTTCCCACGCCCGCCGGGGTATAGAAGGCGGGTATGCCCGCGCCACCTGCGCGAATCCGCTCCGCCAGAGTTCCCTGAGGGGTCAGCCTGAGGTCCAGTTCCCCCTTCAGAACCTTTTCTTCGAGGAGCTTGTTCTCGCCAACGTAGCTGCCGGTGTGCGAGGCGATCATCCCCGCCTCCAGCATCAGCCCCATGCCGAAGCCATCCACGCCCATGTTGTTGCTGACGGTATGCAGGCCGCCCAGTCCGCGCCGCGCATGCTCGGCGACCAGCGCCGCAATCAGATTCTCCGGGATGCCGCACAGCCCGAAGCCGCCCAGCATCAGCGTCGCGCCCGAGGGGATATCGGCCACGGCTGCTTCGGCGCTGGCAAAAACCTTATTCAAATTGCACCTTCCGTAAAGACTGAACAGGATAGCCAGAATGCGGCGGTCTGCGCCAATTGGCTCCTGCGGAAAGTTCGGCGGAGTGTCGCGTGCGGCTTTCCCCGGAGCGTCACGTATCATCTCCTCCAGCGATGAGCACCACGCCCGACCCCAAAAACCTGCTGCGGGAGACGCTGGTCTTCGACTGGTCCAAATGGGATCCGGGCGTAGCGTGGCGGGGCCTGCCCGCCATCGCCATCTCGCTGGGCGCCGGCATCGCCTTCGGCCATCCTGCCGCCGGGCTGGTTGCCGCCGCGGGCGCCTTCACCACCGGCCTCGGCTCCCTGCATCGGATCTGCGGCTCCTGCGTGATCCCCATGCTCCTCGCAGCCGTGGGCATGGCGTTTTCGACGTTTGTGGGGATGGTCGTGGGGCACCAAAGTATTGTCTTCGTCTTCATCGCGGGTTTCTGGGCGGCTGCCTACGCTCTGCTCACCGTGATGCGAGGCGGCACCAGCTGGGTGGGCCTGCAATGGACGGTTTTCCTGCTGGTGGCCAGCGCGTTTCACACCACGCCTGGCGGAGCGCTGGTGCGCTGTTCGCTGGTGCTCGCCGGCGGACTTTTGCAGACCCTGATCATCGCGGCCATTGTGCGCGGGCCGTGGGGCGTCAGCTGCGCCGAGCCGCCGGAACCCGAGCCAGGACTGCGCACCCGCCTCGGCAGCCTGCGCCAGTGCGCCACGCTGCGCACGCCGGTGTGCCTCTACAGCCTGCGCATGGCGCTGGTTGTGATGGTTTCCACCGAGGTGTTCCGCCATCTCAATTTTCTCAGCGGCTACTGGATTCCGATGACCACGCTGCTGGTAGTGCGGCCCGACTTTTTCCAGACTCTCACCCGCGGCGTGATGCGCGTTGCCGGAACGGTGATTGGCGCAGGGTTTGCGGGGCTCATCGCCGCGCATCTGCACCCCTCGCCTGCGATGCTTGCGGCGTTTGTGGTGTTCTTTGCGTGGTGGGCTTACTCGGTGCTCAACGTCAACTATGCGCTCTACACGCTCGCCCTGACCGCGTACATTGTGTTCCTGCTTTCGCTTGCGGGATTGCCGCCGGCCACGGTCGTCCATCGCCGCGCCGCGTACACACTGCTGGGAGGCGTGATCGCGCTGCTCGCCTATATCGATGTCTTCGTGAAAACGCGCCGCTGGATCCGCGCCGAGGGACTCACGCTGTTTCGCCGGAAGCGCGCGGCATGAAAAAAGGCAACGAGACCGTCGCCGCTTAGCCGTCAGCGGCGGCCTCGTTGTCCGAGGAGGGTTGCTGTGCAGGAAGCCCGCCGGGACTTCCCACGTTTCATGCTGACCCGGTCCCGCGGGCAAAGTTGCGCCCCGAACGGGCAATAGCCCCTGCTTTTCGGGCTCCTCCGATTCCGGACCGGCTTCGTCCCGCCGCAACCATGCAATACACTTAAGACCAGTTGAGGACTCCACCATGCTCGTCGTGATGAAGGCGCAGGCCACCCGGGAAGAGATTCAGGCTGTCTGCGACCAGATCGAGGCGATGGGATTTCGCGCCCACCCGCTCCCCGGCGCACAGCGCACCGCCATCGGCATTACCGGCAACCAGGGAGAGGTCGACCGCGGCAATCTCGAAGAAATGTCCGGCGTCGCGGAAGTCATCCGCGTCTCCAAGCCGTACAAGCTGGTCAGCCGCGACGTGAAGGAAGACGATACCGTCATCCGTTTCCCCGGCACCAATGCCACGATAGGCGGCTCGAATATCGCCATGATCGCCGGCCCCTGCTCCATCGAATCGCGCGAGCAGGCCTTTGCCATCGCCGAACAGGTGGCTCTGGCGGGTGCGCAGTTTTTCCGCGGCGGAGCCTACAAGCCCCGTACCTCGCCCTACGCCTTTCAGGGTCTCGGCGAAGAGGCACTGAAGATCATGGCGGAGGTTCGCGACCGCTTCGGCCTGCGCATCGTGACCGAAGCCATCGACCACGAAGTGCTGGAGCTGGTGGACCAGTATGCCGACGTCATTCAGATCGGCGCTCGCAACATGCAGAATTTTTCGCTGCTGAAGGCCGCCGGCCGAAAACGCAAACCCGTGCTGCTGAAGCGCGGCCTCGCCGCTACTCTCGACGAGTTCCTGATGGCCGCCGAATACATCATGAGCGAGGGCAATTACGAGGTGATCCTGTGCGAGCGCGGCGTACGCACCTTCGCCGATCACACCCGCAATACGCTTGACCTCAGCATTGTTCCGGCGGTGCAGCGCCTCAGCCACCTGCCCATCCTCGTCGATCCCAGCCACGGCACGGGCAAGCGCAACAAGGTCCTGCCGCTGGGCCGCGCCGCGATCGCGGTGGGCGCCGACGGCCTGATCGTGGAAGTACATCATCAACCCGACAAGGCTCTCTCGGACGGCCCGCAGTCCATCCTGCCCGAACAGTTCGTTCAGCTCATGGACGAGTGCTCGCAGATCGCTGCTGTGCTGCACCGCGGCGTGCCTCGGGGCATTCGCGTCGAACAGGCCGCGGGCATCGCCGCTGCTTCGCGATAGCGCCGGTGCGGCTCGGTTTCATCTCGTCGCGTCTTCCGCGGTTTGCTCGGCGCCGCGTGCCGCGTATTCTGGTGCGGATGATCCATGGCTCTCCGTTCCTCAGGCGCGCAGACGCCGGGCGTGCAGGGAAATGCTGCGTAGCCCTGATTGCAGCGCTGCCGTTGCTTCTTGCCGGCTGCCGGCACAAGGGCTTCCCGCATTACCCCGCCGGTTTTCACGAATACGCATGGATCACCAACGGAGGCGGTAATTCCGTCACCGTGCTCGATCTCGTCGACATGACCACGGCGAAGACCATCCCCGTCGGAGCGGATCCCGTCGCGATAGCGGCCAGCCCCACGCGCGACGAGGTCTACGTGGTCAACTCCGGCAGCGGCACGGTCAGCGTCATCGACGCTGTCTCGAATCGCGTCGTGGCAACCATCGCCGTGCATCGCCAGCCCGTCTCCATCGACGTGGACCCAGGCGGCCAGCGCGCCTGGGTGGCGAACGCCGGCTCCAATAACGTCTCGGTGCTCGACCTCGCCACGCGGCGCGAGATCGGCGTGGCCGGCGTGGGAGAATCGCCCGCCGAAGCGCGTATTTCGCCCGACGGAGACACCCTGGTGGTCACCAATCGCCGCAGCGGCAGCGTCACGGTTCTCGACGCGCGCCGCCTGACCGTTCGCGCGGTCTTCAGCGGATGCCCCGGCGCTTCCGATGCGGTGATTCTGCCCGATTCCTCGAAGGCTTTCATCGCCTGCTCCAGCGGCCATCAGGTCATGGTCATCGGCCTCGCCCGTCCGAAGAGCGATTTGCCGGTGGAACGCGCCGATCACCTCCTCGACTTCCTGGATGTCGGCCCGCAGCCCATCCATCTGGCGCTGAAGCCCGACGGCGGCGAGATTTTCGTCTCGAATTTTGGGGGCGATTCAGTTTCCGAGATCGCCACCAACAACAACGAGGTCGGCGGCGCGACCGTGATGGGATTGCACCCGTGGGGCGGCGTGGTCAGCGCCGACAACTCCACGCTCTGGGTGAGCAATTTCGGCGACAACAGCATCGCTGCGTACTCCATCGACGACGGCCAGCGTGTGAACACGGTGCAGGTCGGCAACGGCCCGGGTCCGCTGGCGCTCTCCAGCGACGGATTTCTGCTGCTCGCCGTCGATACGCTTTCCGGCGACGTTTCCGTTCTGCGCACGCTCAGCTATACCCCGAAAGGCCAGCCGGTCACGGGCTCGCTGTTCACCGTGCTGGCCGCGGGAAAGCAGCCCAATGCCGTGGCCATCAAGGGATTTCGCGTGCGCTGAGAGCGCGCCTGACTCCCGCTGCGCGGGCTTTAGCGCCGGCCGCCGGGAAAGATGGGTTTGGCGTTTCTCCACGCGATGGAGATCTCTTCGCGGTCCAGAATTTTGCGCGCCTGCAGCCGCGCATGATTCGCCCACGGGCCAATGGGGTCGAGCCGGGCGTAGGCCTGCCAATGGCGCAGAGCGCGCCGCCGCTCGTTGGAGCGCTCATACGCCAGCGCCAGATTGTAGTGCGCATCGGCATAGGTCGAGGCCAGACGAATCGCCGACTGATACGCTTCGATCGCTTCCGGCAGCCGCTGCAGCTCATCCAGCGCATTGCCCAGGTCGAAATACGCCAGCGCATAGTCAGGGCTGGCGACGGTGGCCCGCCGGTATAGCTGCTCGGCGCGCTGGAATTGCCGCTGGTTGTAGAGAATCGTTCCCAGGTTGATTGCTGCCGGAGCATGCTCCTCGATGGCCAGGGTCCGCTCGTAGAGCGCGACGGCTTCGTCGGCCTTCCCCTGCTCCTCGCAGCGCACCGCCTCCAGGAACAGCTGCCCGATCTCATTCTGCCGCCGTGCCAGGGGAGCCGCGCCCTCATTCACAGCCGCGAGCCGCGGTCCACCAGCCTCGAAATCAAATTCGAACTGCCGCGCCACCGGATCCATGGCCGCGCCCGAATGCCGGAAGACCAGCCTCGGCCCGCGCCGTGTCACTCCCGCCTCCAGCAGCGGATTGGCCATCCCCGACACCGCTTTCATGGCTCGGACGCTGGCGCGAATGCTCGACACGGAAATCCGCTCGGCGCGCAGATCGCGAAGTTTTGTCAGCTGGACCAGATCTTCAAAGCCGTAATCGGCGGCGGCGGCAACGAGTCCCGATCTCTCCCATGCGCTCAGTTGCCGGGAAGAGATGCGCAGTATGCGGAGAACATCCTGGCGGCTGTATCGGTTCACTCGGCGGAGCATCGCTCCTGTTATGTTGACCCGATTATCCCTGGCGTGCCGCACAAGAGCAAGCACGCCACGATAAATTTCCGTGGATAAGCAGGTACGAAACAGATACCTGCCTGAGCCGCTGAACTCCTAGTTGCCCTGCGCTCCGCCGGCTGCCGCTGCCGGAATTGCCGGAGCCGCTGGGCGGATCAGCACCGCCGTGCGCGGAAACGTGAACGTTCCGCCCGCATCGTCGATCACGTTGATCTGGCAGATATAGGTCCCCGGCTTCAGGCTGTCGAGCGGCAGATCGAACTGGAAGGCGATCGCATCGCGGTCCGGCTGATTGATGCGCGTCGCCTGGATCACCGGCGTCTCAAACACCTTTGCCGACCCGCTCAGGAACTCGATGCTGGTCATCACGCGCACCGGTTCGCCTTCCGGCTTCGTACCCTTCTCAGGCTTTGCCTCCGCGGTTTTTTCCAGCGCCGCGTGCGCCGGATCGTAGACCTCATACAGCAGGTAGAGATGCTGATTTTGCCGGAAGACATGCGGCAGGTTCGGCACCAGCTCCTCGCCGTCGCGCACCAGCAGATTGTCCTGTTTCTTCCCCGCCGGTACGCGCTGGCTGGCCAGCACCACCGAGCTCATCTTCAGCGGCGCCTTGCGCAGGTCGGGCACAAACAGATCCGTCTCAAACGAGCCCATCCGTCCCGTTTCGTTTTCGCGCACCACAAACTTCACGTGATACTTGCCCGTGGGCAGGTTGAATCCGGTGGTGTACTGCACGTTTTTCTGCTGTACCTGCTCTGACTGGTTGACGGCCAGTTTCACCGTGTCGCGAATATCGCCGATGTCGTGCCCGGCGGCATCCCGAACCTGGCCGATGATGTCAAGCGTCGCCTTGTCGCGGTCGCCGCCCTTCACAAAAGGAATGGCCGAACCGGGAACCACCAGCGAAACAGGCACAAAGAACCGTTCCGGCGACAAGCGGAAATACAGGGCCTGCAGATAAACCGGCAGATCCGTATCCGGTAATCCGCTGGCCAGCTCGTCTTCCAGCTGTTGCTCGCGCTCGTCCTTCGTCGAATGCTTAAAGTCCGCGGGAGCGTAGTAGCCGCGCCGGTATTCGAGCTTCACGTCGGGGCGATCGACTTTGATGGTCAGCCGCCGGTAGCCGCCGTCGCGTTTCAGATTCGTCGAGTGATACCCGATGACGTAATACGCCGAGGTGTCGTTCTGAATCTGCGCGAAGGCCGGGGAAAAGTCGTTGGAATCGAAGAACGCCTTGCCCCCGGTGTCCGAGGAGAGCGTGGCCATCACTTCCTGGGTGTTGAAATTCGAGTCCAGATTGTTCTGCAGCGCCGCGCCGTTGTAGGCGTTTGCTCCCCTCAGGCTGCCGGTGGTTGCGTCGCCCAGCGGCGAAATCGCCTGCAATCCGCGCGCGTCCACGCTGTAGACGGCGAGATTCGAGCGCACCGCGGCGTTGACGGCCGCGTCCAGCGAAGCCTGATTCTCGATGCCGTCCCGCTGGATGCCCCCCGAGAAATACAGCAGCGACTTCTTCTCGTCCAGATAGCGCAGCGACTTTGCAATATCCTCGATCGCGTACAGCTCCCGGTCGGTATTGATGTCGTTGTACTCTTCCTCGTCCGCCGTAAATGAAGTCGCGTCCTCCACCTGATTGGTGGTGCTGGTGGCGCCCGGCGCAAAGCCCTGTCCCTGGGTTCCGGAGTAGCTGTTCACGGCGTGCAGCAGCAACTGCTTGTTGGCCGTGAAATCCTGATCCAGCGACAGCGTCTCATCGAGCGAAACCACGGCCACCAGGTCCGCGGGGTGCATTTGCTTATCGATGTAATCCCGTGCCGCTTCCTGCGAGCGCTCCACGTCTTCCGGCTGCATCGAGGTCAGATCGAAAAAGATCACGATCAGCCGGTGATTGCGCAGCTCCGCCTGGGTTGCCGTTCCCGTCTTCGCGCCAAAGACGCCGTTGGGCGCGCTGGCGTCGATGGTCGCCTCGTTCAGAGGAGTGGCCTGGTCCACATTCTCAAAGTCGAAGCTGATAATCCGCTGCGGCTTGCCGTCTTCGCTGATGCTGAAGTCCTTCTGCGTCAGCCCGCGCACCAGCTGCCCGGTCTTCTTGTCGCGCACCACAACATTGGTCAGCACCAGGTCGGCATTCACGCGAAAGGCAATCGTCGTGTTGTTTTGCTGCTGCTGTTCCTGCGGCGCTGCACCGCTGGCCAGCAGCAGGGCCGCAAGCGCCAATCCGGAGACGCGGGTTCTCATGCCATGCCTCCTCAAAACCGGTACCGCCCCAGAAACGTGAATTGCCGCATCTGTCCCGCCGAGGTTACCTGGCCGTAGCTGGCATCGCCCAGCGTCGAGTCCACTCCCGAATACTGCACTGTGTTGAAGACGTTATCCGCCGTCGCCCGCATCTCCAGGTTTTTGAAATCGCCGAAGCGGATGCTCTTCGAGATGGACATGTCCACCGAAACCGTTCCCGGTCCTGGAATGCTCAGGCGCGATGCGGTGCCGTACAGTCCCGACGGCGGCGCAAAGGCCGCTTTGTTGAACCAGTTGCTCTGGCTGCCGCCGCCCGCCGTCAGCGAGACGCCCGGCACGCGGTCCGGCCGCAGCGTGTTCGTGGTTCCGGTTGCGACTTCCTGCGCCGTCACCTCGTAGTGCGGCGTCAGCGGATTTCCCGACGCGAATTCGTAACTGCCGGAGAAGTTCATGTTCGCCAGAACGTGACCGAACCAGTCCGCCGTCAGCAGGTGCGTGTCCGGTCCGAAGGGCAGCTCGTAAAGAAAACTCCCCCTGACCTCATGCCGCACATCGAAGCTCGAATTCGATTCCTCCGCGCGCAGGTTCTGCCAGTTCTGGGCGAGGCAGTTGCCGCCGCAGGTTGTCCCGCCGTTGCCGCCGACCGAGCTGGCATCGTCAATCGCGTGCGAATAGGTGTAGGTCGCCTGCAGCGAGATCCCCCCGCTCAGCCGCTTGCGCGCGCTCAGCGTGCCCGCGTTGTAACTGGAGAAGGCCAGCGACTGCTCGTAGTCGTAGGGCACCGTCTGCGCCGCATTGTTGTACGCCGTCGGCAGCGTTGTGGTCAGGGCTCCGTTCACAGTGGTCGGATACCGCCCCGGCGCGTCGACCACGTCGAGCCGGTTTCCCTTCTGCCCGTTGTAGCCCGCATTGATGACGATGTTCCACGGAATCGTCCGCTGCACGTTCAGGTTCCACACCTGCACCCATGGCAGCCGGTAATTCTTGTCCACGGCATAGGTGCCGATCTGTGCGCTTTCCGGCACCGGAAATCCATTGGCCAGGCAAAACGAGCTGCAGCTCACCACCGCGGACTCCGCCGCCGTGCTGCTCACCAGATTGTCCTGCACGTTGGCGAAGGGCGGCTCGAAGGCGAAATTCTGCACGAACTTCACGTACTGCCCCACCGTGAAATTGGTGCCGTACCCGCCGCGAATTACCGTGTCGCGCCACGGATGCACCGCAAACCCCAGCCGCGGCTCGAAATTGTCTTTCTCCGGATACACCAGGTCGCGCGGAAACTTTCCCGTAAACGGTCCCACTCCGCTCGACGTCACCGTCGCCGCCTGCGCAAAGCCGTCGCCCACATCGAGGGTCGCCAGCCGGTCGTGCTCCTCCGAATACGGCGAGAAGTACTCATAGCGCACCCCGAAGAGTACCGTCATGTTCTTCATAGCGCGCCAGTCGTCCTGGACATACCCGTCGATCGCATTTTGCCGCAGGTACGTCTCCTGGTTCGCTGCCTGGATGGTCGTCTCCTGCGGCAGGCCCAGCAGCAGATCGGCGAGCGACGAGCCGGTCAGGGGAGACCCCGTCGTACCGCTGCTGCCCAGGTTTCCCGCCACGCACGATCCCGGCTGCTCGGTGAAGCAGCCGGTAAACGCGAAGCTTCCCGTGGAGTTGGTGTTCCCGATTTCGTCCGAGTACGCCCGGCGAAAATCCACGCCCCCGCGCACGTTGTGCTTGCCGTGGACCCACGCGCTCATCTCGCCCACCGAGACCGTTTCCTGCAGCTCAAACTCGGGCTGCTGCTCGTTCAGTCCCGTGAACTGGTTCAGCGTCACATTGGGCAGGCCCCACAGCTGCGGAGACGCCGGCAGCCCGCTCAGCCCCAGCGAAGGAGCCACGTCCGTCACGTTGCTGAAGTAGTTGCTCACCTGGGTGTGCGTCTGGTTCCAGCCCCCGGTGAGCGTGTTCGTCAGCCGCCCCTTGCCGATCGAGTAGCCCAGTTGCAGCGATTCCTGGTGGGTCTGGTTTTTCCCGCCCAGCGGCGCAAAAACGCTCAGCGAGTCCGACGCCGAGTGCTCGTAGTTGTAATTCGCAAAGACGCTCTGCGTGATGCCCGGAGTGCCCGCGCCGAGAAACTGCCGCGCCATGCGGATGAAAGGATTGGCGCCGGCGGAGCTCCCGAAGGTGTGCATCAGGCGCACCCCCAGTTGCGTGGTGTTCGTCCCCGCAGTCGTCAGCCGCTGATAGTTTTGGACGGTGCCGGAAAGATTCGGGGCCGGCATATAACTCAGCAGCGCCGCCGCCTGCCGCGAAATGCAGCTCGCCGGAATCACGTTCCCCACAAATGGCTGGCCAGGCGTGTTGCCGTTCGCCGTGCACGGGCCAACACCCGGCGAGGTCTGCGGATCGTACAGGGTGATGGGCTTGCCCGTCTGCGTTGTCAGCGCCGAAAAATCGCCGCTCCGCTCCGCCATGGTCGGCACCGTGGCATACGTGTCGAACGGCTGCGACGAACGCTGCCCGGAAAGCGTGACAAACAGGATGTCATTGGTGTCGTGCGTGAGCAGCTTCGGGATATACGGCGGCGCAAACAGTGTCGCTCCGAAGTGATTCGTCATGTACGCGGGCTGCTGGATGGCCTGCCCGCGCAGCGCGAAGTCGTCCGCGTTCAAGGCGCTGTTGTCGCCGTTCCAGAAGAGTGCGCCGTGCGGCTGGTTGGGTTTGAAGTTTCTGAAATTGCCGCGGAATCGCCCGCCGCCTCCTCCACCTCCGCCGCGAAAGCCGCCTCCGCCTCCTCCGCCACGAATCTGGGGTCCTCCGCCCTGACCTCCCGAGCCGCCGCTCAGCGACTGGTTCAGTTCCGCGTCTTCCCGCATCTGGCTGAAGTCCATCCCGGCAAAGGGATTGGTCGTGCCGGTTTGCCCGTTGACCGCGACCGACTCGCCCGATGAGAAGTCAGAGTTCTGCGCCAGCGAGGGCAGCGCGGCGCCAGCCTCGCCACCGCTGCCGCCGGCCTGAATCAGATCCGACGCCGAGCCCATCAGGCTCAGGCTCTGCGAACCGCCGGCACCGCCATATTGCCGCGCTCCAGCCTCTTCGCGTGCCGCTTGCTGCTCGGCACGCGAGGCCAGCTCCAGCGAAAAATCCACCGACTGCGCATGGGCGGTCGCGTTCAGGAGCGCCTCTTTGGTGACGGGCGCGAAGGCCGTCAGCTCCGTCCGCAGCACATAGCGGCCATTGTCCGGAATCGTCAGCGTGTAGCTGCCCGTGATGTCCGTGGTCGTGCTGTATTTCTTTCCCGTCAGCGTATTTTCCGCCGTCACGCTCACGCCTGGCAGCGGAACAGTCCCCGCTTTCACCACCCCGCGGATGGTTCCTCCAGCCGCGACCGTCGTTGTCGGCGTCACTGCCGTTTGCGACAGCGCCAGAGATCCCGCGCAGAGGAGGGAGACAAGTAGAGCTGCGTGCCTGGTGCGGAGGATCATAGGATTCAGTTCTGTGGCCCGTTTGGCTGGGGCTGCGGCTGTGGTTGCGTCGCGCCTGGCTGGCCGCCCTGACCTGGCTGCCCGCCGCCTGTGCGTCCTGCGCCGCGCTCGCCCGGGACCATCACGGTCAACTCGGTCGCCACAAACGTGTCACTCTGCAGCGCTCCGCGCGCCGTTACGCGATCACCGACCTTGATGTCAGGGAACGCGATGTCCTCGGGACCATCCGGTCCGCGCTTGCGAAACTCGGTGTTCTCATTCACCGTGATGGTCTGGGTCAGTTTGTCGGGCCTTTCCACGGTCAGAGTCAGGTCCTTGATTGCGGTCACCCTGCCGGTAGTCCACGTCTTGCCGAAATCCGCGCGCATCTGCTCCATCCGCGCCGCCTGCTGCGGATCCAGCACGATCACGAACATCGCGCCGAGAGTTTTGGACTGATCGTCCATGTTGCCCATCGCCACAACCACGTCGCCGGCGTGCAGATCGGAGATCTTTGCCTCCTGGCGGTCTTTGCGGAAATGGGTATTCGGGCCGGTCTCGATTTTGTAGACCTGGCCCTCCTCGTCCTTCACCGTGATCTCGTTGCCGGAAACCGTGGTTACGGTGCCATGCACGCCGTTGCCGCCCATGAACATGCCCATACCGCGGCCGCCGCCCGGCCCCTGCTGCTGAGGTGGAGGAGCATCCTGCGCCCGCAGAGCGGGAACTGCGGAACCCGAGGCGAACAAGACGCAGAGCGCAAGCCCTGCACAACGAAGAAAGCGCATTTTCATGATGTCGATCCTGGGCGCGGGCGTCCGCCGCGCGGATTCAGGCGATGCCTCAATTCTTTCAGATAGACGCAGCCCCTGCCTGCAAAGACGCGAGGTCCGTCAGGTTCTCCGGCAACGGCCGCCACCGGGCTTTTCTACACTGGATGAGGGGGTACTCATGCTGGCCAGTTTTTCTGTCGTTCCCATGGACGTTCCCGGCGGCGTGAAGGCGCTGGTGGCCGAAGCGCTGAAGATTGTGGATGAATCCGGTTTGCCTTACCAACTCGGCGCGATGCAGACCACCATCGAGGGCGATCCTGAGCGTGTGATGGACGTGATCCTGCGCTGCCATCGCCGCGTGCTGGAGCTGGCCCCGCGCGTCCTCACCAGCATCGTGATCGACGAGCGCCGCGGCGCCACCGGACGCCTGGAGGGGAAGGTGCGCGATGTGGAGGAAATCCTCGGGAAACCGCTGCGCCGATCCGAACCGCGGGCGAAAAAGTGAACCGAGAGTGAATTTGCTGCATCCTCTCTTTTGTCTCTTTTGTCCTTCTGCGAAAGTGCTACCCTGACGGGCAACGCTGGCCCTTCACCGCTCTCTCGTACCCGGAAGGACGCAATATCCAGCAAGACCCCCGGGAGGATGAGCTCCATGAGCGTACTCACCCAAACAGCATTGGCTGAAGCCTTCGCGACCGTGCGCAGCCTGAGCCTGCGGCTCTGCGCCCCGCTCACTCCGGAAGACATGATGGTCCAGTCGTGCAGCGACGCGAGCCCGGCCAAATGGCATCTCGCCCACACGACCTGGTTTTTTGAGACCTTTATTCTCCGCGAGTTCGTCCCCGGCTACCGCCCGTTCCATCCCGGTTTTGTCTGGCTTTTCAACAGTTACTACAACGCCGTTTCGGCGCAGCCCGAAAAGAAGCTTCGCTCGTCGTTTTCCCGCCCCACCGCTGAAGAGATCCTCGCCTACCGCCAGGCGGTTGACACGGCGATGGAGGATTTCCTGGGTGGAGATATTCCCGGCGACGCCCGCGATCGCGTCATCCTCGGCCTCAACCATGAGCAGCAGCACCAGGAACTGATCCTCACTGACATCAAGCACGCATTCTGGTCGAACCCGCTGCATCCTGTGTATGCGCCGGGCCGCCTTCCGGCCGGAACCACCACCGGCTCGTTTTGTTGGGCCGTTTTCCCCGGCGGTCTTGCCGAAGTCGGTCACGACGGCTCGGGATTCTGTTTCGACAATGAGACTCCACGCCACACTGTCTTCCTTGAGCCCTTCCGCCTGGCCTCCCGCCCCGTTACCTGCTCCGAATACCTGAAATTCATGGAAGACGATGGCTATGCGCGCCCCGAACTCTGGCTCTCTGAGGGATGGGCGACGGTGAAGAACGAGGGCTGGGACGCGCCTCTCTACTGGCGCCGCGATCCAGACTCCGATGCATGGCAAGTCTTTACCCTGCATGGATTTATCCCACTCCAAACGCTTGAGTCGACTCCCGTCTGCCACATCAGCTACTTCGAAGCGGACGCCTATGCCCGCTGGGCCGGCCAGCGTCTGCCCACGGAAGCGGAGTGGGAAGTCGCCGCGGCCGCATCCGGAAAACCGGCTGGAAATCTCCTGGAAATCGAGAATCTTCACCCGAGTCCCGCGGCAAATGCATCACAGATGCAACAGCTTTTCGGCGACGTCTGGGAGTGGACCGCCAGCGCATACCTTCCCTACCCCGGTTTTGCACCCCTCCCCGGCGCCCTCGGCGAGTACAACGGCAAGTTCATGTGCAACCAGATGGTGCTGCGCGGCGGTTCGGTCGCTACTCCGGCCTCCCATATTCGTGCCAGCTACCGTAACTTCTTCCCGCCCGCGACCCGCTGGCAGTTTTCCGGCGTTCGCCTGGCCGAACGCTAACGTAAGCGGAGGCGCGACCGACCCCATGCATGCCCTGTCCACCCTTCCCCGTCTGCCCGAAGCTGTCTCCACGCCCCTGGGACTCGACGTTTATCGCGGCCTGATTGCGCGCACCAAGACCCTGCCACCCTGGATTTTTTACGATGAGCGCGGCTCCGAGCTTTTCGAGGCCATCACCGAGCTGCCCGAGTACTACCTGACCCGCACCGAACGCGACCTCTTCGCCGCCCACGCCGGCGACATTCTCGCCGCTGCCGGCGCCTCGGTCTCCATTCTCGAACTGGGGGCCGGCACCGCCGCCAAGACCGGTCTGCTGCTTGCCGCGGCCGCTCTCCGCCAGCACGGCGTCCTCTACTATCCCATCGATATCTCCGCATCGGCGCTCCGGCAAGCCCGGCGCCGCATCGTCGAGCAGTTCCCGCAGGTCACCGTCGAGCCCATCGTTGCCAATTACGTGCGCAGCCTCGACGCCTTGCCCGCATCCGGCTTGCGCCGTCTGGTTCTCTACATCGGATCCAGCGTCGGCAACTTCGATCCCCCGGCAGCCGCGGCGCTGCTGAGCAGACTGCGCAAACGCCTCGAGCCCGGCGATCTGCTGCTGCTCGGCGCAGATCACGTGAAGGACCGGACCGTCCTGGTGCGCGCCTACAACGATCAGGCCGGCATTACGGCGGAGTTCAACCGCAACATGCTGGTCCGCATCAATGCCGAGCTGGGCGCGAACTTCCGCCCCCGCCTCTTTCGCCATCGCGCGCTCTGGAACGACCGCGAGAGCCGCATCGAGATGCACCTCGAAAGCCTCGTCGCCCAAAAGGTCACCATCCCCGAGCTCGATCTTGAGGTGAGCTTCCGCCGCGGCGAGAGCATTCACACCGAGAACAGTTACAAATTCACCCCCGACTCGGTCTGCGCGCTCCTCACCGGCTGCGGCTTCGCGCCACGCCGCGACTGGACCGACGATCGCCGCTGGTACGGGGTCTATCTGGCTGAGGCAGTTTGATTCAGCGGGCGCTCCATCCAGCACACGTCCCAATAGCGCCCGAATTTATATCCCTGCTCGGTGAAGGTGCCGACCGCCCTGAATCCGAACCGCGCATGCAGCGCCGCCGACGCCGGATTCGGCGGCACATACCCCGCCACGAAACGGTGAATGTCTTCCCCGGCCAGCGCCTCGAACAGCTCCGCGTAGAGCCGCGCTCCCACCCCGCGCCCCACCGCCTCCGGTGCGCAGTAGATGCTGGTCTCGACGGTGGCAGCGTAGCCTGGCTTTGCCCGAAAGCGCGCTGATCCGGCGTAGCCCAGCAGCGTGCCATCCGCCTCGGCTACCATCAGCCGGTATCGTCCCGTCTCCGCGAACTGCGCGAACCATTCCGCGCGCTGCTCGAGCGTCTTCGGTTCCAGATCGAACGTTGCCGGCGAATGCACGACGTAGTGGTTGTAGATTTCCGTCAGCCGCGGCAGATCTTCGCGCCGCGCGGGTCGAATCAGCAAAGAAGACATCGGCAATCTCCCTCGCAAAATCATTGATCGCTACTGCCGGTCTACCGTCACCTTCACAAACGCGCCCTCCGGCAATTCCCCCTCGAGCAAATGCACCACGCCGCCCTTCACGTACCCCCTGGCCGTCCGAGGCGCCTCAACTCGTGCCGGACGCGCCTCCGCACCGCTCTGTCCTGTTCCCGGCGCGCGGCCCATCCCTTGATCCATGGCCAGATTCGCCAGCCGGTCCGCGCGCTGATTCTTTCCCCGCAGTACGTGCTCGATCCGGAATCCCTCCAGCCGCGTCACTCTGCGCTTCGCCTCGTCGTAGAGCGGACGCAGATCGGCGCTGTTCACCTTATAGCGCCCCTGCATCTGCTTCACCATCAGCTCGGAGTCGGAGATCACCTTCAGCCGCGGGTGGTTGTTGCGCAGCGCAAAGTCCAGCGCCGCCAGCAGACCCGAATACTCGGCCACATTGTTCGTCGTCCGCCCCAGAAACTTGCTGAGTTCCGCCAGTTTCTGTCCATCCGGGCCCTCGACGTAGACCCCGAACCCGGCCGGCCCGGGATTGCCCCGCGACCCTCCGTCGCAATAGGCGGTAATCCACTTTCCACTGGAGCCCGGCTCCGCGAACAGGCTCCCCATCGGCTTCTCCTGAGACATGTACCAAGTGTAACCACGCGGCCTGCGGATCGCGCCTCAGCCCCCGCGCTCGTGTCACCATCAATCAGGCCCCATGGATCTCCGCTCTCTCCTCGAATCGACCTTCGGTTTCCCCGCCTTTCGCGAAAACCAGGAAGCCGTCTGCCGCGCAGTCACCGAAGGCCGCGACGTCCTCCTGGTCATGCCGACCGGGGCCGGCAAGAGCCTCTGCTACCAGCTCCCCGCCGTCGCCCGCAGCGGGACGGCCCTGGTCATCAGCCCGCTCATCGCGCTTATGGAAGATCAGGCCGCCCGGCTTTCCGCCCTGGGGCTGCGCGTGGCCCGCATCCACTCCGGCCTGTCCCGCGAAAGCGCCCGCCAGGCCTGCCGCGATTACCTCGACGGCGCGCTTCAGTTCCTCTTCATTGCGCCGGAACGCCTGCGCGTCCGCGGGTTCCCCGAGATGCTGGCCCGCCGCAAGCCCTGCCTCATCGCCGTCGACGAAGCCCACTGCATCTCCGGATGGGGCCACGACTTCCGCCCCGACTACCGCGCTCTGGGCGATTACCTGCCCCTCCTGCGCCCGGCTCCAGTCATCGCTCTCACCGCGACCGCCACGCCCGCGGTGCAGCAGGACATCGTCGCCCAGCTCAGCCTCGTCAACCCCGCCCTTTTCATCCACGGCTTCCGCCGCGAGAACCTCGCCATCGAAGTGGTTGAGCTTTCCAAGCCCCGCCGCAACGAGTTCATCGTCGCGCTTCTGGCTCCGGCCGCCGCCCGGCCCGCCATCGTCTATGCCCCTTCGCGCAAAGCCTCCGAGCAGCTCGCCTCCGAGCTCGACGCCCGCTTTCCCACTGCCGCGTACCATGCCGGCCTCGAGCCCCCCATCCGCGACCACGTCCAGCGCCGGTTCCTCGACGGTCAGCTTCAGGTGGTGGTCGCCACCATCGCCTTCGGCATGGGCATCGACAAGCCGGACATTCGCACCGTCATCCACGCGGCTCTGCCTGGCTCGCTGGAAGGCTATTACCAGGAAATCGGCCGCGCCGGCCGCGACGGGCTCCCCTCGCGCGTCGTTCTCCTGCACAGCTTTGCCGATCGCCGCATCCACGAGAGCTTCTTCGAGCGCGACTATCCCCCGGTCGAGGACCTGACCCGCATCGCTCGCCTGCTCACGGCGGAATTCCAGCCTCCGGAGCCGCTCTGGGAAAAACTTCAGATGCTCGCGGAGACCTTCGGCCGCGCCGTGGAGAAACTCGCCTCCCAGGGCGCCGTGCAGCTGGACATCGAAGGCAACGTCCGCGCCACCGGCGCCGCGAACTGGCGCTCCGGCTACCAGCAGCAGCTTGCCCATCGCCGCGCTCAGCTGGACCGCACGGTGGAATACGCCGAGACGCCGCAGTGCCGCATGTCGGCCCTCGTCCGCCACTTCGGCGATACCGCGGGCCGTCCCTGCGGCCGCTGCGATTTCTGCTCCCCGACGACCGCCGTCGCTCAGCCCTTCGCTGAGCCTACCGCCGAGGAAGAACGCGGCCTTCGCCGCATCCTCGCCGAGCTGCGAACGTCCGGTTCCCGCTCCGCCGGCCGCCTCTTCGCGGATTGCGGCTCGAATTCCGACCGGCGCACCTTCGATACGCTGCTCGACGGCCTGGCCCGCGCGGGACTGGTCACCCTCTCTTCCGAGTCCTGGACCAACCCCGAGGGCAGGGAAGTCGCTTTCCGCAAAGTCGCTCTCACGTTCGAGGGCCGCTCTCTCAGCGAAACGGATTCCCTCGGCGTCCTGCTCCGCCAGTCCCCCGATTCCGGCGGAAATCCGCTTGCCAAACCCGCGCAAAGGAAACCCAAAGCCCGCCGCCCCAATCCGCTGGATCTCCAGGCCGAATACACTCCCGCCCAGTCCGAACTCGAAGCCCGCCTGCGAGACTGGCGCAAGGCAGAAGCAGCCGCCGCCGGAAAGCCTGCCTTCTTTGTTCTCTCCGATGCCGTTCTCCGCTCCATTATCCTGGCCGCGCCGGGCACCATCGCCCAGCTTCTCAGCGTCCCCGGCATCGGCCCCCTGAAAGCCGACCGGTACGGAGCCGCCATCTGCGCGCTGTGCAGCGGCCGGGAGCCCCCGGCCGGCACCTGACTTCCCTTTTTGCTAACCAAATTCCCTTTCGTCCGTCTTGTAATTGCAGTCGACTGCATTCCCACGCAACAGGAGTTGCTATGCCTGCTGATGCGCTTCGATTCCTATCCCCCGGTAAGCCTCGACTACAATCCTCCCGTATGTCCGGTCCCGTCCGGGAGAACCTCCAGGAAACCGACCTGATTCGCGAGGCCCAGGGGGGGTCGCGGACAGCCTTTGACTCGCTGGTGCGTCAATATGATCAGGCGGTGTTGCGGCTGGCCATGCACCTGACCGGCTCGGAGCAGGACGCTCAGGACATTCAGCAGGAAGCCTTCCTGAAGGCCTGGCGCTATCTGGGCAACTTCCGCTTCGAGTGCTCGTTTTATACCTGGATCTATCGGATCGTCACCAACCTGTGCCTCGACCATCTGCGCCGCCGCAAGGCCCGCCGCGAGGACCAGGCGGTGGTGATCGACTCCTCCGGCGAGGAGATGGATCTGCTCACCAACGTCTCCGACGATCGCGCCGGCGCGAACCCGGCCCGGGAGCTGGAGCGCAAGTTTCTGGGCCAGCGCATCCTTACGGCTCTCGATGCGCTGACGCCTCGCGAACGCATGGTTTTCGAGCTGAAGCATTACCAGGGGCTGCGTCTCCGCACCATCGGAGAAATGCTGAACACTACGGAAGAAACCGCCAAGAACACGCTCTTCCGCGCAACCAAGAAACTGCGGGCCAGGCTGGCTGAACTGCGCTGAATCCGCCTGCGAACGAAAGAAAACACGGGCACAGAACGACCCGGAAGCAAATTTTTGGGGCAAAGTGAGGCACGGAAATTCCAATGAACTGCGATCTGGCACAGGAAGACATCGTCCTGGCCGTCTACGGTGAACTGCCCGACGACCGGGCCCATCAGCTCGAACAGCATCTGGCCGTCTGCGAGCGTTGCCGCCAGGAGATGGAAGCCGTCTCCGCGCTGAGCAAGGCGATGCAACTCCTGCCCGTCGCGGAGCCCTCCCCGAGCCTGCTGGCCCGCACCCGTGTCCGCCTCGACGAGGCCCTCGACGCCATCCCCCACGGCGGTTTCTTCGTCCGCCGCTGGCAGAGCTTCCGCCGCGGTTTCGGCCGCCTGCAGAGCGCTCCCGTAATGGCCTCGGTTGTGCTCCTTGCCGGCCTCGGTGCCGGCGGATGGGGCGGTTACCATATGGGCCGCCGCGCCGAATCGCCGAAACCCCAGCAGGTTGTTGCGCAAAGCTCCGCTCCCGCCGTGCCCGTGCTCGCCGACGTGGATCCCTCTCAGGTGGCGGCCGTCAGCAGCATCATCGAGGAGCCGGGCACCGAGAACGTGGAAGTCCGCTTCGCCCGCATCGTTCCCGAAACGGTCTTCGGCACCCTCGACGATCCGCAGATTCGCCAGCTTCTGCTCGTCGCCGCCCACAATCGCGCCAACCCCGCCGCGCACGACGATTCCGTCGACCTGCTCGCGCAGGAATGCCGGGCCGGACACCAGTGCAGCGGCGGACCCATCCGCAACGCGCTGATGGTGGCTCTGCGCTACGACAAGGATGCAACCGTCCGCCGCAAGGCCCTCGAAGGCCTCCAGCCCTACATCGGGCTCGACAATCGCGTGCGCGATGCCGTCCTCGAAGCGCTGCTCAATGACCCGGATGCCCAGATTCGCACCGAGGCCATCGGCCTGCTCGCTCCCGTAGAGGCCGACTCCAGCGTGCGCGAGGTGCTGCAAACCGTTGCTTCTCAGGATCAGAACCCGTATATTCGCAACGTATCGCGGCAGTTCCTGGAGCAGGTTTCGCAGATTCAGTAGGATTTTGGCCGCCGCACTTTCGTCACCGGCGGTGCGGCAGCTTCAGGTGACGTTGCGTTTGTCTCGTTCGTCAGACATCAGGGCAGATTCGAGGCGTAGTGGTATGCGTTCTTTTCCGAGGCCATCGTTCAAGTTGTTTCCTGCCATGGCAGTTGCAGGTTTCATGCTGCCGGCGCCGTTCCTCTTTGCCCAGCTTGCCCCGCCTTTTCCCGCCGGCGATCCGCTGCAGCACGTTGCCGTCCTCCAGGACGATCCCGCGCTTCTGAATCACTCCAGTCCTGGCTATCTTGGCGTCGGCACCCGTGACATCGATGAGGAGCGCGCCGCTCAGCTGAAGCTCAAAGACGCCCGCGGCGCCGAAATCGTCACCGTCGATCACGACGCGCCCGCGGCCAAAGCCGGTCTTCGCGTCCACGACGTCATCCTCGAGATGAATAGCCAGCCCGTCGTGGGCGAGGCGCAGCTGCGCCGCATGCTCCGTGAAACCCCTCCGGGCCACACCATCACCCTGGTCATCAGCCGCGACGGCCAACAGCAGACCATGAGCATCCAGCTCGTCGACCGCTCGGAGCTCGAGGCCAACGCCTGGTCGCAGCACATCCCTGTCCCCGATCCCGACCAGGACGACGACACCATTGCCCTGCCCGGCGGCTCGCCCGCCTTTGGCAGCGGATTCCTGCCCGGCTTCGGGACCAACCCGCTCTATACCGGCCTCCAGCTGGACATGCTCGGCCCCCAGCTGGCTAACTTCTTCGGCGTGCATGACGGCCAGGGTCTGCTGATTAAGCGTGTCGACGACAACAGTCCCGGCGCCGCGGCCGGCCTGCGGGCCGGCGATGTCATCGTCCGCGTCAACGGCCAGGTGGTCGCCACCACCGGCCAGTGGGCGCACTTCATCCATGCCAACCGCGGCAAGCAGATCCAGCTCACCGTCATCCGCGATCGCAAGGAGCAATTCGTCAACATGATCGCCGGCCGCGGCAAGACCACCGGCCAGCTTGATGGGCCAGACGGCGGCGCACAGCAACTCATGCAGGAGATGGCCGGCGGCGTTCCGCCCGACGTCCTCGCCCGCGACTTCGCCGAAGTCATGCAGCAGCAACGCGATGCAATGCTCGAGCAAATGGAAGCCCTCCGCCGCCAGATCGAATCCCTCCAGGGTTCCGAGCTGGAGTAGCCGCAGCCGCGCAAACGTACATTCGCATCGGCTCGTTCGTTGGGGACTGCCCGGTCGCGCCGCTCGCACCCCTGTGTTTCAATAAAGAGAGACATGTCTTCGGCCCGCAAAATGACCGTCCCCCGCCGTCTCAGGGCGGCCTCTCGCAAAGTGCGCGAGCTGGCGCTGGTGGGCCACGCCCTGGCCTCCACGCGCCACGCCGTTATGGCCCAGATCGTCCCCATGCGGCGCTGCAATCTCTCCTGCGCCTACTGCAACGAGTACGACGACGTCTCCAAACCCGTCCCCCTCGACGAAATGCTGCGCCGCATCGACCATCTGGCTCGGCTGGGGACCAGCATCATCACCATTTCCGGTGGCGAGCCGCTCCTGCACCCCGATCTCGACCAGATCATCGCCCGCATCCGCCATCACGGCCGCATGGCCGGCATGATCACCAACGGCTATCTGCTCGTTCCCGACCGCATCCAGCGCCTGAACCGCGCGGGCCTCGACCACCTGCAAATCTCCATCGACAACGTGCAGCCCGACGAGATCTCGAAAAAGAGCCTCAAGGTTCTCGACAAGAAGCTCCAGTTCCTCGCCGAACACGCTGACTTTCACGTGAACATCAACTCCGTAGTCGGCGGAGGCATCAAGGATCCTCAGGACGCTCTCACCATCGGCCGCCGCGCCCTCGAGCTGGGATTCACTTCGACCATCGGCATCATCCATGATGGCGACGGGCAGCTGAAGCCGCTGGGCGCCGAAGAGCGCAAAGTCTGGACCGAGATGCGCTCCTGGAAAAAGAAAAACTATTCGCGCTTCAATCAGTTCCAGGAACAGATTGCCAACGGCCAGCCCAACGACTGGCGCTGCCGCGCCGGATCGCGCTTTCTCTACATCTGCGAGAACGGGCTGGTCCACTACTGCTCGCAGCAGCGCGGCTATCCCGGCGTTCCTCTCGCCGGCTACACCAGGGCCGACCTGCGCCGCGAATTCCTCACCGAGAAAAGCTGCGCGCCCAACTGCACGGTGAGCTGCGTCCACCAGATCAGCTATATCGACCACTGGCGCGCCCCGCAGACCTCGACGACCACCCCCGGCAGCGCCGAGGGGCTGGTCAACATTCGGCTTTAGCTCCCTTCTGGCCCGAGGCCGTGCGATAACGGAAGAAACAGGAGGAGCCATGCCCGTCTCCATCGTCCGTCTCGGCTCGCCGCGCGGGAGCGATGAAGGCCTGCGCCTCGGCACCGTCCGCCGTCCGCCGCGTGGCGTCCCGAAAGCCGAGTTTGCGAAGCGGGATTTCTACGATCTCTGGCTGCCGGATCTCTCGCCCAGCGCGGAGCTCGTCTCCTTCGCGCAGCATTCGAGCGGCGAGGAAAAATTCTGGAAATCCTTCGAGCGGAAATATCGCGCGGAAATGAAGCAGCCCGAGCCGGCGCGTCTCCTGGATTTGCTCGCGGCGCTCTCGCACCAGACGAATTTTTCCGTGGGCTGTTACTGCGAAGACGAGCGGCGCTGCCACCGTTCGATTTTGAGGAATTTGCTCAGGGAGCGGGGAGCGGAAGTCTCGGCGTAGCTCAGAACGAGAACGACAGGCCGCCCTCGATGCACCGCGCGGCCTGCGCGAAGTAGAGCGTGCTCCCGTCTTTGGAGACGAACGGCCGGTAGCCCTCAGCCAGCAGGTTCCTCACATCCACCAGCGCCTCAACGCCGTTGGGGATCACTCGCCGGTAGCGGATCGGCTGCCGCACCAGCAGGCTCAGGTACGCGTCGGGAACGCCGGTCGCAAACGCGTTCACCCCGGTCACCGCTTTCGCATCCTGCCAGCGGTACGATGCGCGCCATTCCGTTGCGGTTCGCGCCAGCTTGCCGCGCACTGCCGTGCTGTACATTGGCGTTTCCGCGGCCCGCATGCCGTTCAGGGCCTGGGCGACGGTCTCGGATCCGGGCGCCGCGGCGCTCATGTTCAGCGCCTCGCCCACCGCGATGTCGAAGCTGATCCACGTGCTTCCGTTCACACGCTCTTCCACTTCGCTCATCATGCCGTTGCCGCTGAAGCTCTGGCCCGCCCCGCGCAGCAATCCGCTGGAATCGTCGTAGAGCAGGTTGCCTCCCGTCCAGTCCGCGGCCGAAATGGTGCCGCCGCCAGTGATCACCGGATTGCTCACCCGTTCGTGCCAGGCGACCACGCGCACCCGCATCGCGCCCGCGCTGCGATCCACGCCGATTTCCTGGCGCAGGCCCTTTTCCAGCGCCAGCCGCCCGTTGCGCTCCGCCATCTGCGGCTCCACGGTCGAGGCGCGATCCAGATCCTCCACCTGCTGCAGTTCCGGCGCGGTAGAGACGCGGTACGAAACCCAGGTCGAACCCCCGCGCACCGACACGGCGGCAAAGGGAAGGTTCTCCACCAGCGTGTTGCCCAGATGAACCGCCTCCGCTTCATCGCCGAACTGAGCCTGCACCGCGTCGGAGAAGTTCATGGTCTCGCCGCTGCGCATCTCGATGGCCTGCAAACCCTGGCTCCCCGGCCCTCCCGCGATGTCCGGACGATCCTCCACGGCGGCGATGGTGCGGAACGTCCGTCCGGCCGCCAGTTGCTGCTCGTAGCCCACCATGGCGTTCAGCGCCGGATCTTCCGCCTGGCTGAGATCGGCGCGGAAGATCATGGCCCGCGCGTCGTCGGGGGAGCGCTCCATCTCGAAATCGTTATGAATGCCGCCGTCCCCGAAGCCGCTCTCGCCGCCGCGCACCGTCACCCGCGCTTTCAGTGTTGGCGCCGAGCCGTCGCCGTCCGTCACCACCACCAGCGGACCATCCTGCAGCAACCGCAGCAGCGGCCGGTTCGCGGAGAGGCGCAGCGTCCAGGTCCAGTCGTCCTTCGGCTCGTCGGCGGGCCGCATCTTCACCGGCAGCCAGCGAAACGCCTCGTACAGCGTGTCCAGGGTGAGATTCACAACCTGCCGCGATCCCGCGATCACCTCAAGGTTCTCGCGCATGGTGGGCAGGAAGAGCGCGCCCGAAGCCTTCACCTCATAAACGCCGGGCCCGATTCCCCCGATGCGGTAGCGCCCCCGATCGTCGGTATAAACCTGTTTGGCGACGGTGAAATCGGGACGGAGCAGTTCCACCAGGGCGCTGATCTGCGGAGTTCCGCGGCTGTCCCGCACCACCCCCGCTACGCTGCTCGACTGGGCATCCGCAGACGTTCCGACCGCGCACAGCACGGCCAATGCCACAAGTAGGGGAACGGAAATGGAAAGACGTCGGCTCACTGACTCCGTGCGCTGTTTGCTCCCTGGCGTTACTCCCTGAATTTCAGTGGTCCCGCGGCGGGCGGCTCTTGCGGCCGCTCTGCCGATACTCAACCCTGGGCTACGGTTCTACCGTAAAAGGCGCGGACTGCGCAATCTGCTGGCGCGTCACATCGTCGTCGACGCTGATTTTCACGATATACTTGCCCGGCTCCAGGCTGGCGAGGGGGAGGGTCTTTTCCAGCGTGAGCTGATCGGAACTGGCGCCCAGGGTTGCCGAATCTTCATGCGTGTTCAGCAATATCTTATGCGTAGCCGCATCCAGGATCTGATAGTTGATGACGGCGTTGTTCCTTCTGCTTTTCTGGTCCAGGCCCAGATTATAGACCTGCATCCAGAAATTCAGATTCTGGTCGCGGTGGAAGGTGGCGGGCGACTCCGGATTCGTGGTTACCCGCGGCCGCACATAGGTGTTGCCGATGATGAACGACCCCGCGCCGATATCCTTCGCCGGAACCCGCTCCATCTGGTCCGCCAGGATCAGCGACGAAGCCGACAGTTGATCGTCGTGGTATTCCGGCACGTCGATGCCCTGCGCCCACACCCCCACGTGATCCGGATTGTTCTCGTCCTTGATCGCGATATCGATGCGGTACCGTCCCGGCCGCAGCGGCAGCGCCTTCCAGTACAGCGAAACGTTGTTCAGCGTCTTCGGCAGCAGCTCCGCCGGCTCCTGTACTTCCACGGGGTCTTCGAAGCTCTGCACCACCCGGTCGGTAATGGTCGAAACCCGCCCGATGATGTCCACGTTCGCAGTAGCCACACCGTCCTTCGTATTGAAGGTCATGTCCCGATTCTTAATCTGCAGGGTGATGGGAACCAAAACCGTGTCGTCGGTCACCTTCACGAAATCGGTTCGCACTTCAAAGGGGAAGAACGGCCCGTTCAGTACCTTGTGGTTGGTGATGAACTCGGCCAGGTCCATGTCCTTGAATTGAATGACCGGCGGCGCTTCCAGCTTGGCGTACAGTTCCAGCCGGTCGAATTCCTTGGACTGGTTGCTGCTCGAGTCCGGTCCCGGCCCCAGATCCTCCAGGCCGCCGCGGAATCGGTCCGCTTTCTTGGCCATGCCCATCTGCTCGTACAGCGTCTCACCCGCGCCCGGCACGTGCAGCAGGGCGTCTTTTTCTGAGCGGTCGATGGTCATGTGGTAATCGCCGCACATGCACGTATCCACGAACTCGATGTCGATGTTTTCGCCGATGCCCGGAATGTACCGGTAGTGCCAGACCTCAAAGGGATAGGTCGAGGTTTCGCCGCCGCCTTCGTCGATGGGCCGCTCATACGTCCCGCCGCTGGGATGCGAATCGATCGAGTCCGGCTTGCCGTACTTGATGTAGATCATGCCCCGGTCCGTCATCCAGCCCGGTTCGCCCGCGGCAAAGTGCTCGTTGGCGTACGCGATGCGCGCGTAGTGCTCTTCGCGGTATTCGTTATCGGGAGAGTCCGGATTCGGATTCCGGCGCCGCCAGAACTGCTCGATGAAGGCGTCGCGCTCCTCATCGTTGCTCAGGCTTAGAAACGCCTTCTTTTCCTGGTCCGTAATAATCCAGCGGACGTCCTCGTTCAGCCACTTGCGGTAGCTCTCGCTCAGCTCCTGCCTCAGCTCTTTCTGCTGCTTGAAGCGCTCTTTGTCGGAGAGCTTGCGGGTGAGGGGATTCTGGTCGTCCTGGGAACCCTGGGTCGAATTCTGCTGGGGCTGGGTTGAATCCTGCTGGGAGGGGGAAGACTGGGCGTGAACCGCCACACAACCTGCGCCGGCGAGCATTGCGATCAGGACTGCGGAATGAAGAGGAAAACGATGCCTGGACATACGCGAACTGCTGCTCCTTCGGGGCGTACCTAATTCTACGAGGCCGGAGCGGGGCTTTCAAGCAGTTCCTGCGCCTGCCGGAGTACCTTTTTTGCCGCTCTCCGGTAAGACCATCGCCGCCGCGGACCTGTTATCATGGCATCGAAATCTTTCCGGCAACTCACTTGCTCGCCGTCCCGGCCGTCCAAATCTCGTGCGGTCAGGCTGTGTTCAGAAAAAGCCCCGGAGCGGCGCACGCATCGCGGCTGGGCAGGGAACTGTCTTCGCCCGATTTGCGTACAGCCAAACCAGGATAGACCTATGCTCAAGCCTCAACCCAGTCGACGTCGCCGGCGCGCTGCGGCGGCGCGGAAATCATCGCAACCGGGCGCAACCGCCCTGGTTTTGATCGAAGCGCCCACGAAGGACGAACCGCTTTGAAAAAAATTCTCCTCATCATCGGCGCCTTTGTGGTCCTGGCCGGCATTGTGGTCCTCACCATCGTTCGCGCCCAGGCTGCGTATACCAAAGCCCTCATCGGGACGGTCGCGCGTGAAGATCTGGTGTCCGTGGTCAACGCCACCGGCCAGATCAAGCCCCGAACCTACGTCAACGTCGGCGCCAACGCCATGGGCCGCGTCACCAACCTCTATGCCAAAGAGGGCGACAAGGTCCACAAGGGGGAAGTCCTCGCCACCATCGAGAACACGCAACAGGAAGCCAACGTCGTCGGCCAGGAAGCCGCCATCGCCGCCGCCGGCACCGACATTAACTCTTACATCGCCGCTGAGAAAACCGCGCAGGCCAACGTCCAGCACGCCCTTGCCGACCTCCAGCAGAAGAAGCTCGACTACCAGCGCGCTCAGGCCCTCTATGCCGACCAGGTGATGTCGAAGCAGAACTACGATGCTGCCGTTGCCGCCTATCAGATCGATGTCGCCAGCGTCGCCCAGGCCAAAGACCAGCTGAACCAGGCCGTCGCCCAGACCGCCTCCGCTCGCGCTCACCTCAGGACGCAGCAGGCAAGCCTGGTTGCCCAGAAGGATCTCTATGCCCAGACCATCTCTGTCGCTCCCTTCAACGGCATCGTGACCAACGAACCCGTCCGCCAGGGCGAAATGGTCGTGCCCGGCATCCAGAACACCGAGGGATCCACCCTGATGACCCTCGCCGACATGTCCGTGATCACCGCGGAAGTCAAAGTCGACGAAACCGACATCGTCAATGTGGCCGACGGCCAGCAGGCCGACATCACCGTTGACGCGCTCCCCGGCAAAGTATTTAAGGGCCACGTCACCGAAGTCGGCGATCAGGCTCTGCTCCGTTCCAGCGGCGTCGCCACCAGCCAGTCGACCAGCGGCGTGGAAGAAGCCAAGGACTTCAAGGTGGTCATCACCCTCGACCATCCCTCGGACGAGCTGCGCCCGGGGCTCTCCTGCACCGCGGCCATCATCACGGCGAGGAAGAACAACATCGTCGCCATTCCCATCCAGGCTCTGGTGATGCGCGACCCAAACCACCTCAACGCCGGGAGCAATCTGCAGACGGTCAGCGCGGCCACGAATAATGATGCGGCCATCAATCCCGCCACCGGTCTGCCACAGACCCAGCTGGTGCAGGGCGTCTTTGTCGTCCGCAAGGTCAACGGCAAGGATCGCGTGCACTTCGTGCGTGTCAATACCGGCATTACCGGCGCCACCGACATCGAAGTGCTCAGCGGACTCCAGCCTGGCGACCGCATCGTTACCGGAACCTACCGCGTGCTGCGCGACCTGAAGGAAGACGCGCTGGTCAAAGAGGACACCTCACTGGCTGCACCGCAGAACCTGAATGCGTCCTCCACGCAGTAGCCGATCGTGCCGGCCGTGGAAGTCCTGGTTCGACGGGGCGCACCTGCGGCGACTGCGTTGAGTGAACCGGCGTCACGAGGCTTGTAGAATCAATGGGGCTTCAGCCCCGAGGGGGATCAAGTCGCAAATGGCCGCAGAAACGACAACCCAGGCGGAACCCGGCACGGCTTCCCCCATCCCTCCTGGCGACATGATCGTCGTCGAGAATCTCTGGAAAACCTACGACATGGGTTCCGAGCAGCAGGTCCAGGCTCTTCAGGGAATCTCCCTTCGCATCGGCCGCAACGAATACGTCGCCATCATGGGTCCTTCCGGCTCCGGCAAATCCACGCTGATGAACCTGATCGGCTGCCTCGACACTCCTTCCAGCGGCAAATACTGGCTGAACGGCCACCTGGTGAGCGAGCTGAACGACGACGAGCTGGCGCGGATCCGCAACAAGGAGATCGGTTTTGTCTTCCAGACCTTCAACCTGCTGGCCCGCGCCACCGCCCTGCACAACGTCGAGCTGCCGCTGATTTACAACGGCACGGCCGCCGACGAGCGCGTCGAACGCGCCAAGGCCGCCCTGGCTGCGGTCGGCCTCGAGCCCCGCATGTACCACAAGCCCAACGAGCTCTCCGGCGGCCAGCGCCAGCGCGTGGCCATCGCGCGCGCTCTCGTCAACAATCCTTCCATCATCCTGGCCGACGAGCCCACCGGCAACCTCGACTCCAAGACCGGCCAGGAAATCATGTCCCTGTTTGACGACCTGCACCGCCGCGGCAACACGATCGTCCTTGTCACCCACGAGCCGGATATCGCCGAATACGCGCACCGCGTCGTCCACATCCGCGATGGCAACATCTTCTCGGACGCCCCCTCCGCGCGTCTGGCAAACTTCCCGCGTCAGGATTCCTGAGCCGACCGCTGCACCCGGTTAGTGCGGCTTCTCCTCCGGATGAGGCGCAGGCTTGGCTGCCGGTCTGGCCGCGGGCCGCGCGGCTGGACGAGCCGCGGGCCGAGCTTCTGTCCTCGGAGCCGTCCGTGTCTCTGGTCTCGCTGCGGGCCGCGATTCCGTCCGTGGCGCCGTTCGTGTCTCCGGCCTGGGCGCCGGCCGTGACTCAGTTTTAGGCGCAGTACGCTCAGCCGGGTGCGATTCCGTCCTCGGAGCGGTTCGCGTCTCGGGTTTCGGCGCCGGCCGCGACTCTGTCCTGGTCGCCGGGCGCGATTCGGTTCTGGTCGTAGTCCGCTCAGCCGGGTGCGATTCGGTTCTGGTCGCCGGGCGCGATTCCGTCCTCGGTGCAGTGTGCGCAGCCGGGCGTGATTCCGCCTTAGGCGCAGTGCGCTCAGCCGGGCGCGCCGGATGGGTGGTTGTCGCCGGATGACTTGCCGTCCGTGGAGCAGCGTGGGTGGTCGTCGTCCGCCGCGCCGTCGTTGCGCGATTGGTCCGGGTTGCCGCCGGGCGACTGGTTCGAGTCGTTGCCG
>JBATVK010000066.1:0-121790 GCA_049671725.1 Acidobacteriaceae bacterium
CGACTCCAGCAGTTGGTCGCCGGCTCCGGGCTCGCTTCCCTGCACCGCGCTCAGACGGCGCCGGACGGCGGCGCCGGTGCGCAGGATTTCTTCCGAATCCAGCGAGAACTGCGTGGCAACGCGCTCGATGTGGCCGTTGCAACGGGCCGCCGCGTCGTCGCCGAGAGCGTAGGCCCACAGCGCCTGTTGGCTGGCGGTGTCGGGCCGATCGAGAATCAGGCGTTCCAGTCTCGCGTGTCGCAGCGCAGGAACTCCGTCGCCGCAAAGGATGGCGATCCCCGCAAAGCTGTCGGCGAGTTGCGCCGCTGCCGCGCGTTCCGCAGCCGCAGCGCGATCCACGTCAATCAGGAGAACAAACCCCAGCAGGGCTGCATCGCGCTCCATGCTGTGCTGCAGAAAATCCAAGTCCTTTTGTACCCCGGGAAGTTTGGCGGCATCGAGGGAATACAATCGCAGCCCCAGCGAGGCGGCAGCGAGCGCCGCGACTGCAGACTTGCCCGCGGTTGCGTTGCCGGTGAGATAGGGAACGACTGCTTCCTGGCGAGCTTCGGCCAGCAGCGCGATCAGCTTCTCCGCCTGCGCTCGATAGCACGAGGGCAGAACCGCAGGAGGAGCGATGGGTTCGAGCATTGGCTGCGTGCGTTCATCCAGCGCCGGCGCGTTCATCAGGAAGTGCAGCACCGGTTCAGCCAGGCCGAGCTGCGCGGTCAGAAACGACTCGCCGGTGGCCATCTCCACGAGATTCCAGCGACGCAGCGGGCTTTGCGGCAGCGTGGCGCTCCAATGCGCTTCCGGCAACACGCGCAGGGCGAGATGGAAGGTGGGGAAACGCAAGCGGCTGTCGCCTGCTGCCGCGGCGCAAATGTCTCCAGTGTCCGTGTACAGTTCCGCAGCGAGGCAAAGCAGCAGAATGGCAGTTTCAAACGGGCTCAGCGTGAAGATGCGGGCCAGGCTCTGGTGCGGCGCCGCTGCTGCCTGGCCGCCGGGCTGATCCGCGTTGCCCTCGCCGCGCTCCGCGTCCGACCGCCGTTCCAGCGTGGCGAGCGTCCGCTCCAGAAGCGTACGAATCTCTTCTTCTGCGGAATTTCCGCCGGAGGCCGGCTGCGCGAAATTGGAGGCTGTGGTCACAGAGTCACCTGCGGGCCGTTGAAGACCCCGTTGCTGTCGGTGGTGAGCATGCTCTGAGCGCCGTCCACCTGCAGGCGCACCAGGTACAGGCCCGGCACGACGCCGGAATAAGGAACCGTTACCGTGGGCGACGGCGGCGGCGTGGTTCCCGGCGGGCTGAGCAGCGAGTACGGCGGCTCGGCCTGGAAACTGTAGGCCAGCGGCGTCGAGGGCGGGCTGACCGATTGCGGCAGTTGATTCAGCATCAGCAACACGTCCTGGGTCGCGCCAACCGGTGGATCGACCGTCAGCGTGATCATGCTCACCGGCTGGCCGGTCACTGTCGACGTACCGGTACCAACCTCGACTGACTGAATCACGGGCTGCAGAACAAACGTGGCTGTTTGGGACTCGACACCGTTGTGATCCACCGGAGGACTGCCCAGCAGGAGCGGCTGCACGATCTGCACGGACTGCGTCCCGGCCGGTACATCGGATGGGATCTGCGCCACGATTTGCGTTGGCGTGATATCCGAAGCGGGCGGGTAAACCGCCTCGCCGCCGATCATGACAATCGTGCCGTCATCGCCCTGCAGCTGCGTTCCCTGGATTACCAGGCTGTAGCCAGGCAGAATCGGTTGGCTGCTCTGGACCGGCGGGCTGGTGTTGCTGAGGCCGGCCACGCTGGCGATCGCCGGCTGGATGAACGTGTTCACCTTGAGAGCACGGCGTTTGACTGGCAGCGCCTTCTTCGCGGAGGCCTCGCTTTGGATGAGCACCACCGACGCCTGATACGCCGCAGTCGAGCGGTATTTCGCCTGAAAGGCGGTCCACAGCCGCGAAATCTCCTCGGTCGTCAGCGTCTGCGGCCAGATCTTGATCATCTCCACCTGACTGGCCAGCCCCGAGGTGAAGAGGTTCAGCATCGCGGAAGGGACCGACGCGCTGGTGTCGGTCACCTGCGTCGGCGCGGAGAGAGATTGCTGAATCGCCTCTCTGGGCAGAAACGGCGTCTCGTGAAATAACTGCATGCCGTAGCCGAGCAGGATCTCCGAATGAAACTGCTCCGCTCCGTACGCGGTGAGCAGATAGTGGAGATCGAGGGCCAACGGAGGGTTGTTGATGCGATCGCCACTGGCATCCCGCGAGGGGTACCCAACATTCCGCCAGCCCTGGTTCTGGGTGATGTTGTAGAGGAAGAGATTGAGCTGGCTCTTGCCGTCCTTCTGGAGCGCGTCGACCTTGTCGGGCGGCAACGCGGTCACCATCACGTCGCCGACAGATGACGAGATGTTGCGGTCGATCAGCCCGTTGTTGAGCAGGTCGACGAGCACAAACGAGACCGACGCGATGGCCAGAGCATTGCTCATGCCTGACTCCGGCGCTGGCTGAGATAGTCGTCCAGCGAAAGGCGCGGCCCTGTAGCGCGCTGCCGCGGTGCGAGCGGAGCGGCGGCCGCAGGCATTACCGCCTCCACGATCAGCCGCCCGATGGTGACCTGAACGGAAGGCTCTTCATGGGAACCAGGCGCTGCGTCGGCATGATTGCGCGGCGCGGGGCGTACTTCTGCATGCGGCGAATACTGCGGCGCCGGGGGGTTCGCAGGAGCGGGAAGAGCGGAGATCGTTTCAGAAAGGGTTCGCCGAGACTCGACGGCAGCGTCCTTCGGCTGAAGGCGCACGCTGGGCCGCTCCTGCGCCTCAGCGGGCAATCCGCGCGGTGGCTCCGCTTCCCGCAGCGGAGCCGGGGCGCGCGATTCAGCCTGCCGACTTTCCTCGACTGCCGAAACAGAGCGCACTTCCGGACGAATCACGACATGCCGCGGCGCCTGGAGCGGCGCCGGCTCCTCGGCAATCGCTTCGACGGTTCGCTCAGGCTGCCGCGGCGCTGCGATCGTAACCGCCTCAGGCACAATTTCAGGGGCTTGCCTGCGCGGAGGCTCGTGAGGGACAGACTGCGGCTCAGGAAGAGTCGTCAACGGCTCACGGACCGTCGGATGCGGGCTGAAGGGATTCTGCGCATCGGACCACAACGCCGCCATCGGCGCAGGCGGAGCGACGCGCTCCTGGTCCACCACGCGCAGACCGCTGGCCGCGGGATCGCCCGTGATACCGGCGCCAGGCAGCGACTCAAAGAGCGACGGAATGCGCGGCCGCACCGCCGGCCTGGCAGCGGAGACTCTGAGAGCGAGATGGGAGAGATAACCGGGCACGCCTTACTCCGCAATCAGGTTGAGGTAGATATGCCTGCGAAGCGGCGGGAGCGCGAGAATCTCCTGCTCGCTCCAGCCATACGCAGAAGCCAGCTGATGAATCTCGCGCAGGAGGCGCGTGGCCCAGGCCTGCAACTCCGTCCAGAAAAATGATTCGATGTCGAAGATCTCCGCCCAGTGGCGGGTGCACACCGGGCACTGGAGCGACAATTCCACTTCCGCCTGCGGGTCGGCCGCAGCCATCGCACGGGCTACAGATTCCTGTAGCTCCTCCGGCAGCGCGCTCGCGGCGATGGGCGTCCCGTCGAGCGTCGCTTTCGACACGCAGCGCTGGAGGATGCGCCGCCCATCCTCCTCCGCGTCGCCGATGAACTCGATGGAGAGCAGGTCGGCGCTGCTGGGCAGGCGGAACGACACGGCATAGCCTTCCGATTCCAGCGACAACGGCGCAGAAGGCGCAGTGGCGGGCAGGCGCACGTCGTCGGTCCGGAAGCGAACTTCAACAGCCTCGGCGCACTGCGGACAGTTCGCGACCCCGTCGAGATCGCGTCCGAAAGCGTGCTCACGCAGCGCGAGCAGTTCCAGATCGCGTGCGCCGATGGACAGCGCGGCGGGATCTCCGCTCGCGCCTGCAGCACTGGCGGCGCGCAGGATGGCGACCGTCCGTGCGAGGGGCGGACGGTCGAGCCCCGCTTCCCAGATTCGGAAGAGCTTCTGCGAATCAATCATGGGCATGGTCTAGTTGGGCGGTTGCGTGAACGACGGCTCCTGCGGCTCCACCACCGACGTGTCGCGCTCCCATCCCTCGTTTTCGAGCTTGATGTGCTGGATGGCGATCGCGTTCGCATTGGCGTCGAGATCCGGCATCGCCTGATACTCCGACACCCAGCAGCGATAGATCTTGTACGCGATCACCAGTTGGCCGGCCTCGTTGTACATCTCGAGGATGATGTCCTTGCGGAAGTCCGCCAGCGACACCTCCATGCCCAGCCCGGCTCCGTAATCCCACACTTTGTTGGCCCACTGCTCGAAGGCGACGTCCTGCGTGACGCCGCGATCGAGGCTGATGGCGTCATACTCGGTGCGCCCCGGCGACTTGCGGCTGGTGCTCGGATCGCCGCCGGCGCGGTGCTTCACTACTTCGGTGGTGCGCTTGAGCACGCTCACCTTGCTGATGCCGGCCACGTATTTGCCGTCCCACTTGAGACGGAATTTGAAGTTCTTGTATGGATCGAGGCGTGTGGGATTGGTGACAAACTGTGCCATCGCGGTCGCTCCTCAAACCTGTAGTTGGCCAGCCATCTGCTGGATCTGGATGATGACGAACTCGGCTGGCTGCAGCGGCGCAAAGCCAACCACGATGTTGACGATTCCCTGGTCGATGTCGTTCTGCGTCGTCGACTCGCTGTCGCACTTGACGAAGTACGCGGTCTGCGGAGTCGTTCCCTGGAAGGCGCCCTGAATGAAGAGGCTCTGCATGAACGAGCCCACCGAGAGCCGGATCGCCGCCCAGAGCGCGTCATCGTTCGGCTCGAAGACCACCCACTGCGTACCCTGGTAGAGGCTCTGCTCGATGAACAGAGCCGTGCGGCGGACCGGAACGTATTTCCACTGGCTCTCCAGCTGATCCGCGCCCTGGGTGGTGCGCGCGCCCCAGATCACGCGGCCGATGACCGGGAAGGAGCGCAGGCAGTTCAGCCCCAGCGGATTGAGCTGGCCGTTCTCCATATCGGTGAGCAGCACTGAGAGCCCCTGCACGCCGGTGAGTGCGGTTTCCTGCCCGGCGGGCGCTTTCCACACCCCGCGCTGCGCGTCGATGCGCGCGTACATGCCGGCCATCGCGCCGCTGGGCACAAAGTTCTGGAGTTGGTTGCCGTTCAGCAGATTGGCTTCCACCAGCATGGGGAAATAGAGCGCGGCGTGGTCGCTGTTGGCGCCGAGGTTGGCGATCACGTTGGGAAAGCCGTTCAGCGCGAAGGTGAGATTCGTCCATGTGGTCGACGGATCCATGATGTAGAACGCCCGCCGCAGCACGCAGTAGGCTGCAGCCGCGGCCTGCACGGTTAGGTCGACATCGACGGGAGCGCCCCCGTTCATGACATACGGCGGGATGACGAGCAGATTGAACAGCGCGGCGTTGTCGAGCGCATACAGCCCGACCTTTTGGGCCGGGTAGCCGATGAGATCCATGTCGCTGAGGCTGCCGACGCCGTCGGAGCCGCCGGTCATCATCTGAGGAAGGATCTGGGTTTGCGGAGGACTGGTGGGCGGGCTCAGCGCGGTGGGCTGGGTGGCCTCCGGCTGCACGCCGGACACCAGGTAATCGCCGGTATGGGGATCCTGTCCGATTGCAACCAACTGCGAATTTTGCTGCAGCCAGGTCACCACATAGCGCGAGCTGGCCGGATCCACGGAAAGGTTCAGAAACTTTTCCGTCACCAGAATTGCTCCGCTGGTGGGGTCGGTGAGCTGCGCCGTGAGGTTGAAGAGCGTCGGATCGGACGGATTCTTCGTGTTCAGGTCGACGATGACGCCGATCTGATTGCCCCATGAGCCGGAGCTCGAAGCCTGCAGGGTCAGCGTCGTGGAGCTGCCGGCCAGAGGGCTGGCGGGCGGACTGATGGCATTGGGATCGAGCACGATGGATGCGGTCTCGGACCCGTCGGGCGCAACACGCACGATGATCGCCTGCGATCCGCCGTTCTGAAAAAAGTCGTTCACGGCGAAGCTCATCATGCTGTTCGCCCACAGCCCGCCAAAGATGTTGTCATAGTCGGAGAAGCTGTTGATGGTGGTGGGCACATTCACCGGGCCCATCTGGGCGGTGCCGACAAATGCGGTAATCGAGGTGGCTACACCGGTGATGGTGTGCACGCCGCTGGGAAGTTCCTCGATGTAGACGCCTGGATAACTGACTGTAACCGGCATGGATGGTTCCTCTCCTTTTGCCTGGCCTTCGGTTTTCCCCGGGAGGGTCGGCGTTCCCGGGCCTCTTCCCTGCTCTGCGCCGCCTGACTGGACGAAACGCTCAGCGTGCGCCGGATCGCCTGAGGCTGAACGAGCGTCTTGCCTTGCGCCCGCTCAGCAACAACTCCGCATCGTTGCGCCTGCCGGGGTCCAGCCGATAAATACTCTGGCGGCCGGCAATCTTTTCCTCCAGCAAAAAGCCCTTCTCGATGAGCCAGCGCAGCGCGCTCTCCGTCGTTGCCACCGTGCGCATCGCGATCTCCTCCAAAATTCGCCAGCGAGCGATTCCGTCGAACGTGTCGGCCGCGGCCGGGTGCTGCAGCAGATAGCTCAGAATGTCCCGGGCGATCTCGATCCGTGTGGCTTCGCCTCGGCTGGGCAATCTGTCACCCCTGTTGTCGCACCCTGCACAGCACGTTCAAGTCCATTGGGCGCGTCGCCGCGAAGGCTGGAAACACGCGAGTTCCAAATGCAGACTGGATCAGAGCGGGACATTCCGTACCCACGGCGGAGCGCAGGCAGGAACAGATAAATCGAGAAAAGAGTGGAGGCGGATGGATGGGCCGGACTCGCCGGGTGTGGGCCGCAAACAACCCACACCCTGGAAACGTATCGGCAGTCAGTGGATCGCGAGACGAAACGGCCGTCAGGCCTGAGGCTGGGTGAGACCGTATTTCTTGGCGAGGCGGCCAAAGGCGCGGCGGTCCTTGCCGGCTTCGCGGGCGGCACGGGTCATGTTGCCGCGGTAGGCTTCCAGCAGCGCCTGCACATAAGCCTTCTCGAAGCTCTCAATCGCTCGCCGCTTGCCGACGCGAAAGCTTTCGGAGGACACAGCTCCGCCGTTCCCCGGTGCAAGCTCCGCCTGGGTCAGAGGCCGCTCGTCGCCCAGGGTCAGGTGACCCGGAGCGATCTCCGCGCCGCCGGCGCGCAGTGTGGCGCGGTGCACGGCGTTATACAGTTCGCGCACATTGCCCGGCCACGGGTAGCTCTCCAGCTTGCGCACCGCGGCCGGCGTCAGCATCTTGCGGCCCAGCCCATCGCGTGCGCAGATCTCGGCCGCAAAGTGCCGCGCGAGCAGCGCGACGTCGCCGCGACGTTCGCGCAGCGGCGGCAGATGCACTCGCAACACGTCCAGCCGGAAATAAAGATCCGCGCGGAAGCGCTGCTGGCGGACCAGTGCGGCCAGATCGCAGTTGCTGGCGGCCACCATGCGCACGTCCGCGCGGCAGTACTGCTCCGAGCCCAGCGGACGGTAGCTCTGCTCCTGCAGCAGACGGAGGAGCTTGCCCTGCATCGCAGGCGGCAGGCTGTCCACTTCGTCCAGAAACAGCGTGCCTCCGCGCGCCATCGCCACCAGCCCCTTCTGTTCGGTGCGCGCGTCGGTAAAGGCGCCGCGAAGATGGCCGAAGACCTCGCTCTCGAAGATGTGTTCCGGGATGCTGCCGCATTCCACCGGAATGAAGGGGCCGCCGCGCCGCCGGCTCATCAGGTGGAGGGCGCGCGCACACAACTCCTTGCCCGTCCCGGTTTCACCGGTCAGCAGCACGGCCGCATCGCTCAGCCCGTATTGCGCCAGTTGCATCAGCGCATCGACGAAAACAGGCTCTTCGCCCACCAGTTGCTGCAGGCCGATCTCGCCCAGAATCGCAGCCAGCATCGGCTCGCTGGATTGAGACGACGGTCCCAGCAGGCGCAGCAGACGGTAGTAAAGCTCGTCGCCTCGCACCGGCCACAGCAGAAAATCGTCGACCACCGGAATGGCCTTCTGCATCAGATCGCTGTCGTCAGCCGAAAGAACCGCGAAGACCGGCGCGCCGGGGGGATGCGCCTGCAGCCAGGAGAAGTACTCGCGCGCGCTGTCGCTGGCCGGCGCCGCATTCGCGACGATCACGGAGGAGCCCTGCGGGCGCAGTTGGTCGGGCCGGAAGCCGTCCCACGCAAGGCGATGACCGATCCTGAGCTGCGCACGCTCCAGAACCCGGTCCAGACTCACGGCCGAAGGCGTGAGAGGGGTTTCAATCACGTGGATTTCGTGAACCATGGCGCAATCCCTCTGCCGGAAAAAAGGCGAACCGGCATTATCTGAGGTTTCGCGGTGGCGTCCACGGTCGCCTGCCCGCAAACAAACTCGTCTCGACTCAAAAGCGGACTACAGGTACGGCCAGCGAGAATCAGCGAACTTCAACCGTGCTCGCGGGGGAGTGCCGCGCGGGCAGTTTCCGCAATGGAGCAGGTTGGGGACATACGGTTTACCTCGTCAGGTCCCCGGGGATGGCTGCGGAGCCCGAAGTATAACCCACAACCCTGAGGATTTGTCACCTCCACAGTAAGTGTCTGAAAGATATGGGAGCAGGCAGACGCAGGGTGAGCACTGAGGAAATTTTCTTGCGCGGCGCGCGCGACCCGGGGTAAGGTCGTGCGAAGCTTTATCACCCCTATGGACTCCAGCCTGCAACCAGCCTTCGAATTGCTGGACGTCTGCTGGCCACAGCCGGTTCGCCAGTCGGATCGCGTGTGGGCTTCCGCGCCCGCGTGGGATGCGCCCTCCATGGATACGCGGCCGCGCTGGAAACTGCGCCTGATCGATGGCCGCATCTTCTGGTCGCTCGACTGGCGCGACTTTTTCCGCACCGGCGTCCGCACCTGGAACGCCTTCGACTCCGGCGAGATGCGCGGGTTTCATGTGGTCTTTCGCCTGCGCGTGCAGCGCTCCGGCACTCTGGCTTTCCAGGACGACGACGGCTCGGTGATCCGCATCGGCGGCTGCGTCGTGCACGACGACCGTTCTGCGCATCCGCTTACCAGCCACGAAATTCAGGTCGCCGCTGGAGACATTCTTGAAGTGGCGCAGTGGCAGCTCGGCTGGGACTGGCTGTGGTGCGCCCGCATGAGCGGCATCGAGGAGGATAGCCTCACTCCGGAGTCAGTTCTGCTGCGCTGGCTGCCCGACGTGGAAGACGCGCTGCGCCGCCCCGACGGGCCTCCGCTCAAGATGTACACCAGCGCCTCGCACCCCTTGCGCGCCGCCGCGTGCCTCTACAGCATGATCCTCAATGGGTACTCGCCCAGTTCGGTGCACCTCTTCGGCGAAGACCAGTGGAGCGCGTCGAGCCGGGACTGCCTGGCGCGACTGCTGCCCTTCGCTCAGGTGGTGCCGCAATGGGAGGCGCTCCAGCACGTACGCGCCCTCGGCGGAGCAGGACTGGCGGACATCGCCCGGCGGCACTGGTTCGCAGCCAAGGCCTTCGCGGCACTGGCTTCACCGCCCGCAGAATGTTGCCTGATGGACGACGACCTCTTCATCCTCGATCCGCCCGCCGACGCGCTGGAAGCCTTTCGCTGCTGCGATCTGGTGTACGCTCCCGACCAGGATCTGACCGACGGCTATCTGCGTATGTGGCAACGGCATATTCCTCTGCGCGGGCCGCTTCGCACGGGGCGCTTCAACGCCGGTCTCTACTGGATCCGCAATCAACCGCCGGGACGCGCCGTCGCTTCCGCCTCGCTGCGCTGCCGTCCCGATCCGCCGCTGGCTTTCCTGTGGGAGCAGGGGCTGGTGGCCATGCTCTACGCGGATCGGCCAACCTGCGAACTCCCCAGCCAGCGATATCCGTTTGTCTGCTTCGACGGGTTGCCGGGCGGCGTAGAGGGCTACGATTACTTCGGTAATCCCTGCGGTTATGCGGCCATTCACTACGGCGGGCTTGCCGAGAAGCCTTCCGACGCTCTGGCGCTCCAGATATTCACCGCCCTCGCCGACCGGCGCGCGCGCACTCCGGCCCGTGAGGAGAGGGAGAGCACGCTGTCCGGTTCGGCGGTCGGCTAACTTGTCTTCCAGCAACAGCGACGCCGCCCGAAGGCGGCGTCTGATGCTTCCCGCAATCCTCTCGAATCAGAGGGTTGACTCGATCTCAAACCCCCACGCCTCCAGAAGAGACTCGGGAATGTATTTCGAGTTGCGATTGCGGCGCGCCCATTCGCGGAGGCGGGTGGAGCGAACATACTGGTCGGGAGTGAGCTTGAACTCCTTCACCACCTGCTCGAAAGAAGTCACGGTCGGCACCACCGGGCCGATCGGCTCCGGCTTGCCCCAGTTTGGATTGCCACGACGCTTTGCCATGTAGTATGTATCCTCTGCGATGAAGTGTGACGTTCAAAAGTTCCCTGAGCCCACCATGCAGCACCTGGGAGTCACAAACCTTTATTATTCTAGGGATTTTTTCTATGAAAATCAAGAGGAAAATAGCGGTCACGAACAATCTCTCTTGTGGATAACCACCCCGTAATCAAACGGATACCTATTTTCAGGTCCGGGCGAACATCGCGACAATCGACATCCGCCGCGCGAATAGACTAAGCACACCTCCCTGTGCATTCAAGCACATCCAAAGAGGACAGCCCTGAGCTCGAAAATCGAAAATCTGCGCCCATTTACGTCGCTTGTTGCCCGCCTCGTGCTGGGGTCCATCATGCTGGCCCACGGCTGGAGCAAGGTCATTCCCCACGGCTCGCTCTACGCCTTTGCGCACTTCGTCGCCCACCTGGGACTTCCCTACTGGCTCGGGTACGTTGCGGCGTTCACGGAGTTTTTCGGCGGCATCGCTCTGATTCTCGGCATCCTCACGCCAATCGCCGCTGCCGGCGTTGCCATCGATATGCTCGTGGCTATCCTGAAGGTCCACCTGCACCATGGCCTTACCGGACCCGGCGGCTTCGAGTTCCCTCTCGGCCTGCTGGCCCTGGCGCTGGTGCTGCTGGCGGACGGCCCAGGATGGCTGGCCGTCGACCGGGTCATCTTCCACGGGCGATAAGCGGGCTTACGCCGGCAACGCCTCCAGGAATTCCGCCGCAGCGGTGACTGTCCCCCGGCGAGGGAAAACCTTGTCGAAAAGGCAGGCGTGGACCTCGGCGTCGTGGTCGGCGCAGCAGTCGCGCAACGCGATCAACCGATAATCGGAGTCGCAGGCATCGAGCAGCGTAGAGAGCACCACGCCGCTGGTGGCGATGCCGAAGAGGATCAGGGTGTCGATGTCGCGAGCGCGCAGGATCATCTCCAGATCCGTGCCCGCAAACGCGCCCACGCGGTGCTTCGTCACCACGATGTCGTCCGGCTCCGGCCCCAGCGCGGAGTGGATGGCGCTGTTGTTGCCCTGAAAGAGCTGCTGGTGATGCTCCGAGGTCCGGATGGCCTGGAAGAGCGGATTCCGCGGACTGATCTCCGGGAATCCAGGACGAAAGCCCACCTGAATGTGGATCACCGTCAGCCCGGCAGCGCGGCAGCGGCGCAGAACGTCGGCGGCGCGCGGAACGAATTCGGGATCGCCGGCCGCGCAGGCTGCGACAATCCCGTTTTGCATGTCCATGCTGAGGACGGCGGTGCGGGCCGGATCGATGGCGAGGCTCATACTCGTCGGCTCAGCGATTATGGGGTGTTCTTATCGAGCGAGAACTGCCACGCGATAATCTTCTTCAGCTCTTCGTATGGAATGCCCATCATCGGCACCGCTCGACCGTCGATGAACAGCGTCGGCGTCTCGTCCACACCCACATCCTGTCCGAGCTTCATCGAGGCTTCCACCGCGGTCCTGGTTGCCGGTGAATCCGCGCAGGCTGCAATCTTGTCCGGGGCGAGGCCGGTCGGGGTCACCGCGTTGCGCAGCGCCTGCTCCGCGTCCTGGCCTTCCAGTTCGGCCTGCGCCTCGAAGATGGCGTCGGCGTATTTGAAGAAGTCGGTATCGCCCCCCTGCTGCGCGACGCAGGCGCCGAAGGCTGCTGCTTTGAACGCCGCCGGATGGATGCTCACCAGCGGAAACATCTCAAAGACGTAGCGCGCCTGGGGGAAATCCTGAATCAGACGCTTCGCGATCGGCTGCGCGGCCTTGCAATGCGGGCACTCGAAATCGGCGAACTCCACCAGCTCAAACTGCTTTGCCGCAGCCCCCTGCGAGGGCCCATCGGCGCGCTGCTGCAGAATGCGGTAGTTCTGCTCGTAGGGGTGCGGGCCGAAGTCGAGCAGCGACTCCTGGGAGATGAGGTGATGGCCGTCGGGCGTGACAAAAAAGCTCAGATTGGCCACCTGCGGGTTTGGCTTCTCCGCCAGGAAGATCGTCACCTTGCTGACACCCGGCGCCGCAGTCTTCTCGATGGCGTAGACCTCCCAGACGCGATTCTCGTCGTAGCCCCAGGAGGTGTGCAGAAACTGCTCCACCTGCTCCTTCGTGGGGGAGTCGGCGGTAAAGTTGGCCGGATTGATCGGCGGGAATTTCGGCTCCGTCGTGGCTGCGGGAGGCGCCGGAGCAGTCCCGGCCTGCGGCGCGGGCGCCTCAGGGGCCTGGGTCTGGGCGGCTGCTGCGAGGCCGGACCCGGCCAGGGCAAGCGCGAGAATCGCGCAGGATAGAGAACGCATTTGTATGGAATCCTTTCGGGGAATAAATTAAACCTGAACTTTAGCGGCAATCGGGAAGCGTCGACCCATGCCGAAGGCCTTCGAGGTGACTTTCAGCACCGGCGCCGCCTGCTGCCGCTTGTACTCGCTGCGCTCCACCATTTTCACCACGGACCGGACCAGATCGAGGTCCAGGCTGCGTTCGGCGGCGATCGTTTCCGGAGTCTCATAGCGTTCCACGTAGGCTTCCAGAATGGGGTCGAGGATCTCGTAGGCGGGCAGCGTATCGGTGTCCTTCTGGCCGGGGCGCAGCTCAGCCGACGGCGGTTTCTCGAGAATGCTGCGGGGAATCATTTCCCTTTCGGCATTCATGCAATGGCAAAGGTCGTACACCCGGGTCTTGAAGACGTCACCGATGACAGCCAGCGCTCCAACCATATCGCCATACAGGGTACAGTAGCCGGTCGACATCTCGCTCTTGTTGCCGGTGGTCAGCACCAGCGCGTTGAACTTGTTCGAGAAGGCCATCAGCAGCGACCCGCGAATGCGCGACTGCAGGTTCTCTTCGGCAATGTCGGGCTTCGTGCCGGCAAAAACCCCGGTCAGCCCTTCGCGAAAGGCCGCGAAGATCGCGTCGATGGGAATGACTTCGTAGCGGATACCGAGGTTCGCCGCCAGGCGCCGGCTGTCGTTGATGGAGCCCGGCGATGAATAGGGGCTGGGCATACCCAGCGCCGTCACATTGTCCGCGCCCAGGGCGCGCACCGCAATCGCGGCCACCAGCGCGGAGTCGATGCCCCCGCTCAGGCCGACGACGGCCTTCGAGAATCCGCACTTGTGCACGTAGTCGCGCGTGCCCAGCGTCAGCGCCTCCAGCATGGCCGCGGCTTCGTCCTCGCAGGGGGTGCGGACGTCGCCGGTCAGCGCGTCGAGATCGGCAAACACGAGATCCTCGGCAAAACTGCGCGCCTGGGCGATCACCTGGCCGTCCGGGCCAATCACCAGGCTCGAACCATCGAAGACCAGGCTGTCGTTGCCGCCTACCTGGTTCAGCATAGCCACCGGCACGCGATGCCGGCGTGCGATGGCGGAAAGCATTTCACGGCGTAGCGGGCATTTGCCCCGCCACCACGGCGAGGCGGAGATGTTCAGGATGAGCGCCGCGCCCTGCTTCATCAGGTCTTCCACCGGATCGACCGTGTAGAGACGGTTTTCCCAGAAGCTTTTGTCGTTCCAGGCGTCTTCGCAGATGGTGAGCGCCACCGGCTGGCCGTCCAGATGGCAGATGCGCTGCCGCGTGGCCGGCGCAAAGTAGCGCTGCTCGTCGAAGACGTCGTAATAGGGCAGGAGCATCTTCGACTGCACGAACTCGATGTGGCCGTGGCGGACCAGCGCCGCGGAGTTCATCACGTGTTTCCCGGCCCCATGCTCGGCGGGAGTGACATACCCTACGATGACGGCAATGGAGTCATGCGCGATGGCGCGGGCGATCTCGCAGACGGCCTCGCCACAGCGCGCCACAAACGCCGGCTTCTCCAGCAAATCGGCAGGCGGATACCCGCAGATGGCCAGTTCCGGGAAAAGAACCAGGTCGGCGCCGCCCTGCTGCGCGCGCCGCGTAAACTCAAGAATCTTAGCGGTGTTGCCGCGGAAATCGCCGACGGTCGGATTGATCTGAGCCAACGCGATCTTCACATATTCAGTGTAGCAACGCGGGCGGGCGGCCAGATCGCTCCTGACGCTTGCGGCTCTTCGTATCGCAGCGCTTCACTCCGTCGGCCTGACCTGCAACCTCGCTCCCGATGAAGACTCGGGACTCCCCAATACCCCGAAAGAGCCATAGCCGCAGCCGATCGCAATTGCCTTATAATCAGTGCGCCGGTCTGGCTCAACTGGAGAGCTCTCCCAATGAACAAAGCCCCTCTTGGAAAACTCCTTCGCATCGATCTGCGCTCGGTGTGGAAGAGCGATGCCTTCGACTTCGCCCCCTGGGTTGCGGAAAACATCGACCTCATTGGAGAAGCCCTCGGCCTCAACCTCGAAGTCGTTGGCCACCGCCCCGGCCTCGGAGAGAATTCCGTCGATGTCCTGGCCCGCGACAGCGCCCGCGATCGCCGCGTCGTCATTGAGAGCCGTCTCGAGGAAACCGATCACGCCCATCTTGGCCAGCTCATTACCCACGCCGCCACCCTCCAGGCCAGCGTCGTCGTGTGGGTCTCGCGCGAACTGCGGGACGAGCATCGTCAGGCCATTGCCTGGCTCAACCGCGGCGACAGCGGATCCATTGAGTACTTCGGCGTCGTCGTCGAAGTCCTGCAGATCGACAACTCCCGCCCCGCTCCCAATCTTCGCGTGGTCGCCTCGCCCGCGAACTGGACCCGCAGCGTCCGCCACATTGCTGCCGACTCCGTTGCCGCCGTTCCCGTCTCTGCGCCTGCGCCGGTCGCCGCAGCCCCTGCACCAGCGCCCGCGCCGATCGCTGCCGCTTCAGCGCCTGCACCCGCGCCGGTCGCTGCCATGCCTGCAACAGCAACGCCGGTGCACGCATCTCCTGAAGCCGCGCCTGCTCACCCGGCACCCGCAATCCCGGCAGCAACTGCTCCCGCAACCGCCCAGGCCGCGTCAGCTCCTGCCCCGGCAGAGGAGCCCAATTCCAGGTACCACCTCTACCTCCGCTTCTTCCAGCGGCTTCTTGAGGACCTCCGCGAGGTTCCCGGCTTTGCCCGGGGGCGCCGCGCTGAGCCCCAGAGCTGGTATTCCTTCAGCGCCGCAGTGCGCGGCTTCCAGTATGTCGCCAGCTTCGATCAGTGCGGCCGAATCTGGGCTGAGCTCTACATCGACCTCGGCGACCGCGCCCAGAACGTCGCCGCCTTTGAAGCCCTCCACGTCGAGAAGCACGCTCTGGAGGAGGCCTTCGGTGAGCCCCTCGACTGGGATTACGGCCAGGGCCGCCGCGCCTGCCGCATCGCCGCCTCCCGTGCCGGCAAGATCGAAGATTCCGCCGAGCATCTTGACGAGTATCGCTGCTGGGCCGTCGATCGCCTGCTTCGCTTCCACACCGCCTTCAGCTCGCGCTTGCCCGCGGCTGCCGCCCACGTGGAAGAAGGCATCGCCGAGCCACCGCAGAAAAGTCCGGGCCGCATCAGCATCGAGATGCTTCTGCCGAAGTCGTTCTCCGGTACCGGCACCGCATAATCCGGCCAGACCCGGACCGTCGGGCCTCACCTCAGCGAGCCGTGATTCGCCGCGCCGAAAGCTTATAGCTGCGGCAGCGCCAGCGCGTCCAGCTCCAGGAACTGCTGCAGCACCTCGTCGTCGGACCGCTTCATCTCATCCATTGTGCCGAAGAACTCGGCGCGGCCCTGATGCAGGAAGAGAACGCGATCGGCCAGTCGCTCTGCGAAGCGCATATCGTGCGTCACCACAATGCTGGTCAGCTTGAGTTGGTTCTGCAGCTTCTGGATGAGATTGCCCAGCAGCTTCGCGATCAGGGGATCCACCATGGTGGTGGGTTCGTCGTAGAGAATGGCCTGCGGCTCGGCAGCCAGCGCGCGGGCAATGGCGACCGAGCGCTTCATTCCGGTGGAGAGATCGGACGGGAGCAGGTCGAACATTTCCGCCACGCCCACCATTTCCAGCAGGCCGCGCACAATCTGATCAATCTGGTCGTCGGCCAGCCCGCGGCCCTCGCGCAGCGGGAAGGCGACATTCTCGCCAACCGTGAGCGAATCGAACAGAGCGCCGTTCTGGAAGACCATGGTCACCTTGCGCCGCACCGCCTGCATCTGCGCTTCGTTGTAATGCGTAATGTCTTCGCCCGCGACGAGGATGCGCCCGGAGTCCGGTTTGAGAAACCCCATGATGGTCTGCAGCGAGACCGACTTGCCCACCCCCGAGCGGCCCAGGATGCAGAGAATCTCGCCCGGCTTCACGTCGAAGGTGATGTCGCGCAGGACCTGCAGATCGCCGAAGGACTTGGAAACGTTCTCAAAGGCAATGTACGGCTCGGCCGCCGCACTGCCGTTCGCGGGTGGACTGATCTCGATGGGAACATCCGGGGGGCTGACCACGTTCGGTTCGATATCCTCGCGTTGCAGCAAAATCAGGGTCCATGTGTCCCGAAGGAACCGCACTCAGGTTGTCGCGACAAACAAGGAGCGACAACGCTGAAAGAATCCAGTCAGAAAACGGTCACCCGGACTTTGCTCCACTTTCAGCTTATTGGATCGCGCCGGATTGCTCCAGGCCGCATTTTAAGGTGGATTTTGACGCCTGCCAGATCGGCGGGGGCGTTTACGTTCAGGAACCAGTCGCACAGGGGAAGCGCCTCGGGCCAGACGCCCGCCGCCAGCGCGGCTTCGACCTCCTCCACGGCAAACAGATCGACGGCCTCGTGGAGAGACGCGGCCGCATCGCGCACGGCGGTCATCATTTTCAACTGTCCGGCTGCCCTCGCGGCGCGCAGCCCCGGCAACAGCCGGCGGCTGTAGATCGCCGAGAGCGGCTGCTCGCGTCCTCCGGCAACGGGGATAGTGGCGACAGCGTTGCTGACTGTGGCGCGATCGATCAGCCAGCGCAGAAATTCCACCGGAATCAGCGGCGCATCGACGGGCAGAAACAGATTCAGTTCCGAATCGCTCGCAGTCAGCGCCGCCTCGATGCCGCCCAGCGGCCCGCTGTCTGCAAGATTGTCGGGAATCACTTCGGCAAACCGAGCCAGATCGGGGCGCGAGCCACAAATGCGTGGCTCGATCCCAAGCGCGCGCAGGTGCTCCACAGCCAGCGCGATCAGCGGCCGCCCATCCAGTTCCAGCAGCGCTTTGTCGCGGCCCATCCGCGTGCTTTGCCCGCCGGCCAGGACGAAGGCATTCACACAATCACTCCCGCGGCAGCACCGATTCGATCATCTGCGCAGCGGCCGCCGGATTCTCCACTTCCACGATCAGCTCGTTGTACCGCTCGTCGTGCAGGTCGATCACGATGGTGTTGTCGGGATGGTGCACGTCCCAGAAGACGCGCTGGCCGTGCTGATAGAACGTGCCTGCTGTGATGACGCCGGGGATGTTCGTTCCGGGCAGGCGGACGCCGTGCCACCAGCCGCGCGCAGCCTCGGGATCGGCGCGCACCCCGGCGATATGCTCCAGCGGAATCTCCAGCGTGCTCTTCAGCGCCCAGAGTTGGTCCGCGCCGCGCACGTGCAGCACCAGCTCGCCTTCCGATACCTGCAGATCGACCATAGTAGCCCTCGTTTACTGCGGCTCCATTCTAAACGGCCACTCGCGGCGCATCCGGGCCCGCGCAAAATACAGCACGCTGCCCACCACAGCGACCAGGGCGGCGAGCAGGCATTCGCGCCGCGCCTCCGGCCGCGATACCAGGATGAAAATAAATCCCGCCAAGGCCAGCAGCGGCGGCAGCGGATAGAGCCACATGCGGAAGGGACGCGGCATCTCCGGCCGGCGCACACGCAGCACGATCACGCCCACCTGCTGCAACAGGTACTGCAGCGCGATGCGGATGACCACCAGCGCCGCAATCACCTGCGCCAGGCGGAAGAAGCAGAAAATCATCGCCACGACGCCCATCGCTACCAGCGCAACATCGGGGAAATGCCGCTTCGGGTGCAGGTGCGCGAAGACGCGGAAGAAATTGCCGTCCAGCGCGGCGGCGTAGGGCACGCGCGAGTAACCCATCAGCAGCGCGAAGACCGACGAGAATGCCGTCCACATAATCAGGCAGGCAATGGCAACGCCCGCGCGCGGCCCCAGCGTCTCGCGGACCATGTCGGCAACGGCGGTCGAGCGCATGGCGTGCGCCGGAATCACGCCCAGCACAGCGATGTTCATCGCGATATAGAGCGCGGCGACGGCGACGATGGAGAGCAGCACAGCGCGCGGGATGGTCCGCCCCGGATCGCGAACCTCTCCGCCGATGAAGCAGACGTTGTAGTAGCCCCAGGTGTCGTAGGTGGCGATGAGCGTCGCCGATCCCAGCCCCGCGAAGAACCCCGGCGTAAAGCTCAGCGCGTGCGGCGGCATTTGTAACAGCGCCGGGTGGAAATGAGTGAATCCCGCAACGAGAATCACCGCCATCGCCGCCATCACCCCAGCCCACAGCACCCAGGCCATGCGCAGGATCGCCTGCATATCCTGGTAGAGCATCGCGATAATGAGCACACAGGCGCCGGCGGCCAGCAGGCTGGTGCGATGCGGTCCTCCCGGCCACGCCGCGAAGAGCGGCACCCCCAGCCCCGGGAACAACACCGAGGCGAACTCCGCCATCCCGATGCAGCCAGAAGCCATCGACAGCGGCGCGCTGAAGATGAGCTGAAAGACGTAGAGAAAGGAAAACCAGCGGCCGGCGCTGTTGCGCCCGTAGATTTCGCGCAGAAAGGCGTACGACCCTCCGGCTTCGGGCATGGCCGCGCCCAGCTCCGCCCACACCAGGCCGTCGCAGCAGGCGATGGCCGCGCCCACAATCCAGCCCAGCAGCGCCTGCGAGCCGCCCATGGCCGCCACGATCAGCGGCAGGGTGATGAACGGCCCCACGCCGATCATGTACATCATGTTCAGCGAGACGGCGCTGGCCAGGCCCACGCGGCGCTCCAGATGCGGCGCGCCCGGCGCGGTGATTTCCTCTGCGGCCATTCCAGCCTTTGTATCAGATCGCGTCACGATACACTGGCATTTCATCCATGCGCTCCCGTTCCCTGCTCTCAATTCGCGAAATCCGCAGTGCCGCAGCCGTCGCGCTGAGCGGCCTGCTCGCAGCCGTTGCCTCGGCGCAGGTTGTGCCATGGCGGACGACGATTGCCGCCTCGCCCGACGCGCAGACGCTGCCTCAGGATCGCGGCGCCGACGGCCTGGCGCAGACGCTGCGCAAACTCGATACCTGGGCCAGCCTCATGTTCATCGTCGCGCATCCCGACGACGAAGACGGCGGCATGCTCACCTACGAGTCGCGGGGCCTGGGCGCGCGTACCGCCATCCTCACCCTCAACCGTGGTGAAGGTGGCCAGGACGCTGTTTCCAGCGAAAGCGACAATGCCCTCGGCCTCATCCGCACCAACGAACTGCTGATGGCCGACGAATACTCCGGCTCCGAGCAATACTTCGCCACGGTCGTCGACTACGGCTTCTCCAAGACGATTCAGGAGGCGCATGAGAAGTGGGGACGCCAGCGCGTCCTCTGCGATGTTGTGCGCATCGTCCGCGAAGACCGTCCGCTGGTGCTCGCTTCCACCTTCACCGGCAACATCACCGACGGCCACGGACACCACCAGGTCGCCGGCGAGATGAACCAGGAAGTCTTCACCGCCGCTGGCGATCCCAGCGTCTGTCCCGATCAGATCGCCGCCGGATTGCGGCCGTGGTCGCCGCTGAAGGTCTACGCTCGCTCGCCGTTTTTCGCGCCCAGCGCCAAAGGCATCTTCGATTACGCGACCAACAAATGGTCGCCGGTGCGCTTTTACGACTACGTGACCAAGCAGTGGAGCGACAGCTTTCCCGCGGCCACCCTTGAAATTCCCGAGGGCACGTGGGATCCGCTGCTGGGCGAGACGTATCTGCAGATGGCGCGCACCGGATGGGGCGAGCAGAAATCGCAGAATGGCGGCGCAACATTGCCGCTGCCCGGCCCCGATGACGTCTCCTATCATCGCTACGGCTCGCGCGTCGACACAGCCGCGCAGGAAAATTCCTTCTTCGACGGCATCGACACCTCGCTGGTGGGGATGGCTTCGCTGGTGCACTCCGGCAACACCGCGTTTCTGGTCGACGGCCTCAAACAGATCAAGCAGCACGTGAACGTTGCGCTCTACAGCGATCTGCCTGCGCATCCGGAGAAGATCGCCCCCGAGCTGGCTGCCGGTTACAAGGCCACGCAGCAGCTCATCGACGCCGTGAACGCGAGCCCGCTCAGCGCCGGCGACAAGGCCAACGTCGTCCACGAGCTGAACATAAAGCTGGCGCAGTTCAACACCGCGCTGGCCGAGGCGCTGGGACTCGAAGTGAACGCGCTGACGATGCCGCGCACCGCGACCGGCCCGAATCCCATGCCTCCGCTCACGCCTCAGGAGACGCCCACCACGGTTACGCCGGAATCGGAAATCGACGTGCGCGTCCACGTCAGTTCCGCCGAAACCTTCGGGCCTTCGCCGACGGGGCTGCAGCTCACACGCGTCTGGCTGGATAACCCGAATGGCGACCACTGGCAGATCACGCGGCTTGGCGCGCCGGGGCTCGATGACGTCACCAGCACCGCCGGCGACGTGATCTTCCGCGTCTACGTGCCGCATGACGCCCAGCTCACGCGCCCCTACTTCACGCGGCCGAATATCGAGCAAGCCTACTACGACATTACGGACCCGCGCTGGCTCGGTCGGCCGTTCGCGCCGTATCCGCTGGCGGGGTGGGCGCAGTTCACCTACATGGGCGTGCCCATCCGCCTTGGCCAGATCGTGCAGACGGTGCATCGCGTGCGTGGCATCGGCGGCGTCTATCAGCCGCTGGCTGTCGTCCCGCAGATCTCCGTCAACCTCCCCGGCTCGGCCGGCGTGGTGCCGCTCGGCCAGCAGACTTTCGACTTCGGCGTTTCGGTTGGCAATCAGCAACAGTCCGACGCCGACGGCACGCTCCGCCTGGATCTTCCCGCCGGCTGGAGTTCCGATCCAGAGTCAGTCCCCATCCATCTCGCGCCCGAGAGCCGACAGAACTACAGCTTCACGCTTCATCCCGCGCAGCTCACCGCGCAGAGCTACGCCATTCACGCCGTCGCCGAGGTCGGCAACGATCAGTTCACTGAGGGATTCACCACCGTGGGCTATCCTGGCCTGCGTCCGTATTACCTCTTCACGCCGGCCACCTACCTCCTCCGCGGCGTGGACGTGAAAACGCCGCCGGACCTGAAGGTCGGCTACATCATGGGCACCGGCGATACCGTCCCGCAGGACCTCGGGGAAATCGGCATTCACCCGCACGTGTTCACGCCCGCGGAACTGGCTCAGGGCGACCTGTCCTCCTATGACGCGATCGTGGTCGGCATTCGAGCCTACTCCGCCGGAGACGGCATCGCCGCAGCCACGCCGCGCCTGCTCGATTACGTCCGCAACGGGGGCACGGTGATCGTGCAGTACCAGAGCTACGACTTCCCTGCGCCCTATCCACTCACCCTCGGGCGCAATCCGGAGAAGGTCGTCGAGGAAGCCGATCCCGTCGCGCTGCTCGATCCCAGCAATCCGTTACTCACCTGGCCCAACCACATTACCTCAGCCGATTTCGACGGCTGGATTGAGGAGCGTGGCCACTCCTTCGCCGGCTCCTGGTCGTCGCAATACAGGGCGCTTACCGAGACGCACGACCCCGGCCAGGATCCCCAGCGCGGGGGCCTTCTCTACGCGCGCTACGGCAAGGGGAACTGGATCTATCTTTCCTTCGCCGTCTACCGACAGTTGCCGGAGGGAGTGCCGGGCGCATACCGGCTGCTGGCCAACCTGATCAGCGCCGGGAAGAATCCGAATTTACGGTAAATTCCTGGCGCTTCCGATTGCGAAATCGTCAATATCTTCTGTAATATAGCTCGATTTCTCCGGTCTGCCCTTTTCCCCGAACATTCATCGCAAATTCTCAGAACATTCACAATGGCCTGCGACGATGCCCCTTGGGTAGCTGTGGGTCTGTTCGGAAGGGCTCCGCGTTTCACTCGGCTCCCGGCCGGTCATTCCTGTACCCCCCAAAGCTTCCCCCGAAGCGGCATTTTCTTTCACGCATTACCAACTCTGAGAGGCTGAATGATCTATTCGAGCAAGGCGCTTGCCACCCTCGTGCTGAGCCTGGCGGTTACTGCCGGTTATGCGCAGACCGCGGCCAGCCCGACCGATACACCGAAGCCGGTCCACCACCACCACAGGGCGGTGGAAAAAGGACCGTCCGTCGAAGACCAGATCGAAGAGCTCCGCAACCAGATGCAGCAGCAGGCGGGCCAGATCCAGTCGCTGACCCAGCAGCTCTCCCAGCGCGATGCCGAACTGCAGCAGGCGCAACAGGCCGCGCAGCAGGCTCAGCAGGCCGCGCAGCAGGCCCAGCAGGCTGCCGACCAGCAACAGCAGACACTGTCGGCGAACACCGCCGCGGTTTCCAGCCTGCAGACATCGGTCAGCGATTTGAAGGAGTCCACCAGCGCCACGCTGACGACCGTGAAGCAGCAGACGGAAGAGGTGAGGAAGGCAGTCGAGCATCCTGACGCGCTCCACTACAAGGGCATCACCCTTTCGCCGGCCGGGAGCTTCATCGAAGCCGCGACTGTCTGGCGCAGCGCCGCCACCGGCGATGACATCAATACCCACTTCTCGGCCATCCCCCTCCAGTACGCTGATGAGGCGCAGATGACCGAGTTCCACGGGTCCGGCCGTCAGTCCCGCCTGGCCCTTAAGGCCAGCGGCAATCTGTCCAACGTGGACATGACCGCTTACTACGAGACCGACTTCCTAAGTGCCGGCGTCACTTCCAACAACAACCAGTCCAACAGCTATACGCTTCGCATGCGCCAGCTCTGGGCGCGTGCCGCCTTCCGCGACGGCATCGACGTCACCGGCGGCCAGATGTGGTCGCTGGCCACTGAAACCACGCACGGTCTGGATAACGGCACGGAGATTCTCCCCGGCACCATCGATGCGCAGTACGAAGCCGGCTTCGTCTGGACCCGCCAGTACGGTTTCCGGGTCACCAAGGACTTCGGCAACAAGGTATGGCTCGGAGTTTCGGCTGAGAATGCCCAGGCTCTGCCCGCCGGGAGCAACGGCGCCAATGTTCTGATCGGAGAGACGGGCGATACCGGCGGCCTCTACGACAACCAGTCCACCTATTCCTTCAACCGCGCTCCCGACCTCGTCGCCAAAATGGCTTTTGAGCCCGGCTGGGGCCACTGGGAACTCTTCGGCATCTCCCGCTTCTTCTACGACCGCATCTATCCCAACTACACGGCGACCACCCCCAGTTCCCTGGGCGCTTACAACAACACCGTCACCGCGGGTGGGGTCGGCGCGAGCATGCGTGTCCCCATGGCGGACAAGAAAATCTCGATCGGTCTGAAGGGGCTCTACGGTCAGGGGGTGGGCCGCTACGGCAGCACCACCATTGCCGACATTGGCTTCCGGCCTGATGGCACCATCACTCCTCTCCACACTTTCTCCGCCCTCAGCACCGTGGAACTCTTTCCCACCAAGCGCTGGTACATCTACCTGAACTACGGCGGCGACTACGTGGCTCGTGACCTCCAGGGAGGCTACGGCGCCTACACCGCCAACATGTCGGGCTGCGACACCGAACCGCTCCCCACCAACGACACCACCCCCAACACTCCGGCTAACTGCAAAGGCAACACCAAAGATGTCCAGGAGTTCACCGCCGGCTACTGGTACAACTTCTACAAAGGCCCGAAGGGCACCTTCCGCTACGGGATCCAGTACAGCTGGTTCGATCGCAACCTCTGGTCGGGCGCAGGCGGCACCGCCAACCCGGGTGGCAACGCTCACGGCACCGACAATGAAGTCCTCACCTCCATGCGTTATTACCTGCCCTAGCTTTTTCGCAACCAATAAAAAGGACCCGCTTCGGCGGGTCCTTTCTTTTTCTGCATCTGCCTGCTTGCGGCTTGCGGTTAACAGCTAATGGCTGGCCGCCAGAACCTCTACTACCGGCCCGTGCGTGGCCGCGGTGGGTTTCGGCGCAACCGGAGCGTCGCCGATGCGCTCGGAGAAATGGCACTCCATCGCGGCAGTCTGCTCTTCGGCTTTCTGCCCCTTGCGCGGACGCCGCCGCGGCATCATCTCCTTGTTGTTCGGGCAGACGAGGTAGAGTCCGCCTTCCATGACGCGCTCCACCACGTACGGCGATCCGCACTGCGGGCAGTTCTGCGCGACCGGCTTCAGGTTTGAGGTGAAGTCGCACTTTGGATACCGCGTGCAGCCCCAGAAGACATTCCCGGTGCGCGCCTTGCGCTCGGCGATGTCGCCCTCGCCGCACTTCGGACACTTCAGTCCTTCAATCAGGTTCTGCTTGACGTACTTGCACTTGGGATAGCCGGAGCACGAGACGAACTCCCCGTAGGTGCCGGAGCGCAGCACCAGTTGCTTCCCGCACTTCGGACATTTCTCATCCAGCGGCACCGCCGGTTTCGACTGCTGCTTCTGGCTCAGGCGCCGAATCGTCTTGCACGGCGGATCCTCGTTATACCCCGGGCACGCCATGTACGCGCCGAAAGGCCCGCGCCGCAGCACCATCACGCGCCCGCAGTTCTCGCAGTACTCTTCGGCCGGAGCCGTCTGGCCATCCGTGGCCTGCAGATCGGGCTTGGCCGCGTGATTCTCCTTGGTGAACCCGCAGCTGACTTGCTCCACGGTGACCTTGCGCCCGGAGCCGATGACGCCGTCGATGGCCGCGCTCAGTTCGGATTTGCTTTTCACCTCGGCGACGGTGGTCTGCTCGTCGTCTTCGGTGGTCTTCACCAGCACCGGATACTTCAGCTTCGACTCGATCTTCGCGAGAATCTTTTTCGGCTCCTTCTTCCAACTCGTCGCAGGAACGGGAACCGGCTTCTCCTTGCCATAAGCGCTGCATGCGTAGAACGAGCCGAATTTTCCCCACTTCAGCACCAGCGGTGAGCCGCACAGATCGCACTTCTCCTCCGTCGGCTGCTCCATCCGCTTCACGTTCTCCATTTGCTTCTCGGCGTGTTTCAGCTCTTCCTGGAAGTGCCCGTAGAAGCCCTTCAGCAGATCAGTCCACTTCTCCTTCCCTTCTTCGATCTCGTCCAGCTCTTCTTCCAGCTTCGCGGTGTACTGCGTGTCGAAGATATAGGGGAAGTTCGCCACCAGCAGGTTCGTGACGACCGTGCCGATCTCGGTGGGATAGAAGCGCCCGCCACGCCCGGTGGGCGGCACCTTGGTGACGTACTCGCGGTCCTGGATGGTCGTGATGATCGACGCGTAGGTCGACGGCCGCCCGATGCCGCGCTCTTCCAGCTCCTTCACCAGCGAGGCCTCGTTGTAGCGCGGAGGCGGCTCAGTGAATTTCTGCACCGCATCGACCGCCGAAGGCCGCACCGCCAGTTCTATCTGCGGCTCCGTGAAAGCGGGAACTTCCTCGAGCCGGTCGCCAGGTCCGGCGTCTTCGTTTCTTGCCTGGATCCGCGCAGCTTCCTGGTCGTACTTCTTTCGCGCGTTTGCCAGCTTCGCCGCGCGAGCCTGCTCGGCCATCTCGCGTAACTGCTCTTTGGTCGCCAGACGCAGCCGCGCGCCCACCGGAATCTCCGGCAGCTCCTCGTCGTCGTCTTCATCCACATCGTAGAGGCGCAGGAACCCGTCGAACTTCAGCACCGAGCCGCTGATGCGGAAATTGTACGTGCGATCCGCAACCGCATCGATCTCCACGGTGGTTACGTCGTAGACCGCCGGCGTCATCTGCGAAGCGATGAACCGCTGCCAGATCAGCCGGTACAGCCTGAACTGCTCGTCGCTGAGATAGCGCGCCACGTGATTCGGGTGCAGCGACGGATCGGTCGGGCGAATGGCCTCATGCGCATCCTGCGCGTCCTTCTTCGACTTCCACGTATTCGGCTGAGCAGGCACGTACGCCGATCCCATCTTTTTGCCGATGTACTCGCGTGCCGCGGCGATGGCATCCGGCGAGACGCGGGTCGAATCGGTACGCATGTACGTGATGAGGCCGACGGTTCCCTCCTGGCCGAGGTCGATGCCCTCATAGAGCCGTTGCGCCACGCCCATCGTCCGCTTCACGCTGAAGCCCAGCTTCGCCGACGCCTGCTGCTGGAGGGTGCTGGTGGTGAACGGGGCAGCGCTGGTTTTGCGCCGCTCCTTGCGGTCCACCGAACGCACGCTCCACTTCGCGCCGGTCGTGGCCTCGATGATCCTCCGAGCTTCGTCTCCGCTGGGAACCGCGGGCGCGCTCACCGTCTCCACAGACGCCCGCTCGCCGTCGATGCCGACAAAGCGCGCGGTGACAAAGGTGTGTCCCTTCGTCTCCGGCTCGACTTCGAGGATCGCGTCGATCGTCCAGTACTCGACGGGAACGAATTCCCGAATCTCTTTCTCACGCTCGACAATCAGCCGCAGCGCGACCGTCTGCACGCGCCCCGCCGAGAGCCCGCGCCGCACCTTGTCCCACAGCAGCGGAGAAATCTGATAGCCAACGATGCGATCCAGCACGCGCCGCGTCTGCTGCGCGTCCACCAGGTTCTCGTCCACGTCGCGGGCGTGCTCGAAGGCCTGCACCACCGCCTTCTTCGTGATCTCGTTGAAGGTCACGCGGCGAATCCGGGCCTGATCCTTCGCCGCCGGACGCAGCTGGATCGCCAGATGCGCGGCAATGGCCTCGCCTTCGCGGTCCGGATCGGGCGCCAGGTAGATCGCGTCGGCCTTCTCCGCCTGCTTGCGCAGGTGCCTCACCACCTTCTCTTTGTCCGGTGTCACCACCAGCGTTGGCTCGAAGGTGCGGTGGAGCAGCTCGACCCCGATCTCCCGTTTTGGCAGATCCATGATGTGCCCGAACGAGGCTTCCACCTGGAAATCCTTGCCCAGATATTTATTGATCGTCTTCGCTTTCGCGGGCGACTCGACGATAACCAGTGATTTACCCATTTTTCCCTTTAACCGTTTTCGCCCCGGCCGCTGCAACCATACCGGGTGAGAAGCTTCCCCACAGGAAGTCGGCCAGGACAGCAAATCCCCTGGCTTTGCTTCCGTCGCACGTTTCGCGTACGTACCGGGTCTTCCTCTGGGGAAACTACCACGTCCTGCCGCTTTGAATCTACACGCTCCCGGCGCGGGTTGCCTTTGAGCCGCGCGTTTCAGCCGCAACAGCCCTCAGAAACTCCTGACGTAATTTTTGCCCGGAAGTTGTCGTATTCGTCCCGCCAACTCCAGTTCGAAGAGCGCTGTAAAGACTTCCGAGGAGCTCAATTCCTGCTCGAGCTTCTCCAGGATTTCGTCCATCTGGAGCGCTTCGTCGTGACGAAGCACGCCGTAAACGCTGGCTTCGGCTGCCGGGAGCGGCGATTCCTGAAATAACGATGCTTCGGTGGTCGCTTCGGATGCAAATCCCTCGTTTGGCTCCAGCGCCGCACGAATCTGCGACGGCAATTCCTCCCACACGTCCTCCCATCCCGAGGTCAGCTTCGCGCCCTGTTTAATCAACAGGTTCGGCCCCCACGCATTCTTTGTGGTCACGTTGCCGGGAACCGCGAAAACCTCACGATTCTGCTCCAGCGCGCAGCGCGCGGTTACCCGCGTGCCGCTGTACTCCGCCGCTTCCACCACCAGCACACCGATGCTCATGCCGCTCAAGATGCGATTGCGCCGGGGAAAATTTTGCGGCGCGGGAAACGTCCCCAGCGGCAGCTCGGAAAGAATCGCGCCGCCTCCGGCGATGATCTGCTCGGCCAGCGATTTGTTCTCCTTTGGATAAATCACGTCTACGCCTGTTCCCCACACCGCCACCGTCGGCCGTTTGGCGGCAATCGCGCCCTTGTGCGCCGCCGTGTCCACGCCCCGCGCCATGCCGCTCAGGATGGTGATGCCGCGCAGCGCCAGATCGCGCGCCAGCATCTCCGCCATGCCGGTTCCGTACGGCGTCGGATGCCGCGTTCCCACCACGGCGATGATCGGTCCCGACAACAGCTCCGCGTCGCCGCGCACCCACAACAGCGCAGGCGGATCGTAGATCTCACGCAGCCGCTCCGGATACGCCTCATCGCGATACGTCAAAATCGACGCACCGGTTCCCACCAGCTTCTCCAGCTCCCGATCTGCGGCGTGCGCCGCCTCGCCCGAAGCGATGAACTGCGCCGCCTGCGCGGGCAGCTCCAGCGACTCGAGTTCGGTCAGCGAAAGATGCAGCACGCGGGCTGCAGTGCCGCCCCGCTCCACGGCGCGCAGAATGCGCCGCGGCCCAACGCCGGGCGTCATCGCCAGCGCCAGCCACGCATGGCGCTCTTCAAAGGTCGTGCTCGTTGCGGCAAGAGTGGCGATGGTGGTCATCGCGGAGGGGCTTCTCCGCAATCGCAGGAGGTTACGATGGTGCGAATTTGGGCGGGCATCGCTCCGCAGGTTAGTGGCCGCGCCCATCGAAATCAAGCAAAACCCGGCCAGCGCAGGTTACGGAAGCCACTCCGCGCCGCTGCGCTACACTAACCAGTGCCCACGCCCCGTCTGCGCATCTCGGCCATTCGCTTCCTCAATCCCGCGCCGCTCATGTGGAGCTTCGAGCACGAGCCGGACCGCTCCCGCCTCGCCGCGCGCTACACCATCGAGCCCGACACACCCGCTGAATGCGCGGCCAAACTCGCCTCTGGCCGCGCCGACATCGGCCTGATCCCGGTTGCAGCGCACACTTCCGCGCTCTCCGTCATTCCCGGCATCACCATCGCTTCGCGCGATCGCGTCCGCTCCATCATCCTCGTCGTGCGTTCTTCCGACGGCATCGCGGGCGTGCGCCGCGTCGCCCTCGACACGGCCTCGCGCACCTCGGCCACCTACACCCGCATACTCTTCTCCCGCTTCTGGAAGACCCAGCCCGAGTTCCTGCCTCACGCCCCCGACCTCGAAGCCATGCTGCGCGCCGCCGACGCCGCGCTGCTCATCGGTGACCCTGCCCTGCTGGCCCTCGAAGACCGTGAAGCGCGCGAGCGCCGTACCGGCGAAAGCCTGCTCTATCTCGATCTCGCCCACGAGTGGCACACCTTCACCGGAACCGTCTGGGTCTCAGCATTCTGGGCCGTGCGCCCTGAGGCCGTCGCGGATTCTTCGCTCACGGCCACCCAGGTCGTCGAGGATTTCCAGCGCTCCCGCGATGCCGGTATGGCCCACGTCGACGATCTGGCCGGAGAGTGGGCGCCGCAGATCGCTGTTCCCCGCACCACCATCCGCACCTATCTTTCTGAAAACATCTGGTACGTTCTCGACGACGCCTGCCTCGCCGGCCTCGACCTCTTCTACCGCTACGGCGTGGAGTGCGGCGCGCTCCACGAGACACCCACCCTGCGCTTTCTCTGAAAAATGCCAGCCCGCCTGGACTCCAATCCCGCATCCCGCGTCCAACCATCCGTGTACCTCGCAGCCCAACGGGCCTCCCGACACGCGCGTCACCGCCTGATCCCCGCGTGGCTGCTCCATTTCGGTGTCGCCGGCGTCTTCTTCGTCGCGCTCATCGATGCCTCGCCGATCCCGCTGCCGATCCCGGGCAGCACCGACATCCTCATTCTCATCCTGGGCTCGCACGGCGAGTGGCCCTGGCTGCTGGCTCTGGCCGGCGTCGCCGGCAGCCTCGCCGGGGGCTATCTCACCTGGGCGACGGGGAAAAAAGGCGGCGAGGCCATGCTCGACCGCTATATGAAGAAGCGCCTGCGCCGGCGCATCGCTGGCTGGATCCGCGGCCACGGCATCCGCACCGTCACGATCGCCGCGCTGCTGCCGCCGCCCATCCCTCTGCTACCGTTCCTGCTGGCCGCGGGCGCTCTCGGAGTCACCCGCCGCCAGTTGTTCATCGCCCTCGGAGTCGCGCGGTCTATCCGCTACGGTGCGGAAGCCGCCCTGGCCATGATTTACGGCCGCGTCATCCTTCGCTGGGCCAGCCGATATCTGGCCGGATGGTCCAACGTGATCCTCTACTCCTTCCTTGGACTGCTCGCGGCCGGCATTCTGTTCGGTTTCTGGAAATACAAACACGACCAGCACCGCGCCGATACCGGCAGCCAGCACGCCGGGGCGCAAGCCGCAGGATGAGCGCAAAGATGCTACCCTCGCTGGTTATGGCTGTGATTTCTGTTTCTGCTTATGAATGCGACTGCGAAGCCTGCGGCCACAGCTGGCTCGCGTCCATCCTCCCGGAAACCTGCCCTGCCTGCGCGAGCTCAGGCTGGAATGGCAACGCTGTTCCAGCGTCGGGTCCTCCGTCGCAAACAGGAGAGAAAAAGTACCCCTCGCGCACGGCCGTGGGCGGAATCATCACACCGCAGTAAGCCCCTATTTTAGTAGCCCTTGGCCAAAAGATATTCAACGGTTAATTCAGCTAATTTGGCCGGCGTCTGATTGCGCTCGACAGCGAGCTTCACCATCACATCTGCCTCGATATTCACCGGATCGCCGGGCTGGAGCATGCGCAAATTCGTCATCTTCCGCGTATGCGGCAGAATCGCGACGCCCACCACGTTCCCGTCCCACGCCGCGATGGTCAGGCTGATTCCCTCGATCGCGATCGACCCCTTCTCGACCATGAACGCCCGCGTGTTCTCCGGAACGTGCACGCGCAGCCACCAGTCGGTCTCGTCGGGATCGGCATCCGGGACGACTGGCTCGAAGGACACCAGCTCTCCGCGCCCGTCCACATGCCCCTGCACCACGTGGCCGCCCAGCGGAGCGCCGGCGGGCGTGGGCAGTTCCAGATTCACCATGGAACCCGCCCGCAGTTGGCCCAGAGAGGTTCGCGACACCGTTTCCGCAGCCAAGTCGGCATAGACCAGCGGCGGGGTAATCTCAACGGCCGTCAGGCAGGTTCCACTCACCGCGAAGCTGTCGCCCAGGCGCAGCCGCTCGGCGATGCCCGGCGCGGAAATTGCGATTCGCGTCGTCCCGCTGCGCGGCTCGATGACGACCACAGAGCCCGTCGTCTCAATGATTCCGGTAAACATGTCTTATGTCCAGGGATCGCGCAAATAAGCTTCGACTCGCACATCGGAGCCGAAGCGCTCCACTGTTGGCTCCTCGGCCAGCGGCCCGCTGTTCACGGCATCCTGCAGCAGCGGCACGCCGTGCGTGCCCAGAAATACCGGAGCGTAGAAGAATGTCACCTTGTCCACATGTCCGCCGTCGAGAGCCGATCCGTTCATCTGGCCCCCTCCCTCGATCATCACCGAGAGCACGTCGAGCTCGCCCAGGCGCTCGAAAACCTGCTTCATCGATACCCCGCTCCTGCGCGTCGGATCGGTCCAGCGCCTGGTCAGCGCCGCCGGCCCTTTTTCTTCCGCTTCCACGCGCTCCACGCGAACGCCCATTGCTTCCAGGCCGCGCTGCCGTTCCGTGGGCGCGACGGTACAAAAGACCAGCACGTCCTCCTGCGCGGTGCGCACCAGCTTGGCGTCCAGGGGCATGCGCAGCGCTGAATCCAGGACCACGCGCAGCAGCGGCCGGCGGCGCTGCAGGCCGGAGCGGTCCGTCATCTGCGGATCGTCCTGGAGCACGGTATTGATTCCCGTCATCACCGCGTCCACGCCGTGGCGCATGCGCTGCACTTCGGCGCGCGATTCCTCGCCACTCAGGTAGACCGGCGCGCCCCGGGGCGCCGAGCCGGGCGCGGGCGCGATGCGGCCGTCCAGTGACAAAGCCGCCTTCAGATTGACGAACGGGAGCCCGGTGCGAATATGCCGCGCGAATCCGTCGTTCAGCCGCCGCGCTTCCTTCTGCAGCATGCCGACTTCGACTTCAATCCCCGCGTCGCGCAGGATCTCGATGCCCTTCCCGTTCACCGCCGGGTTTGGATCGACGGTAGCCACGACCACTCGCGCGACCCCTGCCGCAATCAGGGCACGGGCGCACGCGCCGGTTCGCCCCATGTGGGCGCAGGGCTCCAGGGTCACGTAGGCCGTCGAGCCGCGAGCCGCTCTGCCCGCTTCTTTGAGCGCGATGATTTCCGCGTGATCCAACCAGTCGTAGCCGTGGAATCCCCTGCCGATGGCGAACCCGTCTTTCTCGAGCACGCAGCCCACCACGGGATTGGGCGACGCAAACCCGACCGATCGCCGCGCGAGATCCAGCGCCTCGTGCATCCAGTCCTGCTGCGGCGGGGGGAGTTTCGTTCGTTTCTGCACGACTATCCTTTCGGGCTGCGCGACGCGGCGCTCCCAATCATGAATCGAGCAGGGATTGTACGAAGGCCCCGCTGTCGAAAGGCAACAAATCTCCCAAAGCTTCGCCGACACCCACAAAGCGCACCGGCAGTTTCATTTCGTGAGCGATGGCGACGGCTATCCCGCCCTTCGCGGTGCCATCCAGTTTGGTGAGTACGATTCCGGTCACGCCCGCCGATTCCGTGAACAGCCGCGCCTGCTGCAGGCCGTTTTGCCCGGTGGTGGCGTCCAGCACCAGCAGAACTTCATGCGGCGCGTCGGGAACAATGCGCTGCGCCGTGCGGCGCATCTTGTCCAGTTCCGCCATCAGACCGGTCTTTGTGTGCAGCCGCCCTGCCGTGTCGACAATGACCACGTCGGTCTGGCGCTGTTTTGCAGCCTCGATCGCGTCAAACAGCACAGCGGAAGGATCTCCGCCCTGCCTGGTGCGGATCATCTCCACCCCGCTGCGCTGGCCCCACACTTCCAGTTGCTCGATGGCCGCGGCGCGAAAGGTATCGGCCGCGCACAGCAGAGCCGTCCGCCCCTGGGCGCGATAGTACGCAGCCAGCTTGCCGCTGGTGGTCGTCTTGCCTGTCCCGTTCACGCCGACCATCATGATCACTTCCGGAGGTGCGCTCACCCGCGCCGGCGCCCGCCCGTTTTCGTCCAGGATCCCGCGGATCTGCTCCTTCAGCAACTCCTTCAGTTCCGCCCCGCTGCGAATCTGCTGCCGCTTCGCGTGCTCGCGCAGATTCCCGGTAATCTCCGCCGCCGTGTTCACGCCGATATCCGACGCGATCAGGCTCATTTCCAGTTCCTCGAGCGCCGTTTCATCCAGCGTCCGCGCCATGGCCAGCACGCCGTCGATGCGCTCGCCCAGGCTGTCCCGCGTGCGCGTAACCGCCGCACGCATGCGCTCCAGCAGGCTCTGCCTTTCCGGATCCTCTTGCTCCTTCAGGCTGCCGAACAACGTCTGAATCATGAAAACTTCGCCCTCACCGCGTCCCTGTTATGAGTGTAACCAGGCACTCGGATGCGGGTTTCTCCGGGCCAGAGAAGCTCCTAGACGATTTCCGCCATCGGCCGCCGCATGCGGAAGGAAACCGGAACTCGCATCTCCTTCACCTCCACAGCGCCGCTGCGCACCAGGCTCACCAGCGCGGTCACCACCGCCGGATCGTATCGCGTTCCGGAAAGGCGTTTCAGGATCTCCAGCACGTAATCGGAATTCATTGCCGCCTGGTACGGCCGCGGCGTGGTCATGGCATCGAACGAGTCCGCCACCGAAATGATCCGCGCCATCAGCGGAATCTCATCGCCCTTCAGCCCGTAAGGATAGCCCATCCCATCCAGCGATTCGTGGTGCAGCTCCACCCCCGGGATCAGTTCGTGCAGCATCTCGATAGGCCGCAGGATCGCCGCGCCCTTCACGGTGTGGGCTTTCACGATCTCGAACTCATCCGGAGCCAGCGGCGCATCCTTGGTGACCAGATAATCCTCGATGCCCAGCGTCCCGATGTCGTGCAGCAGCGCCGCCAGGCGGATCTGCTCCACCTGGTCGCCGTCCAGTCCCATCTTGTCGGCAATGGCCGTCGCGTAGTGCGCCACGCGCTCCGAGTGCCCGCGCAGATAGGTCGCGCGTTCGTCGACCGCCTTCGCGACCATCCGCATCAGTTCCGTGAGCGCCTCGTAATTTCGCCGCGCCTCGTCCTGCTTTTTCACCCAGCCGTCCTGCAGACCCTTCACCGCCGCCTGCCAGCTCAGGACGAACTCCGCGAACAACCGGTCCGTGGAGCTGCGGGCCACTTCCTGTCCCAGAGTCGGGGATCCCGACTGAATCACCTCGATCAGCTGTCCTACACGGCGATCGACCCGGGTGCTCCACATCAGGCCGATGACGACGCTGACGCAGAGACCGGACATCACGCCCAGAATCAGCGTCGCAGACGGGACCGCGTTTCCACCGAGCGCCAGCCAGATGGATCCCGCGGTCGCCGCAATGATCGCGCAAAACGCGACCATAAAGCGTCCGAAGACTCGCTGGCGGAATCGTGGTATTCCTGCGCCTGAACCGACTTCGGGTACACGGCGAGAGGAATTGGGCATCGGGATCCTTCTCCTCACGTGCGGAGCGGCCGCAAAATCTCTTCCTGCCAGTGTAGGGCCATCCCCGCTCATCTCGCGTCACACGAATGTGTTAGCGACAGAATCCGATTGGGTTAACCCTTTGGTTATGTGTTTCTCGCGGCGGCCGCGAAATCGATCGGTCGCCGGCTGTCAGGCCCTCGTCACTCGTCTCGCCCGGGGCGCAGCATCAGTTCCTCGATCGCACGCTCCGGGGCCTTCCCCTGCATCAGGATCGCCTCCATCTGCTCGGCGATGGGCATCTCCACCCCGTACTTCCGCGCCAGTCCCAGCGCCGCCGAGGTGGTCCGAACGCCTTCCGCTACCCGTCCTTCCAGGCCCTCGAGAATCTCGTTCAGCTTACGGCCGCGCCCCAGCCCCATGCCCACCGAGCGGTTCCTCGAGAGCGATCCGGTACAGGTCAGCACCAGGTCGCCCACCCCGGACAGACCGGCCAGCGTTTCGCGCCGTCCGCCGCAGGCTACGGCCAGACGTGTCATCTCCGCGATGCCGCGCGTGATCAGCGCCGCGTTGGCATTCAGCCCCAGTTCCAGCCCAGCCACGATGCCCGCGGCAATGGCGATCACATTTTTCAGAGAACCGCCCAGCTCCACGCCCACCACGTCGTCGTTCGTATACAGCCGCAGTGATTTGCTGGAGAAGTCTCGCTGCACCCGCGCGGCCAGCGCCGCGTCGGCTGAGGCAACCGTGATCGCCGTGGGCGCACCCGCCGCAACCTCCTGCGCAAACGAAGGCCCGCTCAGCACGCCGCAGGAGATCTCCTGCCCGCGCTCCGCAAGCACTTCGCCAAACACCTGGCTCATGCGCAGGAACGTCCCGTCTTCAATGCCCTTGGTCGCGCTCACCAGCAACTGCCCCACGCGCAGATGCGCCGCGAACCCCTGCATCGAAGCCCGCGCAAACTGCGACGGCGTCACGCAGACCACAATCTCCGCGTCCCTGAGCGCGTCGGCAGCGTCGTCCGTGATCGCAACCGTCGCCGGAATATCGAATCGCGGCAGGAACGCCACGTTCTCCCGCTGCGTGCGCATGGTCTCGGCAACTTCCTTGTCGAACGACCAGAGGACGATTTGGTGACCGCCCCGGCGCGCCAGGCTGATCGCCAGCGCCGTGCCCCACGCTCCGCTGCCCATGATCGCGATGCGGCTCATGCGCTGGTGGTCCTTGTCCCGCCGAAGCGGTACTCCTTGCCGGTCATCAGCCGCGCGATGTTCTGGTGATGTTTGAGGATCACGATCAGCGGAATGATGAACAGCACCGCCGTCAGCCATGGCGTCTGCGCACCATCAGCGGCGCGCACCGCGTGCGGAATCAGCAGCGCGAAGGCCGGAAAAGCAATCGCAGAGAGGATTGAGCCCAGCGAAACATAGCGCGAGGCCGCAAACACCAGCACAAATACGCCCATGGCCGCCAGCGCCGCCCACGGCGCCAGCGCGAGAAAGACGCCGAAGGCCGTCGCCACGCCTTTCCCTCCGCGGAAGCCCAGCCAGACCGGATAGATGTGTCCCAGGATCGCAAACAGCGCGGCCAGCGCCACCAGGTTGCTCCGCGTCGCCGGAGCCAGCCCCAGACGTCGAGCAGCCAGCTCCCACAGCAGCACTGCAAGCACGCCTTTCAGCACGTCGAGCAGAAACGTCAGCGCCCCCAGCCCTTTCGAGCCGGAGCGGATCACGTTGGTCGCGCCGATGTTGCCGCTGCCCTTCTCCCGAATGTCTTCTTTGCGGAACAGCCGCACCAGCAGATACCCGAAAGGGACAGACCCGAACAGGTACGCGGTCACCGCGGCAAGCAGATAAATTCCGGTGCGCATGCGCTTACGAGTCTAACAGTTGCGGCGCGCGCGCAGCCGAGCCCGCCGCGGTGCTCTGCGTGGCAGGAATTGTTTAATGCACTGGCTGCGCTTTGCCGTTCTGCAGAGACTCCTGGATGATCCGCTCCACCTGGTCGTGGATGCGCGCCGCCAGCCGCGCCTGCGCTTCGCCCAGGCGACCCTGCTCCTCGCCGAGCCTTCCCTGCTCTTCGCCCAGCGCGCTCATCCGGCCCGCGACGATGGCCTGCCGGTCGCTCAGCCGCGTCTGCATCGCACCCAGACGTGCCTGCACCTCACCCAGACGAGCCTGCATTTGTGCCAGGCTCTGCGCGTTCCACTCGTCCTCGGCGGCTTTGATCCGCTTCTGGATCTCCGCCATCTTCTCGGGACTCAGCTGCGCCTGCGCGGCCTTAATCTCCGCCTGCACCTCGGCCATCTTCTCCGGCGTCAGCTCCGCGTCCGCGACCTGCATGGATTTCCGGATCTCGGCCATCTTCTCCGGACTCAGTTCGGCCTGCGCAGCCTTCATTTCCGCCTGCATCGCGGCCATGGTCTGCGCGTTCCACTGGCTCTGTTCCTTCCTCAGATCGGCGATGGCCTTCTGCATCTCGGCGTTGACCTGCGTCTGCACCGAGAGGTTCAGCGCGTCTCTTTGCTCTTTGGACAGTTCCCTCTGCTGCTCGCCGAGATTCCTCTGCGTTTGCCCCAGCAGCCTCTGCTGCATTCCCAGGTCCCTCATCGGTTCCATCAGCCCCCGAATCCGCTCCACCAGAACCGGATCGTCGACGATATACGACTTGCCGTCGTGCGTGAACCACAGGAACGGCCCGTGCGCGATCCTCCGGGCCTGGTCGAGTTGCGCCTTCTGTGCGGCATTCCACGAGCCCGAAAAATCCCCGTTGCTGCCTGCGCCGTCGACGATCGCCCAGGAATCGCCATTCGACGAGAAGTGATACGAATAGCCTTTGCCCTGGCCATTCGTCACCGTGGTTGTCGAGCCGCTCTGCCCCTCGCCAACGCCCATCCCGTCGCCGCTGTCGATATCAACATCCGGCGGTGGTGGTGGAGACGCCGGCGTCTGCGCAGCAGCAGGAGGAACCGTTGTCGCCCCCTGCCCCTGTGGAGCGGGTGGCATCGGCGGAGCCGCAGGCATGGCCGATTGGGCGGGCGGAGGTCCCAGGACCTGCGACGCATCCGGCGGCTGGCCAGGAAACGCCTGACCCGTCGTCGGCGCCGCCGCCGCGGGGGGAGCCTGAGCAGGTGTCGCCTGATTCGGTCCCGGGTTTGCCGGAGCCGTTTGCGGATTCGGCGCGGGCGCGGGCGGATTCGACTGCGCCATCGCCGACGGCACACGGATCAGCGCCGTCGCCGCAAACAGGGCAACAGGAATCAACAGCAGCGAAGCCAGCGCGCGCGGCCGTCCCTCGGCGAACGCGCTATGAAACAGCCTCTCGTTGAGCAACGATTCAATCCGCCGTGACAGATTGCAGGAGCGCGCCATCGCCACGCCCGGCAGCCCGCGGTGCGGCAGCGCCGCAAACTCCAGCACCACCTGCGCGTAATCCGACGAGCTGGCCGCTGCCTTCACCCCGGCGCGGTCGCTGATTGTCTCGCCCAGCGCGGACAGCCTGCGCCGCAGCCACCACCCCAGCGGGCTGAACCAGAAAATTGCTGTGTAGACGCCGGCAAGGAGCTGCACATAAAAATCCATCTGCCGCACATGCGAACGCTCGTGCGCGATCACCATCCGCAAACGGCGCCGGTCCCACTGCTCGAAATCGGCCGGCAATACGATGCCTGATCCGATGGTCACCGGCGAAGCAATCCGCGCGCTCGCCCGCACGCCTGGCTCCGGCGCGATGAGCGGCGAGACTTCCTTCGCCGTCACCCACAGCCGAATGGCGGCAGCGAAGCCGATCAGCAGCCGCAGCAACAGCGCTCCGCCGACGGCGAAATAAATCCAAAGCAGGCTCCGCTCGATCAGCGTCCAGTCCAGTTTCCTGTCAGGAACCGCGGCTCCGGTTCCATCGGCCGAGGGCACGGTGGCCGCAGCCGACGGATCCGGAAGCTCGATGCGGATCGGCGTCAGATCCAGCGGCTCCGTCTGCGCTTGCTGGCGCGCCGCATTCGGCGCCGGTTCGGAAACGGGTGCAGCCACAGCCGTCGCTGCAACGGGCGCAGGCGCTGCGGCAGGCGTCACGGACGCCGCATGCATCCGCACCGGCACCACCCACGACCATCCCCGCGGCACCTTCGCCAGCAGCGGCGCACGCATCAGGAACGGCATCGCCATGGACGCGATCAGCACCAGGGTCCACGCAGCCTTGCGCACCGGCACGTTGCTCACGCGCAGCCCGGCCAGGCCCGCCCCCACCACCGCCGCGAACAACAGTCCGCGCAGCGCAGCTTCGATCATCAGGCTCGTCATGCTTTGCCTCCTTCCTGCTTTTTGGCTGCGGCGATGCGCCGCGCCAGCCGCTCCAGCTCCGGGCGGCTTACCACCTTCGAGTCCACCATGCCCACCAGCAGATCTTCCACCGAACCCGCGCAGAACCAGTCCACAATGCGCTGCACCGCGCGCCCCGCCACCTGCTGCGGGGACTCCGCTGGCCGGTAGACAAACGTGCGGTTGTCGAGGGTGTGCGCCAGATAGCCCTTTTCCTCGAGACGCCGCAGCACGGTGCGGATGGTGGAATCCTTCAGCGGCCGCTCCATCTCTTCGCGGACCTGGTCGGCAGTCGCGTCGCCACGCCGCCAGACGATGCTCAGAACATCCCGCTCGAGCTCGCCCAGCTCGGCAGGATCGTGACTCGGGGTACTGTTACTCGCCATAGTGTTACCCAATGTAACACATAGGATGATAGGGAGCGCAAGGGGGTGAGCAGAAACTTTTCGTGAACCCGAAAATCGACCGGTAAATGAGGAACCTGCCGGCGCTCACGGGCGTATAACTGGCTCTACCCAAAAACGAGGGGAGGCACATCTCATGATTCGGGAACGAATCTTACAGGTGGTTCTGGTGCTGGAGGGTCTGCTGTTTCTCGCCTCCAGCTACTTCATTGCAAAAATGCTCTGGGATCCCAAATCCGAGGGGGCCACGATGATGCTCAGCCTCTACTTCGCTCTCGGAGTGTTTCTGCTGCTCGCCGTCCGCCATCCACACGAGCACCGCAGCCTGATCTCGTTTGCGGGCTGGGCTAACATCGCTCACGCAACGGTCATGTCGCTGATGGCCATCCGGCTCACCGCTGACCGCACCGACCTGCTGCGCGCCTCTCTGATGCTTCTGGTGATCGGAGCGCCGCTGATCGTTCTTACGCCCCCGCGCCTTGCCTCTACCGCGAAATCGGCCGGCTCCCCCACCCGGCCGACCAGCACGGTTGCATAAACCCGGGCAGGCAAGCGCCTACATCAGCCTCCGCCGCACCATATCCAGCGCCTGCTGGCTGGCGTAGAAGCGGATCCCATTGCGATCGCTGGAGAAGCGCTTTTCCACCGTATCGGTGCCGTCGGCATCGCTTACCGCCAGATGCACCAGCCCCACCGGCTTCTCCTCGGTGCCGCCGCCCGGGCCCGCAATGCCCGTCACGCCCAGCCCAATGGTTGCGCCGCACCGTTCGCGGATACCCTCCGCCAGCGCGATGGCCACTTCCCGGCTCACCGCGCCGTGCTTCGCGATCAGCGCCGGATCGACGCCGGCCAGCTCCGTCTTGAGCCGGTTGCTGTAGACCACCGCGCCGCCCACGAACGATCGCGAGCTGCCGCTCACGCTCGTCAGCCGCTCCGCGACCATGCCGCCCGTGCAGCTTTCCGCTACCGCCAGGCTCGCGCCGCGCATCTCCAGGTAGTAGAGAACGATCTGCTCCAGCGTCTCGCCCTGCGACGAGTAGATGAAGTCCTCCAATTCCTCTTCGATCTTCCCCGCCAGCTCGTCCACGCGCGCCTGGGCCAGCTCCGGCACCGGCTTGGTGCAGCTCAGGCGCAGCTCAATGTCCCCCAGATGCGCCAGGATGGTTGTCTCCACATCCTTATATAGCGTGTAAATCGGAGCAATCTTCGCGTCGGCCGCCGATTCGCCGATCATCGCCACCTTCAGCACCCGCGTCGCCATATGCCGCTTCGGCAGCAGCTCGCTCAGCCGCGGCAGACACTGCGCCTCGAACATCGCCTTCAGCTCATGCGGAGGGCCGGGCAGCAGCATGGCCAGCTTGCGGTGCGCGCCCACCACCGTATCGATCCACTGCCCCGGCGCGGAGCCGCTCGCGTTGGGCAGAATCGTCGCTCCGTCGATCACGTCCGCCTGTTTCTCGTTGTTACGCGTCATGGTGGTGCGCCGCGCCGCCGCACGCGTGTACAGGTGCGCGATGATATCCGGATCGCGCTTCAGCTTCACGTTCAGCGCCGCCGCCACCGCCTCGCGCGTCAGATCATCCTCGGTGGGCCCCAGTCCGCCAGAGATGGCCACGATGTCCACACGCCCCAGCGCGTGCCGCACCGCATCGGTCAGGTGCCGCAACCGGTCACCCGCGATCGTCTTGAAGGCGACCGTCACGCCCAGCGCGTTCAGCTTTTCCGTGAGGTAAAGGGAGTTGGTGTCCTGGCGGAACGGCGTGAGCATCTCCGACCCAACCGCAATAATCTCCGCGTTCATCCGTCTCCTCGGCCCGCGCGATCAGGCCAGCCGCCAACCCTCAATGCCCAACGCCACATGATAAAGCGAGCCCGCCGGTGTGCCCGAAGACGATGTCCTCTGCGTCGTCAGCAGCGCGCCGCCCCCGGGCACGAACGCGAACCCCACCATCCCGGTGCCGGCGACCGCCAGCGACATCTCTCCCTGCGGCGTGATCGCGACCACTCCCCGCCGCCCGCGCAGCGAAGCCGCGACATAGACGTTCCCTGCCACGTCCACCGCAATTCCCTGCGGCCGGCCCAGCCCGCGGTGCAGCACACCGATATCACCATCGCGATTGATGGCATACACCGAGTCGTAGCTCGACGTCGTCGGCGCGGTCACAAACAGCGTCCCATCCGGCCCGAACGCCAGGTGATACGCGGCCACGCTCGGCTCCAGGGTCGCAAAGACAAAAATCTGGCGGTCCGGCGCAATTTTGAAGATGGTGCCGCTGCGGTCGCCGACATAGAGATTCTGATCCGCGTCGAAGGCCAGCCCCGTCGCCACGCCCATGCCTTCCGCATAGACCGCGGCTGCGCCATTGCGCGCCACCCGATATACCTTGCCCTCGTGCCGCGACGACACGTAAAGGTTCTCCTCGTAATCGACGGCCAGCCCGGTTGCGTTCACAATCCCGCGCACGAACGGCTGCATCTCGCCATCGCGCTCGATGCGAAATACGGAGACCTCCGTCTCCTCGCCGCGCTGCCCGGACCAGGTGACGTAGATGTTGCCCGACCCGTCCATGACCGGGTTCGCGACGGAATGAATGCCCGTGGCGATCAGGCTTGCTATCTGAACGCCCACAGCATTGCTCTCCGCCCCATTCTGCAAAATGCGCAGCCGCCCCGTTTCCGCCTCTTCCGGAACCCGCAGGATCAGCCGCCCTCCGCGGCTCAGCAGCACCGGCGCTGCCAGATCGCCGAGCATGGCCACTGGAAGCCTATGCGCCACGCCCCCCCAGCGCGGAGTGTCGCCCCGCACCGCAGGCACGCCGCCCAGATTCGCCCCGCGAACCTCCACGTCGCCTCCGGGAAGCGCTGCCGACGGCTCGATCGAGTCAATTCTTGGCGCCGTGCTCGGCTCGGATTTGAGAATTCTCACCATCGATGAACCGCTGTGTTGCCCGCCACTCGCTTCTCGCTGGCCGCCTTTAAGCTGACCGCCTCTTAGCTGCTTCTCTATCCCCAGCGCCGTACCAGCAGCATCACGCCCAGCGCATACGCGCCCGCGGCCAGGTCGTCCAGCATAATCCCTGCTCCCCCGGGCAAATGTTCCAGCCGCCGCGCCGGCCACGGCTTCACAATATCGAAAACCCTGAACAGTACGAAAGCCGCAATGCCGTGCCGCAGGTCCAGCGGAGCCGCCGCCAGGGCCAGCCACTGCCCGGCCACTTCGTCGATCACCACAAATCCCGGATCCTCGCGCCCGCTTTCCCGTTCCACCCGCGTTGCCGCCGGAATCCCGACCAGCGTGGCCACCAGCACCCCGGCCAGCGCCGTATCCACAGCCATCCAGCCGGTAAGATGCGCAGCGCGCAGCCCAAAGTACCAGATCGCCGCCGCAGCGAGCGATCCCCACGTTCCCGGTCCCGGCCGCATCAGCCCGGCACCGAAAAACGTCCCCACCGCCCACGCCCACAGCGTTTTCGGCGTCCTGCCTCCAGGAGCGACGTGCGCTGAGTCTTCCGTCATGGCCGCACTACTCGTCATCGTTCCCACGCCGCTTCACGTCCTCGCTCAACCCCTCCAGGACCTCGGGATCGATCACCGGCGAGGAGATCCTGTACTCCCCGCTCGCCCACTTGCCCAGATCGATTGCCTGGCAGCGCTCGCTGCAGAACGGAAAATGCTCATCCTTCGCCGTCACCAGCGTCCGGCAGGTTGGGCAGCGCAGGATTTTCTTCTTTGTGCTCACAGCACCGCCTCCGCCAGCTCGCGCTCCGGCTCCAGTTCTGATATTTCGACGACGCGCGCCACCACGTCGTAATCGTGCGCCTCGCTCACTTCGCAGCGGTAGAACGTTCCCGGCGTCAGCGCCTCGAACGGCCCAAAATCGTTGAGATACACCGTTCCGTCGATCTCCGGAGCGTGGTGCTGTGTGCGTCCTTCCCACAGCAGCGGCGTCTCTTCCGACTCGCCCTCCACCAGCACATGAATCTCGCGTCCCACCAGCTCACGCTTTGCCTGCCGGCTCAGCCCCTGTTGCAGCTTCATCAGCGCCCGCCGCCGCTGCTCGATCACCCGCTTCGGGACCTTCTTCTCCAGAGGGAAGGCCCGCGAGCCTTCCTCGTCGGAATACGAAAAGACCCCCAGCCAGTCGAACCGCGCCTCCGCGACGAAATCGCACAGCGCCTCAAAATCCGCGTCCGTCTCGCCCGGAAACCCCACAATGAAGGACGTCCGCAGCGCAATTCCCGGCACTGCCGCGCGCACTTTGGCGAGCATCTTCAGAAAGATATCCGTTCCGCCTCCGCGCTTCATCGCCTTCAGCACCGGCGCCGACGCGTGCTGCAACGGCACGTCGAGATACTTGCAGATGTTGCCGTGCCGCGCCATGGTTTGCAGCAGCGTGCCCGTAATCCGGTTGGGATACGCATACAGAAACCGCAGCCAGACCAGGCCTTCGATTCGTGCCAGGCGGTCCAGCAGCGCCGCCAAGCCGTCCTTGAGCCCAAGGTCTTCGCCGTAGCAGGTCGTGTCCTGGCCGATCAGCGTAATCTCGCGCACGCCCTCCGCCGCCAGCGCCTCCGCTTCGGCTACCACCGACTCGAATCGCCGCGACCGGAACTTCCCGCGCAGGTTCGGAATCACGCAAAAGCTGCACGGGTGATCGCATCCTTCCGCGATCTTGATATACGCCGACGCTGACTTCGTCGTTCGCAGCCGCGGCGTCGTGTGATCGTAGAGATACTGGGGCAGCGCAGCCGTCGCCCCATCCCACTCGGCTCGCGAAAACCGCCCCTGCGTCTCACGGCGCTGGCCCTCGGCGCGGAAGCCGGCCGCTTCGGGCGTGCTTGTGTGGGATCCCGCGAGAGCTTCGCGTCCCGGCCGTATGTCAGCGACTCCGGAAAGAATCGTGAACGGCGACACAGCCGCCGCAGGGGGGGAAGTCTCGAGCCCCGCAGCGCTCAGAATCTTCTCCAGCTCGCCCGTCCCGACCACCGCATCCACTTCCGGGATATTCTTCTGAATCTCGTCGCGATACCGCTCCACCAGGCACCCGGCCACGATCAGCTTCTTCGCCGTGCCCGCCGTCTTGTGCCGCGCCATCTCCAGGATCGCGTCGACGCTCTCCTGTTTGGCCTTATCGATAAAGGAGCAGGTATTCACCACCAGGATGTCGGCGGTCTCGGCATGCGGTGTCATCTCCGCTCCGGCGCGATCCAGCAGCCCCATCATCACTTCGCTGTCCACCAGGTTCTTGGGGCATCCCAGCGACACAAAGCCCACGCGCGGCCGCGCCTTCTGCTCACCACCCGCGCGGGCCTTCTCTATCTCCACTGTTTCCGTCACATCTCTATTTTACCGGGATGACGCGCAGACCTGCCGACGCGTAGCTGCGCACGGTTTCGTCCACACTCACGAAGCGGAGTTCCTCCGCAATCGCCTGCGCGATCAGCACGCGGTCGAAAGGGTCGCGATGGATGGGCGGCAGGTCGCACACCCCGGCCACGTGCTCGGCACGCAATGCCAGCGGTGATGCCGCCAACTGATCCAACGCATCCCGCCACCAGCTCTGCGGATCGCCAACGTCGAGGTTGCCCTTCATGCTCTTCAGCACGACTTCCCAGTAAGTGATGACACTGAGCACATTTGGTCCCATCAGGATGACCCGGCGCGCCGCCGGAGCAAGACGGCTCGGGTTTGCCAGGGCAATCAGAGTGACATTCGTGTCGAGCAGATAGCCGCTCACAGATCGCCGCCCAGGAAGCGGTCGGGATCTATCGGTTCGTCCCATCCTGGCAGCAGGCGGATGCGGTCCTTCATGCCTCCCAGCCGAGCCTTCTTCCGTTCGGCCACGGCGGGCCCAATTTGCGCCACCGGCTTGCCGTGACGCCGGATGACGATGGTTTCGCCATTCTCGGCCGCACGAATTAGCCTCGACAATTGGTTCCTTGCCTCGCCCGTATTCATATCTTCATATTATAGCCAACTTGTTTGGCTAAGTCGTCGGGCACGGTACGAATCTCCCGCGGTCCTTCGGCGGTGCTATCATCATGCGTGTGCCGGGTCCTGCGCGACGCAATCCCGCCAACCCCGCCAGGTCCGGAAGGAAGCAACGGTAACGGGCCAGTGCGTGCGCAGCAGGTCACCCGGTGCACTAATTTCCCTCTTTCTCACCCCTTTTCCGTGGCTCCTGTCTCCTCTTCATTTCTGCGACAATACTCTTTCGGCTGTTGAACCTCTGGAGGAACTCTTGACGCTTGCTGTGCGCCCGCGTGTGCCCGTCCGTGCCAAAATCGGCGCCCTCGGAACCTACGTTCCACCCCGCCTGCTGACGAACGCCGACCTGGAAAAAATGGTCGAGACCTCCGACGAATGGATCACCTCGCGCGTCGGCATCAAAGAGCGTCACATCGTCGACCCCGGCATGGCCACCAGCCACATGGCCGCGGAGGCCGCGAAGCGATGCCTCGCCCAGCGCGGCATCGATCCAACGGAAGTTGAAGTCATCATCGTCGGCACCGTCACCCCCGACATGCTCTTCCCCGCCACCGCCTGTCTCGTGCAGGACAGCCTCGGCGCGAAGGGCGCATGGGGATTCGATCTCTCCGCCGCCTGTTCCGGATTCGTCTACTCGCTGCAGATGGGCTGCAAGCTGGTCGAGAGCGGCGCCCAGAAGAAGGTGCTCGTCATCGGCTCCGACACCATGTCCTCGATCATCGACTACACGGACCGCGCCACCTGCGTTCTGTTCGGCGACGGCGCCGGCGCAGTGCTCATCGAGCCCGCCGCGGAGGGCGAGCTGGGCATGATCGATTTTCACCACGAAATCGACGGCTCCGGCGGCTTCTCCCTCTACATGCCCGGCGGCGGCAGCCTGCACCCCTCCTCGCGCGAGACGGTCGACAAGAACATGCACGTCGTCCATCAGGACGGCCAGGCAGTCTACAAATTTGCGGTGCGCAAGATGGTTGAAGCCGCGGAAACTTTGCTCACTCGCAACGGCGTCACCGGAGCCGACCTCGCCTGCTTCATCCCGCACCAGGCAAACAAGCGCATCATCACCGCCAGCGCCGAGCGACTCGGCCTCCGCGACGAGCAGGTCGTTATCAACATCGACCGCTTCGGCAACACCACCGCGGCCACCATCCCCCTCGCGACGGAAACCGCCATTCAGGAAGGCCGCCTGAAGAAGGGCGATCTGGTCCTCATCGCCAGTGTCGGAGCGGGATTCACTGTCGGAGCCGCCCTCCTCCGCTGGGAGATTTAGTTCCCCGGCGGGAAACCTCCCTACTGCCGCGCGCCCACCACCACCAGTCCGATCCCGCCCACCAGCGCAATCGCGCTCAGTATCGGCGGAATGGGCACTGTCTTATGCTGGCGGTGCGAAATGTGCACGGGGCCGATGTTGGCGTCCTGTTTACGATGCGTGTAATGGAATCCCCCGAACGCAAAGCCGGCGATCCCCACAATAATCAGCAAAATCCCCACCACGGTAGCTGCTTTCAAGTTGTATCAGCCCTCATTTCGGCGAATCGCGGCGCTGCTTACCGCAGCGCCCGCAGCTTCGCTCCGCAGTGAGATGCATTCCCAGCCTCCGGCGCCGCGTGACTTCCCGCCTTCGGGCGCGAGGCCGCACGTCCCGCTGCTATACTGGCGTTGAGCCGCTTCTCGCCGGCAGTACCCTCACCCCACGCCGGACTCGAAGCCCAGGATTCTGAAACCAGCATGTCCATCCGCACTCGTCGCACCTTCTTCTCCCTCATCGTCTTCTTCGTGCTCTGCGCCCTGGGAGGCATGATCCTCAGCCAGCAGGTGGGCGCGCAGTCCGCAGCCGACGAATCGAATTTCCGCGACAGCCTCAAGACCTTCGGCGCGGTCTACGCCATCGTGGCGAAGAACTATGCTGAGCCGCTCACCGGCAACATGCCCGACCGCGCGATCTACGACGGCGCCATCCCGGAGATGCTGCATACCCTCGACCCCCACTCCAGCTTTTATGATCCCCAGGCCTATGCCCGCATGCAGGAAGAGCAGCACGGCAAGTACTACGGCGTGGGCATGATCATCGTGCAGCAGGACAATAAGGTGGTCGTCGTACACCCCATTGAGCAGGGGCCCGCCTTTCGCGCCGGCATCCATCCCGGGGACACCATCGTCGCCATCGACGGCAAATCCACCGGAGGCATGGATTCGACTCAGGTCGCCACCATGCTCAAAGGCGATCGCGGCACCACCGTCACCGTGACCATGACGCGCGTCGGTTCCACGGCCCCGCTCACCTTCCATCTCACCCGCGACGAGATCCCCAACAACAGCATCGATCTGGCCTACTACATCCGTCCCGGCATCGGATACATCCACATTATCCAGTTCACCGAGACTACCGGCCGCGAGTTCGACGATGCCATCGACGGCTTCGGTCCCGGCCTCAAAGGCCTGGTCCTCGATCTGCGCAACAATCCGGGCGGCGTGCTGGTTGACGCCGTGGCCGTCTGCGACCGCCTGCTCAAGCGCGGCCAGATCATCGTCTCCCAGCGCGGACGCGCCTTCCCGGAGCAGGTTTACCGCGCCACCCACGGCAACGGCGGCCAGGACTTCCCCATCGTCGTCCTCGTAAACCGCAGCACCGCTTCCGCCGCCGAGATCGTTTCTGGCGCGCTGCAGGATCACGACCGCGCCCTCATCGCGGGCGAAACCACCTTCGGCAAGGGCCTGGTGCAGACCGTGTATAACCTGCCCGACCGCACCGGCCTCGCACTGACCACCTACCACTACTACACGCCCAGCGGCCGCCTCATTCAGCGCAACTACAACGGCGTCTCGCTCTACGACTACTACTACGACATTGGGCCGAAGACGAACGAGAAGGATCGCGAGGTGCGCCTGACCGATTCCGGACGCACGGTCTACGGCGGCGGCGGCATCACGCCAGACGTGCACCTGGAACCGCCCAAGGCGACGCCTTTCGAGGACGCACTGCTCGAGCGCGATCTCTTCCAGAGCTTCACTGAGGTCTACATCGCCCACCACAACGTCACAAAGGATTTCGCGGTCGACGATGCGGTTCTGAGCGCCTTCAAACAGTACCTGAACTCACAGAATGTCGAGTACACGCCGGAGGAGTTCAACAGCAACCTCGAATGGCTGAAGGTCAACATCAAGTCCAAGATCTTTGGGACGGTGCTCGGCTACAACCAGGGCCTCAAGGTCGAGGCTAACTGGGATCCGGAGATTGAGCAGGCCATCGGCCTTCTGCCCCAGGCCGCCCAGCTCGAGCAGCATGTGCTGCAGGTGCTCGCGCAGAAAGATGCCGCGCTCGACAAGGGTCCTGCCCCACAGCAATAGCCGCACCTGAACAGTACCATCCGGGCCGGGAGCCTTCCCTTCCGGCCCTTCGCTTTTGCGGTAATGGCTGTTCTTCGATTCGCCGCACCAGACTCCCTGCCGTCATGCTCAGCCACGGAGTCTGGCGCCGCGCCCCCCAGGTCTCCTGCACGCTACGCCCTGCACCCTATACCCTATTCGCGTGGACTTCCGCTTCGCCGATCAACCCGACCTCGACGCGCTCATGCAGCTCGTCAACCGAGCCTTCGCCGTCGAATCCTACTTCATTACCGGCAATCGTCTTACGCCGGAACGCACCCGCGAGTACATGCAGACCGGACGCTTCCTCATCGCCGAAGAGAATGGAACACTGCTGGGTTGCGTCTACGTGGAACTCCATGGAGAGCGCGCCTACCTCGGCATGCTCTCGGTCGATCCCGCGCGCCAGAAGACCGGCCTTGGCCGCCGTCTTGCCGCTGCTGCCGAGGAGTTTGCCCGGGAGATGGGCGCCCACCACATGGATCTGAGCGTGGTGAACCTGCGCACCGAATTGCCGCCGTTCTATGAGAAGCTCGGCTATGCGGTCACCGGCACCGAGCCGATTCGCGCAGAGATGGTCCCGCGCGTCACCAAGCCCTGCCACTTCATCCGCATGTCGAAGCCCCTGGGCACCACCGGCTGACCGGCCAGCGCGCTGTTCCCCTTCAGCTTCTCGCTGCGCTTTGAGCTCTGAGCGCTGTTCTCTGATTTCGCCACGCCAGGATCGGCCGCATCGCCAGCACCACCCCCAGGGCCACCGTGATCTCCAGCGGCGTCTTCACGCCGGTTTTCACGCCCCACCAGTAATGAATCACCCCGGCAATCGCCGCCAGATACACGAGCTTGTGCAGGCGGTTCCAGTTCTTTCCGCCCAGTTTGCGGATCGACCATGCCGTCGAGGTCAGCGCCAGCGGCAGCATCAGCAGCCAGGCCGCCAGGCCCGCGGTAATGAACCGCCGCTGGCTGATGTCGTCCACCATCGCCGACCAGCTCAGTCCCGCGTAGAGCCACACGTACGTCGTCAGGTGGAGGCACGCGTAAAAGAACGCGTACAGTCCCAGCATTCTCCGGAAGCGCACCAGCCACGACAGTTTTGGAATCAGCTTCCGCACCGGCGTGATGGCCAGCGTGATCACCAGCAACCGCAGCGTGCCGCGCCCGGTAAAGAAGGTCACGGTGTGGGTCGGATCCGGGCCCAGCGCCCCCGGGTCGTTCGACGCCGTCAGATAAAGACGCCACAGCAGCCACGCGATCGGGCCGAAGCACGCCGCGTGTGCCGCCACCTTCAGCGCCACAATCCAGCGCTGCCTCATTCGCTCGAAACTCCCCTGGCTCTCATTTCGCTTCTTCGCTGGATGGCAACGCTCTTTTGCCGGCAGATCTTTAGCTGGCCGCTTCTTAGCCGCCTCAGTAGTCCTTAATCAGATCCATTCCCTTATACAGGGACGCCACCTGATCGCCATAGCCATTGAACATCAGCGTCGGCTGCCACTGCTTCCACAGCGGCGCTCCGATGATCCGCTCCCGCTTCTGGCTCCAGCGCGGATGGTCGCGGTTCGGATTCACATTCGAATAGAACCCGTACTCATTGGGCGCCATCTCGTTCCAGGTCGTCCCCGGCTGGCTCTTCACAAACCGTATCTTCACAATCGTCTTCGCCGACTTGAAGCCGTACTTCCACGGCACCACGACGCGCACTGGCGCGCCGTCCTGGTTCGGCAGATCCTGCCCGTACAGCCCGAAGGTCAACAGCGTCAGCGGATGCATCGCCTCATCCATGCGCAGCCCTTCCACATACGGCCAGCTGATCCCCGCGTTCCACGGCAGCAACTCGTCCTTGGTGCTCGCCAGCGAGACAAACTGGATGTACTTCGCCTCCGGTTTCGGCTGGCATTCGTTGATCAGCTCCGACAGTGAATACCCCGCCCACGGAATCACCATGCTCCACGCCTCCACGCAGCGGAAGCGGTAGACCCGCTCTTCCATCGGCTTCAGCTTCAGCAGGTCGTCGATGTCGAAGGTCCGCTCCTGCTTCACCAGCCCTTCCACTTTCACCGACCACGGCCGCGTCTTCAGCCGCCACGCGTTCTTCGCGGGATCGCCCTTGTCCACGCCGAATTCGTAGAAATTGTTGTAGTGGGTGATGTCGTAGAGCGGGGTGGGCGCAAGCCCCGGCGTCGAATACTGGCTCTTCACCGTCGCCAGCGCCTCCGCGGCCTCTACCGGCGAAGCATGGGCCAGGTGCATGGCCCGGTCGCTGGCCAGCGCCGCGGCGCCCGCCACAGCGGCGGCCATAAACCTGCGCCGATTCATGTAAACCTGCTTCGGAGTGATCTCCGCGGCCGGAACTTCGCTCGTCTTTTCGTGTGGCATGGGGGTGCTCCTACTCTACTATTCCTCACCATTCGACGCACAATGCCGGGTTGAGGTTACAGATCGTCGTTTCTGCGCCTTAATCGATACCCACCGTTTCTGCGTCTTACCTGTAGGAAAAGGAGGATCTGATGGCCGCCGTCGCCAGCTCGCACCACCCTGCTCTCTCCGGAATCGAATCCAACCGTATGCACCGTGCCGCCGAAATGCTGCTCCATGCGCGCCGCGAAGTATCCCCAATCCACGATCTGCCCGAGAATCTGCGCCCGCACACGCTCGACGAAGCCTATGCGCTCCAGGACAAAGTCGGCATAGCTTTTGCCCCGCTCGGCGGCTGGAAGGTCGGCGCGCCCGCGCCCGACGCCACCCCGCTCTTCTCGGTTATGCCCCTGTGGGGCGGCTATCCGCATTCCGGCCAGCGCGTCAGCCGCGATCTCCGGCGTCTGCGCGGCGTCGAGGCGGAAATTGCCTTCCGTCTCGGCAAAGACCTGCCTCCGCGCCGTCAGCCGTACACCCGAGACGAAGTCGTCGCCGCCATTGCCAGCGCTCACCCCGCCATCGAGATGCTTGAATCCGCCTTCGTCGATCCCGACAAGGCCGATCGCCTCTCCGTCATCGGCGATCTGCAGATGAACGGCGGCATGGCGGTCGGGCCAGCCTGCGCCAACTGGCAGTCGGTCGATCTCAGCCAGGAATCCGTCACCGTCGAAGTCGACGGCGAAAAGCGCTTCCAGGGCACGGCATCCAACAGCGCCGGCCACGACCTGTTGCGCCTCGTCCTCTGGCTCGCGAACGAAGGGTCCGGCCGCACCGGCGGCCTTAGCGCCAACGACTGGGTCACCACCGGCAGCTGGTCCGGCAAGACCTTCGCCCTGCCGGGTTCTACCGCGCGCGTCGGCTTCGCGAACTTCGGCTCTGTAACGCTTTCATTCGAGTAAGGCCCCACGGCGGCCCTGCGTCCAGGCCCGGGCGCAGGCCGCGTCTCCCCGGCGCTCGCCCGCGTTTATACTGGAACAAGCTCCTGCGCATCAGGAATTTGTACCCTCCGCGCCCGTAGCGGCGTGAGTGCGCTGGAATAGAAAAGGCTGTCACCCATTCATGATCCGCTTCCTGCAGAAAGACACTGGTTTCACCAAAGCCCTCTTCTGGATCATCATCGGCGCCACCTGCGTGCTGATGGTCATTTTTCTGGTCCCCGGCATCTTCAATGACCAGACCAGCGCCCAGACCACGTACGCCAGCATCCGCCACGGCGGTATCCTGGGCCGCTTCCTTCCCGCCCAGAACCAGGTTTCCGTCGAGGACGTGCAGCTGACGGCCAAGCGCATGATGCGCGGCCAGCAGATTCCCGACATGCTGATGCCCATGATCATGCAGCAGGCCAGCCAGGTCGTCATCGAGCAGGACATCCTCCTCGACGAGGCGCATAGCCTCGGCATCCGCGCCACCGATGCCGACGTCCGCAAGTTCCTGCACTCCGGCATGTGGGGCGAAGTCCTCTTCCCCGAGGGCCAGTACATCGGCGACGCGCACTATGCGGAGCTGGTCTCCGACAACTTCGGCATGACCACTACAAAGTTCGAGGGCGAAATCCGCGATCAGATCGCCACCGACCGCCTGCGCGCGCTCATCACGGCCGGCGTCACCGTCTCCCCCGGCGATGTGCGCGACTACTACCGCAATCAGGCCACCAAAATTAAGTTCACCTACGCGGTGCTCAGCGCCGACGACCTGCGCAAGACCATCAACCCCACCGACACGGAGCTGCAGGCCTTCTTTACCCAGAATGCCGCGCGCTTCCGCAACGCCGATCCCGAAACCCGCAAGATCGCCTACATCGCCTTCACCGACAAGGATCTCCCCGGCGGGAAGCCGCAGATTATGGACGCGGAAATCCAGCAGTATTACAACCAGAACCTGCAACAGTACAAAGTGGATGCGCAGGTGAAGGTCCGCCATATCCTCATCTCCGTCGATCCGAACGCCGGTCCGGCCGCCGACGCAGCCGCCAAAGCCAAAGCGCAGGGCATCCTCGACCAGCTCCGCAAGGACAACGGCAAGGATTTCGCGGACCTGGCGAAAAAATACTCCGACGACCCCGGCAGCAAGGACCAGGGCGGCGAGCTGGGCTGGATCAAGCATGGCGTCACGGTGCCCGAATTCGACGCTGCTGCTTTCGCGCTCAAGCCCGGCCAGATTTCCGGCCTCGTCCGCACCAAGTTCGGCTATCACATCATCCAGAGCGAAGGGAAACAGGAAGCCCATATCCAGCCGCTCAGCGATGTGAAAGCCTCCATTGTCGACATCCTGACCAAACAGAAGGATCTGCAGGTCGAGCAGGCCTTCGCGCAGCAGCTCGCGGCGCAGGCGGGCACCTCGGGCCTCGATCAGACCGCGGCCGCGCATCACCTGAAGGTCGTCACCACCGACTTTATTCCCAGTACCGCCACCCTCCCCGATATGGCTGACAGCTCCAAGGTGCTCAGCGCCGCCTTCGCCGCGCCAAAGCAGGGGGCGCCCCAGCTGGCTACCACCGGCGGCAACGACTACGCCGTCTTCCAGGTCGTCGCCATCAATCCGGCTCACACCCCCACCTTCGCTGAATACAAATCGCACGTGCTCGACGACTTCCGCGATCAGCAGGTTCCGGCGCTGCTCGCGCGCAAGACCGACGAGCTCGCCGACCGCGCTCACGCCGAGAACGACCTTGCCAAAGCCGCGAAGGAAGTCGGCGCGACCATCAAGAGCAGCGACCTGGTCGGCCGCTCCCAGCAGGTCCCTGACATCGGCGACCTCGCCACCGCCGCTCCGTCCCTCTTCGATCTCAGCGTCGGGCAAATCAGCCCCGCCATCAAAACCGCCAACACCGGCGTCGTCGCACAGCTCACCGATAAGCAGGAGCCTTCGGCGCAGGACATGGCCAGCCATTTCGACGCCACCCGCGAAACTCTCCTCAACCAGCGCCGCGAGCAGGCCTTCGAGGTGTTCGCCGGGCAGCTCCTCAGCAACTATCAGAAGGCCGGCCGCATCCTCGTCAACCGCAAGATGCAGAATCAGCAGTTGCCCAGTGGAGCGCTGTAGAACGCCGTTTCAATCAGGAATGAGAGCAACCGGTCCCGTGTCCTTTGAATCTCTTCGAAGGCACGGGACTTTCCTTCTACAATCGGTCGCACGGGACTGACGCATGCCTTTCCAGCGTTCCTCGGGTCTTCTGCTGCACGTCGCTTCCCTGCCGTCCTACGGCGGCATCGGCGATCTCGGTCCCGCCGCCTACGCCTTCGCGGATTTTCTGGCTGCCGGCAAGCAGCGTCTGTGGCAGGTCCTGCCCCTCGGTCCCACCGGCTTCGGCAACTCGCCCTACGCCTCGCTCTCAGCCTTTGCGGGCAATCCCCTGCTCGTCTCGCTCGAATATCTCTCCGACCGCGGCTGGATCGCAGGCGAGCGTATCGCGGGCCTGCCCGGCCGCTCCGGCAATGTCGACTTCGACGCCGTCTCCGCGCGCAAGCTGCCGCTCGTCGAAGAAGCCGCACGCAACTTCATCCATCGCCATTCCGAGGACGAGTGGTCGCGCTTCGAGGGCTACTGCCGCACCAACGCTTCCTGGCTCAACGACTGGGCGCTCTACACCGTCCTCCGCCGCAAGTTCAGCTACGCCTCCTGGAACGAGTGGCCCACCGAAGCGAAACACCGCGAGCCCGGCGCTCTCAGCCGTCTGCGCACCGAGCACGCGGAGGAGATCGCCGTCGCCCAGGCCATCCAGTTCGCTTTCGACGAGCAATGGCGCGCCCTGCGCGAGTACTGCGCCGCCCGCGACATCCGCTTCATCGGAGACGTCGCCATCTTCGTCAACTACGACAGCGCCGACGTCTGGACGCACCCCGAGCTTTTCGAACTCAACCAGGATCTTTTGCCCCTTCGCGTCGCCGGCGTCCCGCCCGACTACTTCTCAGCGACCGGCCAGCGCTGGGGCAATCCCCTGTATCGCTGGGATGTGCTCGATCACAACGGCTTCGCCTGGTGGGTCGACCGCATCCGCCGCGCCCATTTCCTCTACGACATCATCCGCCTCGACCACTTTCGCGGCTTCGAAGCCTATTGGGCCATCCCCGCTGCGGACGACACCGCCGTGAATGGCGAGTGGATCAAGGCTCCTGGAGCCGCGCTCTTCGGGCGCCTCCGCCAGGAGCTCGGCGAGCTACCCTTCATCGCCGAAGACCTCGGCATGATCACGAAAGAGGTCGACGCTCTGCGCGAGCAGTTCTCGCTGCCTGGCATGCGCGTTATCCAGTTTGGATTCTCCGCGCGCGGCGCGCACCTCCACCTGCCTCACAAATATGTAACCAACACGGTGGCGTATACCGGCACCCACGATAACGACACCACCCGGGGCTGGTGGGAGCACGGCGCCTCACCGGCCGAAAAGGCCGCCGTCCGCGCTTACATAGGAAGCAGGTCCAGCGTCGTCTGGCCGCTCATGCGTGCCGCCGCGACGTCTGTCGCGGACATCTGCCTCTTTCCTGTGCAGGACGTCCTCGACCTGAGCAGCGACGCGCGCATGAACGTCCCGTCGCGGTCGCAGGGCAACTGGAGCTGGCGCTGCCCCGAGGGCGCGCTCCTTCCCGCATTGGCCGAGAAGCTCGCCGCGCTGGCCGTGGTCACCGATCGCGACCAGCATGAGCCTGAAGTCAAAGCCTGAACTTCACCTGCGCAGAAAAAGCGCCACCGGAAATTCCGCAAATATCTCGCACAGCGCCAGACGGCCGTCGTCGTTCACGCGCAGGCGCTCACCGGTAAAAACGTTCTCCAGCTCCGCGCCCGCCATCTCCGGGACCGCCAGTTGTCCGCTGCCCCATGCGTTGCCGAGGGGCATGCGCGCCTTACCGTGCATGAGTGTCCATGCGAACCGCGGAACCGCCGCCAGCACGCTCTGCCCGCGCAGAAACGCGACCACGTGCTCCGCGTGTTCTTCGCTCGCCGCAACCGGCGTGTACGTTCCGCGCCGGAAAATCTCCGCCACCCGGTTCCGCAGCGCCAGAGCGCGATGCACGGTCCACAGCTTCACTCGCCCGTCCGCCAGGCTTGCCAGCGTTTCGCGGCATACGGCTGATTCGCCCTGGCGCGCCGCCAGCTCCCGCAGATCCTGAAGCGCGTTGCGCCGCGTCTCATAGTCCACCGGGCGCCGGTTGTCCGGATCCACCAGGCTCAGATCCCACATCTCCGTGCCCTGATAGAAATCCGGCACCCCCGGCGATGCAACCTTCAGCACCACCTGGGCCACCGAATTCACCGCGCCGAACAGCTCCACCTCCGGTAGCAGAGCCTTCAGTGTCTCCACAAACCGCGGCTGGCGACCTCTCTTATCGGGCATGGTGATGCCCCGCAGAAACCCGTGCACCGCCTCCGCATACGCGGGATTCGGATTCGTCCAGCTCACATTCACCTTGGCCTCGTTCAGCGCCTTGGTCATGTACTCTTCCATGCGCGTCACGAACGCTTCGCGCTCTTCAGCCGTCTCCATTCGCCAGGGCCACGCGCCCACCAGCGTCTGATACAGGAAATATTCTTCGTTCGCGTCCGGCGCTACGCGGCCATCCTCCAGCCTTCGTTTGTGCCTCGCATTCATCCGCACCCAGCGCCGCACCGTCGACGGCCACAGAAATTTCATCTCGGAGAGCACATTGAGCCGATTGCGCACGTCCTCGCTGCGCTTCGTGTCATGGGTCGATGTCGCCAGCATCGCGTCCGGCGCCTCTTCCAGCCGCGCAGCATTGGTCGCGTGGAACTCCTCCGCTCCGATCCCGAACGCATCCATCGAACTGCCGACGTCGTTCGACGAAATGAATCTGCTGTAGACGTAGAACGCCGTGTCCTCCACGCCTTTCGCCATTACCGGCCCTGTGAGCTGCTGGAACTTCAGCGTGAAATACAGTTCCCGCTGGTCGATCTGCTCGCCGCTCTGGCCGTGCAGCAGCAGCGTGTTTTCGAGAAAGTCGAAAACCGACGCGTCCATCTCGCGGTTTCTCTCCTTCGCCCGCCCAATCGCCTGCCGGATGAACGCGCGGTCCCGCTCCGTGCATTCGCCACGCTCGTCGATGTACGCGCGGTACACCGGAAAGCAGGCAATCGTCTCGCGGATCGCCGTCTCCAGCAGGTCTTCAGTAAAGTCGCGCGCCCGCCGGTTCGCCGAAGCCAGCCGGCTCAGCAGCGTCGTCAGCACATAGACCTCGCTGGAGAGCGAGCTGCGCATCACGTTCAGCTTCGACTCGTACACAATCGTTGCCGGATCGCGGCTCGCCCCCGTGAGCTGCTGGTAAAACTCCCTGAACCGCTCCCGATTCTCTCCACGAATGAAAATCTGATTCCCCGAGTACACGAAGTCGTAGCCCGAGGTTCCCCGCACCGGCCACTCTCTCGGCAGAGACTCCTTCGGCTCCAGAATTTTCTCCACCACCACATACAGCGGCCCTGGCGCCGCGTCCCAGTCCTGTCCGCGCATGGCCCGCTGCGCTTCCCCCTCGATGCCGTCCTCGCCCGTCTCCCCCTGCGGCGTCTCTCCAAAGCACTGGCTGGCCACGTACAGCAGTTGCAGCCGGACCAGATACTGCCGCGGATTGAACAGCCCGTCGGCATGATCGATGCGCAGCCCCGTCACCTCGCCGCGCGCCAGCAGCCGCCGGATCAGGCAATGCGTCGCCGCGAACACCTCCGCATTCTCCATGCGCAGGCCCACCAGATCGTTAATGTCGAAGAAGCGCCGGTAATTGATCTCCTGGCTGGACACGCGCCAGTACGCCAGCCGCCACGGCTGCTGCTCCAGCAGCTCGTGCAGCCGGTCGAAGCTGTGTGCGTCGCCCTCCACGCCGTTGATCCGCTCCAGAGCCCGCGCCGCAACCGGCTGCATCTCCTCGCTCTCCAGCGCCGCGCGCAATCGCGGCCGTAGTTCCTCCAGTTGCCGCCGCCGCTGTGCTGTCAGCGCCGGGTCCGTCGATTCGTGCGGCGGAATGTGCGCCGTCTCCCGCAGCAGATCGCGAAATCCCTGCGGCACCCCCAGCTCGTCAAGCTCCGGCTCCGGAAAGATCAATGGCAATGACCGCAGCGCAACCGGAATCTGATGGTCGAAGTACGTCGCGCGCAGTTGTCCGCCGATCAACGCGACCTGGATCCGCTTCGCTTCCAGCTCCTCGCCGTACTGGCTTCCCAAAATCGGCAGCAGCAGCTTGTCCTTCATGTCGGGGTTCAGCGGATTCCAGTCGATGTCGAAGTAGCTCGCATACTGCGACGCGCGCCCGTTCTCCAGTACGTCCTGCCACCACACCGAATCGTTCCCAACACCCATGTGGTTCGGCACGATGTCCAGCAACAGGCCCATCCCCAGCGCCCGCAGCCGCGCCGCAAATCGCGCAAATCCTTCATCGCCGCCCAACTCCGGATTCAGCCGGTCGTGCCGCGTCACATCGTAGCCATGCATCGAACCGGGCCGCGCCTCGAAGATCGGCGATGCGTAGCAGTCGCTGATCCCCAGATCCTTCAGGTAATCCAGCACGCTCTCCGCATCGGCGAAGGTGAATCCCGCATGCAGCTGCAGCCTGTAAGTCGAGAGCGGCGCTCTCGCCTCCAAGCCAGATTGCTGCTCGACGCACTCCTGGGGATCCCGTCCTGTCATTTCACCTGGCAGTCTTTGCACTGGCGTTAGGATGCGCCGACCCGCCTGTCGGTTGAGCACTCTTTCCCTGTCTCCGGCGTCTCGTGAGCCCCAAAAAGCAAAATCCTCGCCGCAGCGAGGATTTTGCCTCTAACCCCTTTTCTTTCCCTGCGGATGCCTGCCCTCAAACGAACTGGTCGCCGTCCGCAGCCGAATGAGCTACCGGCTCGCGGCTTCCGCGGAAGACGTCGAAGCTCGCACGCAATCCGTTGAAGAGCGCGCTCGCCTGGCGGATCGGCGCTGCCACCGTGCGCTGCACCGTCGCCGTTGCGTGCGCAATGCTGTTCAGCGTCCCCGTCACCATTTCATCGATGCGCTCAGCCTGCGCCTCAGTCTTCTTCAGCAAGTCGTCGACCGCTACGCTCACGTGCCCCGACTGGCTGCGCAGTGTTTCACTTACCTGCATCATGTTCTGCGCTGCCGTCTTCAGCTTGGGAGAAACATCCTCCAGCAGCTTTCTCGCCGACTGCAGGGTCGGGATCACATGTTCTTCGGCCAGTTTCGACACCTGGTCCAGCCGGCCCAGCGCCCCCTTCAGGGCGATCAGCATGCCCAGCAGCACCGCCGCCTGCAACAACACGCCGAACGCCGTTACAGCGGTAAAAAGGATGTAGACCCACTGCGGTATTTCGTGCATCGCTCCCGTCCCTGGCACAAAGCCCCGGCTTCAGCCTCGCGCGAACGCCGATTCATACCCCGCCCTCAGGCAGACTCCGCCGAGTTGTTCTCCGGCGCAGAACTGCTCTCGTACGCCTGGCGTCCCGCGTCCACCGCTGCGGATACTTTCCCGGTCTGCTCGTTCACGAACTGCCGTCCCTGGTTGACGAATTCGTCCCACTGCGCCCGGCCACGCTCCAGATACTCCTTGCCGCGATCCACGTACTCCGTCACCTGGGTCTTGCTCTTGTCCACCAGATCGGTCACCTGGTCGGCCGTCTCGCGCCCGCGCTGCTTGATGTATTCTGTGCCCTCGCGGGCTCCGTTCTTCAGGTTCTCCCGGGTTTCGCGCCCCGCTTTGGGTGCGTACAACACTCCAATCAGGGCCCCGATTCCCAGCCCCGCGAGAAACCAGCTGAAACCGCTCGACTGCTTGTCGTCCGACATGGCTTCATCTCCTTGAATAGTTTGGTTCTCCGGACAATGTATGGTACCGGGAACGCCCTGCCCGCGCAAATGCGTCCCCGCGCTTTTCCTTCGTACGCCCCGGACCGCCCCCACCGCATCCTACCGCGGGAGCCTCTACGTTCCACGCGCTTGTGCGTCTGTGAATTCAGATGAGTCCGCTTTCGCCGCAGTTGCGTCGAACAGACAGGCCGGGACGACTCCGGCTCCGCTGACAGCATCCACGTAGTTGCTTTAGCTTTCTTCAGAAGGAACGATCTCGAATGAAGCCCCCTCTGCCCGCCCTCACTGTCCTGCTGCTCTTTGCCTCCGCCCTCGGCTGTGCACAGACCTCCGCAAAAACCGGGCCGCCCAGACTGGTCAAGCCGCAGAAGGAAACCCTCGTGCTGCCCATCGGCACCGTCCTCCCCGTCCGCGTTCGGGAGAGTCTCAGCAGCACCGCGCCCGATCGAATCTTCCGCGCGACGCTCGCGGCCGACATCCGCGCCGCCGGCATCGTCGCCATTCCTCGCGGCACTCCCGTCATCGGCCACACAGCTGAGTCGCATCAAGGCAGCCGCGCACAGCTCTCCCTCCACCTCACGCACATCGACTACGAAGGCCGCCAGATCGCCGTTTCCACCGACACCTTCGCCTCCTCGCACGAGCGCCAGGTGCGCATCCCCTCCGGAAGCCTGATGGACTTCGCTCTGCAATCGCCCATCACCGTCTTCACCACCCGCCCTGTCGGCTCCCTTTCACCTGAACCTCCCGTACACGCGCACCCGCAGTAGCTTCTTCCTGTCGCCGCCGACGTTGTTGCTCATACACCGGCAGTTCTGCCGGTGTATAGTGCTGCCATCAACAGATACGGAGTGACGCGATGTGGTTGGGCCGCCGTTTGCTGTCCGCAGTCGTGGTTTGTTCTCTTTTTCTTCCTGCCTTTTTGGCGATTTCAGCGCCGCTGCACGCTCAGGAACGTCCCACCCCTCTCGTCACCCAGACCATCGATGACGCACATCTCGCCACCCTCCCCGGCAGCGTGCATCCGCTCGCGAACGCGCGCTACGACCAGGGCCCGGTCAGCGAATCCGCGCCGGCGGGCCGCATCCTGATCCTGCTCCATCGGCCGCCCGATCGCGAAGCCGCCTTCCAGCAGTATTTGAAGGCTGAGCACACGCCCGGCTCGCCGCTCTACCACCACTGGCTTACCCCCGCGCAGATCGCTGCGCAGTTCGGACCTGCCGACTCCGACATCCAGGCTGTCTCGTCCTGGCTCAACGGCTCCGGCTTCAGCGTCAATCGCGTGTCGAAAGCCAGGAGCTTCATCGAATTCTCCGGAACCGTTGGAGAGCTCAACGCCGCCTTCCACACCCGCATCGACCAGTACCTGATTGATGGCGTCACGCATCATGCCAACGCCACGCCGCTGCGTATTCCCCAGGCTCTCAGCCCCGCTATCGCCGCCGTCTCGCCCCTCGATGACTTCCGCCTCACCTCGCAGCTCCAGACCGCCGGCCGCGACTCCTGGAGTTCCCTCGACCGCCGCTTCGAGCCCGACCTCACCGGCCCTCCCTCGTGGAGCCCGCTCCAGTACGCGCTCGCCCCCGCCGACTTCGCCACGCAGTACGACCTCGCCCCGCTCTCCAGCGCAGGCGTCACTGGCAGCGGGGTCACCCTCGGCATCATCGACGAGTCCAACATCGACCTTAGCCTTCCCGCTGACTACCGCAGCGTCTTCGGACTCCCGGCAAACCCCGTTCAGGTGATCGTCGACGGCCAGGATCCCGGCTGGAACCCCAGCGAAGGCGAGACCTACCTCGACGTCGAGATCGCAGGGGCGGTCGCGCCCGCAGCCACCATCGACCTTTACATCTCCAACGGCTCGCCGTATCAGGACCCCATCGCCCTCGCCTCGCTGCGCGCCGTCGACGACGATCAGGCCGACATCATCAGCGTGAGCTGGGGCGGCGGCGAAGAAGACATGACCCCTGCCGAAACCCAGATTTGGAATGCGCTCTGGGAGCAGGCCGCCGCCCAGGGCCAGACCGTCCTGGTCGCCACCGGCGATTACGGGCAGTCCCCGGACGACTACTTCCAGTTCCTCAGCGTGAATGCTGTTGCCTCCACGCCCTGGGACGTTGCCGTGGGCGGCACCGATTTCTACTATTCCGACTACGCCTCCGGCGCGCCCAGCTCCGCCGATGACTGGAACGCCGCCAATGACCCCACCACCAAAGGCTCGCTCAAAGCGCCTCTCCCGGAACAGGTCTGGAACGATCCCTTCGGCCTCGACGCCATCGACGGTCTCTCACGCGGTGAAATCTACGCCGGAGGGGGTGGGGCCAGCAGCTGCATCAATCGCGATGCCACCAGCAACGTCTGCACCGGCGGCTATCCCAAACCCTCCTGGCAAACAGGTTCCGGCGTTCCTGCCGACGGTGTTCGCGACGTGCCCGACGTCGCTCTCTTCGCCTCCAATGGCGCCAATCTCTCCGCTTACGCCGACTGCGATTACGAGGGCGCGTGCACACCCGACGCCAGCGGCAACTTCGACGTCGATCTCGTCGGAGGCACCTCGGCTTCCGCGCCTGCCATGGCGGGCGTGATGGCCCTCGTTGACCAGAAGTACGGCCGCCAGGGCCAGGCCGACACCGTCCTCTACCCTCTTGCCCAGCAGAAACCCTCCGCCTTCCACGACATCACTCTCGGCGGTAACTGGGACATCTGCGAACTGGGCGCGCCCGACTGCGACCTCGGCGTCGACGGCCTCGGCGCCGACACGGGTGAGTCCACCGTCTACGCCGCCGGTCCCGGCTACGACCTGGCCAGCGGCCTCGGCTCCCTGGACATCGCCAACCTGGTGAACAACTGGAGCAGCATCTCCTTCACCTCCACCAGCACCTCGCTGCATCTATCGCCGGCGACCATCCAGCACGGCAAGAACGTCACCGTCAGCGCCGCGGTCCGGCCATCCTCCGGCTCTGGCATCCCCACCGGCGCGGTCTCCGTCCTCACCACCTCCGATGAGCCCGCCAGCCGCAGCCAGGCGGCCATCACGCTCACCGGCGGCTCCGGGTCCGACACGCTCAGCTCCCTGCCCGGCGGCACCTATCAGATCACCGGACAATATGGCGGCGACAACACGTATGCCGGCAGCACTTCCTCGCCGCAAACACTCACGGTCAATCCGGAGAAATCCACGCTCACCTTCAACATCGTCCCCGACTTCGGCGCTTCCCTCACAGCCCTGGTCTATGGCGAGGGCGTCACGCTCAACGCGCAGCCTGTCGGTGTGAATGCGCCCAGCGGCCAGACCGACGGAGCGGCCACGGGCAGCGTCACCTTCACACTCGACAGCAACACGACCTCCGAGCCCCTCAATGCGGGTGGCATTGCCTCCTGGTCCACGCCCATTCTCTCCGTCGGACCACACACTGCCAGCGCCAGCTACGCCGGCGACAACAGCTTCAAGGCCTCTTCCACCGCGCAGCCGGTCAGCTTCACCGTCGGGAAGGGCTACACGACCACCACGCTCTATCCCAGCCAGCTGTACTCGCCCTACGTTTCCCAGACCATCAATGCCGGCAGCAGCGTCACGGTCAGCGCCCAGGTGCAGGGCTACTCCACATTTCCCGGCAACGAAGCCGCGCTCGGCACCGCACCCGTCGGCATGCAGCCACCCACCGGAACGCTGACCGTGGGTTTGGCGGCCTACAACGCGGGCACATGGACCGTCGCCTATTCGCAGACGGCCACCGTCACGCCCGCGCCTGGCTTCTATGGAGCCGTTCTGTCCTTCGCCCAGGTCACCTTCCCGAATCTCGCTGCCGGCCAGTACACCCTGATCGCCGACTACAGTGGCGATGCGAACTACCAATCCTTCTCCTGCACCGATTACGTCGAATGCGTCGGGCTGGGCCAGTTCACTGTGGTAACGCCCACCGGCACCCCCGCTGCCTCCACCACCACGCTCGCCATCACGCCCTCCAGCATCTCCGGTGACCAGGCCGCCACGCTCACCGCCACTGTCAGCGGCCCGGCCGGCGCAACCGTCGCCCCCACCGGTTACGTCAGCCTCTATGCCAACGGAAGCGCCATCGGTTTCGGCTACGCTACACTCGGGACGCTCACGGCCGCCACCTCCGGCCCCACCTCCACCTTCAGCATCGCCCTCCCGCCCGACTACTTCCCCATCGACGGGCAGAACCACGTGACCGCGGTCTATACCGGCGACACCAATTACATGGGATCCACCAGCGCTGCCGTTCCTGTCACTGTCGCCCAGACCGGCTCCGACTTCACGCTTTCCCCCGGAATCCCGCAGATCAACGTCGTCTCCGGGAACACCACATCCACGACCTTCACCATGACCTCGCTGTATAACTTCAACGGCGCGGTTGGCTTGTCCTGCACTCCTTCAGCCGGCACATTCAGCTGCTCCATCACGCCATCGTCGCTCACAGTCAACGGAACCGCGACGGCTAACCTCACCATCACCGCCGTCAATCCCAACGCTTCAACCTCGCAGTTGCGCAGCCTCGGCCCGCGCGGCGCCGCGGCCTTTGCGCTGGCACTGGTCCTGTTCGTGCCTCTGCGCCGCCGCCGCTGCAGAATCCCCGCCGGCCTGCTCCTGCTCGCCATCGTCGCCTTCGCTGCGTCCGGCTGCGGCAGCAATGGCGGCTCAGGCACCAAGCCGCCGCCTGTCAATCCCAACGGCACCCCGGTGGGAACCTACAACGTCCTCGTCACCGGAACCTCCGGCGGAATCACCCACGACGTCAAGCTCAACGTCGTCGTCACCGCACAGTCGTAGAGAGTCTCTCAGCCACCCAAATCGACCAGCTCAACCCCGTCGATGGCCCGCCCCAGGAAGCGGCTGCCCAGGGCCTGGAACTTCGCAACCGAATCCGTCGCAAAGAATCGCGTTCCAGCGTCTTCCTCGCGCGGCAACGATCCATCCAGCATTCGCTCCACCTGGTGGGCTGTCACCTGCGCTGAATCGATCACCCGCAGCGACTCGTGGGCCACGCGCTCAATCTGCGCCCGCAGCAGCGGATAATGCGTGCAACCCAGCACCAGCGTGTCCGGCTTCAGCGCTTCGATCCGCGCCTGCGCCATCAGCTCCGACAGATAGATGCGCAGCACCTCCTCTGTCACCGGATGTTCGATCCATCCCTCTTCCACCAGCGGCACCAGCAGTGGGCATGCCTTTTCGAGCGCGCGCAGACCCCGCTCCGCGCATGCCGCCGCATACGCGTGGCTCTCCACCGTCGCCGCCGTCGCGATCACCAGCACGTCTCGCGTCTGCGAGCTGGCATCGGCGGCGTTGGCGCCGGTTTCCACCACTCCCAGCACCGGAACCGGTACCGCCTCACGGATCTCTTCCAGCGCCAGCGCGCTGGCCGTGTTGCACGCGATCACCAGAAACTCCGCGCCCTGCTCCACCAGGAAGCGCGCGCTCGACGTCGCATACCTCGCTACTGTTTCCCGCGACTTCGCCCCATACGGCAGCCGCGCCGTGTCGCCGAGGTACAGATACTCCGCGCCTGGAATCCGCTCCGCCAGAGCGCGCAGCACCGTCAGCCCGCCGACCCCCGAGTCAAAGACCCCGATCTTCATGGCGCCGCCGACGGCGAGGTTTGCGGATTTGGTTCCGGATTCGCCTCCGACGCCATATAGGTCCGCGTCATGTCCGCGTGCCCGGCCAGCGTCTCGCGGGGCTGCCCATCCACCAGGAAATGCACCTCGGTGATCTCCGGCATATTCGCGTGCAGCGTCGCCAGCATGGCCTCGATGGTCAGCGTCTCCGGCTCGATCCCCGAAGGCTGCGCCGCCGCCAGCGCCGACGTCAGATCCACCACCGCCAGCTCGCCGTCGCTCTTCGTTTGCTCCGCCGCGGCCGGCGCCGGCAGCAGATAGACCTCGTTGATCCCCTGGCTCACCCGCATGGGGTGCGTCGAGCCCGGCGCGTCAAACGCCTCCACCAGACTCTCCAGCAGCACCTGCGCCCGCGCATTCGCATCCTGCGGCAGTGGGATGCTCCGCTCCACCGCGGTCAGAGAGCCGTCCAGATCGTTGGGCACGTACAGCGTCACCGCAGTCGGGGGCGTTCCCGCCGCTGTCCCCATGGCCGGCGCGCTGGTCGCCTCTTCCTGCAATCGATCCTGCGCGCGGTTGCGCAGCCGGATCAGCGCCGCCGCCATGCCCACGCACAGCAGCAGCAGACTCGCCAGCAGGATTTTGTGCGCCCGCGTCATCGTCAGTCTTTCCAGTCGCTGCGCCACGAGCCAATCGCAGCCGCCAGCGCGCTCACCACCAGGTTCTCGTACTTCTCGTCCGTGATCGCTTCCCCCGTCGTGGTGTTCCCCGCCACCAGCGGCGCCAGCTCCACCGCAACCGCCGGACAGGCCAGGCTATCCATGGGCTGCACCGATGCCCGCCCCAGCGTCACCGGAACCGCCGCGTGGGCCAGCGCCGCATCGATCTCCGACTCCAGCCGCAAACTTTGCGTCACATACGCCGCCTGCGCCGTCTGCCAGGGTAAGACCGGCGTCTCCGCCGCCGGGGGCAGCGATGATGTAAACAAATGCACCCCGCTCCCTGTTGCCGTCGCATGGATCTCCAGGCATGCTGCCGCCCGCGCGTGATTCGCAATCTCAGCGCGGTTCAGCGCCGGCACATCCACATCGGCATCCCGCGTCGTGACCACATCGACGCCCTGCCCGCGCAGGGCAACGCGCAGCTTCCGTTCCAGCTCCAGGGTGATGTCTTTCTCGAGCACCCCGTCGCGCAGCCGCGCTCCCGTGTCGCTTCCACCGTGCGCCGCATCCAGCACCACCACGAACTGCGGCTGAACCCGCGGCTGCACCGGAGTCGGGATCCCCGGCAAGCCTGCTTGCGGGGTCGACGAGGCCGGCATCGCCGGCATCTGAGGCGGCGCGCTCTGCGCCGAACCGCCCGCGACCGCGAGCGCCAGGCCCGCTTCAATCCAGCGCATAGATGGCCAGACCGCTCAGCAGCTTGGGGTAAAAGTCCGTCGACTTCTGCGGCATCACTTCCCCCGCAAACGCGACTTCCCGCAGCTGATCCATCGTCACCGGGTTCATCAGGAAAGCGACGTCGGCCTCGCCGCGCGCCACCTGGTCGACCGCTTCGCCCGCATCGCGCAGATAGCGCAGGTGCGTCTGATCCCGGATCGCCTCCGGGGAGATGCCCAGCAGCTTCTCCAGCACCAGCGCATGCAGCTGTGCCACATCGAGTTGCCGCTGACGTGCCGGAAGCTCTTTGAGCGCCTCGTCCACGGCCTTTGCTTTGGCCGTCAGAAGGAACCACCCCTCCGCCATCGCCGCAACAAACGCCGTCTTCTCCGTCGACGCGCCCAGCCGCGCCATCGCCGCCGAGGCCTCGCGATCCCGGAGCTCCTCAATGTCGAAAAACGGCTGTGCCGCCTCCAGCAGCCGCGCCGCCAGGAAACCCTTCAGCCCGAAGACCACCCGATGCGTCGGCAGGATCACCAGGCCCTCCGAATCCATATTGACGAAGGTCATCATGGCCGCCGCTTCCGGATAGGCCGGCTGCGGCAATCCCCCGCTCGCCCGCTCGCATCCCTCCGCAGTTCTCTTGGCGGCGCATTCCTTCGAGTAGTTCAGCGCCGTCTCGTACCGGTGATGACCATCCGCGATGATCAGCTTCTTGTCCTCGAGCGACGTCACCAGCAGGTTGATCTTCGCCGGATCGCTCACCTTCCATACGCGGTGCAGCACGCCATACTCATCCGTCACTTCGATCTCCGGAAGGCTCGCCCCGTTGCCGAACAACAGCTGCTCCGCCGTCCGCCCCGGATCGGAATACAACATAAAGATCTGTCCGAAGTGGGCCCGCGTCGCCCGCAGCAGGTTCAGCCGGTCGCTCTTCGGCCTGGAAAGCGTCTGCTCGTGCCGGAAGATCACTCCCTGGGCGTACTCGCACACCTCGCCCAGCGCGATAAAACCACGCCGCTCCCGCACCACCCCCGGCTGCCCGGGCACCGCAAATTGCTGCGCGTACGCGAAGATGCAGGGCTCCCGCTCCTGGGCCAGGATCCCCTCCTGCCGCCACGCCGCAAAGTCCCGCGCAGCATTCGTATAAATATCCCCCTCCTGGTCGAACAACTCCGGCAGCCGCAGGATAATCCGCACCAGGTTGTACGGACTGCGCTGGTAGTAGGCCTGCTGCATCGCCGGCGTGATTTTGTCGTACGGCTGTGTCACCACGTCCTGCGGGGCGACCTGAGCCGCGCTGTAGCGCAGTGCTCGGAAGGGATAAATTTTTGCCATTTGGGCTCGCTGTTCCCCCCGATTCTATCGCAGCAATCCCGCCCGCCTGCCCGCGCCTGCCGAGCCTCGCTCGCCTTGCTATGCAAATTGTCGCGCCTCTGCCGCTTCGGCCCCGTTTCCCGCATCCCAGAAACCAGCAACACGACGCGAGTCCTCCGGTGTACGGCCAGGATTCACTCCCCATGCTGCGAACCCCAATTGGCTATTGCACATCCTCTCGCTTCGTGCCAGTATCTTTTCCACAGGTGAGGTTCGGCCATGGTATCCCCGTCGGGGCCCGGACTCGTTGCCGATAGCCCTCAGTGCTCCTCAGCGCATCGCTCGGTCGCCGGCGTCCCCGGCATCTCCGCAGCGGGAGTGTCTCTGTTCCGGCGTGCACCGCGCCTGTCCCGCTTCCGCTTCCTGCTCCTGATTCTGATCGCGCCTCTGCTCCTGCTCTCCACGACGTTTGCTCAGGAGGACGACCCCCTGAACGAGGTCCATATCCACATTCCACCGCCGCCCATCACCAAAGCCGACAACGCGGTGCCGCTCGCCGTCGGCGCGTCCCTGCGCGCGGGCATCAATTTCCGCATTGACACGAATCTCGTTCTCGTCCCCCTTACCGTCACCGACCCCATGGACCGCCTCGTCACCGGGCTCGACAAGCAGAACTTCACCATCTACGAGGACAATCGCCCCGAGGCCATCCGCACCTTCTCCTGCGACGATGCGCCCGTCTCCATCGGCATCATCCTCGATCTCAGCGGAAGCATGAGCGACAAGGTAGTCCGCGCCCGCGGCGCCGTCCTCCAGTTCATGAAGACCTCCAATCCCGAGGATGAATTCTTCGTCATCGGCTTCAATGACCGTCCCGAGCTGATCGCCGACTTCACCTCCTCCGTCGACACCATCGAATCCGCCCTCGCCACCGTCCGCGCCGGCCGTCGCACCGCCCTCATCGACGCCATTTACTTCGGTCTCGAGAAGATGAAGCAGGCCAAATACCCGCGCCGCGCCCTCATCGTGGTCTCCGACGGCGGGGACAACAACAGCCGCTACACCGAAGGCGAGCTCCGCTCCGCGGTCCGCGAAGCCGACGTTCAGATTTACGCCATGGGCATCTTCGATCCCGACGCCGCCACCCCGGAGGAGCGCAACGGGCCGCTGCTCCTCAACGACATAGCCAACGACTCCGGCGGACGCCTCTTCCGTGTCGACGATCTCTCGGAAATGGGCGATATCGCTACCCGCATCAGCTCCGAGCTGCGCAACGAATACGTTCTTGGCTACAAAACCGACGACCTGAATATGGACGGAAAGTGGCGTAAATTGAAGGTAAAGCTGTCGCCGCCACCGGGATTGCCCCCGCTGACGGTACACGCCCGGGTCGGATATTATGCGCCGCTGCAGTAACTCCCTCGTTCTTGCTCTTTTTCTTCTGGCTTTCTTTCCCGGCGCGCTTCACGCGCAGAGCGCGCCCGCCCAGGCTGCGCCCACTTCCAACGTCTCCCCCACGAAACCCGAAAGCCAACCCCCTCTCGACGTCGACCGCGACCCCATCGTCTCGCCCGACGCCGCCGACAACCAGGCCGTCAGCCCCACCCATCCCGATCAGGCGGTTCATCGCGACAACGGCGTTTACACCCTCCGCCGCAACGTCGACGAAGTCGTCCTCAACTGCACCGTCATCGACGAACACGGCCAGATCGTCAACGACCTCACCCGCGACGACTTCCACGTCTTCGAGGACAACGCTCCCCAGACCATCGTCTCCTTCCAGCACTCCGACATCCCCATTTCCCTCGGCATCCTCGTCGACAACTCCGGCTCCATGCGCGACAAGCGCCCGGCCGTTGTCACCGCGGCTCTCGATCTGGTCCGCGCCTCCAACCCCGACGACGAAGCCTTCGTCGTCAATTTCTCCGACGAAGCCTTCCTCGATCAGGACTTCACCTCCAGCATCGCCAAGCTCAATGAGGGCCTGTCCAATATCCAGTCGCGCGGCGGAACCGCGCTCTACGACGCCGTCGTAGCCTCCGCCGACCACCTCGCCCAGGGCGCGCGCCACCCCAAGCAGGTACTGCTGGTCATCACCGACGGCGAAGACAATGCCTCCAGCCTCGACCTCGAACAGACCATCCGCCGCATCCAGGATCTCCAGGGCCCGGTCGTCTACTCCATCGGATTGCTCTTCGGGGACGACAGCGGAGGCGGCGAATCCCGCCGTGCCAAACGCGCTCTCCAGTTACTCTCGGATGAAACCGGCGGCCTGGCCTTCTTCCCGCGCAATCTGCTCGATGTGGATACGGTCGCTGCCGAGGTCGCCCACGATATCCGCAACCAGTACACCATCGGCTACCACTCCACCATCCCCATGAGCCTCGGGGGATACCGCACCATCCGCGTGGAGGCCAAAGCCCCGCACCACGGCAAGCTCTACGTCCGCACCCGCTCCGGCTACTATCCCAAATCCGAACAGAATACGCAGAAGGCTGCCGCTGGAGCGTCGCCGAACGCCTCAGGCCGCTAACTGATTTTTGCTCGTCTGCCCGCCTCGCGTGCATACCAAGCGCGGGCGTTCGACATGCGGATTCGCCTGACTACTTCTGGCGGAGCCGGGTTTTCGCCAGCTTTACCGCCGTGTCCAGAGCGTCCGCAGCCTTCACCTGTACGTCCGGCGTGACGCCGACGCCTTCCCAGTCAGCCTTGCCGTAGGGATTGATCGAGCGCTCCTCCGGAATACCCATTCCGAAGTGGTCGTCGATGCGATGGAAGATGCCTGCATGAGCGCCGCCCCGCGTTGTTTCTCCCACCAGGGTCGCACGCCTGAGCATCTTCAGGTCGTAGCTGAACTGTTCCGCTCCCGACCACGTGGCGTGTGAAGTCAGCACGAAGACAGGTTTGTCCGCGAGCTTGCTTCCGGCAACCGGGGATCGGGTCCACGAGTCCACGGTGGGCGCCCCCCGCGGACTGTACATGTAAACGGGATGATCGAAGAGGTAGCTCGCAACCAGCGAAACCGAATCGGGAAAGCCGCCGGAGTTGTCGCGTAGATCGAAGATGACCGCGGCTGCGCGATTCAACGTGGCCATCGCCTGGCGGAGCTCGCTCCCGCAGACCGCGACGTCGGGAAAGAAATCGAGCTTCAGATATCCGATGCCGTGGGGCAGAATCTCCGCCTTGCGGAGCATGCAATGCTGCTCCAGCATCGCCTCGCGAAAGCGTGCCATCGCTGCGGGCGTTTGCACGGGCGGTCCCGCCGGCAGCGGGTTCTGGCTGTACTCCACCACCAGGTGCATATCCTGGCTCGCGTCCCTCATCTGGGCGGTCAGCAAGGCGGCGAGCGCCGGCCCGCTGGCGGCGGCGTCGTCGTCGCCATGACTCTGGTGCGCCAGCAGGGCGTCCGCGGTCTTCTGCGCAATGTCATGGTCGAAGTAGTACTGCCTGAGATTCGCGGCCGCCCCCTCGATGACCCGTCGGCGTTCGGCCGCATCCGGATTTGTGTCGTCCTGGGCTCCGGCCGTTGCCGCACCACTCGCGCTCTGGACCATCGAGTGCCGGATGGGCGGGACACCTGCGCCGGACGCATTCGATACCGCCGCCGGGATCCAGCCTTGGCGTGCGCAGGCAGTGCGCAACGCATTACTCTGCACAGACGCGGAAACAACGCACAGCATGGAGCGAGGCATGGTCCCGCCTGCTGCCCAACTGATGAAGATTGAAATTGCGGCCACCACAACCATCGAAAATGCACCTCCACAGCACAGCGCTCCAGGTCGGGATCAGCCGCTTTCGGGTCTGTGTCGTGCTTTGTTATGCCATCGATGTTCGTTCTATCGATTATCGACTGTATGCTGCGGACGATTGCTTGTCAAATGCCCTTGCCTGCGAGAAAGTGCGGCTCCCCGGGGTCTGCAGGGATCGCCCCGCCTTACACCAGAATGCTGCTGTCCGCCTGCACCACCCGATTCCGTCCCCGGTGCTTCGCGGTATACATCGCGCGGTCCGCCCAGCGCAGCAGCTCATCCGGCGACTCCGCGTTCTGCGGATAGATGGCCACGCCGATGGAAATCGTCACCTGCCGCAGCGGCTGCCCGTGATAGCGCAGCACCAGTTCCTCCACCTTCTGCCGCAGCAGCTCCGCGCGTTCCAGCGCCGCACCGGTCGAAATCTCCGGCAGGATCACCACAAACTCCTCGCCTCCGAAACGGCACGCGATATCTTCGCTGCGCACGCCCAGGCGCAGATTTTCCGCCACTTCCCGCAACACCACATCGCCGGCCTCGTGCCCAAACGTGTCGTTGAACTGCTTGAAGTGGTCGATGTCCACCATCATCACCGCCAGCTCCCGCCGCTGCCGCCCCGCCCGGTGCAACTCCCGTTCCAGCGCCACTTCCATAAAGCTCCGGTTGAACATCCCCGTCAGTCCGTCCCGGATCGACTGCCGTTCCAGCTTCTCGCGCAGATTCAGCCCCGCGATTGCCATCGCCGCCATCTCTCCCAGCGACGCAATGGCGTTCTGGCGCGCCTCTGCCATTACCGCCGCCTCCACCGTCCGGCATTCGATCGTCACCAGCCCCAGCGTTTCCCCGTGCGCGATCACCGGCATGCACAGGTACCGGTCCGGCGGTGTCCCCACAAAATGGCTGCAGTGCACCTCCGACTGCTCCGGCTTCCGCCACCGCGCCCGTCCCGAGCGCAGCGCGCAGCAGCACTCCGGCGCGAAGCCTTCGAATGCCGCATTGCCCCGCACCGCACCCCACAGTCCGGCAGTTTCCAGCACCTTGCGCGAGTGGTTGATGATTGACAGGCTCCCCGCCGTCCCCGGCAGCAGCTGCGCAAAGTAGCGCACCGTCGCCTCCTGCGCCTCTTTCACATCCAGGCACAGCGCCACCTCGTCTCGCGCGTCGATCAGCAGCCGCGACTCGAACGCCTGTTCGCCCATCCGCTCCACCGTGGAGCGCAGCCGCGCGTTCGCCTCCGTAATCCGCTCCTCGAATCGTCCTCGCCGCACCGCGTCCCGGATCAGGAACCCGAACAGCACCAGGTTCAGGACGGCCCCAATCACAATCACGCTCGCTCGCCGCGCCATGTCGAACAGGGTCTCCCGATCCGCCTCCGTGTCGCGCCTGATCAGCAGCGACTGTTCCTGGTCCTGCATCAGGTTCACCACGCGCCGGCACTCCAGCGCGTCGTCGCGAATCGATTTGCCGTAGGTCAGCCGGTCCAGATCCCGCGTCAGCGTCACCGTGGCGGCCTGCAGGTCGTGCGCGCGCCCCTCTTCCACCCGGTCGTCCGCCACCATCCCAGCAACCCGCTGCACGAGGGTATTCAGCCCCACCGAGGCGCTCTGCGCCAGCCGCAGCTTATCCACGCTGGAGGTCGCGCGATACAATTGCACGTTCAGTTCCAGCCGGTCCAGCTGCTGCGAGATCGCGCTCAGATCCAGCAGCACATCCTGGGTGTGGCCCACCCGGCTTTCTGAGGAAATGGCGTTATGCGCGTCGGTATAAATCACCATCGCCACGACCGATCCGAGACAAATCGTGGTCACGGTGAACACCACCAGCAGCCACAGGATGCGGCGGTCTCCGAGCAGCGAGTTGGTTGACCGCAAGGGTACCCACGACATAGGTAAGGGGAGGGCTGCGTTTTCGATTTAGGTTGCAGCGAAAATTGTGCAACGAGACGTCTGATAAGTTTAGCAACTTCACCCCACCCCAGACAGCAAACTTTGGTACTAGCTCTTCCGTGGGAGCCGCTCCTCCGGCCCCCTGATAGACTGTTGAGTCTTATGCTCGAAACCAGCGCCGCACCCTGCCTCCGCGCTGCGGCTGACATCACGGAGCTGATCGGTCATACCCCTCTCCTCCGCCTCCGCCGCATCACCCCTACCCATGCCGCCGAACTGCACGCCAAGCTCGAGTTCCTCAATCCCGGCGGATCCGTCAAGGACCGCGCCGCCCTCGGTATGATCCTCGACGCCGAGCGCCGCGGCATCCTTCACAGGAACTCGATCATCACCGAAGCGACTGCCGGCAATACCGGCGTTGGCCTCGCGCTTGTCGGCGTCAACCGCGGCTATCGCGTTGTTCTCTTCGTCCCCGAAGGCTTCGCCGAAGAAAAATGCATGCTCATGCGCGGATTCGGCGCCGAAGTCCACCGCACTCCCGAAGCCGAAGGCATGTCCGGAGCCATACGCCGCGCCCTCGCCCTCGCCAAATCCGACCCCAATGTCTGGGCCGCGCTCCAGTTCGAGAACCCCGCCAACCCCCAGTTCCACCACGACACCACCGCCGCTGAGCTGTGGGAGCAGATGGAAGGCCGCGTGGACGCATTCGTAGCCGGCGTCGGCACCGGAGGCACCTTCTCCGGCATCGCCCGGTACCTCAAGGAAAAGGATTCGCGCATCCTCACCGTCGCCGTCGAGACTCAGGGCTCCGTTCTCTGCGGAGGCGAGCCAGGACCGCACAAAGTCGAGGGCATCGGCGTTTCATTTATTCCCAAAACCTTCGACCGCTCCGTTGCCGACGAAATCGTCACTGTCACCGATACAGATGCCTTCGCCATGACCCGCCGCCTTGCCGCCGAAGAAGGTCTTCTGGCCGGCACCAGTTCCGGCGCTATGGTCCACGCCGCAGTACAAATCGCGCAACGCCTTGGCCCCGGCAAACGGGTCGCTACGCTCATTCCCGACTCCGCCGAGCGCTATCTCTCGAAGAGCATCTTCGACTGCGAAGTGTAGCCCAGGACAAAAACCATGCCCGGCCAGAACCGCATCGTTCAGCAGTTCAGCAAACCCGCCGGCCTCATGGGCCGCTTTTTCCTCTGGCGCATGAACTGGCACCACGCCCGCCTTACCGACTGGGGCCTCGCGCAAATCTCCATTCCCGCCCACGGCGCGATCCTCGACATCGGCTGCGGCGGCGGACGCACCCTCCAAAAGCTCGCAGCAGCAGCTCCGCAGGCCAAAGTCTTCGGCGTCGATTACGCCCAAACCAGCGTAGCCACCTCCGGCAAAGCCAACGCTGCCGCCATCCGGCGCGGCCAGGTCAACATCGAACAGGCCTCCGTCTCCGCACTGCCCTTTCCCGGGGACAGCTTCGACCTCATCACCGCCGTCGAAACCCATTTCTTCTGGCCGAATCTGCCCGCCGACATCCGCGAAGTCTTCCGCGTGCTCAAGCCCGGCGGCACCGCCATCCTCATCGCCGAGCTCTACAAGGGCACGCCCGCCTTCACCCCCGAAAAAGTCGATCGCGCAGCTGCCGTCATCGGCATGAATCTCCTCACCGCCGACGGACACCGCGCGCTGCTCGCCGATGCCGGTTGCCTCGACGTTCAGGTAGTCGAGAAGCGCGACAAAGGCTGGATCTGCGTCTTCGGCAGAAAGCCCTGAGTTCGCCGCGCCTCCGTAAACCCCGCGCCGCAGCCTCGCCGCCTGCCTCAGTCGAAGTGGTGCGTCGCGATCCAGAACCCTATCCAGAAGGTGAACAGGATCATCAGCAGCGCCAGAATCGCCGCGTGAACGATCTCCCACCGCTTCCAGCGGATCCGCTCCACCCGCCGCTTGCTCCCGTTCTTCCAGAGATTCACAGCCGGCATAACCCCTCCTGCGCCCGGCGGGGACAGTGCGTGTGCGCCGTCCTCGCCGGACCCTGTCAGAAGTGCAGATCGACCTGTGCTGTAATCGCCCTCGGCGTCACGTAGTGCGTGCCGCTGAAGGTGGAGAGGAAGTTATAGAGCGCGTATTTGTTGGTGAAGTTGATTGCCGTAATCTGTGCGCCCCACTGATACTTGTCGCCGTGGAACAGGTTGTCCTTTCCCACCGACGCGTCGAACAGACTGCGCGGCGCGACGCGCGGCGGATTGTGATCGTTGTCGCTCGTCCCCGGGGCCGGGACTCTGAGCAGGCTTGAGGTAAGCTGGCTGGCCACGCACTCGTAGTAGGGCGTGTTCGGAATGGGCGTGCCGATCTGGTGGGTCGGCGTTGCTTTGTCTCCGTTGCAGGCCAGTCCCGACTGGAACTCCTCGTCCGCAGTCAGCGGAAGGTACGCGAGACCGCCAGTTACCGGGTTGACAGTACCGGGAATGTTGTTGTCCGCCAGCACCACTGCAGGCTGGCCGTTCAGCGTTGCGGGATTGCCGTCTGGTCCAAGCGAGCTGTTGGGGCAGGAGCCGTTCGGATCGGTCACGTTATAGCAGGGTGTCGATCCGGCTACCAGTCCGCTGTCGAAGCGCCAGTCCAGCGCGCCCCACAATCCGCCGATCCACCGGGAACCGGGAATCGTGTATTGCAGGTGGGTGGTCTCGTTGTACTTCTCGTCGTGATCGATGCGGAAGGGATAGCCCACCGCGACCCCGCTCGTGGCACCGGCTCCCGCTACCTGCGGCGGGAAGAACCTCGCGGCCACCGACGACATCACCACAAATGCGTTGAAGCCGTCCCACGTCGGCATCTCCGCGCGGAGCGCGAAGCCAGGGATCTTGGAGTTATGCCAGTCGATGGGGAAGGTGATGGGCGTATTGCCCAGCACGCTGAAATCGAACGCGTTGTGTGTGTACTTCCAGATGTACTCCCCGCTCACCACCGCGTGTTTGCCGAACGCCTGCTGCACGTCGGCGTGGAACTCGTTGCGGAAGCCGGGCTCGAGATTCTTCGATACCACTCCGTTGCCGGTTACCGTCGCAGAGCACGCCAGCAGCGGCGCCAGTACCGGATTCGTGCAGCCCTGGCTCGACAGCACCAGGTTCTCATTGAACGGCGTCTCCAGCGTCCGCGCGTACGAGATGCCCAGCACCGTGTTCGTCCGCCTCACCTGGTACGACGTCCCCAGCCGCGGTTCCGTCTGGTTGGCATCCGCCAGTCCGTTGTACACGTCCTCTCGCAGTCCCAGATTGAAGTTCCAGTTGTGCAGCTGGATGCGGTCCTCCGCATACAGCGCCAGCTCTTTCACGTCGGTATGGCCGAAGTAGGAATAGCTTGAGCCTCCACGGGTCAGATCGTACGGCGCCAGTACCGGCAGATAGTTCCCGTTCGCCACCAGCCCCGCCGGCGCGCACTCCGCCGGGCTCAAATATCCCACCACCGAATTCCCATAGGTGTCCACGCAGGGTGAGTTGTAGGTGTTATCCACGATCCCCAGCGTGTCGCTCTCGCGCAGGAAGGTCTGCCCATACTGCGCGCCGATATCGATGTTATTAATCCCCTTCACGTACGAGTAATCCGCGTGCGCCGCTGTATTCAGCAGCGTGCGAATCTGCGAAATCGAAGACGTCTGCAGGTTCGACGGCCCCAGATCCGCCAGGGGATTCCCGCTCGGGAAGTAGTTATAGAGGTCCTTCCTCGCCCACGCACCTAAATTGAAGACCGAATGATCGTTGATCACCCGCGTGTAGCTGGGGTAAACGTCGAACGTCCCGATCTTCGACCGCTGATCGGTGTCGCCCACGTTCGTGAACACCGGGCTGGCGCTCGCCCCCGTACCCGGCGCCACGTTTTGCACGTTCACATTCTGAAACGCATTCGGCGTCTGGAACCACGAACGGCTGTAATTCAGGTTCAGGTGCAGAGAATCCTTAGCGTTCACCGTGTAGTCGAGGCGGTCGAAGAAGTTCTCCTCGTTGCCCTTGTCGTGAAACACCGTAAACTCCGGCGGGTCGAGAAACCGGCCCGTGTTCAGCAGGTCCACCGAGATGAAATTCCCCCAGTTCTGCTTCCCATAGCCCACATCGAACCCACCCGTCGCCGACCCAAAGCTCCCGTACGAGCTGTAGATATCCCCCGTCGGCCTGGTCATCCCCTGCCCCGAGCGCGTGGTCGCCACCACCACCACGCTCGTCTTGTCGCCGTATTCCGCCGGCGGCGCGCCGTCGATCACCTCAATCGACTGGATCGAGCTCACCGGCAGCTGGTTCGAAAACACCTTGCTCTGCTGATCGGTAATCGACTGCCCATCGACTGAGAACGAGTTCGACGCGTGATCGCCCAGTCCGTGAAACAATCCATTCGAGTCCGCCGAAATCCCCGGCGATGCCAGCGTGACCAGCGAGCTCAGCGTCGAAGACTGGCTCTCCAGCGGCAGCTTCTGGAACAGCTTCCGGTCTACGTCCGTGTGGAACGTCGGGCTGTTCTCCAGCAGGTCCTCGCCCGTCACCTCCACCGTCGTCGCCGAAGTGCCCACCGTGAGCTTCACCGGCACCGAGACCGTCACCGACGAATTCACGTTCACGTCCTGCACATACGTGCCGAATCCTTTCGCCGCCACCGTCATGTGGTACGGGTTGTAAGGCACGTTCGTAAACCGGAACTGCCCGGTGCTGTCGGTCGTCGCCGTGCGCTGGTACTGGCTCACCGGATTCTGAATGATCACGGTCGCTCCCGGCACCACTGCTCCGGTGGGATCGGTGACTGTGCCCCGGATCATGCCGGAATTAGCAATGGATTGGGCCTGGACTGCGCCTGGAATCAGGCACACTGCGAGAAAAAGGAATAGGGAAAATAACGCGGCGGCGCCACGAACAGGCGTGCGCATAGGATGACCTCCGATGTCGTGATGAATTGTCCCTGGGGTGAACGTCTGCCTTAGGCGAAAGCAGGCGGGACAGGCGGAGGTCGTTTGGCGAGCTTAAACGCGAACTGCGGGCACAGCTTGGGCGCCGGAACCGCTTCTGCGACATAGTGCTCCACGGGCTGCGACGTGATCTGCACCACGACGACCACCACCACCTGCGCGACGGTGTGCGCCGTCATGCACAGCGCGCAGTCAGGATCGAGGCGTCCGTCGGCGTGGTGGTGCGTGACCTGCACGATGCCCGTAAACAGCACCAGCGCAATGCAGACGATCCCCAGCAGGGCCGCAAACCGCCCTACCCAGAGTCGCCGTGGCCCTCGCGCTGCGGTCACGAAACGCATGTCGATGTCTGACTATAGCCCGGAAATCCTCTGCATGCCAACCCGTCCTCCCCGCGCAGCCGATCGAGCACCCCCCGCGCCGCTCTTTGATAACTCGCCGCCGTGCATCTCACCTCTTGTCAGGAGGCATCGATGCCCGACCAGCCCCGGGGTAACGGCGACACCGTCCTTGTCGCCTTTGTCACCGTCCATCTGCAATCCGGAGAATCCTTCGAGCTTCTTCCTTTCGAAGATCCCGAAGACGTCAAGAGCAAGGTCAGCGACCTCCTGGGCGACTGGGCCAAATCGGGCTTTCTCATCCAGGGCAGCCAGATCCATCCCTGGCATCAGGTGCTCCGCGTGGAAGCCACCGAGGTGGTCGAGCTTTCCCGCGCCGATTCCCTCCTCCGCCGCCAGGAATGGCAGTCCCGCGACCTCTACCGTCTCCAACAGAGCTTCTGGAAGACGAAAAAGGAGCGCGAGAAGAAGGACGAGGAGAGCGGCAAGGAAAAAGGCGGAGAAGCTCAGCGCCCGCGCTGATTGTGCGGGCAGCGGGCAAAACTCGGCCTCCACTGCGCAGCAGATGGCTCTGCAGTCGACGCGCCGGCGCTACAATAGCCGGTCATCCGTCGGAGGATCCATCCATGCCCTGGTACCACTACGTCGCTGCGTTTTTTGCCGGAGCATTCCTCGCCAACACCGTTCCCCACTTCGTTCACGGCGTGTCCGGCGACCCGTTCCCCACGCCCTTCGCCAAGCCGCCCGGCCGCGGCCTCTCGTCGCCCACGGTCAACGTCCTCTGGGGCCTTTTCAACCTCGTCTGCGGCTATGCGACCTGGCTATACGGCCGCATCTCGGCGCGAAACCCCGCGGCGCTGCTCGCCTTCTTCGCCGGCATCGCCCTTCTGAGCATCAGCATGAGCATTAGCTTCCAAAAGAAGCAGACCCCCTCGCCAAACGCACGCCAACTTTGAACTGGCCACTCGCGAACCTGTACCCTGATTTCTGACATGACCTCAAAGCACGCCTTTGCCACCCGCGCCATCCACGACGGCCAGGAGCCCGACGCCCGCACCGGAGCCGTCACCGTCCCGCTCTACCTCACTTCGACCTACCAGCTCGACGGCATCGACAAGCATCGCGGTTGGGAATACTCCCGCGTTTCCAACCCCACCCGCGACGCCCTCGAAGCCAGCCTCGCCTCGCTCGAAGGGGGGACCAGCGGCCACGCTTTCGCGAGCGGCATGGCCGCCATCGCCGCGCTGGTCACCATGCTCAACGTGGGCGACCACGTCATCTGCGGCGACAACGTCTACGGGGGCACCACGCGCCTCTTCAGCCAGGTCATCGTCCGCCACGGCATCGAGTTCAGTTACGTCGACACCTCCGACCCCGAGAACGTCCGCCGCGCCCTCCGCCCCAACACCAAGCTCGCCCACATCGAGACGCCCACCAACCCGCTGATGATCCTCACGGACATCCGGGCGGTCGGCGACATCTGCCGCGCCCACGGCATCCCCATGAGCGTCGATAACACCTTTATGTCGCCCTACCTGCAGCGGCCGATTGAGCTGGGCGCAGATATCGTCATGCACTCGACGACGAAGTTCCTCAACGGCCACAGCGACGGCCTCGGCGGCGTTCTGGTCACAACGAATCCCGAGCACGCCGAGAATTTTCGCTTCGTTCAGAAGTGCACCGGCGGCATTCTCTCGCCCTTTGAGAGCTGGCTCATTCTGCGCGGCGTCAAGACGCTGGCCGTGCGCATGCGCCAGCACGACGAGAACGGCCGCCAGGTGGCCGCGTATCTCGCGAAGCATCCGAAGGTCAGCCGCGTCTTCTACCCCGGCCTGCCCACGCATCCGCAGCACGAGCTGGCGAAGCGCCAGGCCTCCGGGTTCGGCTCCATGATGTCGTTTGAGATGGGCTCACGCGCCAACGCCGAAAAGCTGCTTCAGGCGGTGCGGCTCTGCATCAACGGCGAATCGCTGGGGGGCGTGGAGACGCTTATCTCACACTCCGCCACCACCACCCACGCCGCGGTCCCTCCGGAGGAGCGCGCCCGTATCGGCATCACTGACGGCCTGGTGCGCATCTCGGTGGGCATCGAGGATATCGGCGATATCCTGGAGGATCTGGACCGTGCGCTGAAAGCGGTATGAAAACCAGCGCCTGTCCTTTTTCCACAGGCCTCGCACAAGGGTTGATCGCTTCTTGTTACCTTATCCGCGGAGGGAACAGCATATGAATCGACACAAGTTCATCCTGGGCTCCGTTCTTTGCCTCGGCGTATTTGCGAGCGGAATTGCCATCGGGCAGGACGACGCCATGTGGCACCGGCACCCGAATCTGGCGGAAGCAAGCAGGCTCATTCACCAGGCGTCCGATAGAATCGACGCCGCGCAGGCGGCTAACCACCTTCAATTAGGCGGCCACGGAGACCGCGCGAAGGATCTTCTCGCCCAGGCCGATCGGGAAGTACGCGCAGCTGCCTTCGCAGCTGACCATCACTAAACATTTGCCGGCATAACTCCGGGAACTTGCCGGTAGCTGGTGGACGATCCACGAACGGGGCCCGTACCCCGCGAGACAGGCGGTGCTTACTGGTGCGGCCTCTGCTCCGCCGGCTCCGGCGGAGGCACAGTGTTCAGTACGCTCGCCTCGAGCACGTTGGGCGTGTCCTCGCGTAATTCCGGCAAGGGCGCTTCGAGCGCGATCTTCAGCACCTCGTCCATCGTGTCTACAAAATTCAGCTTCATCGCGCTCTTCAGGTTCTCCGGAATATCCGGCAGATCCTTGCGATTGTCCTCCGGCAAGATCGCCTCGAAGATGCCCGCGCGATGCGCAGCCAGCAGCTTTTCCTTGAGCCCGCCGATGGCCAGCACCTTACCGCGCAGCGTCACCTCGCCGGTCATGGCGAGATCGCGCCGCACCGGAATCCGCGCCAGCGCGCTGGCCAGCGCCGTGGCCAGGGTGATGCCTGCCGACGGGCCATCCTTCGGGATCGCGCCCTCCGGCACGTGGATGTGGATGTCCACATTGCGGTAGAAATCCCTCGGCAGTCCCAGATGATGCGCGCGGCTCCGCACATACGAGAGCGCCGCCTGCGCCGACTCGGTCATCACGTCGCCGAGCTGCCCGGTTGTGGTCAGCTTGCCCTTGCCGTCCAGCACCTGCACTTCGGTCTGCAGAATGCTGCCGCCGACTTCCGTCCACGCCAGGCCATTCACCAGTCCGATCTCGCTCTTCTCCTGCACCATCGAGTCGCGGAACTTCGGCACGCCGAGGAAGTCCGGCAGGTTCTCCGCCGTCAGCGTCTCCTTATACTTCGCGCCGCTCTTCACCACTTTGCGGGCGACCTTGCGGCAGACGTTCCCAATCTCCCGCTCCAGATTGCGAACGCCCGCCTCGCGCGTATAACTGCGGATCATGTCTGTGAGCGCCGCGTCGGTAAAGACGACATTCTTCTCGGTGAGCCCGGTGTTGTCGCGCTGCTTTTTCACCAGGTACTGCTTGGCGATCTCCAGCTTTTCCACCTCGGTGTAACCATGCAGCCGCAGAATCTCCATGCGGTCCTGCAACGCGGCCGGAATGGTATGCAGCACATTGGCTGTGGCCACAAACAGCACCTGCGACAGGTCATATTCCACGTCGAGGTAGTGATCCTGGAAGCTGTGGTTCTGCTCCGGATCGAGCACTTCCAACAGCGCCGACGCCGGATCGCCGCGGAAATCCGAGGCCATCTTGTCCACTTCGTCCAGCATGAACACCGGATTGCGCGTGCCCGCCTTCTTCATCGACTGAATGATCTGGCCCGGCAGCGCTCCGATGTAGGTGCGCCGATGCCCGCGAATCTCCGCCTCGTCGCGCACGCCGCCCAGCAACATGCGCACGAACTTCCGTCCCGTCGCCTTGGCGATGGACATGCCCAGCGACGTTTTGCCCACGCCCGGAGGCCCGACAAAGCAGAGGATCGAACCCTTCGGATTCTTCACCAGCTGTCGAACCGCCAGGAACTCGAGGATCCGCTCCTTGATCTTTTCGAGGCCATAGTGATCCGCGTTGAGCACCTTCTCCGCGTGATCGATGCTGCGCGTCTCCTTGGATTTCTTCTTCCACGGCACCGCCAGCAGCCAGTCCAGATAATTCCGCGAGACGGTCGACTCGGCTGACATGGGAGGCATCGCTTCCAGCTTCTTCAGCTCCTGCGTCGCCTTCTCGAAGACATCCTTCGGCATGCCCGACGTCTCGATCTTCTTCTTCAGCTCGTCGAATTCGCTCTTCTCGCCGCGCCCCAGCTCTTTCTGGATGGCCTTGATTTTCTCGTTGAGGTAGTACTCTTTCTGCGCCCGCTCCATCTGCCGCTTCACTCGCGACTGGATGCTGCGGTCCATATTCAGCTTCTCGATTTCGATATCGAGCACGTCCGCGATCTTCAGCAACCGCTCCGGCAGATCGAACAGGTCCAGCAGTTCCTGCTTATCGGGAACTTCCAGCTGCAGGCTCGCGGCGATGGTATCCGCCAGTTTCGCCGGCTCGTCGGTGCGGATCGCCGAAGCGACCGTCTCCACGTTCAGCGACTGCTGCAGCTTGACGTACTGCTCGAAGAGCGAGGTCACGCGCTGAACCAGCGTCTCTATTTGCGGGGTCATCTCCGTCAGCGGCTTCGCCACCTTCACCGTGGCCACAAAGAAGCCGTCCGCGTCGCTGATCTCCACCGCCCGGGCTCGCTCGATCCCTTCCACCAGCACCTTGATGTTCCCATCGGGCATGCGTACGCTCTGCACGATGTTGCCGATGGTGCCTACCGGGAAGATCTCGTCCGGCCGGGGTTCGTCCACGCGCGCGTCATGCTGCGTCGCGAGGAAGATCTTGCGCTCGCCATTCAGCGCCTCTTCGAGGGCGCGCACGCTGGACTCGCGGCCCACCACGAACGGGGTCATCATGTAGGGGAAAATCACCATGTCCCGGATGGGCATCATGGGGAGTTTGCGAAGCTCGTTGCGTTCCCGGGTTTCTTTGGACGGCTGGCTCACGGGGATCCTTTCGCGGCTGCGAGTTTGCGGCAGTCGAACGGGGTCGTGCTCTTAGAGAAGAGTAACGCATCCCGAGCAGGACCGGGCGAGTACGGAAGGATTACAGGGGTTTCACGGGAATCGGCCTCGCCAGGCGAGGGTCACGAGAAAAAGACTCGTCACGCCGCATCGATGATTTCCGCGGAATTCAGAATGCCGGAACACCGGATCTGGTTCCGGCTGCTCTCCACGGCTGAGCTCCCCAGGATCGGCGGGGCGACCGAGAATGCCAGTCAGCACGGCCTGGCCTGGCTCAGCCAGCCTTGTCCAGCAGCATCATGGAGAGGTTGCGGCTGTGCACCATATCCGCCTGAATCTCCATCTCTTTCACCTTCTTGTTGCTGGGCAGGTGATACATCAGGTCGAGCATCAGCTCTTCCAGAATCATGCGCAGCCCGCGTGCGCCCACTTTGCGCAGCAAGGCCTCCTGGGCAACGGCCCGCGTCGCGTCCTCGGTGAAGGTCAGCTTGACGCCCTCGTAATCGAAGAGCTTCTGATACTGCTTCATGATGGCATTGCGTGGCTTGGTCAGAATCTCCACCAGCGCTGCTTCGTCCAGCTCGTCGAGGATGCCGATCACCGGCAGCCGGCCCACAAACTCGGGAATCAGCCCGAACTTGATCAGGTCCTGCGGCTCGGTCTGGCGCAGCATCTCGGTGTCGCGCTGGGCGCGGATCAGGCCGCCGCCCGGCTCCAGTTCCTTGTCCGAAAGCGCCTTAAAGCCCAGCGCCTTCTTGCCCACGCGCCGCCCGATCACCCGCTCCAGGCCGACAAAGGCTCCGCCGCAGATGAACAGGATGTTGGTCGTGTCCACCGGCGTGAATTCCTGGTGCGGATGCTTGCGCCCGCCCTGCGGGGGCACATTGGCCACCGTCCCTTCCAGAATCTTCAGCAGCGCCTGCTGCACGCCTTCGCCGGAAACGTCGCGCGTGATCGACGGATTCTCGTCCTTGCGCCCGATTTTGTCGATCTCGTCGATGTAGATGATGCCGGTCTGCGCGCGCGCCACGTCGCCGTCTGCCGCCTGCAGCAGTTTCAGGATGATGTTCTCGACGTCCTCGCCCACGTAGCCGGCCTCGGTCAGCGTGGTCGCGTCCACAATCGCGAAGGGCACGTCGAGCATCTTGGCCAGGGTGTGCGCCAGCAGCGTTTTGCCGCTGCCCGTCGGACCCACCAGCAGGATGTTCGATTTCGACAGCTCCACGTCGGTGCCGCGGGTGCGGTTCATCTGCACGCGCTTGTAGTGGTTATAGACTGCGACCGCCAGCTTCTTCTTCGTCTGGTCCTGCCCGATCACGTACTCGTCCAGGAAGCCCTTCACTTCCTGGGGCTTGGGCAGATGCGTGGGCGCCGCTCCGGTCGCGGCCTCGGTGCGGTCGTCTTCCAGAATGGAATTGCACACCGCGACGCACTCGTCGCAGATGTAGGCGCGAGGATAGTCGCTGGGCGAGGAAATCAGCTTGGCGACGGCGTCCTGCGATTTATGGCAGAACGAACAACGTAAGGCTTCATCCGATCCCGTGCGCGTCTTCATGTCCCCGTTTACTCCTTCAGCGGCTCAGCGGCAGCTCCGTGCTCTGCCGCACAGCCTCAACTGGTCGTCGTGCGCGGGCGATCGATGATCTCATCGATAATCCCGTATTCTTTCGCCTGCGGCGCGTTCATAATAAAATCCCGTTCCACGTCCCGCTCGATCTTTTCCAGGGCCTGGCCGGTGTGCTTGGCCATCAGCTTGTTCGTAATCTCACGGATGCGGATGATCTCGCGCGCGTGGATATCGATGTCGGTCGCCTGCCCTGCCAGGCCACCCATCGAAGGCTGATGGATCAGAATGCGCGAATTGGGCAACGCGAATCGTTTGCCCTTTGTGCCCGCCATCAGCAGAAAAGCGCCCATGCTGGCTGCCTGCCCGATGCAGTAGGTCACGACGCCGTTGCGGATGAACTGCATGGTGTCGTAGATCGCCAGCCCCGCCGTAATCGAACCGCCCGGCGAGTTGATGTACAGCTGGATGTCCTTTTCCGGATCTTCCCCGGACAAGAAGAGTAACTGCGCAATAACCAGATTCGCAATCTGATCGTCGATGGGTGTACCGAGGAAGATAATATTGTCGCGAAGCAGACGCGAATAGATGTCATAAGCCCGCTCGCCGCGGCTCGTCTGCTCGATGACCATGGGTACCAGCGCCATGTTTCCCTCTACTCTCGTTTCTGAGGCATCCGAGGCCTCATCGTCTGTGACAACTATCACCCTCGCGCATGGTGGCCGCGCTCAGGCCAGTCTTTCCACCAGTAGATTTCCGGTCTTTTCTCTCCGCAATTGCTCTCGGATTCTAGCCAGATTACCCTCGCGGGTCAAACGTTCACGCAGGTTCTCCAGCGGCTCCCGTGTTTGCAGAGAGATAACCTGAAGTTCACGCTCCACCTCGTCGTCGCTGACCTCGATCTTTTCCGCGTCCGCAACCCGGTCCAGGACCATCGTTCCCTTCACTTCGTTCACCGCGGATTCGCGCTGCGCCTCGCGCAGGCGGTCGAAATCCAGCTTGCGCATGTCCTCGGTGCGCATGCCCTGCGCCGCCAGGGCCCGCAGCCCGCGCTCCAGCCGCGCGTCGATCTGGCTCTGCACCAGCGACTCGGGAACCGCAAAGGAGAATCGGCTTACCAGGGCATCCAGCAGCTGGTTACGCGTATCCACCTGCGCCCTGTGTTTCTTGTCGGATGCGAGGTGTTCCCTGAGCTTCTGCTTCATCTCGTCCAGGCTCTCATATTTGCCCAGTTCCTTCGCAAACTGATCGTCCAGTTCCGGCTGCACTTTCCTGCGGATGCCGCGAACCTCCACAGCATATGCGACGGTTTTACCCGCAAGACGCTTCTGTCCGAAATCCCCCGGATAGGTCACTTCGAACTTCAGCTCCTGTCCCGGCTTCGCTCCGCGCAACCCATCCGAGAACGCCTCCACGGTGTCCTTGCCACCGATCTCCACGGAAACATCCTGTCCGCCGATGGGCTGCGGCGTTTCTGCGCCCTCCAGGTTCTCGCCCTCCAGCTCGCCTGTGAAGCTGATTTGCGCCCAGTCGCCGTCCTCGAGACCGCGGTCCGCCGTGACCGGCTCCATGGTCGAATGCGCGTCGCGCAGCCGTTCCAGCTCGGCGTCGAATTCTGCGTCGGTCAGCTCCGATTCCGGCTTCTCCACCTTCACGTCCTGATAGCCGTCCACTGAAAACTCCGGCATCACCTCAAAGACGGCCTTGAAGCGCAGCGGCTGGCCTTCCTCGAGCTGCAGATTGCTGACCTGCGGCTGCGAGACCGGCTTCAGCCCTTTTTCCGCGATGGCCGCGCGAAAATGCTGGGGCAGGATGGCTTCCACCACCTCTTCGCGGATGGAACCGGCAAAGCGGTTGCGCAGCACGCTCTCGGGCACCTTGCCGGGCCGAAAGCCCGGGATCCGCGCCAGTTTTTGGTAGCGCTTGATCACGCTGCGGAAGCTCTTCGTCACTTCATCCGCGGGAACCTCGACTTCGACTTCGCGGGTGCATTCCGGATTCAGTATGGGCTGCGCATGGGCATGGCCGTGTCCCTCGTGGGTGTGTCCCTCGTGCGCCATTTCCGGGGAGGGAACGTTCTCGGCAGTCGTGGGATTCGTTTCTGTGGTCTCTGTTGTAGTCAATGTATGTGCCTTCCGGGGCCGAATTCCCGCCGGACCGCGCGTCTTCGTCGCTGCGGGCCGTGAGGGAGGCGGCAAAATTGGCGATGGCCCAGGCGTCCGCATCCGGGAAAAATCCGCCCAGCCGTTCTCTTCTATGGTACGGACCCGGCGCACCCGAGGCAAACCGGCGGCGAGGAAAACCTGACCCGTATGGGCGCATGATGAGATCAGCATCCGGCTGCAGCCGGATGAATCTGAAACCTGTAACCCTCTTGGCTAAGGAGAATTTCCCGTGAAGACGACAGGCAACACGATTCTGATTACCGGCGGTGGTTCGGGAATTGGCCGCGCGTTGGCGGAAGCCTTTCACAAGCTGGGCAATCAGGTCATCGTTGCCGGGCGGCGCAAAGCGGCGCTGGATGAGGTAGCGGCGGCAAATCCAGGCATGGAGTCGGCCGTGCTCGACGTGCAGGACATGCATGCGGTGGATGGGTTTGCAGGGGAGATCACGAGGCGCTTCCCCAGGCTGAACGTGCTCATCAACAACGCCGGCATTATGAAGCCAGAAAATCTGAGGGCCGGCGGCGATTTCTCCGTGGTGGAAGCGACGGTGCAGACGAATCTGCTGGCGCCGCTCCGGCTAACGGCCGGACTGCTGCCGCACCTGATGCAACAGCCGCGCGCCACGGTGATGACGGTCTCGTCGGGACTGGCCTTTGTGCCTATGGCGCCGACGCCGACCTACTGCGCGACCAAGGCGGCGATCCATTCGTGGACGCAGTCGCTGCGCTACCAGCTGCGCGGCACCTCGGTCGAAGTACTGGAGCTGATTCCTCCGTACGTGCAGACGGAGCTGATGGGGACGCACCAGACGACGGATCCTCATGCGATGCCGCTCGCCGAGTTCATCGACGAGGTCATGGAAATCCTGAAGACGCAGCCGGAGGCGCAGGAGATCTGCGTGAAGCGAGTGGATCCCCTGCGCTTCGCAGCGGAACAGGGAAAGCACCACGAAGTCTTCGAGGGGCTGAACCAGGCAATGAGCGGCGCATCGCACGAGTAGCAGAGCACACGAGGAACAGACGTAAGTGATCTGCGTCACAGCGGCGGTGCCGGACAACCGGGCAGAATCCATCCATCAACCGATTTTGCCCTGGGTGGCCGAAGCTATGAGTATGAAATCGACAGAGCTCCATGCGGTTTTCGACCGCCTGGCCTCTCCGATCCTGGTCCCCCGAGGACAATATCTGTTTCATTGCGGAGATCCCGTGTCGGGCGTCTTCCTCATCCGCAGCGGAGCCGTGCTGATGGAGCTGGACTCGACGTCCCAGGTCTATCCGCCGCGAATGCTGGGGCCGGGTGAGATTGCGGGATTGCCAGCCACGCTGACCGGGATCTACAGCCTGTCGGCGCTGGTAGCGGAGGACGCGGAGCTGGGCTTTTTGCCGGCGGCGCGGGTGACGGAACTGCTGGAGACCTCGCCGCGAATCTGCCTGCTGGCGATGACCATGATCAGCGAGGAAGTGTCCCGCATGCGCTCAGCGCTGAAGGACATCTCGCTGAATCCGCCGACGGTGCACTGAGGCGCCGGGCCAGGATCATTCCACGTTGAACAAGCCCGGCAAAGCTTCGCCGGCATTGGCGAGGATGAGATCAGTGAACGCTGACGCGTTTGCCGGCGGCTCGGGGCCGATGTAGTAACGGCGCACGTGCGGGCCGGCCCAGCGAACGAAAGAAGCTGCGGGATAGACCGCGCCCGATGTGCCGACGACCAGCATGACCGTGCAGCGAGCGATCTCCTGCTGGATGCGGTCCATTTCAAGAGGAATCTCTCCAAACCAGACAATGTGCGGGCGGATGCGGCCGCCGCAGGAGCAGCGGGCGATTGCGGCGTCCGTTTCGTAGAGCGCGGTGTCGGCAAAGGGCGGCTGAGAGCAGGAGAAGCCCCCTGTCTCCGGTGCGTGGTGCTCGCAACGGGATTGGAAAAGCTGGCCGTGCATGTGGACGAGACGCAGGGAGCCGGCGCGTTCGTGGAGATCGTCCACATTCTGGGTGCAAAGGAAGAAGCGGTCGCCGAGCCGGGCCTCAAGCGCGGCGAGGGCCTGATGTGCGGGGTTGGGCTGGGCACGCAGCGCGTCGCGGCGGCGCATGCTGTAGAAGCGCCATACGCGGGCAGCATCATCAGCCCAGGCTTCGGGAGTGGCGACTTCCTCGACCCGATGGCCCTCCCAGAGACCGCCCTGATCGCGGAAGGTGCGCAGCCCGCTTTCGGCGCTGACGCCAGCGCCGGTGAGGACGAAGACGCGGTCGGCGCTGGCGATCCGGATGGTCATAAAGTCAGCGTAGCGCGAGATTACCAGGGACGAGGTTGCAGGTGACGGGTTACAGGTCACAGGGACCCCATCCGAGCAACGCTGGTTCAGATGGGACAGCTAGAAATATTCGGCGAAATGCGCATATGGGAAATAAAGAACGTACGATCCCATGGTCGCGTATGTATGGGAAACAGGAGACTGGCAGAGCAGCTACCGGGAGATACGCATCTCCCGGCGCAGATCGCTCCCGTTATTGGTTTCCCGCAACCGCCGCACCGCCAAACTCCCGGTGGGCCCGCGTGAACTTCCTGTGCTTCGACCTTTGACTCATTTGCAGTTCCCTTTTTCCTGCAAACTGTCAATGGTCGGAGTGTCTCACTTTTGGAGATCAGTCCAGGTTACAGCTTACGGTAACAGGTTATGAGTTGCGGGTAGCCGCGGAGCGACGAGAACGGCCAAACGGAGAGTAACTGAAATCCTACCAAGGCCGTCCAGAAGCAAATCCGGGAAATCCAGAGGCTGCCTCAAGTAGCCGCTGCCGCAGGAATTTCGCGCTTGACTGCATCCGACCGTTTGGCCATAATCGTCGCGTAGTTCCTCCCCAATAGCTTTGCGGGCCCCATTCAATAGCATCTGAGCACGCCATTCCTCGCTGCGACAGCCCGGGATGGAGGATTCTATGAGCCTGCAACGCGTCAAACCATTCCTGATCCGGTCCGTGTCGGTCGCAGCCCTGGCGATGACCCTGTATCTGTGCGGGTGCGACTCGGTTCTTCTGGAAAATCCGCTGCCAGCGATTACGAACGACCATCTGGTGGGAAGCTGGGCCACGCCGGACGGTAAGCTCGCCTTCGTGATCCGCAGAGGAGAGGGGCAGTCGTACGAAGTACTCACGAGTGACGAGCTCACTCAGGGAAAGCCGGGGAGCTTCGTTTACCTCGCACGGGCCGGCAACCAACTGGTTCTGGAGAATCACGCCGATTGTGACGGGCATCTCTATTCAGCGCCTGCCAAGGACGAGTCCCCGGATGGATGCTGGGGAGCTGAGCCGATCGTCAGCTTTTCCGCCGACTCCCTGGTTCTAAGCAGCTATGACGCGGACAAGCTGGTGCAAAGGAGCCAAATAGGAATGCTGAAGAATATCGAGTTGCGCATTGGCATGAGCATGCTCGATGCCGGCGACCATATCGATCGCTCCCAGGATGTGTTGATCATGGGCAACGCGGATCAGATTGCCACCTTTCTTGCCGGGTTCAGCACCGTCATCATGACCGATCCGGACAAAGACATTCACCTGCACAGGATTTGACCCCGGCTGCGGCACGGTTACCGCGCTCCGCAACCGGGAAGGAGGAAGACGCTGATGCCGCCGCTGCATGTGTCCCGGTCGCCCAGGCTGTTGCGTGGCTTCTGCTTCTGCCTGGCACTCTGTCTCTGCCTCGCTGTGCCGTGGCTCACTGGCTGCGACGGCTGCTCGGATAAGCAGATCGAGAACGCTGCTCAGAAGGTCGACCAGGCCGCCGCCGACGTGCAGCGCGGCCTGAACGCCAACAATCGCGCGGCAATCGAACAGGTTGGCAGAGAGTTGACCACTGCCATGAACAATCTCCCGGATATCAGCCAAAAAGACCCGGTTACCGCTCGAACAGCTGTCGATGCGTTCTACCACCAGGTCGTGGCGATTGACATATCTGCGTGTCCTGACGATTTTCGGGCACGCTATCGTTCCTATCTGGCTACAGTGCGCGATTTCGATAACTTCCTGGAGGAAGCTCCACTTACGGACGATGAGCTGAGCCAATATATGGCGCAGCAGCCGGATTCGACTAACCAGGATGAGGTACTGGACCGATTGGAGCGGCAGTTCAAGCAGAAATACGAGCAGGTGATGGACCAGACCAATGAGCTGGCAGCGATAGCCCACAAATATGGCGCGAATTGGGACGCTGGGTCTGATGCTACGAAATAGCTGTTAACTCTGCGCTCGAGCATGGGGGCGGCGGGTTCTGTCGGTCGAATCTCACCCTGTCGCGACGGCGCGCCAAGGGTGGGGCACCCGGCGGTTGTTAGTCGTTCGTTGTTCGTTGTTAGTCCGCACGACGGCCATCCCAGCGAACCTCGTTCGCCAGGGGCCACAGTAATCGGGGGCGGGGTGTCTACTTTGGAATGACAGCTTCGCGGCCGGCTATGGGCGTCGTTTCGTCAAGAAATCCTTTGACCACGGGACCGACGCGTTTGGCGCAGGTGTTGGGGGTGAGGTGACCGCAGCCGTCGAATATCTCCAGCTCGGATTGCGGGACCTGGCGGTGGATGTCCTGGGCGACAGAGACGGGGATGAGGTGATCCTGCTTGCCCCAGACGATGAGCATCGGCATTTTGAGCGCGCCGAGTTTGCCGTCGAGCAGCGCCTGGCCGGTGAGCATGGCGTGCATGCTGCGCTGAACGACCCAGCCGTGAAGAGCTACGTAGCGGAAGATGCTGCGGGCAACGAATCCGGGGACGTGGGGCGGCGGGGTGGCGCGCAGGAGGTCGTTGAGCTGGCGGAGCTGCTCGGGAGTTTGCGGCCAGAAGAGGCTGGTGTCCCATTTCAGGTTCCAGCGAAGGCCGGCGCTGTCGAAGATCATGAGACGGCGGATGCGCTGGGGCTGGTCGAGGGCGACGCGCATGGCGACCCAGCCCCCCATGGACCATCCGCCGAGGTCGATGCGGGTGAGATGGCGGTTGTCGAGGAAGGCTTCGAGGGCCTGGGACTCCTCGGCAATGGAATAGGTGGCGTTGGCTGGCGAGGCGGAGCGGCCGTAACCGGGGAGGTCGGGCGCGTAGACGCGATGATGGTCGCGAACGAGCTGGGGCATGAGGTGCGCCCAGTCTTCGGCGCGGCCGCCGAGACCGTGAACGAGAACGACGGGCGAGCCGGATCCTCCGACGAAGTAGTGAACGCGGACGCTGGGGTTACCGGCGAAGGGGATCTCGGTGTATTCGCTGTGAATACCGTCGAACCAGAGGCGGACCTGGGTCCATGAGACGAGCAGATCGAGGGGGCGCAGGAGGGCGAAGGCGACGAGCGCGACGAGCAGGGGCAGGACGATGACGAGGGTCCAGAGAGAGACGCGCCAGAGCGTGCGCCGGTACTGGTGCTGTGGGGTTGCGGTGGTCGCCATTCGCCGACGCTTCCCTCCTGGAGCTTAGATGACTGCCGGGGGCAGGTGCAGGGCCTGGTGGATGACTTCGATGGTTAACGGTGTAAGGCCGGCGAGGTCGTTGGGGCCGGCCCAGCGAGCCTCGAGGGCATCGGTGGCGCAGGCCAGCGAGCCGCCGGTGACGCGGCAGAGGAAATCGACGAGGACGTAGTGGTACTGGACGCGGCCTCCGGGGTCGCGAGAGATGCGGTCGAAGGCCTTGACTACCTCGACGGGTTCGACGATGAGGCCGGTTTCTTCAAGGACTTCGCGGGAGATAGCCTCTTCGAGGGTTTCACCCAGCTCGACGGCGCCCCCGGGAAGTGACCATTCACCCTGGAGGGGTTGCTGGCCGCGGCGGATGAGCAGGACCTGGCCGCCGCGGACGATGACGGCGCCGACGCCGGCGATGGGCGCGTCCGGATATTCACGTCTCATAGGGCAAACCGCTCACCACAGAGGACACAGAGAACACGGAGGAACAAATTTGTAAATGGACTCGTGTCCGAGCCGAGCGCGAGCTCACACTCGGGTTCGTATTGGGGCCGCGGGGGCTCACAGCTTCAGGGGCTTGCCGTATTCGCCGTCGAAGACGGTGCGAGCCATGCTGAAGCGTCCCCCGTTGAACTTGTCCGGGCCTTTGAGATGGCCGATGGCGAGGAGCGCGACGACTTCGTAACTGAGAGGCAGATTGAGCACCTCGGAGACTCTGTCGGCCTCGTAGCCTTCCATAGGCGAGGTGTCGTAGCCCATCGTCTCAGCCGTCCACATCATGGTGGTCAGGGCGATCATGACGTGGCGATTGAGCCAGGCGACGAGGTTGGGGTGGTTGCCGAGGTATTCGGGAATGTTGTCGCGGGCCTGCTCGGCGTAGTTCTCGGTCATGCCGGCTTCGCGGCCCATGCGGATCATCTCTTCCATGTCGGTGCGCCAGCCGTCTTTGTCGCCGCAGGCGACGATGACCACAGATGCCTCTTCAACCTTGGCCTGATTGAAGCTGGCAGAGCGGAGACGGCGAAGCTGTTCGGGAGTGCGGACGACGATGAAGCGCCAGGGCTGGAGATTGTAGCCGCTGGGCGCGCTGAGCCCTGCCTCGAGAATCTTTTTCAGGTCGTCGTCGGGGATCGGCTCCCCGTCAAAACTGGGTGTTGCCCGCCGCTGCTCGACTGCTTCACTGAGAGATTTTTCCATTCGCCTGGCCATACTTCGGATTAACGTGCCTGCTTTCGTTGATTGTGAGTGTCTGAGCTGTGTTGTCCGGCGGTGGGAGCTGTAGCCTGGATCTGCCGCATGGGCAGCTCCAGGGCAAAGGGTGTTTGATTGCCAGGCGGGGAAGCATAAACCCAAAGGCCATGAAAGGCTTCCGCGAGCTCGGGATGGAACTGGAGCAACGCCCGCATGATAGCAGTGACCTGGACGCGCGCGGCGACCGGATCGAGATTGGGCGCAGCTTTATAGGTGACGATGAGATCGAGCTGGCCGGCAAAATCCCCGGTGTGGATGCTGGTGATGTCGTAATTTTGATCGTCGGCGATGAGCTCGAGCGGCGCGGCTCCGGGCAGACCGGCGGGGCGAACCTTTTCGGCCTCGCGCTGCAGCTTCTGCAGGTTGGGGCTGGTGAGGAAGTCCACGGGCTGGAGGAGGAACTGGGCAGTCTGGTAGTAAAACCAGGCGTCCCATGAATCCTTTTTGGCGGAGTAGTCGCGGGCCTGCTGCCAGAACCAGAGGCCGTCGTGGCCGCCCATGGTCATGGGCCGGGTGAAGAGGCCGGCGAGCTTCCAGGTGGAGCTGGCGGCCGGCTGGTTGGCAAGGATCATGGAGATCTGCTGCGGATGCTCGACGCCGGTGGCGTGCAGGAGCGCGAAGGCGTAGGTGCCTGGAGGAAGGTCGGGGATGGTCATCTCGACGACGAGCGCGGAGCCGGGGAGACCGCAGAAGAACTCGGCATCGGCGGGGATGGTGAGATCGGTGGCGTCGAGCTGATAGAGCGCGTCGGTGGTGAGGGTGGCGTGCTGCAGGGAGGGCGAAACGGATTCGATGGACTCCGCGATGCCGTTGAAATGCGCGGCGACGGCGGGGATGGTCTGGGCCTTCACGGCGCTGGTGTCGCCGCTGACGATGTTGGCGGCGAGGGCGCGCGCGGCCTGATCGAGGATGGCGCGCTGTCCGGGACTCATCTGCGACTCCGTCATGCAGGCGACGCCGAATGCGGGGAGGGCGAGGAGCAAAGGCAGAAGACCAGCGAGAGATCTCACGAAGCGCGGGCGCATCTGAGTGAATCCCTTCCTGAACAGGCAGGAGCGAAGTCGAACCGCTTCCAGTCTAGTACAGGGCTGGGGCGGGTTTCATGGCCGGCAGCTTTCACCAGAGAGGGCACGGAGGCTGCGGAGAACCTGGGGGGGGGCGATGGTTGAATGGCCACTTTGACGACGATTGCCTACGCGTGCGGCCTGGGCCAGCGCGCTTCGATGGTGGTGGAAATGCCGCCGCGGGGGCGGAAGTCGCCTTTGACGACGGCCCAGACGGGATCGCAGGCTTTGACAACGTCGTCGAGAACCCGGTTGACGACGTTCTCCTGAAAGATGCCGAGATTGCGATAGCAGAAGAGATATTCCTTCCAGGATTTGAGTTCGAGGCATTTGTCGCGGGGCATGTAGCGGAGGGTGATGGTGCCGAAGTCGGGCAGGCCGGTTTTGGGGCAGACGGAGGTGAATTCGGGATCGTCGATGACGATCTCGTAGCCGGCAAACTGGTTTGGCCAGGTTTCAATGGCGGGAAAGTTAAAGTCGAGGCCCGCTTTGGCGTGCTCTTCGGTGTAGCGCGTGGCGGAAGGCATAGTTCGATTTTAGCTGGGCCGTATCAAGCAGGGCACATGACAATTTCCGAACCCTAAGATGAGTGTTGTGAGTCTTATATACTGACTCACGGTTCCACTGATGCCCACAAAGTCGAAAAGGCCAAGAACCGCGCGGGTTTGGATCATCACCTTCGTGGTGTTGATCGTCGCGTTTTACCTCGTTCGGATCATGACCCGCGAGAAATTGCCGATTCGGGTGGCAGCGGCATCGATCCAGGACCTGACCAAGACCGAGTCAACGAACGGCAAGGTGGATCCGCAGCCGCAAGCCAATTTTGCAGCGCACGCACCGTTTCCGGGGACCATTCGGGCGGTGTACGTGCACGCCGGGGAGACCGTTGCGGCGGGACAACTGCTGCTGGCCATGGACGACACGGAGGCCAAAGCGCGAGTGGCCGACGCGCTGGCTGCGCTGAAGGGGGCGCAGGCGAATTACGACGCGGCCACGCACGGCGGAACGTCTTCGGAGCGCATTACCCTGGCCGGGAATTTGAAGAAGGCGGAGATCGAGCGCGACCAGGCGCAGCAGGATCTCGCCGCGTTGCAGAAGCTCGAAGCCACCGGAGCGGCATCGCCGAGCGAAGTGAGCGCGGCACAGGAACGTCTGGCGGCGGACTCAAGCGCGGTGCGGGCGCTTGAGCAGCAGCAAACGGGCGGCTACGGGGCGCCGGATGTCGCCCATGCAAAGGCGGCGCTCGAAGACGCGCAGGCTGGTTACGCGGCAGCGCAGGAATCGCTGCGGCAGGCCATCGTGCACGCTCCGTTTGCGGGAACGGTGTATTCCCTGCCGGTGGCGCCGTCGGATTATGTGCAGCAGGGCCAGGATCTGGTCTCTATGGCGGATTTGAGGAAGCTGCAGGTGCTGGCCTATTTCGACGAGCCGGAAATTGGCGGTCTGAAGGTCGGGCAGCCGGTCACCATTGCGTGGGACGCACACCCGAATCAACGCTGGCACGGACAGATCCTGCGCCTGCCGTCGATGATCGTGGGGTATCTGACCCGGAACGTGGGCGAGGTGCTGATTTCGATCGATGACGGCAAGGGGGAGTTGCTGCCGGATACGAATGTTCGTGTGACCGTCGCGGTCGCCAGTGAATCCAATGTGTTGGTGGTTCCGCGTGATGCCATGTATTTCGAACAGGGAGCGGCTTACGTTTATCGGGTCGAGAACGGGTCGCTGCACCGCACGGCGGTCACGATGGGCGAGTCGAATCTGACCGAGATGCAGATTGTGAGCGGATTGAAGGTTGGGGACATTGTGGCGATCGGGACGACGAACGGTCAGCCCCTCGGCGACGGCCAGCCGGTCCAGATCGTGCAGTAGGCCGTGCAACAGGAGGAAGTTTGCGTCGATATTTGCTGATACCGGGAAGCATTTTTGCGTTGTCGGTATGCTTGTGGGCCATACCGACGACGGTGTCGGCTCCGGTGCAACGAGACCTGAACCAGGGCCGCGTGGATTCCGCGCTACAGAGCCTGGATACCGTGCTGACGCAGGACCCAAGCGATGCGGAAGCGCATAATCTGCGCTGCCGCGTGTATTACGAGGAAGAACAATGGGACCACGCGATCGCCGACTGCGAAGCGGCGGTGAAGCTGGACCCCTCCAACAGCAACGACCACCTGTGGCTGGGGCGTGCCTACGGGCAGAAAGCCTCCCATGTTTCCGTGGTGTCTGCCTATAAGCTGGCGCGCAAGGTGGTGAAAGAGTTCGAGCAGGCCGTTGAGCTTAACCCGCACAACGCGGACGCGCTGGCCGACCTTGGGGAGTTCGACGCACGAGCACCGGAAGTGGTCGGCGGCGGGTTGAACCGCGCGCAGGCTGTGGAAGAGCAGCTTGGGAGTGTGAATCAGGCGGATGCGCTGGCGCTGGCTGCGCGGATTGCGGAAGCGAAGAAGAATTACGCGGGGGCGGAAGCAGACTACAAGGCAGCGATTGCGCCATCGTCCGATCCGGCCGATGCGTGGATGGACCTGGCGGCGTTTTACCAGCGGCGCGGCCGCCTCGCCGATATGGTTGCTGCCGCGCACACCGGCGCGTTCCTCGACCGGCGCCACGGGGTGGCCCTGGTGGATGGGGCGATGACGCTGGCCAAAGCCGGGCAGGAGCCACAGACGGCAATCCGCTGGCTTGAGGAGTATCTGGATTCGCAGGCGCAGTCAGAAGACGCTCCGGTGTTCGCGGTACACGTGCAACTGGCGAAGCTGTTGCAGGACCAAGGGAACGCGCAGGCGGCGCAGGAACAGATTGCCGCGGCTCATGCGCTGGCATCGGGTTATCGCATTCCGCCGTCGAACAGCTCGGCCAGGGCAAGCCGCTAAACAGTACACTCAGAAAGATGCCGGTGGCAGACGGGACGCGACAACAGGTGAACGCGGTAGCGAAGGTTGTGGCGGTGGCGACGCTGCTGATTCCGTTCACAGCGGGCGCGCAGATCTCGCTTTCGACCGCTGTGAACCTGGCCGAGAAGAACAGCCCTGCGGTGCGAGCGGCAGCTGCGGACGTGAAGAAAGCGACAGCGGGGCTGGCTGAGACGAAGGACGCGTATGTTCCGAACTTCACCATGGGCACCACGCCCGGCTACGCTTACGGCTTTCCGCTCTCCTATCCTTCCCTTTTCACCGCCACCTCGCAGTCCCTGGCGTTTTCGTTTTCGCAGCCTGACTACGTCCGTGCCGCGCGCGCCGCAGTGAAAGCGGCGGATCTGAGCCTGAAAGACGCGCAGCAGCAGGTTGCGCTCGATGTCGCGCTGGATTATGTCGAGCTGAATCACGATCTCGAGGAGATCTCCGCGCTGGACGACGAAATGACCTATGCCGGCAGTCTGGTCCGGATCGAACAACAACGCGTACTGGCCGGCGTGGATGCGCGCGTGACCGAGCTGCAGGCCGAGCTGACCGCAGCCCAGGTGGACGAGAAGCGCATTCATCTTGAAAACGACGCCGATGAGATGCGGCAGAAGATCGGGCATCTGACCGGGCTGCCGGCGATGGGACTGACGACGGTGAGCAGCAGCATTCCTTCGACACCGACGTTCAGCGCCGACACGGGGGACGACCACGCGGAGAACAGCCCCGGAGTTTCAGCGGCCGACGCAAACATGAAGTCAAAGTTCTACACGGCCTTTGGCGATGCGCGGCAGAATTACCGGCCGACGATCACCTTTGGCGCGCAGTACAGCTACTTTGAGCCCTTCGCCAACTACAGCGAGTATTACCAGCATTTCCAGTACAACAACGCCGGCATCGGGGTTCAGATTACTATCCCTCTGTTCGACGCTACGCGCAGGGCTAAGGCCCGCGAGTCGGCTGCGGATGCGCTGCACGCCCAGGCCGACGCCGACGCCGCTCGAAACACCTTCAGCGAAGAGACGCTGGTCTTGCGGCGGTCGATTCTGGAACTGAACGCGCAACAGCGGGTGGCGCAGATCCAGAGCGAGCTGGCGCAGGAGCAGCTCAAATCCGTCGAGACGGAGCTGAAAAACGGCACCGGGTCCGCAGCCGCACCGCCAGCCACTCCCATTCAGGCACAGCAGGCGCACATCCAGGAGCGGGAGCGGTACGAGGATCTGCTGGACGCGCAGTTCGCGCTGATCAAAGTGCAGCTAAGCCTCTTGCGACAGACGGGACAGATCGGGAACTGGGTGCAGTCGTCGCTGAAATCAGGGCCATAGACGGGCGGCCCCTGGCGATGCGCTTCGGGGCGGGTTCGAGGGGCCTCTTCGGGCACGCTAAGTCTTTTTGCAACAAAGAGATTGCGTATCTCGTCAATTAACCCCGGGCCGTGTTGCACGATGGTAAACTGGATGGAAGACTTATGCCCCTGAAAACCTTATTTCTCAACCCTCCGTCGTTTGAAAATTTTGATGGCGGAGCCAGCTCCCGCTGGCCGGCCACGCGCGAGATCGAGTCGTACTGGTACCCGGTATGGCTCGCATATCCAACCGGCATGCTGGAGGGCGCGCGGCTGCTGGACGCGAACCCTCACCACGTCTCCTGGCCGCAGGTGGTTGAAATCCTGAAGGACTACGAGTTCCTGGTCCTCTTCACCAGCACGATTGCCTGGAGCGGCGACCAGCGCTGGGCGGAAACGATCAAAGAGACGTACCCGGGCATCAAAATCTGCTTCGTCGGACCACCGGTCACCACCGATCCCGACAAAGCCCTGAACGAATGCCGCGCTCTGGACTTCGTCTGCCGGCGCGAGTTCGATTACTCCGTGGTCGAATACGCCAACGGCAAGCCGCTGGACGAAATTCTGGGCATCAGCTACCGGAAGAACGGGCAGGTCGTGCACAATCCCGACCGGCCGCAGATCGACAACCTCGACGCGCTGCCGTGGGTGACCGATGTCTACAAGCGCGACCTCGACGTGACGAAGTACAACGTGCCGTTCCTGCTGCATCCGTTTGTATCGCTCTACTCGACGCGCGGCTGTCCGGCGCAGTGCACCTTCTGTCTGTGGCCGCAGACCACCAGCGGGCACGCGTGGCGGAAGCGCTCCACCGACGACGTGGCGGCGGAGATGGCGCACGCGAAAGAGCTCTGGCCCAACGTGAAAGAGTTCTTCTTCGACGACGATACGTTCAACATCCAGAAGGCGCGCACGATCGAGCTGTGCGGCAAGCTGAAGCCGCTGAAGCTGACGTGGTCGAGCACTTCGCGCGTGACCACGGACTACGACACGCTGAAGGCAATGCGGGAAGCCGGCTGCCGGCTGCTGATTGTGGGCTTCGAGTCGGGCGATCCGCAGATTCTGAAAAACATCAAGAAGGGCGCGACCATCGAACGGGCGCGGGACTTTGCGCGCGACTGCCACAAGCTGGGGCTGACCATCCACGGCGACTTTATCCTGGGGCTGCCGGGGGAGACGAAGGAATCGATCCGGAACACGATCCAGTTTGCGAAGTCGCTGGACGTGGAGACGATTCAGGTTTCCATGGCGCATGCGTTTCCGGGAACCGAGCTGTACGAGTACGCGCGGGTGAACGGGTTCATCACCAACGAGAACAAGATGGTGGATGAAGGCGGACACCAACTGGCGCACATCGAGTATCCCGGGCTTCCGGCGGAGTACGTGCTGGAGATGGTGAACCGCTTCTACGACGAGTACTTCTTCCGGCCCAAGGCGGCGTGGCGGGTGATCAGCAAGGCGATCGCGAACCGCGACGTGAAGCGGCTGTATCAGGAATCGAAGTCGTTCCTGAAGCTGCGTGCGCAGCGCGACCGGATGGTGAAAGAGACGCGGACGCAGCGCGCCAGCGACGAGGCTTCCGGCAAAGCGGCGAACGCCGAGGCGTAATCCGCGGCAAGACGAGCGGTCTGCCCGTGTGGACCGCCGTTTCCTTTTTGGAGCAGTTCGGGCGTGACCAGATCCACCATGACATTTCGGCGCTATCTGGTGCTGGCGGCGGTGACGCTGACCTCTTCGTGCGGCGATACGTTTCTGGCGCGAGGGATGAAGTCGCTGGGGCCGGTGTCGCTGGCGCATCCGTCGCAGCTGATTCACGCGGTGTTTGCACCGTGGGTGGCGGCAGGGATCGTGCTGCTGATCGGCTTCTTCGCCTCGTATCTGACGGCGCTTTCGTGGGCCGACCTGACCTATGTGCTGCCCGCCAGCTCGCTGGGATACGTGATCATGACGCTGCTGGCGCGCTTCTGGCTGCACGAGCACGTGCATCCGCTGCGCTGGCTGGGCGTGCTGTTCATTACGGCGGGTGTGGGGTTTGTGACGCGCGGGCCGTCGTTTACCGACCATGGAACGCAGCTGAAGGAAGCGGAGCTGGAAGAGGTGCTGCAATGACTCCCCTTCCCGCAGGAGTCGCCACGGCGGCGATGATTACCAGCGTTGTGCTGACGGCTACGGCGGGAGACATCCTGACGGCGTCGGCGATGCGGCAGATTGGGGATCTGGATGCGATTCGCGCGCGCAGCGGGATCTTCGGCGCGGCAGTCGCGGTGGTCACCAACAGGCGCTTCGGCATCGGCGTGGTGTGCCTGACGCTGAGCTTCTTTTCGCTGCTGTTTGCCTTCAGCCATCGCGATCTGAGCCTGATTGGGCCGGCCGCGACTTCCCTCACCTTCGTGACGAACGCGCTGGCGGCGAAGATCTTTCTGAAAGAGAACGTGGACCGGCGGCGCTGGGCCGCGGCGATCTTTGTCTGCGTGGGCGTGGCGCTGCTGGCGTTTTAGGGGTAATCCCACATCTGCCAACGACGGGCAGATGTGGGGCACCCAGCAGTTTCGTTCAGCCGGAAAAGCTTCGGATCCACTCGATAATGCTGCGCACGGCCATCCCGGTAGGGCCGGATGCGCTCCACGGTTTGGCGTCGTCCTGCCAGGAGGTGCCGGCGATGTCGAGATGGAGCCATGGGGTATCTTCCGCGAATTCTTTGATGAACATGGCAGCGGTGATGGCGCCGCCGTAGCGGCCGCCGGTGTTTTTGATGTCGGCAATCTGCGAGCGGATCTGCTCGCGGTAGTCATCTTCGGCGGGAAGGCGCCAGAAGCGCTCGCCGGAGATGCGGAGCGCGTCAGTGAAGTGCCGGTAGGTGTCCTCGTCGTTCGAGAAGACGCCGGCGTTGATCTGGCCGAGGGCGACGCCGACTGCGCCGGTGAGCGTGGCGGCATCGATGAGGTGGGTCGCGCCCAGCTGCTTCGCGTACGTGATGCCGTCGGCGAGAACCAGGCGGCCTTCAGCGTCGGTGTTGATGATCTCGATGGATTTGCCGGGACGATCGGCGCCGGCCGGCATGGCGATCTGCACGTCGCCGGGCTTCTGAGCCTTGCCGGAGGGCATGTTCTCCGCGGCGCAGACGATGCCGATGACGCGAATTTTGGGCCGGAGCTGGGCGATGGCGCGCATGGCCGCGATCATCGAAGCTCCGCCAGCCATGTCGTACTTCATCTTCTCCATGTTGTCGGAGGGCTTGATGGAAATGCCGCCGGTGTCGAAGGTGATTCCCTTGCCGACGAGGCCGAGGACGGGGCTGGCAGGGGCGCCTTCCGGCTCGTAGCGCATGACGATGAGCGCGGGCGGCTCGTCGGAGCCCTGGGTGACACTGAGGAACGCGCCCATTTGCAGCTCGCGCAGCTTGTCGGTGGAGTGGACTTCGCAGGCGATGCCGAACTGGCGGCAACTGGCGGCGGCGCGCTCGCCGAGGACAGTCGGGGTGAGGCGGTTGCCAGGCTCGTTGATGAGCGCACGGGCGAAGTTCTGCGCCTCAGCGACGATTTCTCCTTCGTGAAGGCTGGCTTCCATGGCAGCGCGGTCCGCACTGGGTGCGGCGACGACCTGCAGCGATTGGACGCCGCGGTCTTTGCGATCGGAGCGGTAGGTATCCGAGTCGAAATCGGCGATCACCGCGCCTTCGGCGAGGGCGCGAGCGGTGAGCTGCGGGGGGAGCTGGGGGTGTTCAGGGAGAGCGATGGCCAATTCGCGAAGGCTGCGGGGCTTTGCAAAGCGGATGGCGATTCCGGCGGCTTTGCGCACCTCGTGGGGCGTCAGTTTGGCCGCCTTGCCCAGGCCGATCAGCAACAGGCGCTTCGCGCTCAGGCCGGCCGGATCGTGGAGCAGGAGGGTCTCACCCGCTTCGGCGCGGAATTCGCCGCCATCAAGGACAGTCTGAGCGCCGCGCTGCGGGGCTTCATCGGAGGTGAGCAGGCGGATTTCGGGCTGCGCGTCCTTCGCTTTGCTGGTGGAGGCATCGACGGCGAAGACGGTGAGCAGCGGGGTTTCAACGGAAGAAGCGGGAGAGACGAGAAGTCTGGTTTCCATAGATTCTGAGGTTTCTGCGGGGAGCCAGGGCTCACCAGATGATTTTCACTCCGGAATATCGGCGGAAGATGCGGTCGCCGGTGACGATGGGGAGCTTTTCCACGATGGCGGTGGCGAGGATCATGCGGTCGAAGGGATCGCGGTGGTGCAGGGGGAGCGAGAACATCGCGGCGGCATGCGACGCGTCCAGTGCGACGACAGCGACCTCGAGATCTCGCAGCGCGCGCTGCATCTCTGGCTCCGCCATATCGAGCTTGCCGGAAGAGTTTTTGATGGCGATCTCTACCAGCGACGCAGTGCTGATGAGCCACCGATGTTCGGGACCGACGATGGCCCTTTCCGCGTTTTTCGGCAACACCCCCGCATAAGCCGCCAGAAGGGCCTGGGTGTCCAGCAGGACTCTAATAGCGGCCCTCCAGGAAAGCGTCCACTTCCTCGTCGGTCATGGGATCGGCCCAATGGGGATCCAGAATGCGAACCCGTCCCTTTCCTGTACCGAGTTTGCGCGCGGGCTTTTCCACCGGCTCGGCTGGCGAAAGCTTAGCCACGGGCTTGCCATAACGCGAAAGGACGATTGTCTTGCCCTTTTCGGCCTCTTTGACCAGCCTGGGCAGATTGGTTCTCGCGTAGGCGATGCTCACGGTGGTGGCCATAGAGATATTGTACAACAATCTTGTACAACATTCAGGCTTTGCGGCTGCGGGCGATGGCGGCGCGGGCTTCCTTGTCGGCTTCTCGGCGGCGCTCCGTTTCCCGCTTGTCCCAGTCCTGCTTGCCACGGGCCACGGCCAGCTCGCATTTCACGCGGCCGTTGCGGAAATAAAGGCGGGTGGGGATGAGCGTCAGGCCCTTCTGCTGCGTCTTTCCCGTGAGTTTGCGAATTTCCTCCTGGTGCAGCAGCAGCTTTCGTGTGCGCAGGGCCTCGTGATTGTTGCTGCTCCCGTGAGAATACGCTCCAATATGCGCGTTCAGCAGAAAGGCTTCGCCGTTCCGGATCAGGCCGTAGGCGTCCTTGAGATTGGCCTTGCCCTCGCGGATGGATTTGACCTCGGTTCCGCGCAGGGCGACGCCGGCCTCGACCTTTTCGAGGAGGAAATAGTTGTGGCTGGCCATCCGATTGACGGCGGCGTCGCGAGTGCCGGAAGCCACCGGATCGCGCGGTCCGGGCTTAGGCGGATTGGGTTTGACGAGATGGGAGGATGTGCGAGACATAACAAATGGGCCAAACTCTCATCCTATACGTTCGCAGCAGGGGCGGGACCCGAACCACGACCTGGAAAGGTCCGTTTGGGTGCGCCGGAGTGCGATACTAGAGCGTGTTCCAAAAGTGCAATTTTGCGAATGGTCGAATTGATGGGGCCCGGCTGGTTGCCGGATCCCACACTGGCCGCAGGAATTGGCAACCATGTTTTGAAACATGCCGGATACGCGGCGCCGAACCCCGCTGCCTCGACCCCCGGACGAACAATCTCACTGCCGAAGATGGAGTTGCATGAAGCGTAGCCTTCTCATTCGGGCTCTCTTTGGGGCTTTTTGTGCCGCGATTCTGCTTGCCGTTCCGGCCGCCCATGCGCAGTCGGCCTCGCACCTTTACAAAGACGGGGAAGCGGCGGAAAGCAAAGGCGATACGCTGACGGCGTATCAGGATTATTACCAGGCTTTCCAGAAGAAGCCGAACGACGAGCGGTTCAAGCTGGCGTGGGAACGGACCCGCTTCGCCGCCGGGGCGGTTCAGGTAGAGCGTGGCGAGCGGCTGCGCGACCAGGGCGACTACACCGGGGCGCTGACCGACTTCCTGCGGGCGCTGGAGATCGACCCAAGCAATGAGCTGGCCACAGACGATATCCAGGCGACGCGGGAGAAGCTGAACGCGCAGAACCCCGAGGGTCCGCAGACGGCGCGGACCTCGGACGAAGCCTTCGAAGATCTGGCGCCCCCGGTGCAGCTGAAAGCGCTGGGGAGTGAGCGGATGACGCTGCACATGGTCGAGGACAGCCGCGTGGTGTATCAGGCGGTTGGGAAGATGGCGGGCATCAACGTGCTGTTCGATCCGCAGTACGCGTCCAAGCGCATCCAGGTGGACCTGCAAAATGTCGATTTGTACGACGCGCTGCGCATTGTGGCTACGGTATCGGGAACGTTCTGGCGGCCGGTGACCCCCAACACGATTTTCGTGGCCGAGGACACGCCGTCGAAGCACCGGGAACTGGATCAGCAGGCGGTGGAAACCTTCTACCTGCACAACGTGGCGCAGCAGAACGACTTTACCGAAGTGCAGACGGTGCTGCGCAATCTGTTCCAGACGGCGCGGATCAACGGGGTGTCCAGCGAAAATGCGATCGTGATGCGGGGCACGCCGGACGAACTGTTGCTGGCGCGGCGGCTGATCTCCGATCTGGACAAGGCGCGGCCCGAAGTGGTGATCGACGTTGCGGTGCTGGAAGTGAGCCGCGACCTGCTGCGCAATATCGGCATCCAGCTGCCGCAGACGGCAAGCATCAACTTCCAGCCCTCGAATTACAACCTGAACAACGAGAGCGGCAGCAGCACGTCGACGACTACCAGCAGCACATCCACCACCACCAGCAGTCTGACGCTGAACAATCTGGCGCATCTCAACTCCACCAATTTCGCGGTCACCATCGGGCAGGCGGCGGTGGATCTGCTGCTGACCGATACGCGATCCAGAATCATTCAAAACCCCGAAATCCGCGCCTCTGACGGTCAGGAAGCGACGCTGAAGATCGGCGAACGCATCCCCATCGCGACCGGATCCTATTCGGCGCCAGGGCTGGCTGCGGGCGCGTCCATCGGCTACGCCCAGACCCAGTTCCAGTACATCGATGTGGGCGTGGATATGACCATCAAGCCCACCGTCCATTTCGACCGCGATGTAACGCTGAAGAGCAAGATCGAAGTCTCCGCCACCAACGGTTACAGCAACATCGAAGGTGTGAACGAGCCGATCATCACCCAGCGAGTGGTGGATCACACGGTACGGCTGAAAGATGGCGAAGCGAACCTGCTGGGCGGAATCCTGCAGCGCCAGACCACGTACACCATCAGCGGCACGCCGGGGCTGGGGGAGCTTCCGCTGATCAAGTACCTGTTCAGCACGCAGCAGAAAGAGACTACGGACGACGAGATTGTGTTCCTGCTGATTCCGCACGTGGTGCGCGCCGAGCAGATCTCGCCCGAGGATGTGCAGGAGATCGACACCGGCACGGGGAATAACTTCCAGGTGCACGAGCTGACCCAACCGCAGCAGGTTGTGGATTCCATGAACGGACAGTCGCAGGCGGTTCTGCCGGCATTCCGGAATTCGGCGGCAGCGGCGACTCAGGCCGCTCCAGTTGCTCCGGCTCCCAATGCAGATCAGGCGGCGCAGCAGGCGATGGAGTCCATGCAGCAGGAGGCGAACGCCGGACCGCCCGTGAGCCTGCAACTGACGCCGGAGCAGTCGGTGCAGAAGGCCGGCTCGACGTTCCAGGTGGCGGTGAACGTATCGGGCGGCAGAGACGTCTTTTCAGTGCCGCTGCAGGTGCAATATGACGCCTCGAAGCTAAGCCTGCTCAACGTGGACCTGCCCGATCCGAGGAACCCCAACTTCCTGGGCAAAGACGGCCAGGCCATCACCCTGGTGCATCGGGACGACGGAAACGGCAATGTATCGGTTGTCGCTTCGCGTCCTCCGGGAGTCAAAGGAATTAGCGGCTCGGGCACGCTGTGCGTGCTGACCTTCCAGGCCAAAGCCGCGGGCAGCGCCTCGGTGGCGATTACGCGGCCTGTGGTACGCAACAGCCAGCAGCAGGTGCTGCCGGCTACAGGATCTCAGGCGATCGTGGTCATCCAGTGACGAGCGGCTGAGCGGTGCAGGGAGATGAGGCTGATTTTTCAAAAGCGGCGAAAGGACGAAGCTGAGCGCGGACTGACGCTGGTGGAGCTCATCGTCACAGCGGCGATCCTGTCGATTTTGGCCTCGGCGGCGATTCCCATCGCGCGCTTCCAGGTGAAGCGGGAGAAAGAGCAGATATTGCGCTACGACCTGTGGCAGATGCGCAAGGCCATCGACGAGTACAAGGACGCGGCGGATCGAGGCGCGTTCCAGACCAAGGTGGACAGCTATAACTATCCACCGGATCTGCAGACGCTGGTGGATGGCGTGGACGTGAAGGGCAAGAAGGTGAAGTTCCTGCGCCGCATCCCGGTCGATCCTATGACCGGGCAGGCCAACTGGGGCATGCGATCGATGCAGGACGACCCGGACAGCGACAGCTGGGGCGGGCAGAACGTATTTGATGTGTACTCGACGTCGGATGGCACGGCGCTGGACGGGACGAAATACTCAGACTGGTAGTGCTTTGCTGAAGAGACTCACAACTCGAAACCGGGAGAACGGCTTCACGCTCGTCGAGCTGATGGTGGTGATGCTGATCATCGCGGTGCTGGCGGCGGTGGCCATCCCGAAATTTGTGGCCGCCATTCGCACCGCGAAGGAAGCGGCGCTGAAGGAAGACCTGCACGTGATGCGGAACGCGATCGACTCCTACACCATGGATAAGAACAAGGCGCCGCAGTCGCTGGACGATCTGGTGCAAGCCGGGTATCTGAAGGCCATCCCCATCGATCCCATGACGCACAGCACCGACACCTGGGTGACGGACAGCGACGACACTTATTCGGATGTGGACCAGACGGACCCGGGGATCACCGACGTACATAGCGGATCGGATGAAGTGGGGTCGGACGGGCAGCCGTATTCAAGCTGGTGACCATCCATTTCGCCAGGTGAAACCTAACCTCTGCTGTGGCGTGGGAGAATGGCTCTGGCGCCCATGGATCTTCCCGCCTTAGGACAAATCCACGACCGACATCTAGCGCTGAGCGCCATCGCCAGAGAGCGCTCTGGCGGCACGCTGGCAGGCAGGCTGCTGCTGCGGGCCGGCTTTGACGCTGAGGGCATCGCCGTGCTCATTGGCGCGAGCATCGCAGGCGCCGCGTCCCTCTGCGTGGATGCAGACGGCGATCGGCTGCGCGACGGAATGCGCGCGGGACTGTGCGACTTTCTGGTGGGCAATTTGGATGAGTCGCTGCGGATTCTGAAGAACGAAATCCGGCGGGGACGGGCCGTATCCGTTTGTCTGGAGGCGGAGCCGGAGGAATGCCTCGCGGAACTGGCCGAGCGCGGGGTGCAGCCGGACCTGCTGGCACCGGGAGACCTGGAGGAATCTGCGGCAATCGGGATTTTTGTCGAACACGGGTCACTCGTGCTCCCCAGGGAGGGAGAATCGCAGGTGGAAACATCGCTGCTGCAATGGACGGCAGGCGCGGAGGCCGCGCGCACCCTGCCTCGCATCGCCCAGATCGCGAGTGAGTCGCTCGACGAGGCGCGGGCGGATACGCCGGCACGGCGGCGCTGGCTTGAATCTGGTCCACGGTATCTGGGACGCGCGTTCGGGGCGCGACTGTGCGTGCGGATGACTGCGGGAGAGAGTGGCCATTTTCTTGAGCGGGTCAGGGTGGAAGTTCCAGCGGCATCGGTGACGCGCGATGGAACGGCGGTCGCGCCGGGCGGCGGATAAGGGCATCTTTTCCTTCCGGCGCGAGTCTTAATTGTTGTACGATCCAGCAACGGAGGACCGCGCCGCATGGGGTCACAACCCGATTCTTCCCAGGCCACCCCAGGCCCCGAGTCGATCCGGCAAACCTCGACAGAGATCCAGGACGAGCAGCGCAGGCTGCGGCGTCTCCAGATGATGGTGAACATGGTGATGTCGGTGATCGGCCAGGATTTGTCGCTGACCGTCGATGAGGCGTCCACCATGGTTGCCGATACGCGGCGCGCGGCGCTGGCCATGTTTCCCGGCAAGGAGCTGGCCTTCGACCTGATCTACAAGCCGCGGCTGCAGCGGCTGATGCGCGAACGGTTTCGCATTCAGTAGAGCCGGTTCGCAGCGACGGCGCGCTATTTCTGCGCGAGCGACGTGAGCTGGAAGGTGATCGTGCCCCAGAAGAGGCGGGCCCGCATTTGCACGGGAATGTGCCGCGCGTCGTCCGTGTACCAGATCCAGATGTTGCCGCGTGCCTTCACGACGCCTGCAGCCGCAGTGGGCTGTACGCGGATGGTCTGATATGTGCCCAGGGGCGTGCGCACAGTTTCGCGCGCTTCCACTTTCATGGTGACGGTGACGGTATGGAGCGAGTCGCCGAGCGGGACCTGGAAGCTTTGCCCTGGGGTGAGCGTCTGTGAGGCGGGATAAAAGATCGCCGAGAGCAGGTCGGTGACACACGGGGCCACCGGAGCTTCCGCATGCTTGCTGGTTCCCTTCACCAGGTTCTTTTCGTTCAGAAGCGCTTTGCCCTGCGCATAGTCGAACTTCAGGTCCGTGTCGACCTGGCGGCGGCCCTCCTGAATCTGCTTGGAGAAGCCGGCGGAGCAGCCAGTAGTGCGATTGAAGGACGATTCGTAACGGTCGCTGACGCGATAGATCAGGTTGATGGCGCCGATGGAGTCGGCGGTCGCGGTGACGCGCTCCTCGTTTCCCTGCTGCTCCAGATGGAGGGTGGTGGTTCCGGCAGGAAAGACGCGCCAGTCCACGGCGTAGGTGAGGGTCTCGCGCGCGGGGAAACTGTAAGCGGGGTTGGGCGGAGCGAGGGGTGGAGGAGCAGGCGGCGCAGACTGCGCCACCAGGAGCGCGGCTGGAAGCACGGCGCACAACCGTACGAGCCGCCGAAGCCAGCGAGACGCGGAAAAATCCGGGGTACCTGAATGCAACAAGCGATGCAAAGACAAAGCGAAAACCCTTTTACTTGACGAAGACCATTTTCAGGATGAGTGCAGCATACACGCTCAACGCCCCGATCAGTGCATTGTATTCACGATGCCTCCGATAGAGTTGCGCGGAGAAGCGTCCCCGCTGCGCGCCGGGTGCGCCGGCCGGGGCAAGCCGCGGAAGCAGCGGCGGAACGGTCGCGGCGTATGCGTCGAACCCGGGAAAGACGCTGCGCAGGTAAGCCTCCTCGGAGCGAATGACAGGAATATAGATGGCGGCGAAGAGGATTGCGAGGGCCAGGGCAATCCACAAACTGCGCGCTGCCAGGGCAAATCCGAAAGCGATGAGCATGGAGCCGAGATAGAGCGGATTCCTGGTATAGGCATAGGGGCCGGTCACCGTAAGCTCGGCGTTCTTCTTCACATAGCCGGACGCAATGGCGCGGAGAGCGAGCCCGGGCACGACGAGGATCAGGCTGAAGGCGAGGAATGCGGGGGTGGGCCGGGCCAGCCAGAGGAAAAATGCGGTGAAGACAAAGCCAAGAGGGACGCGGATTCGCCGCGCGATGCGGTTCCAGCTCATGCACGCACCTCGCGGAGCAGATCGAGCGCGGCTTCTGTGACGTCGGCTGCGGTGATCGTGAGCAGGCCGGCTTCGGGCTCGCGGCGGCGGGTATGGTCACGCACGCTCTCCGGGTGGCGCAGCACGCGGCTCGCGCAGTGGAAGGGCCCGTTGCGCGCCGGATCCGTCGGTCCGTAGATGCCGACGACAGGCTTGCCCAGGGCGCAGGCCAGGTGCAGCGGTCCGGTGTCGCCGGCAATGGCCAGAGCCGCGCGGCGAGTGACCGCGATCAGGCCGGCCATATCCAGGGGCAGGACGGTGGCTGCGCCTGCGCTGTTGTCCGCAATTTCGCGGGCGAGGTGCTCCTCCGCGGGTCCGCTGTTCACGACCACACTGTAGCCCGCCTGCGCCATGCGCCGCGCGACCTCGCCGTAGCGATCCGCCGGCCAGCGCTTTGCGCCCCATCCTGCGCCCGGGCTGAGCAGGACGAACGGCTGCGGCAACACGACAGCATGGGCGTCGGCCTCGGCATCGCGCGGCAGGAGCGGCAGGGTCACGGGAAGATTTTCTCCGGCAATCGCGTTGGCCACTTCAAGGGACTGCTCGATGACATGCACGCCGCTGGTTGGCACGCGCTCGCGGAAGAGCCATTTTGCGGCGAATTCGCGCGGCTGATCTTCGCCCACGACGCGGCCAGTGCGCGCCCAGCGCGCAATCATGGCAGAACGCACGGCGCCCTGCATGTCCACGGCTAGGTCGTAGCGCAGGTCGCGCAACTCGCGGCGCACGCGGCCGATGTCGTGCCATGTCGCCGTGCTCAGCGGCGCCTTCGCCCAGCGCTTGGCGGGAACCATATGAAGATGGTCGACGAGCGGCATTTCAGGAGTGCGTGGCTCGCTGCCGTTCGCAGCAAAAAGGCCGCGCCACTGCGGTTCAATGGCCCAGCCAATCGTCCACTCCGGATGCGCCTGGCGCAGCGCGGTCACGGCGGGCAGCGAATGCAGGATGTCGCCCATCGCGCCCAAACGGACAATGAGCAAACGCAGTGGCTGGGAATTTTCAGACAATCCCCTCATTTTCTCATGTGGACTGCGGCCGGACCGCAGCGGTTTACGGCAAAAAACCGAGGATTTGAGCGATGGCCGCACCTTCGTCACGTAGCCTTACGACCAGCTTTGCGGTATGGAGCGGAGCGGCTGCCTGGAGGGTTTGCCGTTGCGACGCGGACAGTCGCACCAGGTCTTTTTCTGTGGTCAGGAACGCCTCGGCCTGATGCTGCCGCTGGAGGGCAATCAGCGCTGAGATGTCGGCTTCGCCGTAGCGGTGGTGGTCGCGCCAGAAGCGGGTTGCGGCGACGGCGATTCCCTGCCGCTGGAGCTCGGCGGCGAATTCGTCGGGATGGGCAATGGCGCAGAACGCGATCGCGCTGGACAGGTTCGGAGTTTCAAGGCGCCGACTCATCCACCAGATCGGCAACTGGCAGCCGCGCCGCCGCACCTCTGGTTCGAGGTCCTGATCCTCTTCGCGCATGGCTACGATCTGCGCGCGGCGCAATGCTGAAAATCCTTCGCGCAGGCGGCCTGCGGGAAGCAGGCGCACCGAGAAGTCGCTGCGATGCAGAACCACGATGTCCACGGCGCGTGCCAGTTGGCGATGCTGAAAGCCGTCGTCCAGCAAGTGCACGCGAGACGCAGAGGCACTGCGCTCGGCCAGCTCGCCTGCTGCGTAACGGCTGCCGCCCACGAACACCGGAATGCCTGTCGCGCGCGCGATGAGCAACGGCTCGTCGCCGAAATCGTCCGCGGAGCCGTCGGGATCGACCCGTGCGACCGCTGTTGACTTGCGTCCGTAACCACGCGAGAGGACATCGACGGCGATTTCCTGCTCGCGGAGCAGCTCGACCAGCCGGATCACCAGAGGCGTCTTGCCGGAGCCGCCAACCGAGAGATTGCCGACGCTGATGACGGGCCAACGCAGCTGCTGCGCTCGTGCCCAGCCGCGATTGTAGGCTAGATTCTTTGCGCTGACGGCAGCAGCATAGAGCGGGACGAGGGGTAACAGGACGCGACTCATGCGGGGCCTTCCAGGAGGGTCAGAATCGCAGTTACGGCGCGGCTGGTTGCGCCGGCCTCGCTCTCGAAGACGCGCCGCGCGCGCTCGCCCATGGCGCGCGAGGAGGCCGAATCGGCGAGCATTCCGGCGAGAGCATCGCGCAATTCGTCCGGCTCGACAATGCGGATCGCATTCTGCGCGCGCAGGGTTTCGACGATGCCGCGAAAATTCTCGTAGCTCGGGCCGGTGAGGATCGCGACGCCGAACTGGGCGGGCTCCAGCGGATTGTGGCCGCCGTAGGGCAAAAGGCTGCCACCGACGAAGGCCAGCTCGGCGAGCGAATAGACCGAGGCCAGCTCGCCGATGGAATCGAGGAGGAAGACTGTGCCCCGCGCAATCGGGGTGGGGTGCTCGATCCACGCCGAGCGACGCAGCCAGGGCGAGCCGTGCCGCCGCAGCAATTGCGCTACGGCCTCAAAGCGTTCGGGATGCCGTGGCGCCAGGATCATTACCGCATCGTCCGGCATCGCATCGAGCAGCATTTCTTCCTCGCCTGAGAGCGTCGATCCACAGACCAGTATGCGGACTTCGGGAGGGATTTGTTCGCGAAGCGCAGCGCTCGCCGGAGCAGGCTGCGTGGCCCGCACGTCGAATTTCAGATTTCCGCCGACGTGGACATTTGCGGCACCCAGCGCCTGGAGGCGCTCGGCATCGAGCGGCGTTTGCGCCAGAACAACGGCCAGGCCGCGCAGCAGGCGCTTCCACAATCCCGCCATCCGACGGTAGCGCGGCCAGGAGCGATCTGAGATGCGCGCGTTCACTACGGCCACGGGCACGGCTGCGCGGCGGCATTCCATCAGCATCCGCGGCCAGAACTCCGTTTCCGCGAGCACCAGAACTCGCGGGCGCAGCGCGCGCAGCCAGGCACGCACGGGAAAAGCGAAATCCAGCGGGAAATAGAAGACACGGTCCGATCCAAAGCGTTCCCGCGCCAGTTTTTGACCGGTACGTGTCGTGGTTGACACCACCACGCGCCAGCGTCCCCCGCGTTCGGCCAGCTTCCGCGTCAGTTCCTCGATGAGGCGGCTGGCAGCCAGGACTTCGCCGACCGACACCGCGTGAACCCAGAGGACGGAGGCTCCCGCATCGCATTCGCGCACGCGCCTGGGCACGAATCCCAGCCGCTCGGTCAGGCCTTCGCGATATTTCCCGCTCGTGGCCATGCGGAAGAGCCACCACGGCGCGCCCACTGCCAGCACCAGCAGCAGCGCAAAGCTGTAAAGGATCAGCATCCGCTCACAAAATCTCTGAATTCGAGTCCTATGCGAGGATGATAATCGTGATGCGTTCTCGTCCGCCTGGTACCTTCCGCTCGCTTCGCCGCACGGCCTGTGTCGTTCCCCTGCTGCTGTTGGCGGCGAGCGCGGCATACGCTGCCGATCACGAGCCTCCGCCGGCGAAAGACGCGACCAGTTATCCCGCCGTGGACGCGCACGCCAAAGAGCAGGTCGCCATCGCCGCTGTGCCGTATGACACGCCGGAGCAATGCAAGATCTTTCAGGTGGATTACCTGAAATACGACTTCCTTCCCATCCGCATTATTGTGACCAACGAAGGTGATCGGCCGATTTCGCTCAACGATGCGCGAATTTATTTTGTCGACGCCGCCGGAGACCGCATCCAGGCGGCCGAGCCCGAAGACGTGGAGCGCCGGCTGGCTCCGCCCACCGGCCACGGGTCCGGCATCCCGGTCGGACCGCTTCACCTGCATGTGAAAAAGAAGGATTCCGACAAGAAGATCGAGGCCGACTTCGACCGCTACGAGTACGCCGCGCTGGCGGTCGAGCCGCACACGACGCGCGCGGGGTTCCTCTTTTACGACATGGAGGGGCTGGGGGACAATCCGCTGCACGGCGCGAGCCTGGTGCTGCGCGAGCTGCGCAACGCGGACGGACAGGAGTTGTTCTTCTTCCAGATACCCTTCGATAAGTACCTCGCCGCCAAAAAGCAATGAGTGCGCCCTTCGCCACAAGTCACCGGCTACACGCCCTTCTTCTGCGGCTCCCACACGTATTTGTGGATCTGGAGGCTGAGGCGGGCGGGCAGGCCATCGGCCAGCATCCACTCCACGAGTTCGCGCGGATCGAGCAGCGAATTTTCCGTCGTGCGCTGCGGCGCGGGCGTCTTCGAGAATGCCGGCGACAGCAGCACCGCGCCTGCGCGCGTCTCCAGATGGTGCTCGCGAATGAAGTCCCGCGCAAATTCGTAGTCGGCGCGGTTGGCGATGACGAACTTGATCTCATCGCGGGTGGTGAGGCAGTCGAGATTGTCGAGGCGGAAGCTGCCGGATTCGCCGGAGCCGGGGCATTTGACGTCGACGATCTTGTGGACTGCGCCTGGAACCCGCTCGATCGGGCGCTCTCCGCTGGTCTCGATCATCAACTCGTAACCCGCGCTCAGCAGCCGCTTCATCAGCGGGATCAGCTCGCGCTCCTGGAGCAGCGGCTCGCCCCCGGTGAACTCAATCAACTGCACCGGCGCCAGCTTCTCGATCTCCGCCATGACTTCGTTTTCGCTGAGCTTGTAGCCACCCGTAAAGGTGTACTCGGAATCGCACCACGCGCAGCGCAGGTTGCAGCCGGCGAGGCGCACGAAGATGCACGGAACGCCGGCGAAGGTCGACTCACCCTGGATGGATTTGTAGATTTCGATCAGATACATGGGTGCTAGTCCTGAGGGCAAAGCAGTGCGGCGCCTGCCTCCTTCGCTACTGCCGCGAGTTCCGCGTCCAGCGTTGCTAATGGAAGATTCCGCCGCAACGCCAGCTCCAGATAAACAGCGTCATAAGCGGTCAGAGAATACGCCTGCATTAGCGGCAGCAACACTGAAGCGTGAATTGACTGCACAGCCGTATCCGTATTGAGACGGAGTGTCGCAAACATCCTCAGGGCGATACGCAGGTCGCTCTCGTCCAGCCGGTGCCTGCGAAAGGCCAGACCCAAAACGTTGGCCATTTCAACATGCCAGAGGCCGGGGACAACAATGACCTCCGTCCTGGCTCGATCCAATACCTGGAGTGATTCAGGCCTCTGTTCGTCGCGGAAGCACCAGCTCAGCGCCACCGAGCTGTCGAGAACGAAGCTCACCCGGCGTGGCCTTCATGGATGAACTCTCTCCAGCCGCGTCCGTCCCTTCCGGAAGTGGCCTGGGAAGTTCTCATGCGCTCGATCAGTCGATCAACCGCGTTGAGCCGCTCTTCTTCGGTCCGGGCCTCGCCGCCGAGCCGCTCTTCCATCACGAGGTTCGCATATCCGGAGACACTCATCCCGGCCGCCGCCGCAGCTTTTTCCAGTGCGCCCTGAATTTTCTCGCTGACGTCGATCTGCATAGCGCCCGCCTTCTTCAGTATAGCTACTCGTAATACGTTGCCGTGGTGGTGTCGGTTTCATAGATCGTGCAGTCTTTCACGCGCACTCGGCCGCCGGTCATCGCGCTTAGCTGCTGGTTGGTCTCATCGTAGAAAAACTTCGCCAGATTTTCCGCCGATGGATTGATGGTCGTGAAGGGCTCCAGTTCGTTGAGCATCTGGTGATCGATGCGGTCGATGACTGGCCGCATGACCTGCTTGAGATCGCGAAAATCCAGCAGCAGTCCCGCGGCGTCCAGCGCCTCGCCGCACAGCGTGATCCGCACTTTGTAGTTATGCCCATGCGGATTCTCGCACTTCCCCTTGTAATTGCGGAGATAGTGTCCCGAGGAAAACCCGCGTTCCACTGTGACTTCGTACATAAAGAGAGAAATCTTTCCAGAATCAGCTTTGTACTCTGTATTGATTCTACCGGGTGCGCGATCCGGGCCGGGTTCCGCCGTCGCGATGGCGGATCCGTCGTTCCTCGGTGCGGCGATCGATCTGCTCGAAGAGCGCGGTCATCACGCCGCACAGCGCCACGATCAGGCCGCCGACGGTGAGGAAGAGCGCGGTGGTCTTCCAGAGCGTGCCGTTGGCGGGCAGGGCCGGCTGCATGCGTCCCGCGGTCAGCGACATGACGAAGCTGATGGCCGCGAAGAGGAACAAAACACTTGCGAGGATGTAGAGGTTGCGCGCCACGTCTCTATCGTAGCGCGCGGCTCAGCGCAATCCCATGAGTCCACGGACGGATGCGATCAGTTTCTGCGGATCATAGCCCACGCCGCCCTTGAACACGGTGTCCACCTTCTCCACATCGGCGATGTTCTTCGCCGGGTTTCCGTCCACCACGACGAGGTCCGCGTCCTTTCCCCCGGCGATGGTGCCAAAGCGATCGGCCTCGCCCAGCCAGATCGCGCCGTTTTCGGTCGCAATGTGAATCGCCTGCTCGGGCGTGAATCCCGCCTCGACCAGTAATTCCAAATTGCGCTGGTCGCCAAAGCCGGGGAGAACGCCGCCGTAGCCGGTGGGATCGCAGCCGGCCATCAGCAGTCCGCCCTGCTGCACAAAGTCGTGCTCGAACTGCATCTCCATGTGCAGCACGCGCGCTGCGAGGTTCGGTCCCGGCGTCTCCGCGGCACGCTCGGCAATCGCAGCTCGCGTGGTCATAAAGCTGCCCCACGCATCGGGCAGCAGCGACTCGCGCACGCGCATCTCCTCGCTGATGGGAGGACGGTTGGGCACAAAGCTCTCGAAGATGCCGAGGGTCGAGGTGACGGCGACGTGATGGGCGATCAGATCGCGGATGGTGCCCTGAATCTGCGGGCCCTCCACATCCAGCTTGGTCAGGGCTTCCTCGCCTGCGCGCTGGCCCGGGCAGACGCCTTCCTGCTTGCCGGGTGTGAATTCCGTGTCGACGACCAGGCCATGCTCCAGGTTGTCGATGCCGAGCGCCGCCGCCTCCTGGAAGCCCACCGCGCAGAGATGGCCGGTGATCTTGAGGCCGTGGGCGTGCGCTGCGTCAATCGCGGCCTTCAGCTCCTGCGGGGTGATGTGCATGTATGCCTTGAACGAGGTGATGCCCTCGGCAGCCCAGTAGTTCACCAGCCGCGCGGCGTCGTCGGGCCCGGTGAGCGTGTGCAGCTGCGGCCCCAGGGCGGGCGAGCCCTCGAGGTATGGACTGGTGAGGAAGAGTTCGGGCCCCGGCATCTTGCCCGCGTCGATGAGCTGCTTCACGGATATGTCCGTGTAGGGCTCGACGCTGCCCGCCGTCCGCGCGGCGGTGACGCCTCCTGCAAGATACAGGCGCGGTGCCGAGTCGGCCATTTCACCGTAGAGCGGGAGCAGGCCGGGACCACCATCCGGCAGGGGGTAGAAGAGGTGCTCGTGCATGCCGACGAGTCCAGGAAAGATGGTTTTGCCGGTCAGGTCAAGAACCTTCGCGCCGTCGGGGATCGAAGGATTGCCGCTTTCCGGGCCGACGGACGCGATCTTCTCGTGGTCGACTACGACCACCTGATCGTCGCGAGCGGGAGCTCCGGTGCCGTCGATCACGCGCACATGCTCGAGGACCAGAACCGGCGCATCGACCTTCACAAATGGCTTCAGCGCGTCCGGAACCTGCGCCACAGCCATCGCGCAGCCTATCGCCGCGCAAATACCCGCACCTATCCAACGCCGCATCGTGAGAACCTTCCTTCAGAACTTGGGAAGCTTCCACTTTCGGCGCTTCACTGCCGTGCCGTCAAGGATGCGCGAAAAACGCTTCCACGTCCCGAATCTCCCGCGTTACGCGGTAGGGCGGCAGGCTTTCGAGGAAAATCCTGCCGTAGCGCTGGCGTTCCAGGCGCGGATCGAGCAGCATGAGCACACCGCGATCGTCCAGCGAACGGATCAGCCGGCCAAATCCCTGCTTCAACGTAATGACCGCCGAGGGCACCTGGTACTCGAAGAAGGGCTTGCCGCCGGCTTCTTCGATGGCGCGCATCCGCGCCTGGACTACAGGGTCGCTGGGCACCGCGAAGGGCAGCCGGTCGACGATCACGCAGCTCAGAGCCTCGCCTTGCACGTCCACGCCCTGCCAGAAGCTGGAGGTCCCGAAGAGTACGGCGTTGGGCGTCGAGCGGAACTCCTCCAGCAACGCCTTGCGTGGCGCCGTGCCCTGCAGCAGCAGCGGGTAGCCGACCTCACAGAGCAGGCGCTCGTAGAGGTCGCGCATCTGCTGGTAGCTGGTGAAGAGGCAAAAGGCGCGACCGCGGGTGATGTCGAGCATGCGCCGGATGCGCCGCGCGGCTTCTTCCTGGAAATTCGGCTCGCGGGGATCGGGCATCTCCTGCGGCAAATAGAGCAGCGCCTGTTGCTGATAGCGAAAGTGCGATGGCACCACCAGCTCGCGCGCTTCGTCGAGGCCGAGCCGCTTACGCATATGCGTAAAGCCGCCCTGAACGGTGAGGGTGGCGGAGGTGAGCACGATGCTGGGATAGTTCTGAAACAGCAGCTCGCGGAGGATCTCCGAGACGTCGATGGGCGTGGCCTGAAGGTGCGTGCTCAACTGGCGTCCGCCGCGGCGCTCCAGCCAGAAGACGGTGTTGCGGTCCTGCGATTCCATCAGGAATTTGAGCTGCTCGCGGATCATCCCGGTGCGGCGGCGCAGGGGCTGCGCCTCTTCGGCATTTTTCACGCGCTCCAGCTCGCTTTCCATGCGGTGCAGCGCATTCAGCACGCCGAGATAGAGATCGCCCCGGGCCTCCAGAAACTCCTCGCGATTCGTGAAGGGCATGCGGCCTTCGCCAAAATTTCCTCGCGCGCTCGAGTCGGTTCGCGTGGGCAGCGCGCCAAAGAACATGCGCGCGCGTTCGCGGATCATTTGCGCGGCGGTGACGATCTCCGCCTTGAGCTCTTTGCTGGCGCGGAGCAGCGTCTCCACGTCGCGGGCCAGTTCCTCGAAGCGAACGTTGCTGAGGTTGACGCCAAAGTAGCTGGAGGCGACGTCTTCCAGCTCGTGCGCCTCGTCGAAGATGACGATACCGGCTTCCGGCAGCACGCCCGCGTCGGGAGCGCCGCCCGCGCTCTGGCGAACCGCCATATCCGCGAAGAAAAGGTGGTGGTTGACGATGACCACGTCGCTTTCTGCCGCACGGCGGCGCATCTCGGTGATGAAGCAGCGCTGGTAATCGGGACAGGTCTGGCCGAGACACGCTTCGCTGCGCGCGTCGAGCTTGGCCCAGAGCAGGCTGGCTTCGGGGAGATCGTCGATCTCGGCCCGGTCGCCGGTTTCCGTGGTCTTTTCCCATTCCGCGATGGCCTGATACTGGGAGATTTCCTCGAGTCCGGAGAGGATGGGCTGATTGCGCAGAGCGAAGAGCTTGTGGCGGCACAGATAATTCGCGCGGCCCTTCATGTAGCAAACGGCAAGCGGGCCGAGGAGCGACTCGAGAAACGGAACGTCTTTGAAGAAGAGCTGCTCCTGCAAATTCTTCGTTCCGGTCGAGATGATGACGCGATGCCCGGTCGCGGCGCAGGCGCGCAGCGCGGGCAGCAGATAGGCCAGGGTCTTGCCGGTTCCCGTGCCCGCTTCGACAATGAGGTGACGCTGGTCGGAGATGGCACGCTCGACGGCCTGCGCCATCTCCAACTGGCCGCGGCGGAATTCGTAGGGCAGCGGCGAACGCGCGAGCATCCCGCCGGGCGCGAAAAAATCGTGAAGCGACGGCAGCGAGGGCGCGGTGGGAGTGGTGGACGACACGTTGTCTTCAGGATAGCCGCTCCGGGGGTGCGGTCCCGGTCAGCGAATGTCCATCAGTAACGAGGGCGCTCTCCGTACCTGCGGAAAGCGCCCTATGCCTGCACCCTGGCGGCCGTCTGCCGGCCGCTGGCTCACTGCGGGTTCGAAGTACTCTGGTTCCCCTGCGGTTTGTTCGCGCCGTTCTTGTTCTGGTTGTTCTGGTTTTGGTTCTGGCTCTGCTGCGGATGGTTCTGGTAGATGGAGTACTGCGGGACGGGACGCTGCAGCTTCACCTCGATGGTTTTGGTGGCATCGGGCAGGGGGTACTCCTCGCCGAAGGTCCTGAAGCCGTCGGCGATCACCTGGAGGAGCAGCGTGTCGCCAATCGGGATCAGGTTGAGATTGGCCTGGCCGTGCTCGTTTGTCCTCAGTTCCATGTTGCCTTTATCTTTGCCGTCCTTCACGGGGTGAAAGACAACGGCGGCATTCTCCACGGGCTTGCCGTCCTCGCCGCGCACCACGGTGACGGTGACATTGCAGGTGGGCGGTGGGGGTTTGTACTTGCGGCCGCGGCCGGTCTGGGCCCAGGCCATCGGAATCAGCAGCAGGCCGGCCACGAAGGCCGGCAGGCAACGATGAAAACTTCCCCGATTCATACCCATAATTTTAGTCGAGATGCCCCGGCGCCGGGAACGGCTTTGTACGGCCAGCGGAACTTTGCCGCCGCCCGAGCGTCTAATCTATTCCAGATGCCTGCTGCGACCCCCCGAAACTTGATCCAGCGAACGCCGATGCTGATTTTCGGCGCGATGCTGGCGCTGTCCTGCGC
>JBATVK010000067.1:0-1860 GCA_049671725.1 Acidobacteriaceae bacterium
AGCGCGCGCGGATCAGCGCTCGCTTCGCGCTCACCCCCACGACTGGCCTTTCAGAGGTATTCGTCCATCATCCTGCTCCAGGTGGGCCAGACCGGACATGAGGGCTAACGCTTCGCTATCGCCCTCGCGCTCGGTTCGCGCGGATCAGCGCTCGCTTCGCGCTCACCCCCACGACTGGCCTTTCAGAGGTATTCGTCCATCATCCTGCTCCAGGTGGGCCAGTCGTGACTATTCCACGTGTCCCAGATGAAGAGATGGTGGGGGATGCCTTTGGAGCCGAGGATGCGGGCGAGGTTCTGGTTGTCGCCGAGACACTGGTCGTCCCAGCCGGTGGCGAGGACGTAGCTGGCGCTGCGATAGCGGTCGAGATACCAGGGATCGCTGAGGTTGGGCAGGTAGTGCGGCGGAAGGTTGAAGTAGACATCCGGGTCGTAGTAGCCGCGGAAGAAATTCGACAAGTCGAAGGCGCCGCTCATGGAGAGGAAGCCGGTGATGCGATCGGGATGGCGCAGCGCGATGTTGACGGCGTGATAGCCGCCGAAGCTGCATCCGAGCGAGGCCAGGCGCGGGTTGGAATTTTGGATGCGGATGAAGGGCAGAACCTCTTCGAGGATGTAGCTCTCGTACTGCATGTGGCGGACGATGCGCTGACGCGGCGACGCAGCGCGGTTGTACCAGCTTTCGGCGTCGACCGAGTCGAGACAGTAAAGCTGAATCTGTCCGGCGTCGAGTTTGCCGGCAACTGCGGCGATGAGGCCGCGATCTTCCAGTTCGTAGAAGCGGCCCTGCGAGCTGGGGAAGGCGATGAGCGGCAGGCCGGCATGGCCGAAGACGAGCAACTCCATGTCGCGCCCGAGGCGCTGGGACCACCACTTGCGATAATCGCGGCGCATGTTCAGGTATCGTAAAGCATCGGATTGGAAAAATCGCGAGGGCCGAAGTGCGGCGAGAAAGGACGAGGTTGGCGACACAGTTTCAGGCATCCCCGGAGAATCTTCCGCCGCTGAGCGGACCGCTGCATCCGCGCGTGCGCAAGCATGCCGGGTTCGCCAGCCGATTTCTGCCGGGAAAGCGGGAAATTTCGGTCTATGTGCCGCCGGGATACGAGGAAGAGCGCACGCGCGAGTATCCGCTGCTGATCCTGCAGGACGGGCAGAACCTTTTCGATCCTGCGACCTCGTTTGTGCGCGGGCAGACGTGGCGGGTGGCGGAGTCAGCAGACGAGGCCATTGCATCGGGCGAGGCAGAGCCGCTGGTGATTGCCGGCATCGCTAACGTGGGCGAGCGGCGACTGGCCGAATACACGCCCAGCCGCGACTGGAAACTGGGCGGCGGCGAAGCGGGGCGATACGGCGACCTGGTGATCCGCGAGGCGCTGCCGTTCCTGCGCGAGCGGTATCGGGTGCGGCGGGATCGCGAGGCCACAGGACTGGGCGGATCGTCGCTGGGCGGATTGGTTTCGTTGTGGCTGGGGCTGCAGTTTCCGGAAATTTTCGGGAAGCTGGCGGTGCTGTCGCCTTCGGTATGGTGGAATCACCGGTACATCGTGAGCTATGTGAACGAGCGGGCACCGGAGCTGAAGGAGCGGCCGCGGATCTGGCTGGATGTGGGCGATGCGGAGGGTCGGCGCACGCTGGGCGACGCGGAGCTGCTGGACGCGCGACTGCGGGCGCATGGCTGGCGCGCGGGCGCCGATCTGCATTTTGAGCGGGTGCGCGGCGGCGGGCACAACGAGGCTGCGTGGGCAGAACGAGTGCGGCCGCTGCTGCGATTTCTGTTTCCGGCGGAGCGCGGACGATGAGCGAGTCGCCGATGGAGCTGATTCGGAAACTGGACCAGGCAGCCGCGGCGCTGCTGGAG
>JBATVK010000068.1:0-48302 GCA_049671725.1 Acidobacteriaceae bacterium
AGCCCTGGCTTTGCGGGGCTCCGGTTCTGCAGGTTGAGCCGCTGCGGCGCGGCGGCGCGCCATCAGCATCGAGAATTGCTGCTCCAGCCTGCCAATCTTCGCCCGCATCACGGGCATCAGCGCTTTCATTCGGACCCACGCAGTCCGCAGCACGCCCATCCTGGCCCGAATCGCTGCCGGCAGCGCTTGGACAGCGGCCCACGAAGAGCGCACCGAGCTCTGCAGCAAACTCCGCCAGGCCATCAGGCGCGAAAATTGCGGAGCGCGCACATCGGCCGCGGTCGGCGCTCGCTTCGCCGGAATCAGAGATCGCAGATGGGCTGTTGCGCTACGCAGCCACAGAATGTACTGGCTGCGAAGAACTGCGAGGCGCGGCGCGCGCGGCTCCACCGGCGGGGCCACCACAACTGCGGGCGCGGACGCTGCCACCGGAGGGGAAGCCAATGGCTCTCGCACCGGTTCGACTGTAGACCCGACGCTCGACGGTGTGGATGCTGGCAGAACCGGCTCCGCCGGCGTCTCCACAATCATTGGCGCATCGGTTGATACAGATCTCTCCGATGAAGATCTGAACTTTGCCAGCACTGCGGGCCCGGTGCTGGCGTAGGCCGAGCGCAGGGCGCTGGCCGTCTTGTTCAGCAGAGCTTGCAGGGGCGAGCGCGGCTCCGGTTCCGGAATCGGCTCAGGTTCCGCTCGCGCCATCGCGCGCAGGTAGCTGACCACGTCCTGGTCAGCCGGACGCATCACGTCGGCACGCGGAGATTCCACAGCCTCGGCCGGATCGGAAGTCTTCGGCAGCCCGCTTTCGCTTTCTGGCGGAGCGTTGAGCATTCTGGCCTTCCCCGGCTCCAAAGGCGCATCGAGGACCCGGTGCTGCGAAATCGGACTTCACCCTGGGGGAGAGGAAGGCTCAGCAGCCTTGCATCGCGAGGAAGTTGGCACGGCCGACTCGCGAGGCACCGGCGAGCGCTCACAGCCGGTCGTCCCGAGCATTCCGTTCATTATACAGTTACCCTGCAAGCCCCCTTGGCCGGCAGCCATCGCCCGCTCCACACGCCGGCCGGAGATTCGCGCAGAAAATCGATTTTCTGTTGCTCTTGCTGCCGGCGAGCGTCTACATTGATCAGGCAAGCCCAGCGAGCCGGTTCCGTGCCGCCTTGTGCGAGGCTCAACTGGGCTGCCGCGTCCTGGACTTATGCATAGGCCTCGTTCCGCGTTCGCTTCGGCTACCGTTTTCGGCGTTCGCCCTGCGCCATTTCGCCGCACACCCCTCAGGCAGTCTCCATCCCAACGACCGGCATTATCTCGACAGGTACTGACAGCATGAAGAAGCAGCTCGCAGCGAAGAAATCCGGGCGCGCAGCAGCGCCTGCGTACAAAGATCCGGCCCAGCCCTCAGCGCGGCGCGTGAAAGATCTGTTGCAGCGGATGACGCTCGAGGAAAAAGCTGCACAGATGCTCTGCATCTGGCAGAAAAAGTCCGAAACCATGATCGACGCGCAGGGAAACTTCGACCTCGCCAAGGCAAAGAAATCCTTCCGTAATGGCCGCGGCCTCGGCCAGGTGGGTCGCCCCAGCGATGCCGGCGGCGGGCGCACTGCACGCCAGATGGCGGAGCTCACGAACTCCATCCAGAAGTTCTTCCTCGAGAACAGCCGCCTGGGAATCCCCGTGATCTTCCACGAGGAGTGCCTCCACGGTCACGCGGCCCCTGAGGGCACCAGCTTTCCGCAGCCCATCGGCTCGGCGCGACCTTCAATCCCGAGCTGGTCGAGAAACTCTTCACCATGACCGCGCACGAGGCGCGCTCGCGAGGTGCGCACCATGCTCTCACTCCAGTGGTCGATGTCGCGCGCGAACCGCGCTGGGGTCGCGTCGAAGAAACCTACGGCGAGGATCCGCATCTGGTCTCGCGTCTCGGCATCGCCGCCGTCAAAGGCTTTCAGGGCGATCGCAATTTTCGCGACAAACGCCACGTCCTGGCCACGCTGAAGCATTTTGTCGGCCACGGGCAGCCGGAATCCGGGATGAACTGCGCACCCGCCAACGTCTCGCTGCGCGTCCTGCGTGAAACCTTCCTCTACACCTTTCAGGAGGCGCTGCGCGAAGCCGGCGCAGTCACCCTGATGGCCAGCTACAACGAGATCGACGGCGTGCCCTCCCACGCCAATAAGTGGCTGCTGCGCGATCTGCTCCGCAAAGAGTGGGGTTTCCAGGGCTTCGTCGTCTCCGACTACTACGCCATCTGGGAACTGGGCTACCGGCCCGACACGCACGGGCACTTCGTGGCGAAAGACGCGCAGGAGTCCTGCCGCCTCGCCGTCGAAGCCGGAGTGAACATCGAGCTGCCCGACCCGGACTGTTATCTGCACCTCGTCGAGCTGGTGAAGAAAGGCGTGCTCCAAGAGCGCCAGCTCGACGACCTGGTCGCGCCAATGCTCTTCTGGAAATTCGAAATGGGCCTCTTCGACGACCCATACGTCGATCCGGACGAAGCGGAGCGAGTGGTGGGCTGCGACGAGCATCGCGCCCTCGCGCTGACCGCGGCGCACGAAGCCATCACCCTCCTGAAAAATGAAAACAACACCGCTCCGCTCGATCTGAACGCACTCAAGACCATCGCCGTCATCGGTCCCAACGCGCATCGCGGCCTGCTGGGCGGCTACAGCGGCGTGCCAAAGCACAATGCCACCGTCCTCGACGGGATCAAAGCCAAAGTCGGCAAACGCGCCAGGGTCGTCTACGCCGAGGGCTGCAAAATCACCATCGGCGGCAACTGGAACCAGGATGAAGTCGTGCCCGCCGATCCCGCGGAGGACCGCAGGCTCATTGCCGAAGCGGTGCGCGTAGCGCGCCGGGCCGACGTCATCGTGATGGCCATCGGCGGCAACGAGCAGACCTCGCGCGAAGCGTGGGGACTGAATCACATGGGCGACCGCACCAGCCTCGACCTCATCGGCCGCCAGGAAGAGCTGGTGAAGGCGATGCTCGCGCTGGGCAAGCCGGTCATCGTTTTCCTCTTCAACGGGCGTCCGCTCTCCATCAACTACCTCGCGCAACATGTCCCGGTCATCTATGAGTGCTGGTATCTCGGCCAGGAAACCGGGCACGCCGTGGCCGACGTTCTCTTCGGCGACGTCAACCCCGGCGGCAAGCTCCCCATCACCGTCCCGCGCTCGGTCGGGCACCTGCCCGTCTTCTACAACTACAAGCCGTCGGCGCGGCGCGGCTATCTCTTTGACGACGTCTCGCCGCTCTATGCCTTTGGCTATGGCCTCAGTTACACGGCCTTCGCCCTCGGCGAGCCGCGCCTGAGCAAAAAGAAGATCCGGAAGGACGCATTGGCAAAGGTAACCGTGGATGTGACAAATACAGGCGTCCGTGCCGGAACCGAAACCGTCCAGCTCTACATCCGCGACGTGGTCAGCTCCGTCACTCGTCCGGTGAAGGAGCTGAAGGGCTTCCGCAAAGTCCGCCTTGCGCCGGGTGAAACCACGACCGTCACCTTCGACATCACCCCCGATCTGCTCAGATTCTGGGACGTCGACATGAAGTACCTCGTCGAGCCCGGTGATTTCACCATCATGGTCGGCACCTCGTCGCGCGATGCCGATCTCCACAAGCTCACCCTGCACGTAACTCCGTAGAAGCGAAAGCGGGACCACGATGATCGAGAGACTTTCCTTCAAAGAGAAGCTGGGTTACGGCCTCGGCGACATGGCCGCCAACTTCATCTTCCAGGCGCTGCTCGCCCTGCAGTTGAACTACTACACCGATGTCTTCGGTCTGAGTGCCGCTCGGGCCGGCACGCTTTTTCTCGTCGTCGGTCTCATCGCCGCCGTCTTCAACCCGGTGATGGGCGTCATTGTAGACCGCACCAGCACCCGCTGGGGCAAGTTCCGTCCCTGGCTTTTGTGGACAGCCGTGCCCTTCGGCATCATGGGCATCCTCACCTTCACCACGCCGCACCTCAGCTTCACCGGCAAGCTCATCTATGCGTGGATCACGTATCTGCTGTTGCGGCTCATCTACGCCGCCAACAACGTCCCCTACGCCACGCTCAATGGGGTTATCACCGGCGATCCCGACGAACGCACCAGCATCGCCTCCTACCGCCAGGTGCTCGCGAACTCCGCGGGCTTCATCGTGCAAAGCCTCGCCATCCCCATGATCGCGTTCTTCGGCCACGGCAATTCCGCGCGCGGCTACCAGGTCACCATGGGTCTTCTCTCCGTCCTCAGCGTCATCTTTTTCTTCATCGCCTTCGCCAGCAGCAAAGAGCGCATCCAGCCCGATCCGCAGCAGAAAACCTCGCTCGGCCAGGATCTCGCCGACCTCTTCAGCAATTCCGCATGGATCGTTCTTTTCCTTGCCACCACTTTCTACTTCGCCGCGCTCGCCATGCGTGGCAGCGTCATGCTGCCCTACTTCAAGTACAACGCGGGCAACGAATTCCTCTTTAGCTGGTTCAACGGATTCGGCCTGGCCGCGCTCATTGTCGGTGTGACCCTGTCCACATTCCTCTCCATCCGCATCGGCAAGCGCCCCCTCTTCATTCTCAGCATGGCGCTCACCGGCTTGTTCAGCCTGGCTGTGCTCTTCCTGCCCCCCACGGCCACAGTGCCCATCATCGGCTCCGAAGTCCTCCGTCAGTTCTTCTTCGGAACCTCCGGGCCGCTGCTCTGGGCCATGATGGGCGACGTGGCCGACTATGGCGAGTGGAAGACCGGACGCCGCGCCACCGGCACCGTGACCGCCGCCGTCGTCTTTGCTCTCTGGGTGGGTCTGGCCATCGGCGGCGCCATTGCCGGCTGGCTCTTCTCCTATTACGGATACGTCGCCAACGCCGTGCAGACCCCTCGCGCTCTCAGCGGCATCCGGCTCACCGCGGGCCTCTATTCAGGCCTTGCGTTCTTTGCCACCGCCGCCGTCCTCTTCTTCTATCCCATCTCGCGCAGGCTCAACCGCACCATCTCCGACGATCTGGCTGGCCGGCGCAAGGCTTTTGGAGCGCCCGCTCCGCAACAGTGATGTCCTCACAGGAGGGTTTGTGCCCATGTTTTTGCGTTCAGCAACCTGTGCCACCATACTGCTGGCCGCCGCCGCAACGGCTCAGCAATCGCCGTCCCTGAAGCAGGCGTATAAAGGCGACTTCTACATCGGCGCGGCGATCAATACGGCGGAAATCACCGGCCAGGAAACAATCGGTGACGCGATTGTCGAGCAACAGTTCAACTCCATTTCCCCGGAAAACGCTCTGAAATGGGAAAACATTCACCCGGAACCGGGAAAGTATGACTTCACCCTCGCCGATCAGTACGTAGCCTTTTGCCGCAAACATCACATGTGGATCGTCGGCCACAATCTCGTCTGGCACAATCAGGTGCCGGCATGGGTTTTTCGCGACGACCACGGCCATCTGCTCACCCGCGACGCCCTGCTCGCCCGCATGAAAGATCACATCTTCACCGTCGTCGGCCGCTACAAAGGAAAAATCCAGAGCTGGGACGTCGTCAACGAGGCGCTCAACGAAGACGGCACCCTGCGCCAGTCGCTCTGGTACAAAATCATCGGTCCCGACTACATCGCGAAGGCCTTCGAGTACGCGCATGAGGCCGATCCGAAGGCGCAGCTCACCTACAACGATTACAACCTGGAGAATGAGCCCAAACGCGAGGGCGCAATCCGCCTGGTGAAGCAGCTGCAGGCCGAGGGCGTGCCCATCGACTGCGTCGGTCTGCAGAATCACGACAACCTCACATGGCCCACGCCCACGCAGGAGGACGCCACCATTTCTGCATTCGCCGCGCTGGGCGTGAAGGTGTCGATTTCGGAGCTGGACATCGACGTCCTTCCGCCCGCCACCAGGCAGCAGACGGCCGACGTGTCCGTGAAGATCGCGCAGAATCCGAAGCTGAATCCCTGGCCCGACGGTCTTCCTGACGCCATCCAGCAGCAATTAGCGCAGCGCTACGCGGAACTGTTCCGGGTCTTCCTGAAGCACAAGGGCGAGATCAGCCGCGTGACCTTCTGGGGCGTCACCGACGGCGATTCCTGGAAGAATAACTGGCCGGTCCCCGGTCGGACGGATTATCCGCTCCTCTTCGATCGCCAGGGACAGCCCAAGCCCGCTTTCCATGCAGTCCTGCGCGTGGCGAGCGACGCCACCCATTAGAATCGCAGCCACGCGGACGAGCGGACCGCGTCCGTCGCCTCCTGAGTTCCGCCCACGCGCGCTGAACCTCCGTCAGGCCATCCCTGCGGCAATCCGCTTCAACTCCGGCAGCACATCGCCCAGCGCTGTCGCCGGAGCATCCGCCTTTCCCAGCGCGAAATACACGCGCCGATACAGCCCAAACAGCCGGTTGTAGACTGCGTGCGCCTCCGGTTGTGGCGCGTAGGTGCGGAACGGCAGGCACACAGCCGCCTGTGCCTCCTCCACCGAACGGAACGCCCCCGCCGCCAGCAGCGCGAAGATGCCCGACCCCAGGCTGGTGGGGACGCCGTCGGGCACCAGCACCGGCTTGCCCAGCACGTCTGCGTAAATCTGGTTGAGCGTTGGATTGTTCTGCGGAATTCCGCCGCCGTTGATCACTCGCGTCACCGGCACGCCGTATTCTTCCATCCGCTCCAGAATGATGCGCGTGTGAAACGCCGTGCCTTCGATGGCCGCGTACAGTTCGTCCTGCGCGTTGTGAATCAGGTTCCAGCCCAGCGTCACGCCGCCCAGTTCGGGATTGACCAGCACCGTGCGATCGCCGTTGTCCCAGCTCAGCCGCAGCAGCCCCGTCTGCCCCGCCCGATAGTTCTCGAGACCCTTCGACAGTTCCGCGACTTTCGTTCCCGCGCGCCGCGCAATCGCGTCGAAGATGTCGCCGGTCGCGGACAATCCCGCCTCCACGCCGGTGTACGCGGGATGCACGCTGCCCGGCACCACGCCGCAGACGCCGGGAACCAGGTTCGCCTGCTTCTGCATCGCGATAATGCACGTGGACGTGCCCACCACGTTAACCACGTCCCCTTCGCGGCAGCCCGCGCCCAGCGCGTCCCAGTGCGCGTCAAACGCGCCAACGGGAACGGGAATGCCCGCGCGCAGGCCCAGCTGCTTCGCCCACTCCGGCGCAAGATGTCCGGCCAGCTTGTCGCTGGTCAAAGTCTCGCCGGCCAGCTTGTCGCGCACGCCGTCAAACAGCGGATCCAGTTTCGACAGAAACTCCTGCGCCGGCAGCCCGCCCCAGCGCGGATTCCACATCCACTTGTGCCCCATCGCGCACGCGCTGCGCTTCGCCTGCCGCGGATCGGTCACGCCGCACAGCGTCGCCGCCACCATGTCGCAATGCTCGAAGGCCGACGCAAACTGCTCTCGCTTCTCCTTGTTATGCCGCAGCCAGTGCAGCAGCTTCGCGAATCCCCACTCGTGCGAATACACCCCGCCGCACCACTGGATGGCCTCCAGCCCCTCGCGATGCGCCAGCTCCGTGATCTCGCGTGCTTCCTCCTTCGCGCGGTGATCGCACCACAGGTAGTAGTCGTTCAGCGGCTGCATCTGCGCGTCCACCGGGACCACGCTCGATCCCGTGGTGTCCAGCGCGATGGCCTCCACCTGCTCGCCGCCAATCCCCGCCTCGCCGATCGCCGCCCGTGTGGCCTCCACCAGAGCCCGCATCTGGTCCGCGTGCGACTGCGTTGCGTAGTCCGGATCGTCGCGCCTGCGATGCAGCGGATACTGCGCCACCGCCGTGCCCAGCCTCCCGCGCTCGCTGTCCAGCAGCGTCACGCGCACATTCAGCGTTCCAAAATCGACTCCCGCCACAATGGCCATCATTCATTCCTTCGTTTAAAAGTTTTCTGCCTTACTTCTCGTCCACGATAACCAGGTCCCACGGCTGCAGCGTTACATTTTGCCCGGCAACGACTCTGTGGCCGGTCAGCAGATCCGTTCCCGCGTGCCCGCTGTAGCCGAACGTGACCGCATCGCCGGAATAGTTGAAGTAATAATCGATGGGCTCGCCCAGCCGGTTCGTCCCGTGTACCGCATGAATCGCCGCAGGCAGCTCCTGATCCCCTCCCGCCAGCCCGATCTCCCTCAGTTGGCGAAGCAGAACCGCCTGCTGCAGCGGCTCCGAGAGATACGTTCCTTCGTACAGCAGCGTCCCCGCGCCGAACTGATTCTCCGTGATCGCGGGCCAGCGCCCAAAGAACGGATGATCGTAATACGCGATGGCCTTGGCATGTTCCGGCATCAGGAATTCCGCCCAGTACATCGCCTCGTTTTCCGCGCCCACGTGATACGGATCGCCCTTGAGCGCCAGCGGATGCTCGAGGTTGGAGAATTCCTGATAGCTGAAGCCGCAAGCCGCGCGCAGCGGCCCCGGCGCCCGCACCCAGCGCACCGCGGAGTTCTCGTTGGCGAAGCCGCTCTTGAACGTCATCACCACGTGCCCGCCGTTCTTCACATAATCGGAGATGCGCTCCAGCAGCGCGTCGTCGGAGATGTACAGCGCCGGCACAATCAGCAGTTTGTACCGCGAAAAATCCTTCGTCTCCGGAAAGACGAAGTCCGTGCCCACATTCAGCCGATACAGCGCATCGTGGAACTGCCGCACCAGGGTCGCGTAGTCGGCAACAGGTGGCGCTCCGGACCACTGCGGCCCGCTCGCGGTGAACGGCATAAAGCTGATGGCGTTCAGTGAGTCGCGGCTCCACAGAATCGCCACTTGATTGTGCTGCTCGAGTCCCACCAGATGCGACTGAATCTTTTTGAGCTCGTTGCCGGTGCGCGAAACCTCCGCGTAAGCGCGGTTCGGCTCAAAATCGTGCGACAGCACTCCCTTCCAGTACGTCTCCTGGTTCGCCGGAATCGACGCCCAGTGCCAGTACTCGATCATGTCCGCGCCGTTGGAGAGGTGTGTGTACACGTCCTCGCGCAGCTGCCCGTCGTACGGCGGATACTGGTACGCCGAAGTCCAGTCGGTCGTCTGCGCGTTCGTCTCCGTCACCAGAAAATTGCTGTGCTTCAGCGAGCGCGTAAAGTCTTCCTCAAACGACTGCTGCGATCCGTCGAAGTGGTCCTGCGTCCCGTGATAGACATTCACAGCGGGAATATCGAGCGCCGCGGCCACCGCGTTTTCGTTCACGTCCGCGCGCATCACGCCGCCAAAATCCGTGGTCACAAACTGCCCCGGCCCCCGGTATTCGCGCACCAGCGCCGCCTGCCACGCCAGAAAATCCGTTACCCGCATCTGCTGCCATCGCGACCATTCCAGCTTGTACCCCGTGCTCTGTGCGTCGTCGCGCGTCGGCACATCCTCCCAGCTGCCGATGTCCTCGCCCCAGTAATTCAGGAACCACGCCTTGTTCAGGTTCTCCGGCGTGCCGAACTTCTGCTTCAGATGATTGACGAACCCGACAAACACATCGCGGTTCGACGCCCCATAGGACGCCGTCTCGTTGTCGATCTGCCAGCCGATCACATCCGGATTGTCCTTGTAGTGCGAAACCAGATTGCGGATGAGCCGCTCGCAGTAATAGCGGTAGGTCGGGTTCTCGATGTCCATATTCTGGCGCATCCCATAGAACGTCTTCCCGCCGCCCAGCGGCCGCACCAGAATCTCCGGGTGCTCGTGATAGAGCCACGTCGGAATCGAGTAAGTCGGCGTCCCCATAATGACCTTGATCCCGGCCTTTGACATTGCGTCGACCACGCGATCCATCCACGCGTATTCGAATTGTCCGTCCTCCGGCTCCCACAGGCTCCACGTCGACTCGCCCATGCGGACCACATTCAGCCCCGCGGCCTTCATCATCGCCACGTCCTGGTCCAGCCGCTCGTACGGCTCGTACTCGTGGTAATACGCGGCCCCGTAAAGCACCTCGGGAATCTCAGGCATCTGCTGCGCTGTAGCCGAAGCGTCCTGCTGGGGCACGCTCTCCGCCTGCTGATCCGTCGTCTGCGCCGCCAGATCGGCATTCGGCCCAGCCAGCAGCGCCGCCACGCACACCGCGCCCGCAATGGATTTCAGCCAGCGGTTCTCCCTCATTTCCCTGCTCCTGTGCTCTTCTGCTCGTTCACCAGCGCCGCAATCAGGCTCTGCGCGTACCAGCGCGCGAAATAATCGTTCGGGTGCAGCGGATCGTTCAGGCAGTCCTTCGGCGACTTGGCCGCATAAACGGCGCCGCTGATATTCGTCATGTCCACCAGTTGTACGCCGGGGCCGGTCATGGCGCGCAGCCGCGCATCGTACTGGCTCACCAGCTCCCAGTACCCTGCGTTCGTGGTGTACGCAGGATCGAAGCGCAGCGTGGAAAGCAGCAGAAATTCCGCGTCGGGATTCGCCGCTTTCACCGTCTGCATCGCCGCGGCGAGATTCGCCGCAAAATCGTCCGCCGAAATCCGCCAGAAATCGTTTTGGCCGAAGGCAAGGATCACAAGGTCCGGATGCAGATTCGCCACCATCCTGCCCGCCATGCTCCGCGCCCAGTCCGACGCCGCTCCACTCTGCGAGGAGTTATACAGAGTAATCGACGAATCCCCCGTATCGCTCCTCAGCTGCTGCGCGAAGAGATCGATCCACGGCTCCTGGTACGGCGGAATCTGCCGCATATGGCTGGAACCGATGCCGTAGGTGATGCTGTCCCCGAAGGCCACTATGGTCAGCGGCGTGTGATCGCGCAGCTTGCGGATCGTGTTCGGTAACCCGTCGCCAGCGTAAGGCTGCACCGGGCCCGTCCACCGGTCGCTGTGCTCGTAACTCACCAGCACCTGTTTCCCGCCAATGATATTCCACGCCAGGTCTCCGTGTTTTAGTTCGGCATCGCGCACCACCGTCATCCGCGAGCCCGGCGTCGCCGTCAGCGTTCGCCCATCCACCGTGTAGTCCCTGCCCTCCTCGTACGTCACGCTGCCATCGTAATTCGTCACCGCAAGCACCCGCGTCGGCCGGAACATCAGCGTGCCCATAGCGCGTCCGCCGCCGAACGACTCCATCAGCACCGCTTCGCCGGTCACTGTGTTCCCCTGCCAGAACGGCTTCATCAGTTCCGCGACATTCTGCGTGCTGTGCAGCGCGGGATTGTCGTCGTCGTAGACGTCCAGCTCCGCACGGCTCACTGTGACCGTGCCTGGCGTTGCGTCTTTTGAGATGACGATCTCCACGCTGGCTGTCAGTGGATGCGGCCGGAAATAATCGCTCAGCTCGTCGGGATCCCTGCTGTCCGCCTGGATGTCCTCTCCTGAGCGGAGGCTCATCAGTTCGTTGCCACCCTGATCGAAGAAGCGGACCTCCAGCCTGCCTGCGCCCGCCGGGTCGGAGTGGACCGTTGCCGAAACCTGCATGTGGTTGTTCGCGCCGACGGCGATGCGCTGCGAAATCGATCCCGCTCCCGGTCCCAGAACTACTGTGCGCGCCCCGCTCGCGCCGCTCTGCAGATGAACATCCCCGGAAATCTGCCACCCGGCCAGCCCGTGCTCGAATTTCGGATTCGCGGTGAGCGCTTTCGGCGGAGCGTCTGCCCAGGCATGCGCCAGCATCACGATGCAAACCAGCGCGCACCCGGCCAGCCGCGGCAACTCCATCGTTCCTCCCTCGCGCACCGTGGAGGTCTCGCGCCGCTTCAGTATACGTTTACTACCCCGCTCTTGCGCCTTTCCCGCCCCCTCTTCGCACCCTCTCACTGCTTTTTCCGGCTTCTGCCCGCGCTGCTTTCCGTCGCCCCTTCTTCCTGCGCGGCCGACGGCGCGTAGCTGGTGGATTGCCGCACCGTCAGGCGCGTGGCAACCGCCAGCACCCCGCGCGGCGGTTCCTGATCCGGCGTCTCGATGTGGCAGCACAACGCCTCCACGGCGGCTTTGGCCAGGCTGCTGCGCGCCATCCGCACCGTGGTCAGCGGCGGATAGACAAACTCCGCCAGATGGATATCGTCGAAGCCGATCACCGACATCTTTTCCGGCACCGCGACCCCCGAACGCGCCAGCACCCGCAGCGCCCCGATCGCCGTCATGTCGTTCGAACACATCACCGCCGTCGGGATTTCCGGCAGGCGCAGCATCCGCTCCATCGCGGTCACTCCGCCTTCCAGCGTGTGATCGCCCTCGATCACCCACTCCTCCGGCGGATCGCACCCGATCTCCCGTGCCGACTCGAGGAAGGCCGCCTTCCTCATCTCTGCCGAGCGCTGCAGCAGCGGGCCGCTGATGAAGCCGATGCGCCGGTGCCCCAGTACCGCCAGATGCTGAACGCCTTCCCGAATCCCCTGCCGGTAATTCACATGGATCGCGCTCATCAGCGCGCGTTGCGGTGCGGCGTCCACAAAAACCATGGGAATCTGCCGCTGCGCCAGCTCCTCCAGCAGCGGACCTTCGATCCCGAAGGTCATGATGGCCACCCCTTCGACCTTCCGTTCGATCATCCGGCGAATGCAGTCCTTCATCCGCTGCGGATCGTAGTTGGTCGATCCGATCAGGACCTCGTAGCCCCGCTGCGTGGCCATGTCCTCGAATCCCTGCACCAGTTCGGGGAAAAACGGGTTGGTGATTTCCGAAACCAGCAGACCCAGCAGCCGGCTGCGCCCCGACACCAGCGCCCGGGCATGGGTGTTGGGAAAATAATTGAGCTCCCGCACCGCCTTCCACACCCGGCGCGCCAGCTCCTTATCCACCGTGGAAACGCCGTTGATGGTGCGTGACACCGTCGCAATGGAAACGCGCGCGTGCCGGGCGACATCGTGAATATCCAGCCGCTTCACCAGATTGTGTTTTCTCGTGCGCTTGCCCGCCATATACCTGTGTTTCCCCCGCTGCTCTCGTAAAACCGCGCGGCTTCATGGTACATGCGCCGACAGGTCGCTTGCCGCCGTTGCATTTGCGGAGAGACAGTGTGTACGGCGCGTGTAAACGATTTCCACGCCTCGGCTTCCTTGTACGCGTCCCCGCCCCACCTGTCAACCGCTGATTGATTGTCCCCTGCGTTTTCGCTCCCGCCCGCACCCTGCCACGCCCCGCGCACCCGGCTGCCTCCAGCGGGCCTTCAGCGCAGGTTCAGGAATCCCCCATCGAGGGGAACATCGGCGCCGGTCAGGAAGGTCGCGGCATCCGAGCACAGAAACAGCGCCAGCGCCGCCACTTCATCCGGCTCGCCCATGCGCCCAATTGGCTGCGCCTTCGAGAGCTGCGCGAACATCTCCTCTTCCCTGCCCGCGTAATGCTCTTTCAGATACGCGTCCACAAACGGTGTATGGATCCGCGCCGGAGAAATCGCGTTGCACCGGATCCCGTCCGCCAGATAGTCCTTCGCCACCGAAATCGTCATCGACAGCACCGCGCCCTTGGTCATGGAATACGCAAACCGGTCGCTCAGTCCCGACGTCGCCGCCACCGAGGCCAGATTCACGATTACCCCGCCGCCGGCCTTCCTCATCGGCTCGATCGCCGCCTGCATGCACAGGAAGACGCCTTTCACATTCACCCGAAACAGCCTCTCGAAATCCTCCTCCGAGGTGCTTTCCAGCCGCCCAATGTGCGAAATGCCCGCGCTGTTCACCAGGATGTCGATGCGCCCCTCCGCCGCAATCTCCGCAAAACGCCGCCGCGTCTGCTCCCCATCGGTCACGTCGCAGACCACCGGCACGCCCGCGGCTCCCGTCGCGCGCGCCGTCTCTTCCAGGCGATCCGCCCGCAGGTCCATCAGATACACACGCGCTCCGCTCGCGGCAAAGGTCTTTGCGATAGCCTGCCCGATGCCGCTGCCGGCGCCGGTCACGATGGCTGTCTTACCGTCCAGCCGAAATCTGTCTGCCACCCAGGCGCTCCCTTCTCTGTCAATGCGGCCGTTGCCACGCTCCTCCGCTACGCCGCCTCAGCCACCGTGCGGTTGCGCAGTTCACCAATCCCTTCGATGGTAATTACGATCTCCTCGCCCGGCTGCAGCCAGCGCTGCGGCTTGCGCCCCAGCCCCACCCCCGCCGGTGTTCCCGTGCTGATCACGTCGCCCGGCTCCAGCGGGATGATCGCCGAAATGTACGCGATCAGCTCCGGCAGCCGGAAGATCAGGTGCCGCGTGTTCGACTGCTGCAGCACCTCACCGCCAATCTCCAGCCGAACCTCCAGCGCGTGCGGATCGCGGATCTCGTCCGTGGTCACAATCGCGGGACCGATCGGCGCGAAGGTGTCAAAACTCTTGCCCAGCGTCCACTGCGACGTCGCCAGTTGCACGTCGCGCGCGCTCACGTCGTTCAGGATGGTATAGCCGAGCACGTGCCGCTCCCAGTCTTCAGCGCGAATGTTGCGTCCACCCCGCCCGATCACCGCGGCCAGTTCCGTCTCGTAGTCCGGTTGTGTGGAAATGCGCGGCAATACGACGTCCGCGCCCGGCCCCGTCACCGCGCTGGGCAGCTTCAGAAAGATCGTCGGCACTTTGGGGATTTCCATGTGCGCTTCCTCCGCATGATCGCGATAGTTCAGCCCCACGCACAGAATTTTCCCCGGCTTCAGCACCGGCGACAGCAGTTGTACCTCAGGTAGCGGAATCCACTCCGCAACCGGTCCCTTCAGCACCTCGCGCGCCGCCGCCAGCGCCTCGTCGCCCGCCGCAAAAAAGTCCGCATCCGTCGCGTAGCCTGCTTCCGCCAGCGATCGCACCCGTCCCTCGCGTTCCAGCCCAAACTCGATCTCTCCCGCCCTGCGGAAATTCACCAGACGCATCGCTGCGTTGCTCCTCTTCTCGTCGTGCTCGCTCAGCCGCGCCGGATCATTGCCCGCCCAGGGCCGGCATCGCCATCCGTACCACCTGCGGAAAATAAATGTTCAGCTCCGTCGTCAGCTTCGGAACAGAAAACGTATTGCAGACATACGTGAACACCAGGTCGCCGCGCTCGAACTCCGGATGCTCTTTGGCAGCGTAGCAGAAGGTGTCCTTGTCGTAGCCCGGATTCCCCGGCTGCATCTCCGGCGCCTGATAGATCACCTGGCCCTCCGTCCACGGCCCGGTCAGCGAGGGCGCGCTGCGCAGCAGGATTTTGCTCGAGAATCCCGCGGGATCGAACATCACCGCAAGCCACTTCTTCAGCTCCGGGTGGTAGCGGATCGACAGCTCCGAGCTGCCCCGCTCCATCACGTGCTGCGTGTTCGCCGGGTCGAATCCTGTTTCCCACGCGCCGCTCGCCGCCAGGTAGTCCAGATGCGCCTTCGGTTCGTCCAGGCCCGTCAGCGGAATGCGCGTCGCCAGCAGCGGCCGCGTGCCTGACTCCTGCTGCGCGAAAATGTACGCGTTCGGCCCCCACACCACCGCCGTCGCTGAAGGATAGGCATGAACCCCATCCGGCACCAGCGGAAAGTAATCGATCTTCCATTTCTGCGGATCGGCCCCCGCGTACTGCACCCGCGCCAGATCCGTCCCGCACGTGGCGAAGCCCATCGCCGCCGATGCCGCCGGCGCGTTGCGGACGCACAGCAGCGTCACCCACAGGTCGCGCCCGTTCACAAATCCATCCAGCGCCCAGTACCAGGTATGCGGATGCTGCGCCGTAAAGAAATCCCGCGGATGCCCCGTCGCATCGCGTCGGATCACGTATCTCAGATGGAACCGTCCCCGCGCGTCGCAAGTCGAGATGCCGATGCTGTTGCGCACCATCTTCGGCTCGTTCTCGTTCACCGCGCGGCTGGGACCCCATAGCGTATCGCCGAAAATCCACACGTCGCGCTTGCCCGGCAGCGGGATCGAGTACGCAGCGTCCGCGCCCTCCCACCCATAAGGCTGCCCGCTTTGCAGCCCGAATTTCGGCGTGCACACCGCCTGCGACGCGAATGCTGGCGCCGATGCCGCCAGCGCCAGCAGAAACCCGAGCGCCCGCAGCCAGCAGCGGCTCCCGCGTGGAGATCCCAGAATCATGCCCCTCACCTCAGATCAGGATAAGCGTGCCGACTCCTCAGCCCGCCGCAGGATGTGCGGCCACGGCGCCTGACCGGCATCGCCTGCGTGGACACAGGCCGTTTTCGCCGTAGCCGCCATCGGCGCCCCTGCTGTCCTCCCTGCAAGCTTAGCTACCCGCGCGAGCCATGCCTGTCTCCCTGGCGTTTGGCTCTGCTGCTGCGCGCTGTCGGCCGCTTCTTCCGCGCTACCGGCCTCGGCATCGCGGCAATCGGCGCCATCGCCTGCTCGCCGGCCGGCCCGCTCCGTTCGCTGGTGCGCAGATCCTTGCGCAGCAGCGCCTCGGCATATTTCAGGTCGCCGGCAATGGCTCGTCGCGCTCCCACCGCATCGCCGCCTGCGATCAGCCGGTAAATCCGTTCGTGGTGCGCGCAGTGTTTCTCCAGGCTCTCCACCAGCGGCAGCACCCGATGCCGCCCTTCCGCCAGCGCGCCGTACATCATGCGCATCGTGGTCGCGATCGCCGCGTTGTTTGAGGCTCGTGTGATCGCGTCGTGGAACTCCATCTCCGCGCGAACGAAGAGCTCCGGATCGTGCATCGCCGCACGCATCCCCTCCAGCGCCGACCGCATCCGTTCCTGATCTTCGCGCGTGGCCCGCCGCGCCGCCAGAGCCGCCGCCGCCGGCTCCAGAATCTGCCGCAGCTCGTACAGCTCCAGGTACTTGATCTCCTGCAGCAGCAGCATCCACTGGAAATGCCGGCTCACCATGCTGCTCAGCGACGGCCGCAGATACGTCCCGTCGCCCGGCCGCGCCTTCAGCAGCCCCAGAAACATCATTCCCTTCAGCGCCTCGCGCAGCGACGCGCGGCTCACGTGCAGCATCTCCGCCAAACGCGGCTCCGACGGCAAACGGCTGCCCCGCCCCAGCTGTCCGCTGCGCACCAGCGACTCCAGCCGGGCCGCCACCATCTCCATCACGGTTTCGCGTCTGATCCCGGGTTCCGCCGAAGCTGCTCCGCCGTTTCTGGTGACTTTGTCAGACATATTGAACGAATCGGTCAGACAATATTCCCCACCGCAGACGATTGTCAACTGTCCCTGGTCTGCGCGCCCACCGTCGGCACGCCCTTTGACAGCACTGCGTCGATTCGTTGTTCATGCCAACCTGAGCTCGCTGCTGCCGGTTGACGTTCGCACATCCGCAGGTATATATACGGAGGGAATCTGTCTGACATTTCCAGCCGCAAATGACTGACGTCATAAACTCCGGCCGGCCGCTGCTCCCCGCAAAAGCCTTCTCCGCGTTCTGCGAAGGACTCGACCACCCCGAGGGTCTCGCCTTCGACAATGAGCACCAACTGTGGGCGGGCGGCGAACTGGGACAGATCTACCGCATCGATCCCGAGGGCAAGGTCGAGGAGATCGCGCGGCTCGGCGGCTTCTGCCTTGGTCTCACCTTTTCTGTCCGGCAGGACCTCTGGATCTGCAACTCCGGCCTGCATCAGCTCATGCGCGTCGATCACAGCGGCCGCGTCCTCAGCGTCGTCGATCGGGTCAACGGCGTCCCCCTCGTCACGCCCAACTTCTCCGTCTTCGATCGCGAGGGCAATCTCTACTTCAGCGACTCCGGCACCTGGGATGGCGGGAATGGCTGCGTGTATCGCCTTCCCGCCTCCGGTGCGCCGGAATTCTTCGCCGGACCCTTCGCCTTCGCTAACGGCCTCGCCTTGTCCGCCGACGACCGCTTCCTCTTTGTCGCCGAAAGCCAGAGCGATTCGGTTCGCCGCATCCCCATCCTCGCCGATGGCCGCGCCGGCGAGCCGGAAGTCTACGTCTCTGGCATGGCGCGCATCCCCGACGGGCTGGCGCTCGACGCCCTCGGCAACCTCTACGTCACCTGCTACGCCAGCGACTGCATCTACCGCGTCTCGCCCCAGCGCACCGTCGAGCTCCTCGCCTTCGATCCCGAAGGCACGCGCATCGCGCGTCCCACCAATCTCGCCTTCGGCGGCCCGGACTTCGACGACATCTTCGTCGCCAATCTCGGCCGCTGGCATATCGGCCGCGCCCACCTCGGCGTGCCCGGCCAGAAGCTGGTCAATCTATGATGTCAACGACTCCAGGAAGCGGAACAAAATGAAGATCACCGATGTCCGCTGGACCCCCGTCTTTATTCCCATCGAAGCGCCTCTGCGCTATGCCTACGGCTCCCACCCCGGCTTCTCGCGCCTCGTCATCGAGCTCCACACCGACGAAGGTCTCATCGGCCTCGGCGAGTGCTACAGCGGAGCCAGCCGCGAAGGCCAGTTGCGCGAGATGCGCGCCCTGCTCATCGGCGAAGATCCCTTCCAGCTCGAGCGCATCCGCTGGAAGCTCTCCTCGCCCAGCGCGCAGAAGCTCTTCGGCAACGTCCTTGGCTACGCCGGCCTCGAGTTCGCCTGCCTCGACCTGCAGGGCAAAGCCATCGGCCGCCCTGTCTGCGACCTCCTCGGCGGCCGCGTCCGCGATGTCATCCCTTTCGCCGGATATCTTTTCTACCGCTATCCCGGCGAGCGCGGCGACGGCGAAGTCAGCAACGCCGAGCAGATGGTCAGCTACGCCCGCTCGCTCGTCGAGCGCTACGGCTTCACCACCCTCAAATACAAAAACGGCGTCATGCCGCCCGACGAGGAAATGGAAACCTTCATCGCCCTGCGCCAGGCCTTTCCCCGCGCCCGGCTGCGCCTCGATCCCAACGCTGCATGGAGCGTCACCACCGCCGTGCGCGTCGCGCGCCGGCTCGTCGATCACGATGTCGAGTATTACGAGGATCCCGTCTGGGGCATGCGCGCCATGGAGCGCGTCAACGCCAAAACGCCCTGGATCACCCTCGCCTCCAATATGAGCGTCTTCGCCTTCGAGGATCTCGCCCCCGCCGCGCGCATGAATGTCCTCGACGTGGTGCTCCTCGATCCCCACTGGTACGGCGGCATCTCCCGCGCGCGCATCGCCGCCGGCGTCTGTGAGGCGCTGGGCCTCGACGTCGGCCTCCACAGCGGCGCCGAATTCGGAATCTCCCAGGCTGCCGCGCTCCACCTGCTCGCCTCCGTCCCCAACATCAGCGCCGCCGCTGATTCCCACTACCACCACCTCACCGACGACATCATCGTCGGCGGCAAGCTGCCCTATACGAAAGACGGCGGCATGGCCGTGCCCACCGGACCAGGCCTCGGCGTCGAACTGGACCGCGACAAGCTGGCGAAGTATCACGAGCTCGCCAAAAATCAGGAGATGGGCTCCTGGATTGAAGACCCTCGCCGTCCCGGCGTGGTCGCGGTGCAGCCCAAATGGTGAGCCCTCGTGAACTCATGCGCATCTCGTGTCCGCTGCCGGATGGAGAACCCTCATGAGCATCCGTTTTGACGGAAAAGTCGCCATCGTCACCGGCGGAGCGTCCGGTATCGGCGCCGCTGCCGCCGAACTCTTTTTGGAACTGGGCGCGCGCGTTGCAATCCTCGACCGCGATGCCGAACTGGGCCGCAGGACCCTCGCGCGTCTCACCGCCGCCGGCCATGCCGCTTCCTTCCATGCCTGCGACGTCGGCAATCTCGCCAGCGTGCAGTCCGCCGTCGACGAAGCCGCGCGCGAGCACGGCGCAATCCATATCCTCGCGCACTGCGCAGGCATCCAGCGCTACGGCTCCGTGCTCACGACCGACATCGATACCTGGCACGAGACGCTGCGCGTCCACATCGACGGCTGCATGTTCTCCATGCGCGCCGTGCTCCCGCATCTGCTGGCCGCACGCGGTGGCTCCATCGTCGTGGTCGGCTCGGTGCAGAGTGTCACCGCCGTCGCCGCTTCTGCCGCCTACGTCACCGCCAAGCACGCGCTGATCGGCCTCGTACGCTCCGCCGCGCTCGATTTCGCCCGCAATCAGGTGCGTGTCAACTGCGTGCTCCCGGGCGCGATCGACACGCCCATGCTGCGCTCGGCCGTGAACCTCGCGCCCAACCCCGAGTCCGTTCTCGAAGCCTGCCGCCGCGCCCATCCACTCGGCCGCCTCGGCGAGCCCATCGACGTCGCCCGCGCCATCGCCTTCCTGGCCGGTGACTGGGCTTCCTTTATTACCGGAACCACGCTCGCCGTCGATGGCGGCATGCTCGTGCCTCTCGGCGGCGCGGACTTCCAGACCAGCGGCACCGGATCGGTGGGCCAGTGACCCCGCTCTCATCACCCTGTGGAGGTTTGCCCTGACCATCAGCCTCCAACCCGAGCGCTGGAACCGTCGCGACGCTCTGCGTGTCGGCAACGGCATCATCGAAGCGCTGTTCCTCACCGGGGGCGGCCATATCGCCGAGTTGCGCCTCGCACGCCCCTCCGCCCTCAACTGCCTTTGGACGCCCCATTGGCCTGGCGCCGATCCCGGCGATCCGCGTCTCCCCGCGCTCACCGCGGCTTATGGAGGCGATCCCGCCGGAGCCTTCCTCGCTGGATACACCGGCCACGCCCTCTGTCTTGACCTCTTCGGAATGCCCGACAAGGACGAAGCGGCACGCGGAGTGGCGCTGCACGGCGAAGCCTCTATACGCCGCTGGAGCTACAGTCCCGCGCCCGGCGGCTGCGTCGGTCGCGTCGATCTTCCCGTCGCCCAGCTCGGCTTCGAGCGCGCCATTTCCCTCGCCGAAGGCGCTCCTCTCCTGTTTGTCACAGAAACTGTGACAAATCACGGCAATGCCGCCCGCGACATTCACTGGGTCCAGCATCTCTCCCTCGGTCCGCCGCTGCTGGCGCAGGGAACCAGCCGCATCTTCGCCTCCCTCGATCGCGCCAAAACCTGGCCGCTCGGCTACGACGGCCGCGAGCTGCTGCGCAACGACGCAGAATTCACGTGGCCAAACGCGCCCTCCGTCACCGGCGAGCCCGTCGACCTGCGCATTCCCTTCCAGCGCCTGCGCACCGGGTTCATCGCCGCCGCGCGTGTCGACCCCGCGCACGAGTTCGGCTGGATCGTCGCCGCCAACCCGAACCTGGGGCTCGCGCTTTTCTGCTGTTTCCGCCGCGAGGATTTCCCCTGGGTCGCCATCTGGGAAGAGAATCGCGCCCGCCGTGGCTCTCCCTGGAACAAAACCACGCAGGCGCGCGGCATGGAGTTCGGCACCACCCCCATGCCCATCGGACGCGAAGCCATCCACAAGCTTGGCCCGCTCTTCGATACCCCCGTCTCCCGCAATCTTCGCGCCCGCGCTTCGCTTCGCGCTCGTTACGTCCTCGGCATCGCCGAGATCCCCGCCGGCATCGGCGACATCGCCCGCCTCGAGGTCGCGCGCGACGCCATTTCCCTCATCGGCGCGTCCTCCGTTGTTCAGGTCCCCGCTCCCGGTCTCCGTGGCTTTCTGCTGAAAGGAACGCAGGCATGAACGGCGCACTCCCCGGCCTCGGCCTCCACCGCGCCGAAACCTTCATCGTCCCCGCTGCTGCGGGCGCTTCCACCATCCGGCCCTACCGAGCCTCCGAAGGCCGCCAGTGCGCCACCATCAAAGCCTTCGTCCGCACCGGAGTTGACTGCCATGCCTCTCGATGACGCCGCCATGTTGTCCATGCTCGCGCCGGAGTATCGCGCTTACATCGAGCGCCTGCGCGCCGAAGCCAGCCCCGCACTCGATCAGCTCTCACCTGTCGAGGCGCGCGAATTCATGCGCTCCGGCCAGACCGCGGACGTCTCCGCGTATCCCGTCACCTCCGAGCGCCACGTTGCCAACGGCGTCCCCGTCCTGATCTTCCGTCCCGCCGGCGCCGGCGGCCCGCTGCCCGTCATCCTTTATCTTCACGGCGGCGGATGGGTCATCGGCGACGCCGACACCCACGCCCGCGTCGTCCGCGAAATCGTCGTCCAAACTCAGGCCGCGCTGGTCTTCGTCGACTTCGCCCGCGCTCCCGAAGCGCCCTTCCCGCGTCCACTCGAAGATTGTTATCAGGCCCTCGCCTGGGTTGCGGAGCGCGGCCGCACCGTCGGCCTCGATCCCACCCGCATCGCCGCGGCCGGAGACAGCGCCGGTGGAAACCTCTCTGCCGCCCTCGGTTTGCTCTGCGCCCGCCGCGGCGGACCGCAGCTTCGCCTGCAGGCGCTCCTCTATCCCGTCACCGACTGCGACTTCACCACCGCCAGCTATCGCGACTTCGCTCACGGCCTCAATCTCGATCTCCCCGCCATGCAGTGGTTCTGGAATCACTACCTGGCCGATCCTGCTCTTCGCACCGATCCCCTCGCCTCGCCGTTGCGCGCGTCCGCCGAAGAGCTGAGCAAGCTGCCGCCCGCACTCATCGTCACCGCCGAGTGCGACGTCCTCCGCGATGAAGGCGAAGCCTTCGCCCGCAAGCTCGCCGGCGCCGGCGTTCCCGTCGCCTCCCTTCGCTACGGAGGCGTCCTGCACGGCTTCATGGTGGACGATGAGCTCGCCCAGACCCCGCAGGCGCGCTCCGCTATGGCCCTGCTCGCCGCGCATCTGCGCGAAGCCCTGCGCGCCACGCCGTAAACGCGGCAACGCCCGGAGCATAGCTCCAGGCGTTGTCGTTCTTCGCTTGTCCACCACCTGCAGCCGTACCTCAGAAGACGATCCGTCCCCCCAGCTGGATCTGCCGCGGCTCGCTGTTCGACGTCGTTGAGGTGATGTACCCAAAGTTGCTGGACGTGGCGCTCGAAACGTTCGGCCCTGAGAAGATCGGGTGGTTCAGCGTGTTGAACGTCTCAAAGCGCAGCTGCAGGTACGCGCTCTCCGTAAAGTGGAAGCTCTTCAGGATCGACGCATCGAGATTGTTGTAGCCGTCCTCCCGCACCCAGGAGAGCGTCTGCGGCAGCGTACGGTAGTGGTCGTAATACTGCCCGTTGATAAAGGAGCTGCCGTCGCAGGCTCCCGACGACGGGCAGGCGGTCGAGCTGCCGGTCACAAACAGGTTGGTGCTCAGCGCCGGATTTCCCGTCGCTCCACCCGACGGCACCGGCGAAGTGTCCCGCGGCTTGTCGGAAATCTGCCGCAGGTTCGTCCCCGCCTGCAGCGGAATGTCCGTCCCGAACTCGATCGGCGCTCCGCTCTGGAACTGGTAGATCCCGTTCAGCACCCAGCCTCCCACGATCTCGTTCCACAGCCGGCTGCCTCCCATCGAGAACGCCGTCCCCTGCCCGAAGGGCAGGTTGTACGTGCCCCCCACCGTGAAGTGATGCACGTGGTCGAACGGAGAGATACGCCGCGTCGGCATCGAGTCCTGGTCGTTCAGGAACGTGTCCGCCTCGATCAGCTTCGAGAAGCTGTAGTTGCCGGTAAACGTCAGCCCGTGCGACGCCCGCTGCTCGAAGTGCAGGATGCCGCTCTCAAACCACGACTGCCCCCTCGTCTGGTTCTGAATGTAAACATTGCTCGTTCCGAACTGCGGATAGGGCACGATGAAATTGGAAAACGCCTCGGTCGACGAAGTGTTGGTCGAAGTGCTGTTCGCCACTCCATCCACGCTGGGCAGCGTTCCCTTAAACGGATTCGTCTCTTTGGTCCCGTAGGCATTCTTCATGTCCACGTTCTCCCACGGGTTCCTCGAGAGATAAGGCAGTTCCACGGCGTTCAGGTTTTGCTGCTCGATGGGCAGATGCACCGCGTGGTTGCCCTCGTAGATCACCTCCAGCATCGAGCTGTTGGTCAGCGACCGCTGCACGTCCATGTCCCACCGCTGCGAATACGGATCGTGCTGCGACGGCACCAGGAAGCTGATCGACTGCCCAACAAACGTGCTCGCGCCCTGCGACGATCCCGCCGGCGGCAGGAATCCGCTCGGAAATGGATTGCTCAGTGTGGTCGCCGGGCTCTGGTAATCGTTGGTCGTCGCCACGTAGCTGGTCGAGGCGCTGAAACCTTCCTGGTTGGAAAGGGCGCTCGAAGAGTACGTGCCCGAGGCGTTCAGGTTCGTCAGCGTCTCCGGCTGCACAAAGATGCCGAACCCGCCGCGCACCACCGTCTTGTTGTTCAGGCCATACGAGAAGCCGAAGCGCGGGCTGAAGAAGCCGCTGTTCGTCGCATACACCGCCCCGTTGTCCTTGTTCGGGAAGGTCAGCCCGCCCGCTGTGTTGATGCTCGACACCATCCAGCTCTCCCCGCCCGACGTTACGGTCGCCCCGGGGAAACTGGGCGCGCTCGTGTAATTGATCGCCGCCGTCGGATCGAATCCGTTCACCGTGCGTCCCTGCCGTTCTTCAAACGGCGTGTCGATATCGAACCGCATCCCCAGATTCAGCGTCAGCCGGTCGTTCACCCGCCAGTCGTCCTGCACGAATGTTCCAATGTAGTACTGGTGAAAATCGCCGCGCGCTTCCAGATCGTATTCGCCCGACGTCGGCAGCCCGAACATAAACGATGCCAGGTCTCCGCCGAAGATATTCGACTGTGCGGAACCGCTCGTCCCCGAGTTCACCCAGCTTGAGCTGAACGTGAAGCTGCCCGACGAGTCGTCGAAGTTCTGGATGCTGATGCGGTATTGCCGCCCGTCAAACCCGACTTTCAGAGTATGTCTGCCAAGCACCTTCACCATGTCCGTGAAGACCTGGTAGCTGGTCGTCGGATCCAGCGCCGACCCTGTGTCGCCCAGGCACTGATAGCTGGTGAAGCTCCCGCAGCTGCTCCCTGTATTGAAGTTGATGTAAGGGAGCTGCAGGTGTTCGCTGGAGCTGTTCATGTAGCTGGGGAATCCCATTTCCGACGGGTTGTAAGCCTGAGCCGGCGTACCGTGCACTTCGTTGAAGTTCACCCAGTTAAAGCGCGTATCGAAAAACGTGGTCGGATTCAGCGTGAACACGTTGTCCAGTGTCGAGCCCAGATTCTCGCGCAGCAGCGTCGTCCCCGTAATCCCGTTCCCGAAATAATTGTTCTTGATCTGGAAACGATAATTGTGCCGGAAGTCGAAGAACACGTGATCGCGGCTGTTCACGTTGTAGTCCAGCCGCCCGAACTCGTTGTTGTAGGTATCCGTACTCGGAGCGTTGCTGATGTAGTTGTCCGCCCCGTCCGCGCCCACGCCGCTGGTGGCGTTGGGCGACGGAAACAGCTTGAGGTAATTCACCGCAATCGGGTTGAACGCAACTCCCGTGCTGGTCAGCTGGTTGTCCAGAATCGCGGTGCGTTGGACGGTTCCGCTGGGGCTGGTTGCCGTGAACGGGTTGTAGAGCTGATACGGGTCCGGATACGGCGAGCCCTCTTTGGCCGCCGGATCCGCGTTGCAGATCGCCGCCGCCGTCATCGGGTTGTTGTTGAACCCCGTCGGACAGCCGGCCGCCAGAGTCTGCGAAAAGTCTCCGCCCTTCTCGGCGGTGGTCGGCACCGTATCCGTCGTCGTCGCCGGGCTCTCGTCCTTCAAACCCTCCCACGCAAAGAAGAAGAACAGCTTGTTGCGGCCGTCATAAACCTTCGGAATCCAGATCGGCCCGCCGACCGTCACGCCGTACTGGTTATAGTGGAAGCCCGGCACCGGCACATTGTTCCGGTTGTTGAAGTAAGTATTCGCGTCGAACGTCGAAACCTGCCCGAACTCGTAGACCGTCCCGTGCAGTTGGTTGGTCCCGCTCTTCGTCACCTGGTTGATCACGCCCCCGATGGTGTGCCCAAAGCTGGCATCCGTATCGAACGGCCGTATCGAAACTTCGGACACCGAATCTTCCGTCGGCGCGTACGCCAGCGCTCCCAGCAGCGTCAGGTCCGGAGCCCCATCCAGCAGCACTTCGCTCACCTGGTTCGGCGTGCCTCCGATCGACCACTCGTTCCCCGCGTTGTTGTCGAACGGATGGATCAGTTCCGGCGCGGCCGTCGTGATCACGCCCGGCGCCAGTTCCGTCAGCGTAGTCGGCGTCCGCCCGTTGATCGGCAGGTCCGCCACCGACTTCGTCGTGATCACCGCTCCCACCGACGCGTTGGCCAGATCCAGCAGCGGCGGCGCGCTCGTCACCGTCACCGTCTGGTTCACCTCTCCGGGATGCAGCGTCACATTCACAATCGGGTGCCCCTGCGCCTCCAGCACCACTTCGCTGTGCACCTCGGTCTTGAATCCCTTGCCGATCACGGTCAGCGTGTAGTTACCCGGCAGCAGAAACGGAATGGCATATTCCCCGCTGGCGTCGGTGGTCGCGCGGCTCACTGTGCCCGTGCTCGTCTCCCGCGCCGTCACGTCGGCGCCAGGCACCACCGCCCCCGACGTGTCCGTGACCACACCGGATATCGTTCCGCGGAATTCCTGCGCACGCGCCCTGTTCGGCGCCACGATCAGGGCCGCCAGGCACACAACCGCCCACATCGCCCTGTGCGGTACCGCGCGGTCTCCCCGCGCTGTCTGCGAGTGTGTTGGACATTGGACCGGATCCTTCTCCTTTGCCCGTAGTGGTCTAACCACTTGCCTCCGATAAATCCTTGCAATCTTCATGGCTTCTAAGTTCCTTTTGGGTGGGATCCCGGGGTTATTCTGTTTGCGCCATGAATTGTCAACACTCGGGATATCCACTGTCAAGCCGGGTTGTTCGGAACATGAAAAGTTCGCCCCGCGGACAAATGCCTCCGCGCCGGCGAACGCCCTCTTCCAGGCCTTGCGGCGACCATGCGGTCCGACCACGCCGCACAGCCTGTAACAGTGCGGCCAGTCCGAAACCGCGCTCTTCAGCGGCACCTCGGAACCTGTGCACTCGCTTCGCCCTGGGGATAACCATTCTGGTTCTGTCCGCCGCGCCGCTGCCCGCGCAGGACACGCGCAACGTTGTCGAGCCCCATATTCCGCCCTCCTGCGCGGTCCTCGATGCCCACCTCTCCGCCCCGCACGGGCGCCTCTCCCCGTCCGACGAGCAGAAGCTGGACACCGCCCGCATTCAGTCAGCCCTCGACACCTGTGCCGCCGGCCACGCCGTCGAGCTCGGCGGCTCCCCCTCCGCCAACGCCTTCCTCGCCGGACCCCTTCAACTCCGCCCCGGCGTCACCCTCCTCGTCGACGCCGGCGTCACCCTCTTTGCCTCGCGCGATCCGCGCCTCTATGACGTCACTCCGGGCAGTTGCGGCGTCGTCGACAACCACGGCCACGGATGCAAGCCCCTCATCCTCGCCGACCACGCCCCCGGCAGCGCCATCATGGGCGACGGCGTCATCGACGGCCGCGGTGGCGACACTCTCCTCAACCGCAACCAATCCTGGTGGGATCTCGCCCATATCGCGAAAATCACCAGCCGCTACCAGAACTGTTTCCGCCTCGTCATCGCGCGCCATTCCGGCAACTTCACCCTCTACCGCATCACCCTCCGCAACTCGCCCAACTTCCACGTCTCCGTGGAGCAAACCGACGGCTTCACCGCGTGGGGCGTCAGGATCGACACGCCGCGCACCGCCCGCAACACTGACGGCATCGACCCCTCGTCCTCCACCAACGTTTCGATCCTCTACTCCTGGATCAGCGACGGCGACGACGACGTCGCCATCAAGGCGGGCAGCGGCGGACCCTCCACCCACATCACCGTCGCCCACGACCATTTCTATTTCGGACACGGCATGTCCATCGGCAGCGAGACCAACGGCGGCGTCAGCGCCGTCCGTGTCGACGACCTCACCATCGATGGCGCCGACAACGGCATCCGCATCAAGTCCGACCCCAGCCGCGGCGGCCTCGTCCGGGATGTGTCGTATGACGATATCTGCATGCGCGGCGTGAAGAATCCCATCCTGCTCACCCCCGCCTACTCCGCCGCCACCGGCAGTCTGCTGCCCGAGTACAGGGACATCGCGCTGCGCAACGTGAATATCCTCACCCCCGGCCGCGTCACCATCGACGGCCTCAATGCGGACCACATGCTCGAAATGACGCTCGACAATGTCTTTGCCAACGGCCTGCAGCCGTCCGGCATGCATGCCGCCTTCGCCGACATCACCGTCGGACCAGGCGCCGGCAATCTCATCCCCTTCGGCCCGGACGTTCACATAACCCGCGCCCCCGGCAGTCATCCCGGCACGCCTCTCAGTTGCCGCGGACGCTTCGCTCCATTTCCGTCGGACGCAGCCTCGCCCGCAGCAAAACCCTGACCGCCGGTGGTATGCTCACTTCCGGGAATCAGTGGTCGGACCACTGCACCCGGCCACCATTCGTCCCTCAGGAATTCTGCCTATGTTTTTGAAAATCGCGATGCCTCGTCCGTGGATTGGCGCGCTGCCCCTGCTCCTGGTCGCTCTCACCGCCTCCGCCGCCACACCCACCTGCGACGCGCGCCACTACGGCGCCAGGGCCGACGGCGTCACCAACGACGCGCACGCCATCCAGGCCGCCATCGATGCCTGTTCGCAGAAGGGCGGCGGCATCGTGCAACTCGCCGGCGGCACTTTCCTCTCCGGCCCCATCGTTCTCAAAAGCCACATCACCCTCGACGTCGAAGCCGGCGCCACGCTGCTGGGTTCTTCCAATCACGACGACTATCCCGTTCTCACCGTCTTCCGCGCCCGGGGGCATCAATCGCTCATCAGCGCCGCGAATGCCGAGGATCTCACTATCACCGGCGGAGGAACCATCGACGGCAACGGTTCCTCCTGGTGGGAAGAGGCTCGAAAGCAAAAAGATCACGGTGTGGTAACAGAGGTTGTCTTCCGCCCCCGTCTCATCGTCTTCGACCACTGCCGCCACATACTCATCGACCACGTCACCATCCAGAACTCGCCGTCCTGGCAGGTCGTCCCCTATTACTCCGACGACGTCACCATCCGCGACAGCAAAATCCTCGCCCCGCCGCATTCACCCAACACCGACGGCATCGATCCCTTCTCCTCCAGCCACGTCACCATCGAGCGCATGCTCATCGACGACGGCGACGACAATGTCGCCATCAAATCCGGCCTGCCCAACACGAGTGACAATGCGCCCAGCACCGACATCACCGTCACCGATTGCACCTTTCTCCACGGCCACGGCATGTCCATCGGCAGCGAAGTCTCCGGCGGCGTCCAGAACGTCCATGTCGATCGAATTCGCTTTCAGGGCACGGATAATGGCGTCCGCATCAAGTCCAATCGCGACCGCGGCGCCGACATCGGCAACCTCTGGTTCAGCAACCTCACCATGCAGGACGTCGCCACCCCGCTGCTGATCACCGAGTATTACCCCCACATCCCCGAGCACGATGCAGCGCAGCCGGTCACCCGCCTCACCCCGCACTTTCACGACATCCACATCTCCAATCTCACCGCCACCGGCGCAAAGAACACCGGCATCGTCGCCGGGCTCCCCGAAAGCCCCATCGTCACTCTCTATCTCGACCATGTTCATCTGCAGGGCGAGCGCGGCCTCCGCATCAGCAACGCCACCGTCACCGCGCATGACCTGTCGGTGGTCCCCGCCACGCCGCCTCCCGTCCAGCTTCTCGACGGCGGCAAGCTCATTCAGCGCTGACCCTGCCCGCGCTCCGTTTTAAGCGACCATCTGCGACGGCTCGGCCTTCGTCTCTTCCTCTCCGATCCGGTCCAGGTTCACCCCGGTCGTCTCGATGCGGAAGAACCAGGTCACCACCGCTCCCAGGACGAACGCAACGATCAACCCGTAGAGAAGCAGTCGCGTGCCGATCGTAGCCAGCAGGATGGGAAACAAAAACGCCGTCATCACCGCGCCGATCTTGGCAAACGCTGCGGCGAACCCTGCTCCCTTGCCGCGGATCGCCGTAGGAAACACCTCGCCCGCCAGCAGGTACGTCTGCGCGTTCGGACCAAGATTGGTCATGAAGTCGAAGAGCATGAAACCGACGAAGATCAGAGTGATCTTCAGCGAGCCGGAGGCGCCTACCGAAAACGATGCCACCAGCAACCCCACCGCACAGCCGATGAAGCCGATGATCTGCAGGCGAATGCGGCCCAGTTTATCGGCCAGAACCACGGCACAGGCAATGCCGATGATCAGCAGTGTCGTGATCATCGCGTCGCCCCTTGCCGCCAGCGTCGCGTTGGAGATCAGGTCGCTCATGCTGCGCACATGCTCGGCCTGGTGACCGATCGTCGTAGCCAGAATCGTGGGCGCGAAGATCCCGATGCCATACGTGCCCAGGTCCTGCAGAAACCACGGCACCGAGGCAAGAATCGTGGCCCGGCGGTAGCGCCGCCCGAAGAGCGAGAAGAAAGAGCCGCCGCCGTGGCCCTGCCCGGCTGCCGCAGGCTTGGGCGCAAGTACGATATTCCGCGGATACTGCGGCGTGCGCACCAGCAGCCGTTTCGCCGCCTCGGTCGCGCGCTCGGTGGCCCCGCGTGCGTGCAGCCAGTTGGCGCTTTCTGTAATGTAGAAACGCCCGATGGTCACCAGCAGCGCGGGGATAACCGCGGTCGCATACATCCACCGCCAGGCATCGAGATTAGGCACAGCCACCAGCACCGCGTAGCCCACTGCCGCTCCGCCCAGCGCCCCAACCGCCTGAAAGGCAAACGCGCCCAGCACCAGCCGGCCGCGGCTCGTGCTGGGGATGTTCTCCGAGATGATCATGTGCGCGGTCGGATAATCGCAGCCCAGCGCCACACCCAGCCCGAACAGGCAGAAGACCAGCGACGTGAAGCTGGTGCAGAACACGGCCGCGCCGAGGAACGCCGTGAAGATGATCATCTCCACCACGAACATCGACTTGCGCCCGAAGTAATCCGACAGGCTGCCCAGCCCCAGCGCCCCAACCAGAATGCCGCCGAGCGTAGCGGCTGCCACCATTCCTTTCTGCGCCGGGCTGATTTGAAACTGGCGCGCGATCAGCGGCACCGCCACCCCGGTCATGAACACCACGAAGCCCTCGAAGAATTTCCCCGCCGCCGCCAGCATCCAGATGCGCCGCTGCATTTTCGTCATCGGTGTGGAAGGCAGGTGCGTTCCATCCGGCCATACCGGCCGCTCATCGATGTAGTCCTGAACCGTCCGCACACGCTCCGGCGTGGAAGGGTTGGCAAAATCGGGCATGGGGATTTCCTTTCCGGGGCCGTCGGCCGCCTACTGGATTTTGGCGATCTGGATTTCACTGCGCGCGCGAATGCTCGTCGGCAGCGCGATGAAATGGACCGGATCGAGGAAGCTCGGGGCGTTGCCGCCTTGTGGCGAAATGCACCAGAGCAGGAAGTTGCTGATCTCGGTGGCCGCCTGGGAGCTGGGCTGCTTCGCCGAGACAATGGCGTATTCGTAATTGATGAGGGGATAGGAATTCGCGCCCGGAGCGAAGACCAGCGTCAGCCGTTCGTCCGCCGGTGTGCGCGGCGTCAGCGCTGCCGCCGCCGCCGTCACCGTGTCCGGGTTGGGAAGCAGAAACTGGCCGTCCTGGTTGAGCAGCATCGCGACCGTCAGACCGGCTTTGGCGCCCTCGGCCTCGAAACTGGCGCCCACGTAGCCCACCGAATACGGCGTGCGTGCGAGCGTCTGCACCATTCCATCGTTGCCCGTCGCCGTTAGCTCCCCTGAAACCTGAGGCCAGTTCACCGTTGTTCCATAGCCGATGCTGTTCTCCCAGCCCCGGCTGGTGTTTTCTTCCGCATCCGGAGTGGAGAAGGAGAGAAACTGCGTGAAGATAAACGTGTCGCCGGACCCTTCCGCGCGGCGCACCGGCACGATGGCCCGGTGCGGCAACTGCGCTCCGGCGTTCATCGCGGCGATGGGCGCAGCATCCCAATAACGGATCCTGCCCGAGTAAATGTCCGCCAGCACCGGCCCGCTCAGCCGCAGCGCCCCGCCTCGCAGCTCGGGAAGATTCGCATCCACGGTCTGCGCTGAAATGGCCAGCGGGATGTTCAGGATGTCAGGGTGCGCCATCGCGTCGTTGTCGGACATATATGCATCCGAGGTGCCGATCTGCACATGTCCGGCCAGCGCCTGAGCAATACCCGCGCCGGATCCGGTAGCCGCGGTCGCAATGTGCAGCGCGGGATCGACTTTGGCGTACGCCTGCACCCACGCCTGAAAAATCGGGTAGATCAGCGTCGATCCCGACTCGGAGATGCTGAGAGGCGCCGACTGGGCCGCGGCGAATACCGCTGCGAGGGCAACACAACATGCAACCCAGCGCATGGCGGGCGTCAGACGTCGAATCATGGTCGTACTCCTTCGAGCAGCCGGGCAGAGCGCCGGCCTGGGGACCCTGAAGATCAGGCGACCACGTTAGCGAACGAATGTTACGAGAGGATGACATTCTGCCGCTTAGGCATCTTCTTCGCGGGCGGCGTGCTGGTCACCCCGTCCAGCCGCCGCCGAGCTCACTCACGCGCCTCTTTTGTCCCGATCCTGCCCTCTGCAAAAATCCTGGCAAAGGTGTAAATACTTTGCATCGGATTCGCTCCGATCGACCCAGGAAAAATGCTCCCGTCCACTACATAAAGATTTCGTGTTCCCCACACATGAAAGTCCTGACCGACGACGCTGTCTTTCGGGCTGGAGCCCATCTTGTCCGTCGCCTGCATGTGCGCCGAGGTCAGAATCGTTTCGTTCGGAGTGAATTGCAGGTTGCGCGCGGCAACAGCGGCCTGGTCTGGGTCGGTGAGCGTTACCGCCCGGATTTCCCCCGATCGGGGCCTCCCCAGAACATCTTCGATCGTTGGAAGGTAGACCTCGCTCGCCCCACCGCGGAACATCACTCGGATTGCTTCTGCGATTCCCTCGCGGAAGCGCTCTTTGTCCTCGTCGGACAGCCGATAGTCGATGACTGGCTCGCCGTTCGCGTCGAGAGTCAGGCGATTCTCCGGCGAGGGTGTATCGATCAGCATCACACCGAAGCCGGCAAGATGCCGGAACGCCCTGACCATATCCAGACTGTGCTGTGGCGAACCCGGCGACATCAGCGCTGCATACACCGGAGGAGCTGACATCGATTCCAGAGCCCAGCCTTCATCCGTCAGGTGGTCGGCAACGTAGACCGACGCCTGCGTACCGTTCAGTGCATCGATGTCCCGGGTGAACCGGCCGAGAATTGGCATCGAGGGGTGAAGAATGACGCCGCGTCCAATCGGATCGTTCTCCAAACCGGAACGCAGCAGGATCGCCGGCGAGCCGAGCGCTCCCGCCGACAGAATGACCGTCTGCGCGTGAATGGTCACCGTGGTTCCGCTCGGGATTCGCAGCCCGTTTGGATCGGCAAGCACCGCGTCCGATGCATACGGCGCCCGGATTCGCACCTCCACCCCAACGGCCTGCGGTTCTCCCGCCGTCTGCTCAAAGAGGACGCGGCGCACCTCGGCATCGGGAAGCATGCTCAGCGGATTGGCTGGATCCATCAGCGCACCCATAAGAAGTGCGCTTTCCGACGATTTCTTGTCAGTCACCGGAGACGGCGACTCACCCGGCGGCCAGGTGTTCAGGTCGTAGAGCCTGGGATGAAGGCCCTCAGCCAGGGCGCCATTCCATAGCACCCGGTTATTCGTGTTGATCTCGGACTCGGAAAGCTGCCGGGTGCCAATGGCGGCCTTGACCCAGTCATACGCCGCGGAGATCTCTGCGGGCGTGAATTCATCCCGGCCGATGCGGCCGGATCTCCGCCAGCTTTCGATCCTCTTCTGTATTGCAGGCAGTGTTGGCGCGAAACAGAGGTCCACATTCACCTGCGTTCCGCCGCCCACCGCCATTCCGTTGTGAATGACCATGCCGCCGTCGCTCGACGTGCGCTCATCGATCAGGCTGCTCGCCAGCCTGCCGTTGATTGCGCCAGGAATGATGAACGAGCCCCGTTCAACCAGCAATACATGTTTCCCGTCGGCCCGCAGCTCGTCTGCCAGAACCGATCCTGCCGGCCCGCTGCCCACGATCAGGTAGTCGAAGGGGCGATCCAGCGAGACGATCTCATCCCGCTCCGCGTCGAAGCGAAGCCGCGTCCGCGGAAGGACGGGACGGTGCTGCGCAATCCAGGCCGCTGAGGCAGTGATGTCGAGATGAACTCCTGCCAGCTGCTCCTGCGCTCTCCCGTAGGTCTGGCTCACGTAGAACTCGCGCGCCTGCATCGCAAGCCGCCGCGGCCCGTTCCGGTTGCAGGTGGCCAGCAGGAACAGCACATGCTCGCGTTGGGCGAGAGTCAGCGCGGCAAAGGAAGGCGCGTGGGCCTTGCCGATATATCCGTCTACACCGCACTGCATGGGAAACGACCGCAGATCCTCGAACGGTGTCAGCATCCGCTGGAACGACGGTGAAGAACCGGAGGCGTCCCAGATGGCATCGCGTATACCTTGAAAATCCACAGAGGAAGTGAAGGAAGCAACACCACCGGCTCCCGGCGTATCGTCAACAGGAATAAACGATGAGAAAAGCGCGTTGTGGACAGCGTGAAGCAGATCATCGGCACGCGTCTGATCTGGAGGAGGTGTAGCTGTCTGTCCCGCGACGCAGCGAACGACCAGAATGATGAGCAGCAAAAGCCGCGGGATACGCATGCGCACCAGTGTACGGTGAGGATCCTGGGGCAAGCGCAAACCCGCTCAATCGAGTCATCCCACGAAATCGAAAGCGTTAGCCCCCATCGCCTTTGCTGCGCACGGAGGCTCTGAACGCAAGCAGCGCCACAACCGCCGCCGATAGCGAGTGAGCAGCAAACGGACGGCTCATATACCCTGGTAAGTCGTTGTGGTGCGCTAGGATAGAACACAGCCGGGCCTGTAGCTCAATGGTCAGAGCAGGGGACTCATAATCCCTTGGTTGGGGGTTCGAATCCCTCCGGGCCCACCATTCGCTCCCCGCTCCCGGACACCCGGTAAACGTCGCTCCTCGAACCGAGAGAAATCGGCTCCCAGCGCATCATCCTCGGCTCCAATACCAACCTCAGCGTCAGCGCCGGCATCCGCTACCGCATCTTTTGAAAATCACTGATCAGAGAACGGTGATCAGTAAATGCCGCTCCCTGGCTGCTGTTCACTGATCACTGATCTCTGCTTCCCGGCTCCGTCCCCTGATCTCTGCTCTCTGATCGCTCGTCCCTGACGCCTGCTTCCTGCGTCGCCGTCTGTATCTGCACCAGCTTCGGCTCCTGCTCCGCGGCTGCGCCCATCGCCGCCTCGTGCTGCTGCCGCGCCGCCGCGTCCAGATCCACCGGGATCCCTCCCGGCACAATCTCCTCGTAGCCGTACTTGTAGTTCAGGTCGCCCGTCACCTTCACCACGGCAAATACCAGCAGAACCGCCACCATCACGCCGAACGCGCTGCCCTCCGGCCCCTGCAATCCCCCCGACACCCACATCGCCCCGCGGCTGTTCGTCACCACCAGCGGCGAGTAGCTCATCGGGCCCGCCAGCGGCAACCCCAGCGCAATCCCCATCGCCGCCGCCCAGGCAAAGTGCAGTCCCCAGCTCACCCACAGCGCGCGCGTCCGCAGATATCCCACCGCCAGCACGCATCCCAGCAGGAACGCCACCAGCACCGTCGCCGTCGTCGCCGGAGCCGCATGCGTCCACCAGATCGCATAAATCGCCGCCATGAACAGCGTCGCCAGCGCCGGCCCCATCGCTTCCACCAGCCTCTGGAACGGATAACCGCGAAACGCCACTTCCACCGCCAGCGTTCCCGCCGCCAGCGCCATCACGTCCAGCGCCATCATCCACCACTGCCGCGGATTCGTGAAGAACGTCAGCACCAGGTCCCCGCTCAGCGCCGCCGGCAGCACGCATGCCACCACCCCGGCCCATCCCAGCGCCGCGCCCAGTGCAATTTCCCTGCGCCATCCCGGACGCCGCTGCAGCCCCAGCGCCTTTGCCGTGCTGCCTTGTGCAAGCTTGCTCGCCGGGGTGCTCAGCCGGGCCATCAGCCCGTAGCCCACCAGCAAAAGAAACAGCAGGAACCACCGGTACAGTGGCTCCTGCGCGTCACCCTGCGTCAGCCCGCTCGCCGCGCGCTGCGCCACCAGATCGGAAAACAGAAACCACGCCGACGCCGTCAGAAACCAGCCCAGCGAGCGCAGGCGCTCCAAAAAAGTCACGCAATCGCTCCAAACATTCCAATCCAGCCAGCCGCAATCAGCCTGTCATGCTGAGCAAACAAAATCTGCATAAGAGAATTGGCCGAATCTCACCGCCCCGGTCCTGCCCACCATCCCCGGCCGCCAGCCACTGGCTACTAGCCACTGGCAACTGGCAACTAGCCACCAGCAACTAGCAACTAGCCACCAGCCACCGTCGTATAGAACTGCGCGATGTTGCGGAACTTCTCGTATCGCCGCCGCAGCAACTCCTCTACCGGCATCGCCTTCAGCTCGTTCAGATGCCAGCGCAGCTTCTGCCGCAGCATCGCCGCCGCCGCTGCCGGATCCATATGCGCCCCGCCATCCGGCTCCGGCACGATATCGTCCACGCAGCCCAGTGCCTTCACGTCGTCGGCCGTCGCCTTCAGCGCCACCGCTGCTTCCACCCGCTTCGACGCGTCCCGCCACATAATCGACGCGCACGCCTCCGGCGAAATTACCGAGTAGATCGCCTTCTCGAAAATCAGCACCCGGTCCGCGACCGCCAGCCCCAGCGCGCCCCCCGATCCTCCCTCGCCGGTAATGGTCGCAATCGTCGGCACCCGCAGCCGCGACATTTCCCGCAGATTCCGCGCAATCGCCTCCGCCTGTCCGCGCTCCTCCGCGCCCAGCCCCGGATTCGCGCCCATCAGATCGATCAGCGTCAGCACCGGCCGCCCGAATTTCTCCGCAAACTGCATGCACCGCAGCGCCTTCCGGTATCCCTCCGGATCGGGCATCCCGAAGCGCCGCTGGATCTTCTCTTTGGTCGACCGCCCCTTCAGGTTGGCGATCACCATCACTTCCTCGCCCTCGAAGCGCGCCATCCCACACGTCACCGCCGGATCGTCCGAGAACGCCCGGTCCCCGTGGATCTCCGAGTAGTCGGTGAAGAGGATCTCGATGAACGCGTACGGATCGGGCCGCTGCGGATGCCGCGCCAGCTCCGTCTTCTGCCACGCCGGCGGCGCCGGCCCTGCCTGCGGATTGTCCCCTGCCTGCTCACTCATAAGCGTCTTCAAAAAATGCAGCTTCCAGCGTAAACACGACGCTGCCGAGCCTCAGCCAGCCACTCCCGGCGCAACCTCGATTGTATGGGCCATACCCACGTGCGGCAAATCGCCCCCCGCATCTCACTCCCCATGCGCCACAAGCTCCTCGACCGCCAGCCCCGCACCTTCGCCCTCATCCGCTTCTGATCAGAAAACCGCCGGCGACTGGGGACTGGCGGCTGGGGACTCGCTTTCCCTTTCGGCTTTTCTCTCCGCCTCCCGCGTCAGCTTCACCGCGTGCCGCGTCGCCGAGTACTGCGCTCCCGCCAGCAGCAGCAGCCCCGTCAGGAACGCCCAGATCATCAGCCCCACCGACACCTCGAACGGCCCGTACACCGAGTGCAGATCCAGATGGGGCAGCGTCAGGATGTAGAGCAGCCGCCCCAGGTCCCACATCAGCCCCATCACCACCGCCGTCGGCAGCACCGCTCGCACCGGCAGCCGCCGGTTCGGCAGCACCCAGTAGATGATGAAGAACATCCCCACCCCCAGCGCCGCCACGGCGATCTGCAGAAACAGGTGGTGGATGAACGCGTACACCACGTTGTCCGTGTGCCAGAAGAACAGCACGTCCAGGATCCCCGTCTGCATGGTCGCCAGCAGCACGCACATCAACGCCAGCAGCCCGATCGCGAAGGCCACGCCCAGCGACACCGCCTGGTTCATCACATAGGAGCGGTTCTTCTTCACGCCCCACACGCGATTCAGCGCAACCTCCAGCGGCAGGAACACCCCCGTCGACGAGATCAGCAGCGTCACCACCGAGGCCAGTTGCACGCTGCCTCGCGGATGCGCCAGCAGGCTCATGTTCCGCACCACGAAGTCCTGGTTCGAGGGCAGCAGGTCGTGCAGCATGCCGCCGATCGTGTCCACCATCTTCGGAGAATGGAAAATCTGCCGCGCCACCGTAAACAGCATCACGATGAAGGGAAAAATGGAGAGGATCGCGTTCGCCGCCACGCTGAACGCGTACGTGTGCACCTCGGTCTGCGTCAGGTACTTCGCCAGGGCGGCCAGATCCCGCCACAACCCTCGCCCCCGCGGCCGCGCCGGCGGCTCCGGCGCCTCGGGAAGGGCCGCCGACCCCGCCAATTCCGCGCTTTTCCGCTCCATGGCCGCGGCCAAATCACCCTCCATGTACCGAAATGCTAGCAGACCCCTTCCGCCGCCCTCGGCGAGCGCCGCCGCCCTCGCTTCGAAGTTCCGAAAGTACAGGCTACTTTCGTAACTTCCCGCGAATTCTCTGTTTCTTCGCAAATTTTTTCTTGATTTCAAAGACGTTTCCTGCCATAAAAGGAGCACGATTCTACTTCCCGGAGCCGAGTCGTCTGGAAGGCCAGCATTTTTTGATGTATCTGTTTTATCGCTTCTGTGGTTGTTCGGTAACCCACTGAGCTGCCCATCACCGCCGACGCTGGGCGGGTAATGGCAGCTTTTGGTGTCTCTGAACCTTCGCCGCCCCGGCGTCGAAGTTCAGCGGCTCCCCGGTCATCCCCGAAGCGCAATAGGGACCTACAACAACAAGGAGTCTCAGGTGAAAGAGAATGGTGTTGTGAAGTGGTTTAACGGCGCAAAAGGTTATGGGTTCATTCAGCGGTCCAGCGGCGAAGACGTCTTCGTGCACTTCTCCGCGATTCAGGATTCGGGATACCGCACGCTGAACGAAGGCGAAGCGGTCGAGTTTGAGTGCCAGCAGGGCCCCAAAGGGCTCAGCGCGGCCAATGTAGTCCGCAACGGCGCCTGATCGGGTGAACTGCAGTTCCGGCGGCCTTCCCCATGAAGGCCGCTGAACGGCCCTGTTGACCACGCAGGAACCGTCTTCTCTGCGGAAATCCGAACGATTCGGCCCTCGCGGGATCAGTGCGCCCTGTGCCGCAGCCTCTCTGAGGCCCATCGAGCTGCGTCGCCCAGCGCCGCATCGCTGTCCTCCGCCCATCTTTCCAGGATGGGCAGGAATCGCGTCTGCCCGCTGTTCCCCATCGCGATCGCCACGTTGCGCCGGAATCCCGCAAACTTCGCCCGCCGCACCGGCGACCCGTTGAATCTCCGCTCAAACTCCGCCTCGTCCATCCCTGCCAGCCACTCCAGCGCCGGATTCACCAGCTCTCTCCGTGGCTCCAGCTCCGCATCCGCCGCAATCGGCGCGCGCCGGTTCCACGGGCAAACATCCTGGCAAATGTCGCACCCAAAAACCTGCCGCCCCATTCCCTCCCGCAACTCCACCGGGATCTCCCCACGCTTCTCAATCGTCAGATACGCAATACAGCGGCTCGCATCCATCTGCCGCGGCCCGGTGAGCGCCTCCGTCGGACACGCCTCGATGCACCGCGTGCACGATCCGCACCGGTCCGCCGCCAGCGTCGCCCCTCGCTCCGGCGCAACCTCCAGCGACGTCACCACCACGCCCAAAAACAGCCACGACCCCAGCCGCTCGTTCAGGATGCACGTATTCTTCCCCACCCATCCCACGCCCGCATAGCGCGCGTACACTCGCTCCACCACCGGCCCCGTATCCACAAAGCACCGCGACTCGAACCCGCCCATCTCCTCGGCCAGCCGATCGCGCAACCGCTCCAGCCGCCGCAGCAGCACCTTGTGATAGTCCGACGGCCGCCCCTCGCGCGAGCTCCACGCATAGCGCGCAATCCACCCCGTCCCCTCCGCCGCAGGATCGATCGACCGCGGCTCCGCCGACGCATAATTCGCCGCGCAGACAATCACCGACCGCGCCCATGGCAGCGCCACACGCACCGACGATCGCAGCAGTTCGCCCGCCTCATCCCGCCGCTTCAGATACTCCATCTCGCCCGCGCGCCCCGCGTCCACCCACTCCGCAAATCGCGTGCGCTCCGCTTCATCCTCCGCCGATCCCGGCGCAGGCACAGCCGTAATCCCCGCCGCGGCAAAGCCCGCTTCGCGCGCCAGCGCCTCAACCCGTTCCTGGAGAAAACACGTCATCGATACATTACATTCCGATCAAACCACAGGCTCGACTCAGGATTCATATTGCTGCCCCGCCCCGGTGCTCGTATACTGGCCTCATCGGGAGCTGGGTTTCGGCATTCCGGTTTCAGCATTCCGGCCTCCCGAGCGAGGTGCGTCTTCCGCAGTCAGGGTGTCCCGCTGACGACCGAAGTTCCGCCATCCGCCGACACGGCCTGGCGCGCGGTGGTCCGCGTGCTGCGAAGTACGGCGCACACCACCCTCGACAGCTTTTCCGCCGTCCTCTTCCCCGCCGATTGCCGCGTCTGCGGCCTCCCGCTCGCCCGTTTCTCTCTCCTGCCCATTTGCGCCTCCTGCTGGAATCATCTCCCTCCCCAGCCCGGCCCGCTCTGCGACCGCTGCGGCGAAGCGTTGTCGCATGAGCCCGAACTGGCCACAGGAAAATCCCTTTGCCGCCCCTGCCGCACCGCGCTGCCGCCTTTTGAGAAGGCCGTTGCCTGGGGACTCTACCGCGATGAGCTGCGCGCCCTCCTCCATCTGCTGAAATACGACGGCATGCAGCCGCTGGCCAGGCGTCTCGGCGCACTGCTCGCCGATCCCATTCTCGCCATCTCCGATCTGCCCGCGGATCTGCTCGTCGTGCCCGTCCCCCTCTTTGCCGGCAAACGCCGCCAGCGCGGCTTCAACCAGTCGGAGATCCTCGCGCGCGGCGCCATCCATGTCCTCCGCCGCCGTCGCCCCGATCTGCGCCTGCATCTGGCTCCGGATCTTCTTGCGCGGCAGCGCGCCACCGAAAGCCAGGCCGGTCTTACTGCCCATCAGCGGCGCGAGAATCTCCGCGGAGCATTTGTCGCGGCGCGCCCCGCAGCCGTTGCCAATCGCCACGTGCTGCTCATCGACGACATTTACACCACCGGGGCTACGGCCCACGCCTGCTCCCAGGCCCTCCGCCGCGCCGGAGCCGCCAGCGTCCACGTCGCCACCGTCGCCCGCGCGCAGAAAGAGGAAGCTCTGCTCAGAGATTCAGCTCAGCAGCCGTCGAACGCCCACGAGCCTTCCATGGAAGAGGATTTCGCTTTTTGGGATGAGGCCCGCACGGATACCCCCGTCGGCGCCTGAACAACAACTGGTCCGGACCGGCAATCCGGACTCGACAGCAGGGAGGGAAGATGTCCGTCGCAAAGGCTGGTGTTCACGCTCGCAGACTATCGGCGATTAAACCTCAGGACGCGCGCAGCAACGACGGCGTGTGCGTCGTCACCACCGTGCAGGCCCTGCAGACCCCGGTGCTCGTGCTCAACGCATCCTACGAGCCCATCAATATCTGCGGAGCGCGCCGCGCCCTCGTCCTCGTCCTCAAGGGTGTCGCGCGCACGGAAGAAGAGCAGGGCTCCGAGCTGCACTCCGCCCGCCTGCGCATGGCCATGCCCTCCGTCATCCGCCTGCTCGAGTACCGCCGCATCCCCCACCAGACCCGCGCCCTCTCGCGCAAGAACATCCTGCTGCGCGACCGCAACAGTTGCCAGTACTGCGGAGTCATCCTGCCCTCCGCCGAGCTCACCCTCGACCACGTCGTGCCCCGCTCCCGCGGCGGCCTGTCCACCTGGGAAAACCTCGTCGCCGCCTGCCACTCCTGCAACCGCCGCAAGGGCAATCACCTGCTCAACGAAATCGATCACATGAAGCTGATCCGCGAGCCCCGCCCCTTCACCCTCCACACCAGCCGCCACATCATGCGCATGATCGGCCACTCCGACCAGAAGTGGCGCAAGTACCTCTACTACTGAATGCGCTGACAAGAACCCCCGGCGCGCACCGAACGCAGGGCAGCGTACGCAAGGTTCACTGCACCACCGTCGCCCCCGGCTGCTGCACCGCCTCCGCGTGGAACTTCTTATAGTCGCTGTCCGTCACCCGCACGTTCGCCCGCACTCCCAGCACCGCAAATGCGTGCGCCGTCAGCGAAACCTCCGCGCTCGTCGGCAGCCACAGCTCGTTGTTCACCAGCTTCTGGTCGAACACCAGATTGCTCCCCTTGCTCAGCGAGAACATCCCAAAGCCCACGTGAAAATTGTCGTCCAGCCGCGCCGTCAGCCGCCGCACCTGGCGGTCCTGCTCGTCGATCCACACCGTCCCTGACATCTTCCGCGCCGCCTCTTCCGCCACCCCGTGCGCCTTCGCGTGCGGATCGCCCGTGAAATCGAACGCAATCGTAGACCGCCCGTCCAGCATCACCCGCCGCGGGCTCGACACCCGCGCCATCGCCAGTATCCGGCTCACGCTCACCACCACTTCGCCCGACGGAGCCTGTCCCGGCGGCGTCTTCTGCGCCTTCTCGACCGCCTTCATCGTCCGGTCCTGCTCTTTTTGCTGCTCCCCCGCGCTCAGAGCTTTGCCGTCCTTCTCGACCAGCCGCCGCACCTCGTGTGTGTTCACGTAGAAGACTTCGTACGTCTGCGACTCCGTCTTCTTCACGCTTCCGTTCTTGTTCAGTTCATCGGTCACGTCCGTTTCGCGATAGGTGTAGTTCTCCTGGATCGCGTCCATCTGCTGCTGGTGCGCCCGCACCTGCCCCATCAGCGTCGGCACATCCGGCAGCGGCCCGGTCTGCGCGCTCGCCGCCGCGGCCCACGCCGTCGCCAGCGCAACCACCCGCAATCCCCTTCGGCACGAAAAAGCGCCCCAAAACGCCGCCTCATGCAACATGTTTCCTCGCAAACGGATCATAGCGTAAGCTGTTGACCACTACTCCTGAACGAAGGAGCCTCAACCCTGTGTTTCGACTCCTGGTGAAGTGGCTGCTGGAGGCGCTGGCCCTCCTCATTACGGCGAACATCGTACCCGGGTTCCGCATCTCCAACTTCCCCGCGGCCCTCATCGCCGTCCTCGTCATTGGACTCCTCAACGTCACCCTCGGTGCGCTCCTCAAGCTCATCACCCTCCCCCTCGCCATCCTCACCCTGGGCCTGTTCTTCCTCGTCATCAACGCCTTCATCCTCAAACTGGCCGGAGCCGTCGCGCCCGGCTTCTATGTCCGCACCTGGGCCGCCGCGCTGGTCGGCGCTCTCGTCCTTGCCCTGCTCAATATGCTCTTTTCTCTGGTGCTCGATTGAAAACGTCTCTGCCTCTCCCCGCGCAGCGCATTCGTGCTTCCGCGAGAGCCACAGCCGCGGTCCTCACCCGCATTCAGCTTCGCTACAATGACAGCATGCCGCTCGACAACCTCTCCCGCCGCCGGCAAAAATCCGCTCCTCCCGGCGAAACCGGCCAGGAAGCGCTCTATCTGCGCTCCCTCAGCGAGCGCCAGGTTCCCGTCCACGTCAAGCTCCGTGACGGCGAAGTCGTTTCCGGCTGGATCGAGTACTTCGACGACCGCATGATCCGCCTCACCCGCGAGGGCAAGCCCAACCTCTTCATCTATAAGAATCAGATCCGTACCATCACCGAGCACGGCCGCGATGCCCGACGCCGCCCCCGCCGCGACCAGACGCCCACCGCTGAGGACCCCCAGTGAGCGGGTCCCGAGTCCCCGCAGATCTGGAACTTGCATCCCAGGCCGCGCACATCGCTCTTGAAGCCGGCGCTCTCCTGCGCGATTTCTTCCATCGCGGCGTCGTCACCGAATATAAAGGTGAAGTCGATGTCGTCACCGAAGCCGACCGCGCCTCGGAAAAGCTCATCGCCGAGCGCCTCACCGCCGCCTTCCCCGATCACGGCATCTACGGCGAAGAAGGCGCCCGTCGCCGTATCGAAGCCGAGTACCGCTGGTACGTCGATCCTCTCGATGGAACCACCAACTTCTCGCACGGTTTTCCCGTCTTCTGCGTCTCGCTCGGCCTCGAGCATCGCCCTCCCGGCCTGCCCGACGGCGAAGATGGCACCCTCATCGCCGGCGTCGTCTACGATCCCACCCGCGACGAGCTTTTCTCCGCCGAAAAGGATCGTGGCGCCTGGCTCAACGGCCGCCGCATCCACGCCTCCCGCACCGCCACCCTCTCTGAGGCCCTCATCGCCACCGGCTTTCCCAGCCGCAAGCGCCACGTCAGTCCCAACATCCACTTCTACCAGGAATTCACTCTCCGCTCCCACGGCGTCCGCCGCGCCGGCTCGGCCGCCCTCGACCTCGCCTACACCGCCTGCGGCCGCCTCGACGGCTTCTGGGAGTTCCACCTCAATCCCTGGGACACCGCCGCCGGCGCTCTGCTCGTCCTCGAATCCGGCGGCGCCATCTCCCGCTTCGATGGCGGCGCTTTTCAACTCGACAGCCGCGAGGTTCTCGTCACCAACGGCCTCATCCACGGCGAGATGACCACCCTGTTTGCTGACATGTTCGCCGGCCGCGATCTCCACCCCATCCCCACGCCTCGGGAATACGCAGCCGCCCGCGCTGCGCGTGAAGCACAGTACTGACCTGCTCCGCTACGTTCCCGAAGTTTTCCCGCTCGCCATCCCGCCCGCTTGCGGCCCCGCCGCGCCCTGCTAGAATGATCCGTTGCAAGAACAATCGGGCTGAGAGTCCGGGCCGAAAATTCGCCCTGCGCGCCCCATCGGCGTACGGCTTTTCCTTTGCGGTCCCGCTCTCACGCGATTGATTCGCATACACTGCCCTCAAGAGGACTTCCATGGCTTACGTAATCGCGGAACCCTGCATCGGCACCAAAGACAGCGCCTGCGTCGATGCCTGCCCGGTGGACTGCATTCATCCCAAGAAGGACGAGGCCAAGCACGCCGAATCCGATCAGCTCTTCATCGATCCGGTCGAGTGCATCGACTGCGGCGCCTGCGTGCCCGTCTGTCCCGTCTCGGCCATCTTTGCCGCCGACGATCTGCCCGAGAAGTGGCAGAGTTTCCAGGCCAAAAACGCCGCCTTCTTCGGCCGCTGATCGCTTCCTCGCTCATTCCACCCGGGACGCGTGGCCCCCGCCGCGCGTCCATTTCGCTTCCGCGGCGAACCTCCCATCGTTACCGCGAACCGGCCTCGAAGCAACCCTCCCCCCTCCCCCGCGCGTCTCAGACGTATTGCCGCTATCTTCACCAAAATCGTCCGCTATGATTCCTACTGCCCCGAAGGTTTCCAAAAGCAGACTGTCTGGAGCGCCCGCTCATGGAACAATGGCCATGGAAAGGTTTGTCCTGATGAATGCAGGACCGTCACAGCCGAGGCCCGCTAATCAGCACCTCCGCCGCAATCCCCCCATCGCCGGCGAGCAGGAGGCGATCGATAAAGCCCGCAACGGCGACGCTCGCTCCTTTGAGATCCTCTACGCCATGCACAAGCGCCGCGTCTACTCGCTCTGCCTGCGCATGCTCGGCAACGTCGCCGAGGCCGAGGACCTCACCCAGGAAGCCTTCCTCCAGCTCTACCGCAAAATCGGCACCTTCCGCGGCGATTCCGCCTTCTCCACCTGGCTGCATCGTCTCGCCGTCAACGTCGTGCTCATGCATCTGCGCCGCAAAGGTCTGCCCCAGGTCTCGCTCGAGGAGACTCTCGAGCCCGCCCAGGACGACGGGCCGCGCAAAGACATCGGCGCTCGCGACCTCACCCTCTCCGGCTCCATCGATCGCGTCACCCTCGAACGCGCCATTGAAAATCTGCCCCCTGGCTACCGCCTCGTTTTTGTGCTGCACGATGTGGAAGGCTACGAGCATAATGAAATAGCCGAGATGCTCGACTGCTCCATCGGCAACAGCAAGTCTCAACTGCACAAAGCCCGGATGAAGCTGCGCGACCTCCTCAGGACCGGGCAGCGGAAGGAGCAGATCGCGTGACCATGTTGCGCGCCTTGGACCGAACCATGACCTGTGCCGAATTTCAGGAAACGCTGCCCGAGCTCTTCGAGGCGCACGCCGACTTCTCGTCGAACGAGCATCTCAGGACCTGCGAGAACTGTGCCGCGCTGGTTCGCGACCTCGAGTACATCGCCGGCCAGGCAAAGCTGCTGCTGCCCATCCACGATCCCAGCCCCGCTGTCTGGGAGCACATTCAGAAGGCCATCCGCCAGGATCGCGAGCCCGGCGCTCCTTCCGCCCCCGCGGGCAGAAAATAAAGCCGTTTCCTTCCCGCGCGCTTCATATAATCAGAACGCATGAGCGGCCCCAGGACCACGCCGGCATTGCCCGGACTATCCCGTATCGTGCTCACCGGCTTCATGGGCGCCGGCAAGACCACTGTCGGCGCGCTCCTCGCTGACCACCTCGGCTGGCAGTTCGTCGACTCCGACCGCATCGTGGAAGACCGTGCCGGCCTCACCATCGCAGGCATCTTCACCCGTCACGGCGAGACCGCCTTCCGCGAAATGGAAGCCGCCGCCATCCGTGACGCGGCCTCCGGCGATCGCCTCGTTCTCGCCCTCGGCGGCGGCGCGCTCGAGCTGCTTCCCACCCGCGAATTCCTCGCCTCGCTTCCCGCCTGCCGCATCGTTTTTCTTGAGGCGCCTCTCGATACCCTGCTCGCCCGCTGCGCTGCGCATAACGCCGGCCCCGTTCGCCCCGTCCTCCAGGATCGCGCCCGCCTCGCCGAACGCTGGCAGGCGCGCCTGCCCCTCTATCGCCAGGCCCATCTCACCATCTCCACTGCCGGCCTCGCGCCCGCCGCCGTCGCTGAGCAGATCCTCACCGCCCTTTCCGATCCCGGCGGCGAATCCCCGCTCTGCTCCTCGGCCCAGGCCTCCGGAGCGCGCGCATGAGCAAGCCGCTCGGTCCGCGCGGGATCGTCCTCTACGCCTTCGGCGTCGCCATCGCCCTCTACCTGGCCTGGCTGCTGCGCGACGCGCTGGTCGTCATCTACGTCAGCGCCCTCTTCGCCGTGGTGCTCATGCCCGTGGTCCGCGCCATCATGCGCCTCCACATCCGTAACTGGCACCCCGGACGCGGCATGGCCGTCTTCATCCTCACCGTAGGCACCCTCGGCAGTCTCACCGTCTTTCTCGTCTTCGGCCTCGCTCCCGCGTTCAAGGATCTCCGCGAGTTCTTCAGGGAACTTCCCGCCCGCGGCCCCGAATTCTTCGCCCACCTGCAGACCGTCCCCGTCATCCGCAACATCAATCTCGCCGCGCTCCAGGAAAAAATCCAGGACATCGTCGGCAATCTCGCCACCTACGCGGTCAAATTCGCCAGCGACTGGGCCGGCACCGTCGTCCGCATCGTCGCCGGCATCGTCCTCACCATCTACTTCATCATTGAGGGCGACGAGGCCTACGCCTGGTTCCTCTCCCTCTTCCCCGTCGAGCGCCGCCTCCGCCTCGATCAGACCCTCAGCCGCGCTTCCGCCCGCATGGGCCGCTGGCTGCTCGGCCAGGCCACCCTCATGCTCATCCTCGGCGTCTGCAGCATCGTCGTTTTCGCCCTGCTGCGCATCCGCTACGCCTACGCCCTCGGCATCATCATGGGGCTCTTCAACATCGTTCCCGTCATCGGCGCCGTGATTTCCGTCAGCCTGGTCGTCATCGTTGCTGCCCTCGATTCCTGGACCCGCGTCGTCGGCGTTCTCGTCTTCTACTTCATCTATCTCCAGATCGAGAACAGCTACCTCACCCCGCGCATCATGAAAACCCAGGTCAACCTCGCCGGCCTCACCATCCTCATCGCTCTCCTCATCGGATCGTCTCTCGCCGGCATCATCGGCGCCACCGTCGCCGTCCCTACCGCCGTCCTCGTGGCCGTTCTCATCAACGAGTACGCCGTCTACGAGGAGGCCATCATCGAGTCTCCCAAACCCGTCGAAGCCAAACCTCCCATCACTCTCACCTAGTGCGCTGACCGGATGATTCGAGTCCCTTCGCGAAGCGGTCCCGCGCAAGCGGAACTGCGGTAGAAGCCCCGGCCTTCAGGCCGGGAACCAGGCGCCACTCGCAGATCCGGCCTTTAGGCCCGGAAAACTTCATCCGGTCATGGCCCTGGGGTGCTGCCTAACAAGTTTGTTTGAGAACCGTCCTTGTGGTTTTGTCTTAGGGCACGGCCCCACAGCAAGCGGGAAGAACTGCGCAAAGTCCGCCCCACTCCAGAGCACCGGCCAGGTTCACCCCACAGCAGGCGAGAAAAACTGCGCAAAGCAGGCCCCAACTCCAGTGCAGCAGCGGCCAGGTTCACCCCGCAGTAGGCGAGAAAACTGCGCGAAGCAGGCCCCCACTCCAGAGCACCGGCCAGGTTCACCCCACAGCAGACGAGAAAACTGCGTGAAGCAGGCCCCAACTCCAACTCAGCACCGGCCAGGTTCACCCCACAGCAAGCGGGAAGAACTGCGCAGAGTCCGCCCCACTCCAGTGCAGCAGCGGCCAGGTTCACCCTACAGCAAGCGGGAAGAACTGCGCAAAGTCCACCCCCACTCCAGCGCAGCACCGGCCAGGTTCACCCCACAGCAGGCGAGAGAAACCGCGCAAAGTCCACCCCCACTCCAGCGCAGCAGCGGCCAGGTTCACCCCACAGCAGGCGAGAGAAACCGCGCAAAGTCCACCCCCACTCCAGCGCAGCAGCGGCCAGGGTCACCCCACAGCAA
>JBATVK010000069.1:0-13799 GCA_049671725.1 Acidobacteriaceae bacterium
GGCACGCAGGGCGTACCGCGCTCGACCTATTGCTTCCGGCACACCTACGCCACGCTCCGATTGCAGGAAGGCGTGGACGTGTATTTCCTTGCCGAGCAGATGGGAACTTCCGTCCACATGATTGAAAGCCACTATGGACACGTGAACACCAACAAGCACGCCGACCGCGTGTTACAGGGCATGGCGGGATGGGAACTCCCGCAACCGGAAGACGCCAGGGCCAAGGCGTCGAAAGCGGCAGAGACCCACGACAAATCCAAAAGAGGTCAGCGCAATAAGCCGCGCTGACCGTGAACCTCACGAAGCCGTCTTTTGCCGGAGCCGCTGGCGGAGGCTGGCGCAGTGAGGCGTCATCCCGACGTCCGGCCCGGACGCTCTTAGTCGGGATTGTCCTGATTTGCCGCTTGCCCCGCTGGGGCGTTCTTAGCGGCAAATCTCTCTGCACATGCCGCCGCTGGCGGCTGTTCTTCGTGCAGCTCCAACCTCTTTGTGCCGGGAAGGAGGCGGGTATTCCCACCTATAGGTCCGAAGATCAACGCATCCCGACGCAAGCCGCGCTGAGGCCATCGTGGCTGGAGCATCATCACTCCAATCCGAGTGCTCGCATCGGTTCGATAGAGGCTGGGCAGCAATCAGGTCTATATCCAGGGGTGCCGCTCAATAAGCAAACAAAATGCCGCTCACTCACAGCGTAGAGCCACGGCGGGATCCACCATAATCGCGCGTCGGGCAGGAAGATAGCTGGCAAGAAGTGTAACGGCGATCAAAGCCATCGATGCCACTGCAAAGGTCAACGGGTCGCTGGGCTTTATAGCGTAAAGTTGATTGGCGAGCAATCGAGTGAGGACAAATGCGCATGCGATCCCGATGGCAACGCCGAGACAGGCAAACTTGGCACATTGGCCGAACAGGATCATGTTCATTACGTGGGTCCGAGTGGCTCCGAGCGCCATGCGCACTCCAATTTCGTGCGTGCGCTGCTCCACCATATATGAGACAACACCCGCGACACCCACCAAAGCCAATATCACCGCCAGCGCATCGAAGAGGCCGAGAAGCAGGCTCACGAATTTGCGATCCGCCAGATCGGAATTGAGAAAGGTTTCCATCGCTAGCGCTCGCGGCTCCGGCTGACTTTTGGTGAGATCATGCACCGTCATGCCCGCCGCATTTGCCAGGGATTCCGGCGTTGAAGAGGTGCGCAGCACAATATCCATTACCGGTACAGGCGCCTGTGTTGCCGGGATATAAACTTCAGGCATATCCCGCCTGTCTAGGCCGAATTGCTTCTCGCCTGCAACGACACCGACGATCTCCATCGCGGCGTGAGGGGCGTATGCAACGTAAAGCTGCCTGCCGACTGGATTGGCGACCCCGATGCTTCTGGCCATTGTTTCATTGATTACAGCCACGGGCGCAGAACTGGCATCCGTCTCGCTGAAAAACCGGCCGCTGAGCATCCGCATTCCCATCGTCTGGAAATATCCCGGCATTACGAAATTGATCTCCGTCCACGGCTGCTGGGTATCGGGTGGTTGCGGGTGTCCATCCGGGACGTAGGGTGAAGTCCAGACGACTCCGCGCAGCGGCAACTCCATCGCGGCGCTCACACTCTCCACTCCCGGCAGTTGTCGGAGTCGGGCAAGCAAATCGCGAAAGAACTCCACATTCTGCGCCGCTGCGCCATGAGACTCCGCATGAACGCTTTCGAGAACCAGCAGGTGGTCAGCACGAAACCCCGGATCGACCTGGGTTACGGCTAACAGGCTCCGCAGCACCAGCCCGGTCGAGACGGTGACCACAACGGCGATCGCGATCTCCGCAACGAGCAGCGAAGAACGCAGGCGAGTGTGCCCGGATACGTGACTATCCGGTGCGGTGGTGCGAATCGATCTGTAAGCATCAGTTCGCCGAGAAACAGCCACGGCGGGCACGATTCCAAACAGCAGCCATGACGCAATGCAAACAGCAGCCGCGAAACAAAGCACGGCGCCATTCAGATGGGAGTTTTCCAGTCCAAAAATGCGATGAGGATAGAAGTGGATCAACGGATGCATGATCAGGGCGGACAGACCGATGCCGGAGGCTCCTCCGAACAGAGCGAGAGGCAGGTTCTCAATGAGAGCCTGCCGAAACAGGCGGCTGCGGCTGGCTCCCAAAGAGAGCCGCAACGCAAACTCCCTTTGTCGCGCCGTCGAGCGTGCGAGAGACATATTGGCAATGTTGGCGCACGCTAGAACCAGCACGAGTCCAGTAGCGGAGAGCAGTAGCAGCAAGATATTTCGTGCGCCACCGACGAAGTGGTCCCTCAGCGGCATGACAACAGCAGTCTCATCGCGGTTCGATTGCGGATAGGACCGACTCAGCCGCTGCATAATGTTGCCCATGTTTGTCCGCGCCGCCGCGAGCGTGACGCCTGGCTGCAAAACGGCAACCACGCTGAGCCCCGGATGATTAGCACGGTTCACAACCTCCGGGTCGTGCGTCTCCACCCCAAACGGCAGATATATCTCAAAGCGTCCATACGGAATACTGAAGTCGGGTGGGAGCACACCGACAACAGTGGCTGCTTGACCATCGACCTGAATCGATCTTCCGACTGCGCTGCGTTCCCCACCCAGGAATTGCCGCCAGAAAGCATAGCTCACGACGGCAGTGAGACCCGACCCGGGAACGGCTTCCTGCGAGGTAAATGCCCGTCCTATGCTCGGGTTGGCTCCGAAGAAGTCGAAAAAGGAATTCGTCACCGAAACGCTCGGAATTTGTCGGTCTTCACCGCCAAGATTCACAGTTGATGACGACGGTTGCAGAGCAGCCATCTTGGCGAAAACGCTGTTTTGTGAACGCCAGTCGACATAGTCTGGCCAGGAGTCATTCATCACGCCGAATTTCGGCATCCGTTCGTAGATAGCGACCATGCGGCCGGCTTCGGGCCACGGCAGAGGCTTCAGCAGAACCGCGTCTGCGACGCTGAAAATTGTTGTATTGATTCCAATGCCCAGCGCCAAAGTGAGAACTGCGGTGATGGTGAACACAGGGTTGCGGACAAGCTGACGGAAGCCGAAACGCAGGTCTTCGATGACGCTCCTGAGGTGAATGTGCATTTCGACCTCGCTCATCCGTTCCAGCCACACCACAGGATTACCGAAGCGGACTCGGGCGCGGCGATAAGCCTCGTTCCCAGACATGCCTTCATCGAGATTGCGCTGCTCGCGCATCGATAAGTGGAACCGAACCTCTTCCTCCATCTCGTGCCGATGCGCCTTCATGCGGAAGGTAAGTAAAACGCGACGGAGCCACCGCATAGGAACACCTCTAATTCTTTGCAGCACCGAAGTTGAGGACCATCGCCACGGCGCCTACCACCTGGTTCCAATTCTGGCGCTCTACGGCGAGCTGCTTTCTTCCCATTGTCGTAAGCCGATAGAAACGCGCTCGACGATTGTTTTCGCTCAGGCCCCACGAGGCGGCGATCCAGCCTTGCTTTTCCATCCTGTGCAACGCAGGGTAAAGGGATCCTTCCTCCACGTGAAGCAGAGCGTCCGATGTTCGCTCGATGTGCAGGGTAATTCCCCATCCGTGCATCGGGCCTTCTTCGAGGGTTTTGAGCACCAACAGGTCGAGGGCTCCCTGGAGCTGATCAGATTTCTTCCGCACTACAGTCAGCCTCCTATAGAGGTCTATGGAAGAATGCGTCCTGCTGGGCAAGTCTGTCAAGTGGCAGGCACTACCTTTGAGGAAGAGAAGGAGACAACGGAAAACGCCGGGGATGCGGCATCCCCGTAGTCGTTACGGTGAATATCGCTCCGGCGATCTACAACCATGCGCATCTCTGAGCTGTGACCAGGATGCTTATCTTGTCCGCAGGAGCAACGCGGGCGTGACAATGCGCGCTCCCTTGTACGCGCCGAGAGTCAATAACTCTTTGTCGCCTGCACCCAGCAAATTCCTCCTCAGAATCGCTCCTCTTGAGCTGTCCCCTTGCACTTCTACAATAGTTTGTCCTATACTCCTGTAGAAGTGAAAAGGGTATCACTCCATGGCAGAATTACGTCTTGACCTTCCCCAAGGCACGCTGGATCTTCTGATCCTGAGAACACTGTCTCTCGGCCCGCAGCATGGATGGGCAATCTCTGAACGCGTTCAGCAGGTCTCCGGTGACGTGCTGCGCATCCAGCAGGGCTCACTGTATCCCGCACTCCATCGGCTGGAACGGCGAGGCTGGATCAGGCCTCGCTGGGGAGTTTCCGACAACAACCGGCGAGCCAAGTTTTACCAATTGACGAACACCGGCAAAAAGCAGCTTGAGGTGGAAACCAATGCCTGGGACAAGCTGACTGCCGCCGTGGCGCAGATTCTCCGGGCGATCTAGGAGGCGCGATGCTGAGCGACCTGTATATTCGTCTTCGTTCTCTCTTTCGCCGCGCGAAAGTCGAGGAAGAACTTGACGACGAGCTGCGCTTCCATGTGGAGCAACAGGTGGAGAAGTACATGCGCGCCGGCATACGCCGCGAAGAGGCCCGGCGGCGGGTTCGGCTGGAGTTCGGCGGAGTCGATCAAATCAAAGAGGATTGCCGGGATGTGCGCGGCGTTTCGGTGCTGGAATCCCTCAGCCAGGATGTGCGGTACGGATTGCGGATGCTGCGGAAGTCTCCGGCTTTCACGGTGGTCGTGGTGGTAACGTTAGCGCTGGGGATCGGCGTCAACAGCGCCATCTTCAGCCTGGTTGACGGCATCATTCTTCGTCCGTTGCCTTACCCGCAATCCAATGCAATTGTTCACTTTGGTTGGATGGATAAATCACTCATTCCAAATCTGTCGGTTCCCGAGTTTCAGTTCTGCCGGGACCATGCGACAAGCTTCGCTGCGATTGCAGGCTTCCAGGATGGGGAAGACAGCGAATTGAGTCAGGGCGCAACGAAACGTTGGGTCGCCAGCGCATCCGTCACCGACGGATTCTTTGAAACACTCGGCACCAAGCTCGAACTGGGTCGCCCCTTCGGTCGCGAATTTACTCGCCCTGGAGGCGGGTATGCCGCTGTTCTGACGGATTCTCTGTGGCGCAGCTCCTTCGGCGCCGACCCCGGCATCGTTGGCCGGCAAATCGTGTTAGACAACCAAAGCTACACGGTCACCGGCGTTCTGCCGCCCAACTTCAGATTCACGCAGCCTGCAGACGTGTTCGCCTCCCTGCACCTTGGCAACAGCCTGGGCGATCAAGGCATGAACACGGACGTCATTGCACGCCTCAAACCCGGCGTTTCCCTATCCCGCGCCCAATCCGAAGTGCGTCTTCTGGGCTCTGAGTTCCTGGCGCAGGCTCCCCCTGCTCAGCGTCAGGGCTCCGGCATCCTTCATCTCGACCGCTACCAGGATTACCTTTCAAGCGATTACCGGACCACGCTGTTGATGTTGCTCTGTGCCGTGGGTCTGCTGCTGCTGATCGCTTGTGCGAACATTGCCAGTCTGCTTCTTGGGCGTGCCAGCTCGCGTCAGAGGGAAATCTCCATTCGACTCTCGCTGGGCGCCAACCATGCCCGACTCCTCCAGCAGTTCCTCGCCGAGGGCCTGCTCCTGGGAGTCGCCGGCGGCGCAGCTGGTCTCGCTGCGGCTGTAGCTTCCCTACACGTCTTTGCGTCTGCGGTTCCATGGGGGCTTCCCGCCACGGATCGCATCGCTCTCGACTGGCGCGTCATGTCGTTCACTACTGTAGTCGCGATTGGAGCAAGCGTTGTCTTTGGTTTCGCGTCATTTTTCCAGACGCGCAACCTTGATCCGAACAGCGCGTTGAAAGACTGCCGAACGGTTGTCGGACCGGGCCGCGCACCATCTCTGATCCTCAATGGGCTTGTGGTTGGCGAAGTGGCCTTTTCCCTCATGCTTGTTCTGGGCGCAGGCTTGTTGATCGACAGCCTCTATCGCCTGAGCCAGATCAACCTTGGTTTCAATCCTGCTCATCTGGTCCTTATGCAGACGCCTTTTTCTCCCAATATGGCAGAGGCCACTCCCTCTCCAGGTATGACGGCGGCCAAAATTTGGAGTTTTGAGCGCCAGGCCCTGGCGCGAATCCGCGCAATACCGGGCGTTCAATCCGCCGCAGTTGTCTCGGTCGCCCCTTTGCACGGCCAGGGCAACATCCCAGTACAGCGGGACGGTCATTCCCAGGACAGTATCGGCGGCACAGAATATCGCTCCATCAGTTCCAGTTACTTTTCGACTATGGGGATCCCACTGCTGCGAGGCCGCACATTCCAGGACAGCGATTTTACTTCCTCCAGTCACACTGCCATCATCAATGAAACACTGGCCCGCGAGTGGTGGCCCAACGAAGATCCCATTGGCGATCAGGTAGTCATCGGCGAATATAAGCGTCACCAGTATCTACAAATTGCTCAGCCTACACTTCAGGTGATCGGTGTCGTGGCTGACACCAAAGGAATTCTGCTGAAAGCCCCGGCGCCTCCAATGGTTTATGTCCCGGCGTCGAGTGGCTTAATGTTGAACGGCTCGACGGACTGGGTAATCCGCACCAGCGCGACAGCAGGAATCGACTCCTCGTTGCAAAAAGCCATTTCCGACATCGCTCCTGACCAGCGCATACTTGATCTGGAACCGATGACTCAACTCGTCGGCGGGTCCGTCGCGGAGGCGAACTTTGAGGCTCTGCTCATGGGAATATTCGGAGCACTGGCGCTAATCTTGACACTCGTTGGCGTCTACGGTGTGCTCAGCTTCCAGATTGCTCAGCGCACGCAGGAGATCGGGATACGCCTCGCGCTCGGTGCCACGCGTCGCGACATCCGATATCTCATTGTCGGCAAAGCCGCGAAGATGGGCGCCGCCGGTGTCCTGATCGGTCTTCTCTCCGCCTTTGTCCTGACCCGGCTCATGGCCTCATTGTTGTACCAGGTTCGGCCCACAGATCCGGCCATTTTCGCGTCAGTCGCGATTCTCGTTGGGGTGGTCGCACTCGTAGCTGCATATGTCCCCAGCCGGCGCGCAGCGAGGGTCGATCCTATGGTTCTACTAAGGTACGAGTGAAGAAGGCTTCTGGACCTGCCATGCCTGACATTCCTCGGATGGCTGGAATGATGAGCCGAGGCTCAGAGGCCGGGGTCAGGGCTCGGTGACCGCGAAGCGGCGTGCCCAGCGCGGCCTTGATTCTGGCCACGCCTCGGCTACGCTGCTGCAATCCCGGGACCGTCAAGTTTGAACGAGTGTCATTGCTAGCCGCTCTTGCCGGCTCCCTTGTAATTTAGACTGATCTGCATGAGCCTCGACCATTTGCTCTTTGCAATTGACGGTGAAATCACTCGACTCCAACAGGCCCGCGCACTGCTGGCGGGTACCAGTACAGCATCACGTGACGGCAAGCCCGCTGCACCATCAGAGAGGAGGGTCCGGCGGAGGTTGAGCGCAGAAGCCCGCGCGCGGATTGCTGAGGCACAGCGTAAACGTTGGGCTGCTCAGAAGAAGGCCGCTACCAAATAAAGCACATCCACTGGCTTCTGCTTGTCTACGTCGCCTTTGCCGTCAGTGCATTCGCATCAGACGTGACGCTGGAGCTGAACGCCGGCTTGGATATGGTGAGCATGGAGAGTGCTCCTACATTCGCTTGCGAGGTTGATGGCTTGTCTCAGATTCCTGTTCGCAGATCTGCAGAAGCAGTTCCACAAGTTCGACTGGTCGAGAGATGTAAGGACAATGGCCGCCTGGCAGTTCATGAGGCTCGATCTTCAATTGCGATCTTGCGAACATGCGGGACCACTCAGGTCTGATCGTGCGGTCCTCCGCGCAGACGATGTAGGAAGCCGGTGTTTCAGGCCATTGCTCCAATGGATAAGGTTCGGTCATGATTTGTCGCAGATTAACGATGCGGATGGTGGCATGCGCCCAGTTCAGCCGGTCCGGTGGACAATCGTGCAGCAAGAATTCGTCGGCGATGGCCTCTACTCGCGGATCCTTTCCGACCCAAGCCGGATTTATCATCTCGGGCTCCGCCTGCAATTGTTCCAGGAAGCTCAATCCGATCTGGGGAACCATGGCCGCCAGAAAAACCACTCGGCGTACGCGGTGGCGAGCCGCGACGATGGGAAGAAACCAGCCTGCCGCAGAGTGAGCTACTACGATGGGGGACTCGTTCAGCGAAACTGAAGCCGCGATAAGGTCTGCATACCGCGTTGTACTGGCTCCCGGCTCGTCTGTAGGGAGTTCCGGCGTCACAACGGTGTGACCGCTGCGTTCCAGTTCAGCTTTGACGAGATTCCAGGCACGCGCAGAGTGTGTTGAGCCGTGAGCGAGTATGAAAGCCGTCATCCGATTTTCCCCGCCCGTTGTTGTTCCCAGGCGAACTTTTCCGTCAGGATGCGCACGATCTCCGCGTCTATCTCGTCACAAGTAGTCATGGAAACCTTGCATCCATACCTATTATCCGACGGTTGGAGTTAAAGAGTTAATCCCAAGTGGTGAGCTGTGCGGTCAACTCCTGAACTGCTCCTGCTGGATGGATCGCTGCCGCCCCCCTGCGTGCGTATAAGCGTCCGGCCATAAGGCAATGGACCAACTTTCCTTCTCGTGCGAGTGCCCCCGCTTCAGGCAACGGTCTGGCAGAGGCGGGAAGAACCCGTCAAGGGTCTCCGCTGCGCTTCGATGAACGCGCACCGACCGCGCGCCCTGGACTGAACCTTCCCGCCTCCGCCCGTTGCAAGAGCCATGAAGCGGGAGCACTCAACGAAAAAATTGGTTTGGGTGCTTTTCCGTTTCGGACGCCAATCCGCCCCACAGCGGGCAATTAAGGAGCACCTGTATGTCATTTCCCATCGCAGCAACCACAGCAGCCAACCCCGCCAGCAACGGCGCAACCAGCAGCCAGAACGCCGCGCCGCACAAGAAAAATGCGGCGCAGCGGAGCCGCAGCAACTCGCCCTATCAGCAGCGCACTACGCAGCGCGATAACCCCACGCAACTGCTCATCAAGCAGGCCGTGGAGTACCTCATCCAGCAGCTTGAAGCGGGAAAGAGCGAAACCCTGACCGCCTACCTGAACGCAATGGCCCGTTTCCATTCGTACAGCTTCGGGAATATCTTGCAGATCGCCCGACAGCGCCCGACGGCCACGCGCGTGGCGGGCATCCGCGCATGGAACGAATTGGGCCGGTTTGTGAAGAGGGGCGAAAAGGGCATCCAGATTCTCGCTCCCATGATCGGCTATCGGCGCAACCGGAAAGATAAAGCCGCCGAGCCGGACCAGGAAACCAAGCCTCAGCCCTTGCTGATCGGCTTTCGCGCCGTGTACGTGTTCGATGTGGCCCAGACCGAAGGCGCGGACCTGCCCGAATTTGACCACAGCATCAGCGGCGAAGTGGGCGAGCACCGCGACCGGCTGATCGATTTCCTCGCACAGCAGAACATCGCGCTCGAATTCAACGAGAAGATCGCCCCGGCCCTTGGCGTCAGCTACGGCGGAAAGATCGCCCTGCTCCCCGGCCAGTCGAAGGCCGAGGAGTTCGTCAGTCTGGTTCACGAGACGGCGCACGAACTCTTGCACAAGGCCGAGCGCCGCACCATGACCACGCAGACCGTCCGCGAGACGGAAGCCGAAGCCGTGGCGTTCATTGTCGGCCAGGCCGTTGGCTTGGAGATGGGCAGCGCATCGAGCGACTACATCCAGATGTACGCGGGCAACGCAACACTTCTGGCCGAGAGCCTTGAAGTCATCCAGCGCACCGCTTCCACCATCCTCCGGGCCATTCGCCCGGAGGAGACGGCAGCAGCAGAACAGCTCGCAACGGCCAGCTAGGCCCCAAGTTCTGAGCGGGTGCGCTCGGAACGCGCCCGCTCTCCCATTCACGCTCGACAACCTGAATAGGAGTATTCCCCATGACGACCACAGTTGAAATGCAGTCCGAGTATCGTAACCTGCCGATTCTCAATCTCACCGAATCCGCAGCCAACCCGCGCCGCTCGTTTGACGAACCGGCGCTTAATGAACTGGCCGAGTCCATCCGAACCCAGGGAGTCCTCTCGCCGCTCCTGGTTCGGTACAAAGGCCACAGCTATGAGATCGTAGCCGGGGCGCGGCGCTACCGGGCGGCGCAACTCGCCGGACTCGATTCCGTTCCCGTGCGCATCGTGGAACTCACCGACGCGCAAGCCCTCGAAACCAGCATTGTTGAAAACCTGCAACGGCGCGACGTTCACCCGCTGGACGAAGCAACCGGCTACGTCTCGCTCCTGCACCTTGATTACACTGTGGAGCAGATCGCGGCCAAGTGCGGCAAGAATCCCTCGTATGTGGCTGCCCGCGCCCGCCTTGCACAGCTTGCCCCGGCAGTGACCGAAGCCTTCGCCAAGGACGAGATCGGCGTGGGCCATGCGCTGCTCTTGGCAAAACTTCAGCCCGAGCAACAGGAGGAAGCACTCGCCGCTTGCTATCAGGAAGCGTACACAAACGGCAGCAAGCCCAAGCGCATCTTGCTGCCCGTCCGCCATCTCCAGCAGTGGATTGAGCACAACATTTTGCTGGAGCTTGCTTCCGCGCCGTTCTCAAAAGAGGACGCGCAACTTCTGCCCGAGGCCGGTTCGTGCGTTGATTGCCCCAAGCGCATCGGCCACAACATGCTACTCTTTGCCGAAATTGGAGCTAACCAGCCCGATTCGTGCAGCGATCCGAAGTGCTACGCGGCCAAGATCGACGCGCATGTAAAGCAGACCGTTGCCGCCAAGCCGAAGCTGGTACAGATCAGCACCGCCTATGGTAAACCCGCCGAAGGTAGCCAGGTCATTCCACGCAACAAGTACGTCGAAATCAGGCAGGGCAAACCAAAGAGCAAGAATGAGCGCGACTGGCCCGAATACAAGACTTGCAAGTACACCGCCGAGGCCATCGTCACCGAAGGCACCGAGAAGGGCGAAACCAAACGAGTGTGCGCCAATCCCGATTGCCCGGTCCATCACCCAAAGAAGCAGCACCAGCGCAACCACGCCGACTCCTCATTCAAGGCCGAGCAGGAAAAGCGCCGCCGCGAGGAAGCCATTGCGCAAACCACTGGAATGCGCGTACTCAAAGGCATCGGCGATGCGGTTCCGGTCCGGCTGATGAAGCGCGATCTGCTGTTTCTGGCCGAACGGCTTACCGCGATGCTGGACGAGCGGCGCCTCTCCGTTCTCATTCGGCAGCACGGCATCGGGAAGCCCAAGGACAACGCAGCCCCGGCGAAACTGCTGGCGGCATTTCTCCCCAAAGTCGAGGAAAGCAAGCTGGGCCGCATCTTGATCGAGACGGCTATTCTCCTTTCCATGCACAATCAGGCCGACGCCGGGAAGATTCTCCGCGATGCCGCGCACGCCTACAAGGTGGACGTGGATGCCATCTCCGCGACCGTCAAGCGGGAGTTCGCGGCGAAGGAGAAGGCCAGGACGACGAAGAAGCCCGCTCCCAAGTCGCAGACGAGGGCCGCAAAGAAAGCAGCGGCTTAACCGTCAATAACCGAAACGCCTCGCGGAGCCAGCAAAACCGGCTCCGCATTTTTCATGCCCGGCTGCCCGTTTGCCCGCCCTCATGCGATGCCCCGCAAGCGCAGCGGGGCGTCATTTTCGGCCCACCCAACATGCAGCGCCGCTTTCGCGGCTTGGGCTAAAAACGAATCTACATTTCATAAGATGTCCAGGAACTTCATCAGCGCGGTCGCCATCCCACGCCTGCCGAAGCGTCTGCTGGACAAAAGCCCGTTATGGGAAGTGTTAGACGTTGAAACGCGCATTGTCTCTCTGTCACATTTTGACAATCGAGAGAAGCAGCGGTATACCTCTTGATTATCGGGTGGAGACTGCTGTGGACGCGGAGAATCGTGAACTGGTTCAAGGGACTCTGGAAATGCTCGTGCTCAAGACGCTGGCGTTGGAAGCGATGCACGGATACGGAATCGCGCTGCGCATCGAGCAGATCAGCAAGGGCGTATTCCGGGTAAATCCCGGCTCTCTGCTTCCGGCACTGAGCCGCCTGGAGCGGTCCGGGCGGATTCGGGGAGAGTGGCGCTCGTCGGAAAACAACCGCCGAGCCAGGTATTACACGTTGACTGCGGCAGGACGTAAGGCGCTCGAACAGGAACGTCGCCAGTGGGGCCGCCAAATCGCGGCTATCGACCGGATTCTCGAAGCATGAGAGGGAAGAAATGCTGCGGAGCCTGATTAGCGGTGTGCGGGCGCTGTTGCACCCGACAAAGCGCAATGTCCAAATTGAAGATGAGCTACGGAGCTTCTTCGAGGCCTCTGTGCAGGACAAGATACGGAACGGGATGAGTCCGCAAGAGGCGCAGCGCGCAGCCCGAATCGAGATTGGCAGCCGCGAGATGGTACGACATAAGGTATGGTCGGCTGGCTGGGAATCAACAGTCGATTCGTGTGTGCGGGAATTGCGCGTAGCGGCGCGTCAACTGAGGAAATCGCCAGGGTTTGCGGCGTCGGTGATCCTGACACTGGCGCTGGGAATTGGAACGACGACCGCTATTTTCACATTGGTCTATGACGCGATGCTGCGTCCGTTGCCATTCGCTCATGCGGACCGGCTGGTCAACGTGCAGGAGACAGTGGCGGAGTGGAGCAATCTCTATCCCACGCTGCCGGTCAGCGCGAATCACTTCAGGTTCTGGGACGAGCACAGTCACAGCTTTCAGGCGATGGCGATAATGGAGGAGCAGTCGATGCCTCTGGGCGCGAACGGGCGTCCATTGCAGGTGGGAGTGCTGACCGCGACACCCGGAATCTTCGCGGTTCTGGATGTACAGCCGCGCCTCGGCCGCGCATTTACGGTGGCAGAGGCGCAACCGGGGCACGATCATGTGGCCGTGCTGACCTACAACCTGTGGCGGGAGCAATTCGGCGGCAATACGGAGATTTTGGGAAAAACTATCCGCCTGGATGGATATCCCTACACCGTGGTGGGGGTCATGCCGGAGTCGTTCCACATGCCGCCAACAGAAGCCATCGACAGTCGGGACCGGGTTCGGCCGCAGGCGCTGGGAGCGCTGACACCGCTTGCCTTCGATCAAGGCCAGCTGGCCGAGCAGATGGGTGACCTAAATTATTTTGGGCTGGCGCGACTGAAGCCCGGCGTTTCCGCGGCACAGGCGAATGCTGAATTGAATGATGAGCAGCATACGATCTCGGCTGGCCTGCCCGCGGATGAGAAGGCAACGCTGTCGGCGGTGCTGACACCATGGCAGCAGGAACTGGTGGGGAGCGATCAGCGACCGCTGATTCTCTTGCTGGCGGCGGTGGCCGGCCTCTTGCTGGTGGGGTGCGTGAATATTACGAATCTACTGCTGGCACGGGCTGCGGGGCAGCGACAACAGATGGCCGTAGCGTCGGCGCTGGGAGCCAGCCGCGGAGAGTTGCTGCGCGTGGCCATGCGCGAAATAGCAATGTTGGCGGTCATCGGCTGCGGGTTGGGGGTTTTGCTGGCCTCGATGCTGGTGCCGGCCCTGCAACGGTATTTGCCGGCAGCGCTGAGCTTTCGCGGAGCTATGCACCTGGATTGGGTGGGCGCCGCGTGCGCGGTAGGACTGGCACTGTCAGCAGCGGTAATGGCCGGACTAGCTCCGGCGTGGATAGCGTCTCGAACCGCTCCGCAGCAGGTGCTGCACAGCGAATCCCGACTGGCAACCGAGTCGCGGTCCAGCCGGCGAGTGCGGCGGGTGCTGGTGAGTGTGGAGGTAGCGGTAGGTGTAGCTCTGGTCATGATGACGGGACTGGTGGCGGCAAGCATGGCGAAGCTGATGCATGTCAACCGCGGGTTCGAT
>JBATVK010000070.1:0-17306 GCA_049671725.1 Acidobacteriaceae bacterium
GCGCCTGATCGACCGCAGTTCGTGGCCCCAGGTCGGCAAAGTCCTCCGGGGTCCAGACGCGCGGCTGCGCCGGGGCGGTGATGCGATCCCGAATGGCGGCTGGAATGCTGGATGCCGGAGTGGACATGGGGTAGCCTCATGTCAGAGAAATGCAACAAACTTCTGACTTCCCCAGTATAGCCCTATGTCAGAAAAATGCAACAAACTTCTGACTGTAATTCCCGTCTTCGTGGGAAGAGCGCCGGACTGAACGCGGGCCGAAGCGGCCCAGTCCGGCACAGCGGAGAACATGCCAGAACCAGCACGCACGAAGAACGCCGCCAGCGGCGGCATGTGCGCGCAAATTTGCCGCTAAGTGCGCCCCGGCGGGGCAGTGGCAAATACGAAACCATTCCGTCCACCTCCGCCAGCGGCTCCGGTGAAGTACGACGGATTGAGGAGGTTCACGGTCAGCGCGGCTTATGGCGCTGACCTCGTTTGGATTTATCGTGCGTCTCCGCCGCTTTCGACGCCTTGGCCTTGGCGTCGTCTGCTTGCGGCAGCTCCCATCCGGCCATGCCCTGCAACACGCGGTCGGCGTGCTTGATGGTGTTCACATGTCCATAGTGGCTTTCAATCATGTGGACGGACGTTCCCATCTGTTCGGCGAGAAAATACACGTCCACGCCTTCCTGCAATCGGAGCGTAGCGTAGGTGTGCCGGAAGCAATAGGTCGAGCGCGGCACGCCCTGGGTGCCTTCGCGCAGTTTCGCTTCGTTCAGAAGGTCGGCAATCAGCGAGCTGTAAAGAGTTTTTGCGGGCTTGCCCGTGGTGTTGGTAAAGACTCTGTCGTCCGGTTCCGTGGCTTTGGAGATCGCGCGGATACGTTCCAGGTACTCTCCGACGCTCTTGGGCGCAACCAGCTTGCGCGATTTGCCCTTGCCCTGCACGAATAAGACAACGATCTCACGCCCCTCGCGATCTTTTGCAGGCATGATGTCGCGCCAGCGGAGATTCTTCATCTCCGCCGGCCTCATGCCTGTATTGCAGGCAATCAGGATCATGTTGTAGGTGACGGTGCGATACCAGATGCTTGAAGGTTTATCCGTCTCTCCAATCCACTTCCTTCCGACAGTGTGGAGTTTGCGGTATTCCTCCAGGGTGAATTCATCGCGCCGCATGGACTTGAGCTTGGGGCGCTCGTCGAAACGCTGGCTGGCAGGAACGTAGCGTTTCTTGATGGCATAATTCATCACCGCACCGAAGATGGACATCTCAAGGCGGATGGTGGAATCGCTGATAAAAGGAACCACCCGTTCTTCGGAAGGTTTGACTTCAATCGGCTTCAAAACCCTGATGCCCAGGGTTTGCTGAACCTTGGTGCGGCGCTCGGCTTCCGTATCCGCGAAGGCTTGCGCCATATCAGCGGTAATTTCCCGAACGCCGTTGCGCCTGTTGCGCCCCGCGCCGTTCTCCCGCCGCCATGCCGGATAGCCGCCCCACAGCTCGTCACCGATAAGGTGCACCTGCGTTGAGCCTACATATCGGTCTAAAGCGCCTTCGATAATGGCGCGAACTTTCCTGGGCCGCGCCGCGCTGATCTCTCCGCGTTTCGCTCGTGCCTCCTGGATCAGCAGATACTCTCTCCCCACCTCGCGGAAGGGATGGTTGAACACAGGAACGTCATGCTTCAAGCGAAACCGGATGTCTGCGTCCTGGTCGAATGCGCGTTCCCGCGCTACCTCGATGTCGGCCGTCTTCAGCGACACCGTCTTGTAGCGGTCGGCTTGGGGTATTTTCATGCGGCAATACCACATCCGATGGTCCACGTCGCCACGCCGGAAGAGAACCAGGCCCGGCTTGAGTTCCGCTTTGTCGGTGACGAATGCCATGTTCGCCTTTGTCTTTTTCGATGCGCCCTGTGCAGATTCCGTGCAGATTTTTCCGGCAAGTCATTGACTCTGCGTATCTGTGCAGGACTCGTATAGAGGATAGCAAAATAATATGTTGCTTATTTATAATTATTTACGATATAATTGTCATCCTGAGCGAGCCATCCGAATCGTTGCGCGCGCTTTTGCGCGCAACAATTAATCCAGGCGCGAGTCGAACGGACCTGCATTTCCACCAACCCCGGTGGTCCACCCTCCGCCCTCGGCATTTCTCCGTGCTCTCTGTGGTAGAGCTTTTCGGCCTCAAGCCCGTCTTCGGCAGACAGGCAAAAGCACGCCGCATCTCCGCCCTGTATCAGGGCGCGACTTCAGTCGTGCCGCAAAGCTCCCAAAGACCAGTGGGCTTCAGCCCCCGCGGGCTGTTCTTCAACGCTCCTCGATGCGCCGAATCGTTCCATGAACTTCAGAAGCAGGACGCTGGGACTCGTCATCCAAGTCATCCTTTCTTCTTCCTGACGATGAACGGCCAGACCAACAGGACGATCCCCCCTCCCAGCAGAGCAGCCGCTTTCGCCACAAGCCGCCCGGCAAGATAGGAAGAGGGGATGAGACGGAAGCGGTCAAAAATGAAGTACATACCTATCGCCACTGCGATGGCCGTAACCTGCTCGCTGCGACTCATGTCGCCCATACTACTCTTCGGCTTCCAGCAGACCTACAAGCTCCTCGAGTGACCGGACGTCAGGGACCACCACCCATCGTCCTCCGAACCACCCTCCCGCCGCGGGCATCACCCACCCCCACCTCCCCGAAGAACCCCTCCCAAATTTTTCCCAAAAACCCTATTCACAAAATAGCTATCCGAGCTATACTCCCTCTCATGGCCAGAAATTCCCAGCAACGCGACCTCTTCCCCGGCGCCCTCGAAATCATGATCCTCCAGTCCCTCCGCAGGACGCCCATGCACGGCTACGCTCTCGTCAAACACATCCGCCAGGTCTCCGGCGACCTCCTCCAGGTCGAGGAAGGCTCCCTCTATCCCGCCCTCCAGCGCATGCTCCGCGAGGGCTGGCTCGAGTCCGAAACCGGAATCTCCGCCAAAGGCCGCCCCACCCGCATTTACCGCGTCACCCCGGCCGGCCTCGCCCACCTCGAGCGCGAAGTAGCCAGCTTCGAGCGCATGTTCCAGGGAATCACCCGCGTGCTGGCAACCGCCTAGGAGGACGAACCGATGCGTGGACTGCTGCGAATCCTCGGCCGCAAACGCCGTTACGACGACGTCTCCCTCTCCATTCAGGAGCACCTCGACGAGCGCACCGAAGAGCTGATCGAAGATGGCCTGCCCCGCCGCGAGGCCGAGCAGCAGGCCCGCCGCGAGTTCGGCAACCCCACCCTCCTCGAGCAGCGCAGCCGCGAGGCCTGGCAGTGGCAGCGGCTTGAAACCCTGCTCGCCGACGTCCGTTTCGCTCTCCGCCGCCTCGCCCGCGCCCCGGGTTTCACCGTCACCGTCCTGCTCACCCTCGCCATCGGCATCGGCGCCAACACCGCCGTCTTCAGCGTGCTCAACTGCGTCCTGCTCCGGCCCCTCCCGTATCCGGACTCCAGCCGCCTCGTCTCGCTCAACCTGAACGCCCCCGGCGCCGGCGGACTGGCCAACTTCTCCACCGGCCTCCAGCTTTCGCCCTCCATGTACTTCACCTTCGCCCGCCACAACCGCAGCTTCTCCTCCATCGGCCTCTGGAACTCCGATCTCGCCAACCTCACCGGCCTGGCGAAGCCCGAGCAGGTCCGCGTCACGGCGGTCAGCGCCGGCGTCCTGGAAACCCTCGACGTCCCCCCCATGCTCGGCCGCTGGTTCAATCAGTCCGACCAGGATCCCCGCGGCGCAAAGACCGCCATCCTCAGCTACAGCGATTGGCGGCAGCAGTTCGGCGGCGATCCTCACGTCATCGGCCGCGTCATCGATCTCGACGCTCAGCCCCGCCAGATTGTCGGTGTCATGCCCCGCGGCTTCCGGGTCGCCGATCAGCAGTTCGATCTCCTGCTCCCCTTTGCGCTCGATCCCATCCACCAGAAGCTCGCTCCCTTTTGCTGCAACGGCATCGCCCGCCTCAGGCCCGGCGTCACCCTCGCCCAGGCCGACGCCGACATCGCCCGCCTCATCCCCGTCTGGATGGATTCCTGGACCAACGGCCCGCACACCGATCCCCACTACTACCGGCGCTGGCAGATCACACCGGCCCTGCTCTCGCTCAAGCAGCAGGTCACCGGCAACGTGCGCAGCGTCCTGTGGCTGGTCATGGCCACCGTTGGCCTCGTGATGCTCATCGCCTGCACCAACGTCGCGAATCTTCTCCTCGTGCGCGCGGAGTCGCGCCAGCACGAGCTCGCCATCCGCGCCGCGCTCGGTGCAGGACGCGCGCGCATCGCCCGCGAGCTCCTCCTCGAAAGCATCCTCCTCGGATTGATCGGCGGCGTGCTCTCCATCGGCGTGGCGTGGGCCGGAGTGCGCCTGCTCGCCCAGGCCGGTCCCGTCGAGCTGCCTCGCCTTCACGAAATCTCCTTCGACGGATGGTCGCTGGCCTTCACGCTCTTCCTGTCCGTGTTCTCCGGACTCTTCTTCGGAGCCATTCCCGCGTGGAAATACGCAAGGTCGCGGAGCTCGCTCACCATGGGCGGCGTCAGCCGAACCGCCAGCGCCGGACGCGAGCGCCAGCGCTCCCGCCGCGTGCTCGTCGTGGCCCAGGTGGCCATGGCCCTGGTGCTCCTGGTCAGCGCGCTGCTCATGATCCGCACCTTCGTCGCGCTCCGGCACGTCGACCCCGGCTTTGCCGACGCCGCCCATATTCAGACCCTGCGCATCTCCATTCCCCAGGCGCTGATCGCCGATCCGCAGATGGTCCTCCGCACCGAGAACGAAATCACCGATCGGCTCGCGGCCATTCCCGGCGTCCTCTCCGTCGGCTTCTCGGCCGCGGTGCCCATGGAAGGCGTCACCGCCAACTGGGATGAGATTCGCGCCGAGGGCAAGGTCTACGACGGAGGCGAGCCGCCCCTGCGCATGTTCAATTACATCTCGCCCGGCTACTTCCACTCCATGGGAACCCGAATGATCGCCGGCCGCGACTTCACCTGGGACGACCTCTACGGCCTCCGCCAGAACGTTATCGTCTCCGAGGGCTTTGCCCGCGAGTCCTGGGGATCGGCTGCCGCAGCCGTGGGCAAGCATGTGCGGCAGTTCAGCGGCTCGCCCTGGCAAACCGTCATCGGCGTAGTGGAACCCGTGCGCCACAACGGCGTCGACGAAGCGGCTCCGCCCACCATCTACTGGCCGGCGCTCATCAACAGCCCCTATTCGTCCGACCACCAGCCGACCGCGGACTGGGTGCGGTCGGCGGTATTCGTCATCCACAGCCGCCGCGCCGGAACCCAGAGCTTCCTCAGCGAAGCCGAGCAGGCCGTCTGGCAAGTGAACGGCAATCTGCCCGTCGCCTCGATCCGCACCATGCAGGAGATCTACGGCCAGTCCATGGCGCGCACCTCCTTCACCCTCACTATGCTGGCCATTGCCGGGTTCATGGCTCTGGCGCTGAGCATCATCGGCATCTACGGAGTGCTCTCCTACGCCGTCTCGCAGCGCACCCGCGAAATCGGCATCCGCCTGGCCCTGGGCGCGCAGAAGAGCGCCCTCAGCTGGATGTTCATGCGCTCCGCCCTGGCCATGACCGCCGTCGGCGTCGCCATCGGCATCGTCGCCGCCGCCCTGCTCACCCAGCTGATGCGCTCGCTGCTCTTCGCCATCAGCCCCCTCGACCCGCTCACCTTCCTCACCGTCCCCGTGGTGCTCACAGCCGCAGCTTTGCTGGCCAGCTATCTGCCCGCCCAGCGCGCCGCCGCCGTCGATCCAGTAGAAAGCCTCCGCGCCGAATAACCTCCGGGTGCCCCATATCTGCCCTCTTTTGGCAGATGTGGGAACGACCCCTGAAGACTGGGGACTGAAGACTGGGGACTGTTCACTGTTCACTGGCGACTGTTCACTGCCACCCCCACCCCCACCCCCTAACCTCTAAAATCGTAACGATGCCGTCGACCCTCCGCTCCTTCTGCAAGATCAATCTCGGCCTCGCGATCGGCCCGCCCCGCCCCGACGGCTTCCACTCCCTCCTCACCTGCTATCAGACCCTCGAAGCGCACGACCTCGTCACCGTCGCCGCCGCGCCCGCCGCCGCGACCACCCTCCGCCTCACCAGCACCGACCCCCGCGTTCCCACCGACGCCGCCAACACCGCCTGGAAGATCGTCGATCTCGCCCTCCGCGCCCACGCCATCGCCGCCGGCGTCTCCATCCACATCGACAAGCGTCTCCCCGTCCAGGGCGGCCTCGGCGCCGGATCGGCCAACGCCGTCGCCGCCCTCCTCGCCCTCGAATCCGAGCTGGCTCATCACGGCATCGCCCCGCTCCCCAACGCCGAAAAGTTACGCATCGCCGCCCAGGTCGGCTCCGACGTCCCCCTCTTCCTCATCGGCGGAGCCATCCTCGGTCTCGGCCGCGGCGAAGACGTCCATCCCCTCCCCGATTTCCCGCCCACCGAGTGCGTCCTGGCCCTCCCCGACGTCGGCGTCTCCACCCCCCAGGCTTTTCGCGACTGGGACGCCCTCCGCGCCGCAAATACATTGACCCCCGCGCGCCCCTCCGATACACTTTCTATGTTGAGTCGAGCTCTGGCCTCGGCCTTTGGGCCCGGGCTTCCGGAGGGTTTTTCCGCCGGAGCAGCCACGCACTCCTCCGGTGTTTCCGCTTTGGGCGGAAACCTTGGCGAGACCACGGGGTCCCCGGCGAACGTGTTCGGTGGGGAATCAAATCCGCTTCTCGCGCTTGTCCGTGCCGGGATTGCAAACGACTTCGAAGAAGTCGTCTTCCTGCAACATCCCCGTCTCGGTGAAATCAGGCGCCTGCTCGCGGAGTCCCCTCGTCCGGAGGAATCTGCGCTCGTCGCAGCGCTCTCAGGTTCCGGATCGGCCCTCTTCGGCCTCTACGGATCGGCGGCCGCTGCAAATGCTGCTGAAGCAAGGCTCAGCGCTGCCGGCATTCGCTCGTTGCGGTCGAGGACCTTGCCGCGCGGCGAATACTGGAAGCAGATGCGCGAACGCGGATGAGTTTTTGTAGCAAGGCACGACTCGAAAGAGGTTTTGTATCAGGGCACGACCCCTCGGGTGCCCCACTCTTGTCGCCGCAGTCAGCGACAGGGTGGGTAACGAAAAAGGTTTTGTAACAAGGCACGACTCGAAAAAGGTTTTGTATCAGTGCACGACCCCTCGGGTGCCCCACCCTTGTCGCCGCAGTCAGCGACAGGGTGGGTAACGAAAAGGTTTTGTAACAGGGCACGCCTTCAGTCGTGCCGTAAAGTGGCCCAATCGAAGGGGGCTTGAGCCCCTGAGGGCCACATGGATTCGCGCCAACGCCCCGCTCGAGCGGGGCTGCGGTAGAAGCACCGGGCTTCAGCCCGGTGAGTCAAGCCGGACGAGGAAGGGGCTTGAGCCCCGGAACCCTCGCAAACATAGGTCGAGCAGGCTTCACTGGGCGATCGACTAATGGTAGGTCAAGTGCCTTTGGAGCACTTTGTCCAGGTTCGAATCCTGGTCGCCCAGCCAAAGTTTCGCAGCAGGGCCCCCGGCCATCCAGGTTCGCCGGGGTAGTTGGACCCGGCGCCAACCGCGCCGGTCAACACCAGGCAGGATGCCACGCCAACCAGCTGGAGGATCTTGTGATGACGGATACGACGGAGAGGGTAGCAGCGGCCGCGCCAACCACCCTGGCGGGCTCAACCAACGGCAATGCGGCAGAAGATTTCAGTGGCGACATCAGCGGCCAGGCTCCGGGCCGGCCAAAGCGCGACGGCGACAATCCCGCCGACGGCAAGGCGAAGCCGCAGACGCGCCGCTCCCGTGTCTCCAATGAAGACCGCCGCTTCAAAATCTTTTCCGGAACCGCCAACCGCACCCTCGCCGAATCCATCTGTGAGCACATCGGCGTCAAGCTCGGCGAGACCAAGATGCAGCGCTTCGCCGACGGCGAAGTCTACTTCCAGCTCCTCGAGAACGTCCGCGGCGCCGACGTCTTCGTCGTCCAGCCCACCTGCTACCCCGTCGACCAGCACCTGGTGGAGCTGCTCATTATGATCGACGCCCTCAAGCGCGCCTCCGCCGGCCGCATCACCGTCGTCGTGCCCTATTACGGATACGCCCGCCAGGACCGCAAAGATCGCCCCCGCGTCGCCATCTCCTCCAAGCTGGTCGCCGACCTCATCACCACCGCCGGCGCCCACCGCGCCCTCTTCATGGATCTCCACGCCGCGCAGATTCAGGGCTTCTTCAACATCCCTGTCGACCACATGTTCGCCAGCCCCGTGCTCGTCAGCTATTTCCGCGAGCTCAATCTGCCCAACCTCACCGTCGTCTCACCCGATGCCGGCGGCGTCGAGCGCGCCCGCTTCTTCGCCACCAAGCTCGGCGTGCCCATGGCCATCGTCGACAAGCGCCGCACCGACATCAACGTCACCGAGGTCATGCACATCATCGGCGAAGTCGAAGGCCAGACCTGCCTCATCGTCGACGACATCGTGGACACCGCCAGCACCCTCGTCAAAACCGCCGACGCGCTCCTCGAACAGGGCGCTCTCGGCGTATACGCCTGCGCCTCGCATCCTGTCCTGTCCGGACCGGCCATCGAGCGCATCGCCAGCTCCCGTCTCGAGCAGGTCGTCGTCACCGACTCCATCCCGCTCCGCGAGGAAGCCCGCAATTTACCGAAGATTAAAGTTCGTTCCGTGGCCGGCCTGCTCGCCGCCACCATCGAAAGCATTCACATGGAAACCAGCGTCAGCGCATTGTTCAACTGAAGGCAGCTGACAGCGATGAGTTCGTAGCTGTTAGCCAAATCGGTTGTGAAACAAAAATTGGCGGTTCGCCGCACAGAAGGGAGTGGAAGCGCAGTAACTAGCCACTAGTAACTAGCCACTAGCCACTAGCCACTAGCCGTTAGCTATTAGCTGTTAGCCGTTAGCCTCGAATCTCCACTAACCACTAACCGCTAAACGCTAAACGCTAATAGCTAGCAGCTAATAGCTAATAGCTAGCAGCTAAAAGCTACCTGTTCCTCCATGCCCGAAGGACAAAACTTATGATCACTCAGGAAATCGTCTCCACCGTGCCCCGCGAGGGCAAGTTCAACAAGAACGCGGCTCGCCGCGTGCGCGCCAAAGGCAAAATTCCCGCCGTCGTCTATGGCGCCGCTCAGCCTGCCGTCGCCGTCGAGGTCGATCCCAAACAGATTCAGCGGATCCTCCATTCCGAGACCGGCCACAACTCCATCTTCGATCTCGAAGTCGCCGGCGCTACCGCCAAGGCCATGATCGTCGACTGGCAGTACGAGCCCATCAGGGGCAACCTCATCCACATCGACTTCAAGCGCATCGCCCTCGACAAGCCCATCCGCGTCGAAGTGCCCATCCAGCTCACCGGCGTGGCCGTCGGCGTCAAGACCCAGGGCGGCATCCTCGACCAGATGCTCCGCGAGGTCGAAATCGAGTGCCTCCCCGCCGACATTCCCAGTCACATCGCTGTCGACGTTTCCGAGCTCACCTTTGGCATGGTGCTCCGCGTCTCCGGTCTGCCTCATACCGGCAGCCTCCGTTTCCTTACTCCGGAGGAAACCCCGGTTGCGCACGTCGTCTCCATCAAGGAAGAAGTTGTTGCCACACCGGAAGCCGAAGCTGCTGCGGCAACCGCGGCCCCGGCCGAGCCGGAAGTCGTCAAGAAGGGCAAGCAGGAAACTGCCGAAGCTGCTCCCGCCGAAAAGGCCGCGAGCGACAAAGGCGGCAAGAAGTAAGTGGCAGACGGTGTTTTTCTGGTCATCGGTCTCGGCAATCCCGGCATCGAGTACCAGTTCACGCCGCACAACGCGGGGTTTTTGGCGATCGACCGCATCGCCGGTGAGCACAACGTGGCCGTGGTCAACCGCCGCTGCCGCGCCCTCACCGCAAAGGTTCACCTGGCTGGACGGGAAATCATCCTCGCTAAGCCGGAGACCTGGATGAATCTCAGCGGGCTCTCCGTGGGGGCTCTCGTCGACGAGTTCGACGTGGACCCCCGCGGCAGCCTGCTGGTGCTGTACGACGAGCTGGACCTGCCCCTCGGAACGCTGCGCGTGCGCGAGCGGGGCAGCCCGGCGGGCCACAACGGCGCGGCGTCTGTTTCCGGCGCGCTGGGGACAGATGAATGGCCGCGCATCCGCATCGGCGTTGGGCCGGAGCCGGGTGTGCAGCAGGATGCTTTTCGGCGCGGCAGGGATTATCTGCTCACGCCGATGAGCAAACGGGATCTGGCCGCGATCGACCCGGTCCTCGACCGGACGGCGCGTGCCGTCGAAACCGTGGTGGCAAAAGGAGTCACCGCCGCCATGAACGAATTCAACCGCCGCGACGATCCGGCGGGGAAGTAAGAAGAAGAATTAAGAAGAAGTTAGGCATCAAGACAGGTTTCAGGCAGCGTATCAGGCAGGATTTAGGCCGCGGTTTTGTATCAAGGCACGATCCCTCGGGTGCCCCACCCTTGTCGCCGCAGTCAGCGACAGGGTGGGTAACGAAAAAGGTTTTGTAGGAAGGCACGACTCGAAAGAGGTTTTGTATCAGGGCACGATCCCTCGGGTGCCCCACCCTTGTCGCCGCAGTCAGCGACAGGGTGGGTAGCGAAAGAAGAGCTTTGTATCAGGGCACGACTTCAGTCGTGCCGTCAGAAGTAGCAAATCGACGGGGCTTTAGCCCCGGAGAAAGAGAAGAGCTTTGTATCAGGGCACGATCCCTCGGGTGCCCCACCCTTGTCGCCGCAGTCAGCGACAGGGTGGGTAGCGAAAGAAGAGCTTTGTATCAGGGCACGACTTCAGTCGTGCCGCAACGGGCCAGATTTTGACGGGGCTTTAGCCCCTGAGCAATTGAATATTTTGACCAACGCCCTGCGCAGCAGGGCTGCGGTAGAAGCACCGGGCTTGAGCCCGGTGAAACAAGACGCGGAAAACGGGGGGCTTGAGCCCCGGCCATTCCGCCCGCACGAAGCAGGAAGCAGACGGGGCTTCAGCCCCTGAGGAAGCGAATTTGCCGGGCCTCATCGCCCGGAGGGAAAGAGAACCAAATCATGCAGCGTTTCTACGAAGTGATGTTTATCGTGCGGCCCGATATTGCCGACGAAGATCTCGACAAGCTGATCGCCAATCTCGAACAGACGGTCACCGGCGGCGGCGGCAAACTGCGCTCCACCGAAAAGCTCGGCCGCCGCAAGCTTGCCTATCAGGTGCGCAAGTTTAACGACGGCAACTACATCCTGCTCACCATCGACGCCGATGGTCCGCTGGTCGCCGAGCTCGAGCGCCGTCTGCGCGTCTCCGAGCCCGTCATCAAGTTCATCACCGTGCGCATGGACGAGGAGGAGAAGCGCCTGGCCAAGGTCCGCGCCATCCGCGCCACGCGCAAAAAGCTCAGCGCCATTCCCGTTCCCGCCGAGCAGCCTGCCCCCGCCGAGCCCGTCTCGGCCCCGGCTCCCGCTGCCGCCCCCGCGGAAACCGCAACCCCGGCCAACGCCTGATCGACGGTCGGCCGATGGCTCCGCGTGAGCGGAGCGGCGGTAGAAGCACCGGGCTTCAGCCCGGTGAATGACGGGCACGAAAACCCGGGGGCTTTAGCCTCGGGCTTCTCGCCCGAAAGATTGGAAACAATGGCCGGCGCTCCCGGCCGGAGGAAAATATGCCTGACGAAACGACGAACACTCCATCCCGCCCCGACGCCCCTGCTGGCCGTCCTTCCGGTCCTGGCGGACGCGGTCCCGGCGGTCCTGGCGGCCGCAAATTCTTCCGCCGCCGCAAGGTCTGCAAGTTCTGCACCGAGAAGATCGACGCCATCTCCTATCGCGACGTCCGTCTGCTCCAGGGCTTCGTGGCCGAGCGCGGCAAGATTGTGCCCCGCCGTCTCACCGGCGTCTGCACCACGCATCAGCGCCGCCTCGCCCGCGCCATCAAGCAGGCCCGCAACATCGCCCTGCTGCCCTTCGCCGCCGGTTTTTAGTTTTCAGGCGGTGGCGCGGCGAACCAGTGTGCTCATCGGCCCTGCGCTGACCGGCGTTCAGCTGGCCGGTTCTTCGCTGACCGCCTCTTCGCTGACCGCTTCTTACCTGTTCTCAGGAGATCGCCAATGGAAGTCATTCTCAAAGAAGATGTCTCGACCCTCGGCCACCGCGGCGACGTCGTCAAAGTCGCTGACGGCTACGGCCGCAACTACCTGCTGCCCCGCAAGCTCGCCATGGAAGCCACCGCGGCCAACAAAGCCGTCATCGAGCAGATGAAGGCCTCCGCCGTCCGCCGCTCCGCGAAGGAGAAGTCGGAAGCCGAGCAGCTCGTCGTCCAGCTCAACGCGGTCGCCCTGGTCTTCACCCGCAAGGTTGGCGACCACGACCAGCTCTTCGGCTCGGTCACCTCCGCCGACATCGCCCAGGGCCTCACCGACAAGGGCTTCAGCGTCGACCGCCGCAAAGTCCAGCTCGACGAGCCCCTCAAGTCCACCGGCGAATTCCACATCCCCGTCAAGCTGCACCGCGAAGTCACCGCCCACGTCAGCGTCACCGTCAAAGGCGAAGAAGCCCCAGCCGAGTAACCCCGAATCGGCAACCGGCAACCGGGGACTGGGGACCGACAACTGGCAACTGGCAACTGGCAACCGGGGACTGGCCACTGGGGACTGACAACCGGCCACTGACAACTGGTCTCCCGGGTGCCCCACATCTGCCAGCCTTTGGCAGATGTGGGAAAGCCACAGCCCACCCCCCCCAACCCCCTTCGGCGCGGATGAGAAGATAGAACCAGCGCCGCTATGCTCAAGGTCCTCTCCACCCACGTCCTGCTCACCCACCGCCTGCACCCCGGCCTGCTCGACGTCTTCGCGCGCGCCGGAGCCCAGGGCGTCGAGCTCTTTGCCGCGCGCCAGCACTTCGATTACTCCAGCCGCTCCCACGTCCGCGAGCTCGCCGACTGGTTCCGCTCCAGCACTCTCGAGCCCTTCTCCATGCACGCCCCCATGTTCGCCGACACCGAAATGGGCCGCGGCGGCGCGCCCTCCGTCAACGTCATCCACCCCGAGAAGACCCGCCGCATCGACGCCATGGACGAGATCAAGCGCGCCCTCGAAGCCGCCGAGCAGATCCCCTTCCGCTTCCTCATCCTCCACCTCGGCGATCGCGACGACACCTGGAGCCTGCGCTCCCTCGAGCACTCCATCACCGCCCTCGAGCACCTGCACGCCTTCGCGAATCCCCTCGGCGTCAAACTCCTCGTCGAGAATCTGGAGGGAGACGTCGCCCGCCCCGCGCACCTCGTCGAAATCCTGTCGAGCGGGCACCTCACCGACATCGGCGTCTGTCTCGACGTCGGTCACGCCCATCTCGGCGAGGGCATCCCCGCCGCCTTCGCCGTGCTCCGCGACCGCATCCGCTCCTCGCACCTGCACGACAACAACGGCGACAAGGACACGCACCTCTGGCCCGGCGACGGCTCCATCGACTGGCAACAGACCCTCGGCGATCTGAAGTCCGCCCCGCAAACCCCCGCCGGCGTCCTCGAAATCCACTACAACCTCTCCGAATCCGCCGACACCATCGCGGAAAAAGCGAAAAAGGCGTTTGAGAAGTTGGATAAGCCGGAAAAGGCCAACTAGTGTCCCGTTCCGCAAATTTCGTGGGCGAATTGTCCTTTGGCCCTGTATCAGGCCACAAAGTCCCGGGCACCCCACCCAAGCCGGTTCTGCTCGGATGGAGTAGCTCGGCTGCCCCACCCTTGTCCGGGCTCCCCGTCGCGCCTGCGCGAACCGGGTGGTTGTCCGCACCGCGGACAGGCCGGCCCCAACGCAGAAAGCTCGGCTCGCGCCCCACGACGCGCGCCGTAGGCGCAACGGGGATTAGCCCAGCGCTTCAGCGCTGGGAGATCGCCAAGAGAAAAAACGAGTCCCGGAGGGACGGCGCTGGAAACCAGGTCAATCCGGGGTGCCCCATCCTTGTCGCCGCAGTCAGCGACAGGGTGGGAAACGAAAGAAGGCTTTGTATCAGGGCACGACTTCAGTCGTGCCGTAATGGGCCAGATTATGACGGGGCTTTAGCCCCGGCCGGGTGCCCCACCCTTGTCGCCGCAGTCAGCGACAGGGTGGGTAGCGAAAGAAGAGCTTTGTATCAGGGCACGACGTCAGTCGTGCCGTAACGGGCCAGATTTTGACGGGGGGCTTGAACCCCTGAAAAAGGCCCTTTTCACCAACCCGCTGGAAAGAATTCCAATCATGACCGACGCGAATCCCACCACTGCAACCGGCGCTGTTACAAATCCACCCCTCTCCACCATCGCCCGCATCGGCGAGCACGAAGGCCACGCCGTCACCCTCCACGGCTGGCTCTATAACCTGCGCGAGAGCGGCAAGCTCCTCTTTCCCATCTTTCGCGACGGCACCGGAACCATCCAGGGCATCGTTCCCAAAGCCGCCGTCACCCCCGAAGTCTTCGAGACCGTCAAAGGACTCACCCAGGAATCCTCCGTCATCGTCACCGGCAAGGTCCGCGCCGATAAACGTGCGCCCGGCGGTTACGAATTGGACGTCGAGCACGTCCAGGTCCTGCAGCGCGTCCCCGCCGACGATCCCTTCCCCATCTCCCTCAAGGAGCACGGCACCGATTTCCTCATGGAGCATCGCCATCTCTGGCTGCGCACCCCGCGCCAGGCGGCCATCCTCCGCATCCGCGCCGAAATTATCAAGGCCGCCCGCGATTTCCTCGACGACAACGGCTTCATCCTCACCGATCCGCCCATCCTCACCCCCGCCGCCTGCGAAGGCACCAGCACCCTCTTTCCCGTCGACTACTTCGGCGACCAGGCCTACCTCACCCAGAGCGGCCAGCTCTACATCGAGTCGACCGCGCTCGCCCTCGGCAAGGTCTACTCCTTCGGCCCCACCTTCCGCGCCGAAAAATCCAAGACCCGCCGTCACCTCACCGAGTTCTGGATGGTCGAGCCGGAATGGGCCTTCGCCGATCTCGACGACCTCATGGGCCTCGCTGAAAATTTCATCAGCTTCATCGTCGATCGCGTCCTCACCCGCCGCGCCGCCGAGTTAAAGACCATCAACCGCGACGTGTCGAAGCTCGAAGCCATCAAGCCGCCCTTCCCGCGCCTCCGCTACGACGAAGCCGTCCAGATGCTGAACGACGCCCACAAGAATGGACTCCTCGAGCAGCCCTTCGAGTACGGCAACGACTTCGGCTCCCCCGACGAAACGTACATCTCCTCCCAGTTCGATCGCCCCGTGATGGTCCATCGCTATCCCGCCGCGGTCAAGGCCTTCTACATGGAGCCCGATCCCGCCGACCCGAAATACGCCCTCTGCGTCGACGTCCTCGCCCCCGAAGGCTACGGCGAAGTCATCGGCGGATCGCAGCGCATCGCTTCTTACGAGCTCCTCAAGAAGCGCATCGAGGATCACCAGCTTCCCATGGACGCTTTCCAGTGGTATCTCGATCTCCGCCGCTACGGCTCCGTCCCCCACTCCGGCTTCGGCATGGGCATCGAGCGCGCCGTCGCCTGGATCTGCTCCCTCGACCACGTGCGCGAAACCATCCCCTTCGCCCGCACCCTGAACCGCATCTATCCCTAGCGTCCTGTCTCACAAATTCGTCAGACAATTGTTCGTTGGTCTTGTATCAGCGCACAACCTCCAGGGTGGGTAGTTCGGGTGCCCCACCCTTGTCGCCGCAGTCAGCGACAGGGTGGGTAACGAAAGAAGGCCTTGTATCAGGGCACGACGTCTCGGGTGGGGTAGTTCGGGTGCCCCATCCTTGTCGCTGCAGTCAGCGACAGGGTGGGTAACGAAAGAAGGCTTTGTATCAGCGCACAACCTCCCGGGTGGGGTAGTTCGGGTGCCCCACCCTTGTCGCCGCAGTCAGCGACAGGGTGGGTAACGAATGAAGGCTTTGTATCAGGGCACGACTTCAGTCGTGCCGAAAAGCGCCCAATAATTTTGGGGCTTCAGCCCCTGAGGCGTATTCTTCGACCCACTTCAATTCGTCGTCGCTCGTCGCTCGCAGACACCCGGTATGCGTCGCTCCTCGCCCCTCGAACTGAGTAAAATGGGCTCCCAGCGCCGGTCGCGGGAAGGTGAATATCGGCCTCTACCCCCGAACAACGCCATCAGGCGCTTCAATTACCCTATTCAGTTACCCGTTATGCCAAAGAACGAGCCCCAATCCCAGAACAATCCCAGCGCCGTCCCCGCCGTCACCTCCGCCGGCGTCTATGGAGGCGTCCAGACCCTCCCGCCCCGCCGCATCAAGGTCATCGGCGTCCCTCTCGATCTCGGAGCCTCCCGCCGCGGCGTCGACATGGGGCCCTCCGCCGTCCGCGTCGCCGGTCTCGAAGCGCGCCTCGAATCCCTCGGCCACGAAGTCCGCGACGGCGGCAACATCAACGTCGCCCTCGCTGAAACCAAGCCCTCCGGCCACCAGAGCGCCCGCTACCTCAAAGAAATCACCGACACCTGCACGCGCGCCGCCGAAGCCGTCCTCAAAGCGCTCGGCGAAGGCATGACCCCCCTCATTCTCGGCGGCGATCATTCCGTTGCCGCCGGCACCGTCTCCGGCGTCTCCGAGTTCTTCCGTCGCCGGCAGCAGAAAATCGGCCTCATCTGGATCGATGCCCACGCCGACATGAACACCCCCGCCACCTCGCCCAGCGGCAACGTCCACGGCATGCCCCTCGCCGCGCTGCTCGGCCTCGGCCCCGATCCCCTCGCCAACATCCTCGGCACCGGCCCTCACCTCGCGCCCGAAAACACCGTCATCGTCGGCGTCCGCGACATCGACGCCGCCGAGAAGGAGAACATCCGCCGCGCCGGCATCACCGAGGTCTACACCATGCGCGACATCGACGAGCGCGGCATGCGCGCCGTCATGGAAGAAGCCCTCCGCGCCGCCGGCCGCGGCACCACCGGCTATCACGTCTCGCTCGACATGGACTGGATCGATCCCGAAGACGCTCCCGGCGTCGGCACCCCCGTCCGCGGCGGCGCCACCTATCGCGAAGCCCACCTCGCCATGGAGATCATCGCCGACCACGGCCGCATGGTGTCCCTCGAAGTCGTCGAGGTCAACCCCGTCATCGACGAGCACAACCGTACCGCGGACCTCGCCGTCGAGCTCATCTCCTCCGCCTTCGGCAAAAAAATCCTCTGACCCCCAACACTGTCATCCTTCTATGAAAAGAGCCGCACCTGTCCAGAGGAATCTGCGTAGCGTTGCGGACAGACTTCTATTCGTGCTCGTGGCACACAAGGAGGTTCGAGTCCCGGGCGGCTCCATCTGAGG
>JBATVK010000071.1:0-7923 GCA_049671725.1 Acidobacteriaceae bacterium
ATCAGCGCCAGATACACCGGGCTGGTCACCTGCTGCCGCGCCGGCCCCTGGTGGCAGCTCGCGCACTGCGCCTGGTAGAGCTTCTGCCCGCTCTGCACGTCGCCCTTTTCATTCGCCGCGGCGGCAAACGGCGGCGGAGTTGCGCCCTGGAACGCGTTCGGCTTCGCCCATTCCTTCCGCATGCCCGCCACCAGCGCATCCACCTGCGCGTCGGTCAGCATGCCGCCCGCCGACTGCGCCCACGCCGGCATCTGCGTCCCGGGCATGCCGTTGGCGATAATCCCGCGCAGCGTCGCGTCGTCCACCAGCGCCTCGTACTCGGGATTTGCCAGGTCCATCGCCGGCCCGTTCCGCCCGTTCGGCCCGTGGCACGCGCGGCAGTTCGTGTTGTAGAGCGTGGTAAAGTCCGTCACCTGATCCGGCGGGACATATTCCGCCTTCGGATACCCCGGAGCCCTGCACCCGCATGCCGCCAGCGCCAGCGCCATCGCTCCCGCAGCCGCCATCGTTCCCAGCCGCATCAATGCTTCTCCTCGTTCTTCCGCGGCGGTCCCGCATCCAGGTTTGACTCCATCAGTCCCGGCGCTTCAATTCCCATGCGCGCCAGGAAGGGCAGCCCGCTTCCGGTGCGGACCTTTTCTTCCTTTGCCACCACGAGTCCGGCCACAATGCCAAAGACCACCTGCGACACCACGAACCATCCCCACTGGATATGCGCGTCCAGGGTCGGATTGATGACGCCCATCGCCGAGTGCAGCAGGCCCGTCCACAGCACCGGCGCCAACACCCCGCCGAGGATCACCGGATGCCGCGGCAGCATGGGCAGCATGGCTCCGTACAGCAGCCCCACCAGCAGGCAGGTCACGCCGTGGATCACGATCGCAATCGCCAGCCAGCTCCAGTGGAAGCTGGCGATCTCGGCGTTGGTCACGTGGCTCCAGTTCGCCACCCCGGCGCCGCCCATCAGATTCACCGGATACCAGATGCTGTGCTGCACGATCAGCCCGTAGATCACCGCGGGCACGATCATCGCGATCCCGCCCGCGATTCCGCCCTTGATTCCGCTGATGACCGGATAGGTCTCCAGCGGCAGATGCGCGCGGTGCTCCGGGGAAATCTTCAGCCGCTCGACAAGCTTGCGCGTGCTCCGAATGGTCACCGGCTGCACCACGACCGGGACGTCCTCATGCACTTCCTGCGGCAGCACCTGGCGGAACCACCCCACGCAGCCCGAAAGAATCATGACCGCGCCGAAGACGCTCACCCACAGGCTCGTCACCAGACCCGCCGCCGCCATGGTGCAGCCGAAGGCCAGGATGATGGGCCAGTGCGTCGGCGCCGGCAGATGGATCCTGTCCCCGTGCGCCGGTCCCGACTTGTGCATCTCCGTCTGTGTCATTCCCGTCTCCGTCACCGCCCCACGATGTACACCACGGTGAAGACCACCACCCACACCGCGTCCACAAAATGCCAGTACAACGCGAACACCTGGATGCGCTCCGTGTGCTTCTCGGTCACATGCCCGGTGAGCGTAAAGATGAGGATGAGGCTCAGCCCGATCAGCCCCACCACCACGTGCGTTGCGTGCAGTCCCACCAGCCCGTAAAACGTGGTGCCGAACAGATTCGTCCGGATGGTCAGGCCGTAGTGGTCGATCAGCTTGTGCCACTCGAGCGCCGTCCCGATCAGGAACTCGATCCCCAGCCCCATGGTGAGCGCCCACAGCGCCGCGAACGCCTTCATCCTGCCCCGCTCGATCTGGCGCTCCGCCAGCCAGATGGTCACGCTGCTGGAGAGCAGGCAGATGGTGTTGAAGATCGGAATATCCAGCACCTGCTGGGGCGTGGGTCCGCTGAGGCTCTTGCCGATGTAGTAGATGTAGGCCACCACGAAGATGGTGAAGATGCCGCACTCGCCGATAATCAGCGACATCATGCCTACCCGCCCCCGCGAGGGCAGGGTCCATGTTTCCGGTCCCGGCGTTACAGGAATCGCGCTCATCACTCGTACTTCCAGTCCGGATCGTCCGGATGCTTGAGATCCCACAGCGGCCGGCGGCTGTGCACCTCCGGATCGGTCGCGAAGTTATAGTCCGGCGGCGGCGACGGCACGGCCCATTCCAGGGTCCACGCGTCCCACGGATCGTTGCCCGCCTCTTTGCCCTTGCGCAGCGAGCGCATCATGTTCAGCGCGAAGACCAGCACCGCGATGCCCTGGATGAACGCGCCCACGGAGATGATGAAGTTCAGCGTGTTCCATCCCCGGTTCGGCTCGTAGGTGAAGATCGAGCGCGGCATGCCCAGGAAACCCACGAAGTGCATGGTGTCGAAGGTCATGTGGAAGCCGATGAAGAAGAGCCAGAAGTGCCATTTTCCCAGGGTTTCGCTCAGCATCCGCCCGGTCACCTTGGGGAACCAGTAATAGATCGCCGCGAAGATGTTGAAGACGATGGCCCCCACCAGCACGTAGTGGAAGTGCGCGATCACGAAGTAGGAATTGTGCAGCTGCCAGTCCCACGGGGCCACCGACAGCATGATGCCGGTGAGCCCGGCGATCAGGAACTGAAACAGAAACGCCAGGCAGAACATCATCGGCACCCGGAACTGGATCTTGCCGCCCCAGATGGTCGCCAGCCAGTTGAAGATCTTGATCCCGGTGGGAATTCCCACCAGCATCGTGGACAGCACGAAGAAGGTGTTGCTCACCGACGTCATGCCCACCGTGAACATGTGGTGCGCCCACACTCCCAGGCTCACGAAGGCGATGCCCGCCGATGCCGCCACCATGGCCGGATATCCGAAGATCGCCTTGCGCGAGAAGACCGGGATGATCTCGCTGGCGACGCCGAAGACGGGCAGCACCAGCACGTACACCTCGGGGTGCCCGAAGATCCAGAAGAAGTGCATCCACACCACCGCCGACCCGCCCGCCTGGGTATCGAAGAAGTGGCCGCCCAGGTAGCGGTCGATGGTCAGCATCACCTGCGCCGCGGTCAGCGGCGTAATCGTGATGAGGGTCAGACAACTGGTCACCAGCATCAGCCAGACGAACAGCGGCATGCGCAGCAGCGTCATCCCCCGGCAGCGCATGGACAGCGTCGTGGCGATGATGTTGATCGCCGTCCCCAGCGTTCCGAATCCGCTCACGATCAGCGCCAGCGCCCAGTAGTCCGTGGCGTGTCCCGGCGAGAACGCCTTCGCCGTCAGCGGCGCGTACGCCCACCAGCCCACATCCGGCGCGGCCCCCATGCCGTACAGCCCGAAGCCGCCGATGAAGCTGTAGTACAGCAGCAGCCCCCCGAAGGCCGTCAGCCAGAAGCTGAACGCGTTCAGCCGCGGGAAGGCCATGTCCCGGGCCCCGATCATCAACGGCACGAGATAATTCCCGAATCCGAACAAAATCGGCATGCCCACCAGAAACACCATGGTGGTCCCGTGCATGGTGAACATCTCGTTGTAGGTTTCAGGCGAGAGGAAATGATTGTTCGGATACATCAACTGGATGCGGATCGCGAGCGCCTCCACCCCGCCCACCAGCAGAAAGAAAATCGCATACACGACGTACAGGATCCCCAGCCGCTTGTGGTCCACCGTAACCACCCACCCGTGCAGCCACTCCAGCAGCGTCATCCGCTCCTGCCGCTCCGGCGTGATGTCGAGGCTTCCGCCCATCGGTAAGGTCTGGTCTGCCATGTTCGTCGTCCCCGCGGTTCGCTTCCCTTCCTGTTCGGCTCAGTGCAACGTGTCGAGATACGCCACCAACTGGTGAATTTCCTCATCGCTGAGCTGCATGGCCGGCATCAGGCTCCCCGGCTTCACCGCATCCGGGTTCTTGATCCATGCGTACAGATCCTCCGGCGTATTCATCGCGGCGCCCGACGCGATGGTTGCGCGGCTCGCCAGATGGGTCAGGTCCGGCCCGAAGGTTCCCACCGCCGCCGTCCCTTTGATGGCGTGGCAATTGGTGCAGGCGTGCGTTTCAAACACCTGCCGCCCCGCGGCTACGTCTGGATCCTGCACCGCCGGCTCCTGCTGATCCTTCACCCACTCCGCAAACTGCTCCGGGGTATCCACGTACACGCGCAGCAGCATCTTTGCGTGCTCCACCCCGCAGAACTGCGCGCACTGACCGTAGTAGAGCCCCGTGTGCAGCGGCTCGATCCATGTCTCGTTGGGATGGTTGGGGATCATATCCGTCTTCCCCGCCAGCTGCGGCACCCAAAAGCTGTGGTCTACGTCCGACGACAGCAGGTGCAGATAGGTCGGCTCCGGATCGCCCGGCGTGCTCACCGGCACGTGCAGCTCGTTGGCCGTGACAATGCCCAGCTTCGGATAGCGGAACTCCCACCAGAACTGGTGCCCCACCACGGTCACATCCAGCGCGTCTTTCGGCTTGGGCGCATCCTGAATGGCAAAAATAATGCGCGCCGTAGTCAGGAAGAGCACCACCACAATCAGAATCGGAATCACCGTCCACGCCAGCTCCACCTGGACGCTGCCGTAGATCTGCGGAGGCTCGCTGGCGTCGTCGTCCTTGCGCTCGCGGAAGCGGATCAGCGCGTACGCCAGCAGGCCGCCGACCACCAGAAAAATTCCACCCGTGATCGAGAGCGCGAACATCGAGAGCCCGAAGATGCTGTTGGCCGGCGTCGAGGCGGGCGCGAAAATGCTCGGCGTCGTCTGCGGGCCGTCCGCCCACGCACGAACGCTCAGCAGCAAAAGCAGCAGGCTTAGCCCAGCTGCTCTCACACCGTACTCACGGAAGGTTGGTTTCATCTGCGTCGCGCCAATGTCTGGTTGGTGGCGTTTGCTGCAAGGCCGGGTCAACCCATGTGTATGGATTCCCGCTGAAGCCTGAGGTTCCGATTTGTTGCTGGTATTTTTGCGTGGGCCGCATCAATTCCTTACGCAGCCCGAGGGATTTTGCGCAGCCCGAAAGACAATCTTAACAGTTCTTTTCGCGCGCTCCGAAGCGCGCCGCGCGCTGTCCTGAATTTCTCTGCGCGTCTTATGCGCGCTTCGGCAGCACGCCAGCAAAGCGCCGTATGGCGTTCGCCAGCGCGGCAATTTTCGTTCCGTTGGCATACGCGTTGATCACCGCGCCGCGAAATACCGGAGCCGTCAGCGCCCGGTATCCCAAGTCCAGGTTCCCGTAAAACCACCGAGCCCCCGATGCGGAGAGCTTCAAATCTCTCCTGAGCGCCGCCGTCCGCTCCGCAAACGCGCGATCGGCCCGCGTCCGGCCTTCGAACTCCGCCGCGATCGCCGCCGCCGCTGCCTGCCCGCTCGCAATCGCCCCATAAATTCCTTCGCCGGTCAGCGGATCGGCAAATCCGCCAGCGTCCCCTGCCAGAAACACACGCCGCTCCGGCGGCGGGGCCTGCTCCGCGCCGAATCCCAGATATTGTCCCGTTATGTTCTCCGTGCGCGCCGCGCCGAACCGTTCCCGCACCCACCTGAGCAGCCGCTCGCGATCCAGCTTCTCGCCGGTCGACTCCGTGTAGAGCCCCACGTTCACGTGGTCGCGCTTCGGAAAAACCCACGCATAGCCGCGCCGCACCGATCCCAGATCGAAAATCACACCCGTGTTCTCGTCCGCGCCGTCTCGCACCTCTGCTTCAAGGGCGAATCCGCGCCGCAGCCACGGCGGAGCTTCGCTGTACAGCAGTTGCCGCACGCGGCTGTGCACCCCATCCGCGCCAATCGCAAATTTTCCGTGAAACTCCTGGCCCGCGGTGCGGACCACCACGCCGTCCGCGCCGGCCTCAATCCCCTCGAGGGCGCCGATCCGAAAAAACTCCGCTCCCGCTGCGCGCGTCTTGTCCAGGCAGAACGCGTCCAGCTCCTGCCGCACCGTCATCGCGCACACCGGATTGCGGCTTTTGAGCGTCGCCGCTTCGCCCCGGCTCTTTTCCACCACGATAGCCGACACAATTTCCCGGGTCACGGGCGCGACCGAGTAGCGCAGAGTGCGCAGCGTCTTCCGGGTCAGGCCGCCCGCGCAGGCCTTGTGCCGGGGAAAGGCGGCGCGATCCAGCAGCGCCACCGATCGCCCCGCGGCCGCCAGGTCGTACGCCGCCGCGCATCCCGCCGGACCCGCGCCCACCACGATCGCGTCCCACCGCTCCATGACTGCAATGATAGGGCGCGAAATCCCTGTCTACCGGCAACCGGGGACTGTCAACTGACTACCGTTGACTGACTCACGCCGCCTGCGGTGCGCTCGGCGTTCCGCCCGGCTCCTGCCGCGTGCCCGCCGCGGTTTTCCGGATGGTCAGGGCCACCCGCACGGCATCGCCCGCGGTCGCCTCCAGCGTCTCCCGCGTGCACTGGCACAGCGTGGCCATGGTGTGATGGGACTGCGCGGTCAGCTCCAGCCCCGCCGCGATCATCACCCCATACATCTCCACGCAGATGGCCCGCACAAACGCGAACTCGATGGCGACGCTGTCCGCGGTTTCGAAGCGCCGCGACAGCACGCATCCTCCGCACGCCATCACCGCGCCGGTTAGAAAGCGCACTGTCCGCGGAGCGTCGTCGGCACACAACGCGCTCAGATTCAGCTCCCACCCAGGCTCTCGGCTCATGCTTTGGATCCCACCCACACTGCACCCATCGGAAAATCCGGCGCACCCCTTCAGCACGCGCGCGGCGCATACTCCGCTAAAGATTTTCCGCTGTGCTACTGTGGCCTCATGCTGGTGGGCACCGGGATCGATCTGGTTGAAGTGCCGCGCATCGCGCGCTCCATCGAGCGCTACGGCGAGCGCTTTCTCCGCCGCGTCTTCACGTCCGCGGAAATCGACTATTGCCGCGCCAAAGCCAACGCCGCCGAGAGCTTCGCTGCCCGTTTCGCCGCCAAGGAAGCTGCCGCCAAGGCTCTCGGCACCGGCATCCAGCGCGGCGTCACCTGGCAGGAGCTGGAAGTCCGCCGCCCTCCCGGGGAGCGTCCCACCCTCCATCTCTCCGGACGCGCCCGTGCCATTGCCGGACAGCTTGGGGTCGCGCATGTCTCACTTTCGCTCACGCATACCGCCGCGCTCGCCATGGCCACGGTCCACCTGGAAAGCTGAACCATTATGGTCAACCCCGCATCCACGCCGCGTGATCTTTTTCCGAGGAAATCCGCAGCGCGCCGCAGTTATTCGGCGCCCTCGCCGGGTTTGGTGGGCTCAAGCCGGAGGGTGTTGTTGAAGCGGTTGAAGTAATTGAAGAGGCCGATGGCGGCCATCAGCTCGACAATCTCGCCGTCGACGAAGTGGGCGCGCAGGGATTCGAAATCCTCGTCGGAGACGCGGGTGGAATCGAGCGTCATCTGCTCGGCGAGGCGGAGCGCGGCCTTTTCGGCGGGGGTGAAGTCGTCGCGGCGGGAGAAATCAGAGAGGCCGTCGAGCTGCTCGCGGGTCCAGCCGAGGGTGAGGGCGATGCGGGAGTGCGAGGCGAGGCAGTAGTCGCAGCGATTGAGCTGGGAGGTGCGGACGATAAGCAGCTCCTTGAGGCGGAGCGGGACGGTGCCGGAGTGAAGGACGGCCTCGAAGTGGGCGATCATGGTCTCGAAGATCTCGGGGCGGAGGGCCATGGTGCGGAACATGTTGGGGACGTTGCCGCGGGTGCGCATGTAGCGGTCGTAGATTTCGGCGACGGCGGGCGTGGCCTGGCTGCGCGGGAGGCGGGAGAGACGAGGTGCGGTTTTGAGCATGGAGACAGGGTACCGCGAGCAGGGATCGGCGATGAACCGGTGCAGAGCGTCGGAGCCGGGGAGATGCGCGGCGATGCGGAATTGCGGGACGGGAAGGGCGAGATTGCTTTGATATAATTCGGGAAGGCAAGAGCGCTGGCTGACACACTCCTCAGTAGCTCAATGGCAGAGCATTCGGCTGTTAACCGAAGGGTTGTAGGTTCGAGTCCTACCTGAGGAGCCAAT
>JBATVK010000072.1:0-58569 GCA_049671725.1 Acidobacteriaceae bacterium
GGAGTCGGCCGCGAGCGCCGCCAAACCGGTGACCGCACCATTGCCCCTGGTCGCACTGTTTTCCGCCATTGCTTTCCTCTACGTCGGGGTTGAAGCCGCGGTCGGCAACTGGATGAGCACCTACGCCGTGCGCACCGTATCCTGGGATTTTTCCAGGAGCAGCCTCGCCGCTGCCTGCTTCTGGGGAGCGCTGCTCGCCGGCAGAGGCCTCACCCCCCTGGCGTTGCGGTTTCTCTCCGAAACCAGGCTTCATCTGCTTTCGATTGCGTCCACCTGCCTGGCCATCCTGCTGCTGCTGAGCGTGCACAGCGCCATCGCCCTGGTCGCCGCGGCCTGCGCCTGCGGACTGACCCTGGGGCCCGTCTTTCCCCTCGCCATCGCTCTGTTTCTCGAGCGGGCCGGCGAAGCACGCAATGCCGGCTGGGTCTTTGCCACCGCCGGCTACGGCGGAGCCGCGCTTTCCTGGTGTACCGGGATGGTCTCAGCCAGAGTGCATTCGCTCCGTGCCGGCCTGCTGGTGACGCTGGCCGCCGCCATTGTCATGCTGCTCCTCGCTCTCCGCATCACCCCCTCGCGAGATACGGAACTGGCGGCCGCCCCCATTCGCGTCTGACCCTGCGAAGTCCCGGTTCGCCAGAAGACAAAGGCTTGTCTATTTATCAAAATAATCAAAATCCACTTGACAACCTTCCCTGCGTGTTGCTTTCATAGTGGCCGAAACTGAACAAGCGTCCCCAGCACGCCAAAACAAACGCTTGTCTTCGCAATACATAAGGCCATGGGAGTTCTGTTGGCATTCCACGTGGTTCAAACTCGCCGGTTCCACCGCGCGAGATGAACGGCTTCTCAGGAGGAGACGATGTGGCGACGCATATCTGAAGGCCTGGCTGTGGCCAGCCTGTTCTGCGGCATTCTCTGCTACGCGCAGAGCACCAACTCCGGCGATATCCGAGGCACGGTAACGGACCAGTCGGGCGCAGTGATTCCCGGAGTGACCGTGACCGTGCAGGACGTGGACAAGCAGGTCACCCGCACGTTCACAACCGATGGCGCCGGTCTCTTTGACACCGGCTCGATCGTGCCCGACCACTATTTGCTGACCTTCACCAAGCCCGGCTTTGAGACCCTGGTGCGCGGCCCCCTCACCCTGGTGGTGGGCATCCAGGGCCTCAACGTTCAGCTGGCCGTGGGCAAAGCGGAGCAGAAGATCGTGGTCACCACGAACGTGCCTCTGCTGAACACCGAATCGGGAGCGCAGGAGGATACACTGACCGCCGGCACCATGGATCAACTGCCCCAGGCGGGGATCGGGGCGGTCGCGGACTGGGAGAACTTCATCTGGCTCCAGCCGGGCGCGGCGGGAACTCCGGAGAATGCCAGTAGCGCGGTGGCCCCCAATGGCGGTCAGGTATCCGTCAATGGCAACCTGCCCTATGAGACGTATCTGGCCGATGGCGCGACCACCACTCTGCCCATGAGCCAGAACTCCAACGTCACCATCTTCGAGACCACTTCCGAAGTTAATATCAGCAACAACGCCTTTTCCGCACAGTACGGCATCGGCAACACCGTCTACAACCAGATCACCAAGGGCGGCACCGAGCAGTTCCACGGCGAGGGATACGAGTACTTCCAGAACAACGCCATGGATGCCGTGCCCTATGACTTTGGCGGCAATGCGAAGGTTCCGGTCCTGCGCTTCAACAATTTCGGATTCAATGTGGGGGGCCCGGTTCTGCGCCACAGGATGTTTTTCTTCTTCGACTACGACAAGACCATCGACAACGGGGGTGCGGCCATCGGTTTTGAGACGGTGCCGACCACCGCTCTGGAGGGGGGAGACTTCACCGGCGCCGGCCTGCCCACGCTCTACGATCCGACCACACAGACCATCCAGCAAACTGGCACCTACACCTATACGACTCCCGTAGGCGCGTATACCCAGACCTGTCCCTGCGTGATCCGCAAGACGTTCCTCTCCGAGTATGGGACGAACGCGATTCCCACTTCGATGATCGATTCGGTAGCCAATAAGATCCAGTCCTATTACCCGGCCCCGAACAATACCGCCAACACAACCGTCAGCTCGGGAGTTACGCTGGATAACTTCACCTACAACACTCCGAGCACCAATCCGTATATCAAGTATTTCGGCCGCCTGGACTGGGATATCACACCCTCCAACCGGTTGACGATGTCCGAAACCGATACCGACAATCCCGCCACCTATCTCAACCAGGGAATCTGTCCCATCAATTGCCAGAGTGGCGATGTCAGCAACGACAATGCACAGGTTTCCGACGTGTGGACCTTCTCGCCAAATCTGATTAACGAGGTTCGTCTGGGATTCACCGATCAGCTGAACTTCTTTCAGCCCTATACCCTGAATCAGGGATTTCCCGGCAAGCTGGGATGGCAATTCGCGAAGGCGGATAACTTTCCCAATACATCGATCAGCGGCTTCTACGAACTGGGGTCGCAGTCGAACGCGGTATACAAGGAATTTGTCTTCGATCCCTCGGACGTGGTCAGCCTGATCCACGGACGGCACGTGCTGCACTTCGGCGGCGAGTTCCTCATCAACCGCGCCGATTCTACCGCGTGGGGCAACATCAACGCAGGCACCGTGAACTACAACGGCGATTACACCTCGATGAACGGGCAAACCGGGGTCACGGTTCCGCTATCAGGTGGCACCACGGCAACCTACTCTTCCGGCATGGGCTATGCCGATTTCCTGCTCGGCCAAACGCAGAGCTACAGCGCCCAGGTGACTCCGGAATTTGGCGGACGATGGAAGAGCCCGCAGCTCTTCGTACAGGACGACTTCAAGCTGCGCCCCAACCTAACCCTGAATATGGGATTGCGGTATGAGATCGAAACCGGCTGGTCGGAAGTGAAGGGCAATGAAGCCGCCTTCGATCCTACCGTGACCAATCCGGCAAACGGCTCGCTGGGAGCGATGTGGTACGGCTTCAGTCACGCCAACGGACGCACAAACCTTCAGGCGCCCAAGTACGGCATCGTCCTGCCTCGCGTCGGCTTTAGCTGGGAGATGATGCCTCGAACCGTGTTGCGCGGGGGTTTCGGAGTTTATGCCGCCTCCTGGAGCGAAGATACCTACGGCGCCGGGATGGGGAATGCTTTCGGCAGCAGCGCCAACTACGGCGATACCACCAACGGACTGTGTCCGATTGTGCAGCTCAGCGGCGACGGCACAGCTCCGGACACAACGGATCCAGGCTGCGGCGTTGGTTCATTCGACGCAACCAGCCTGAATTCACACTACATCACGGCGCCGACCGCGCCCGATGCCTTGAATGGAAGCAGCGTCAGCTACAACGAGTACCACACTCCGGTACCCACGAATTATCAGTGGTCGTTGGGAGTGCAGCGGCAGCTCGGACCGAACTACGTGGCTGAGATTACCTATGTGGGCAATCACGGGACCAACCTCAACTTCCCCGTCGACATCAACGAGGTACCCGAGGATAAGCTCGGGCCCAATGCAGCTGCCAACGAGCCCTATCCGCTCTTCCAGACCATTACCGGCAGCACCAACAACGCCATCTCCAACTACGATGCTCTCGAAGGCGTGTTCACGAAGCGCTTCAATCAGGGGCTGGAGTTCAGCGCCAACTACACGTGGTCGCACTTCCTGGACGATCAGGATTCTTCCGGATGGGGCAGCCGCGGCGGCTGGCAGAACTACCAGAATTCATACAACCCGGCGGATAACTACAGCAATTCAAACTATGACATCCGCAACATGTTCAAAGGGTACGCGGTCTATGACTTGCCGGTTGGCAAAGGCCGCATGTTCCTGAACAACAACACAGCGGTCGATGAGGTCATCGGGTGATGGCAGGTAGCGGGCACCTTCGTGATACAGGGTGGGAATCCGATCTCCATCACGACCGGTTGCGATGATACGGCGGACAACCAGCCCGGCGTGAGTTGCCCCTATGCGCAGTTTCCCAACCTGGTCGGCAATTACAAACTTTCGGGAAGCACCAAATCGCGGCTCAACGAATGGTACAACCTGTCGGCTCTGGCTCCTCCGGCAGCTTATACGTACGGCGACTTCCGGAGGAATATCATCTACGGACCGGGGCTCTCCGATGTCAACGGCCAGCTCAGCAAGAACTTCATGCTGTGGCCGGAGCGGGGCGTGCAACTCCACATCGAGGGAGAGGCGTTCAACGTTCTCAACCATCCCAGCTTTGCGCAACCCAGCAATAACCAGATCGGTCCGGGCCAGGGCGAGTCGGCGAAGATCACCGGCGTTACCGTGGGGGGCAGAACTCTGATGCTCTACGGAAAGATCTCGTTTTAGTCACGAAGGCCTCCCGTGGCATGACGGAAAGACCGGCTCCTCCGGCCGGTCTTTCCGTCTTTTCTTTTTCTGCCGCCTCTCTGCTTCAGTATCCTGTGGTTGCTATGTCCCCGAAGATCGCTGCTCTGATCCTGATTGTCCTTCCCTGGCTCACCTCGTTGGCGCAGACATCGCCCGGCTCAAAAGATCAGGCCGCGCTGCACATGCAGAAGGCGCAGGAGTATCTGGCGCAGCGCCGGCCTGATCTGGCGATTCCGGAGCTGCAGGAGGTGGTTGCGCTCGATCCGAGCAATGTGAACGCCAGGGCCAATCTGGGCGTACTGCTGTTTTTCCGCAGCGATTATGCTGGTGCGCTCCCCGACCTGCATGCGGCCGTGCAGATGAAGCCGGATCTCTGGAAGATTCAGGGCCTGCTCGGCCTCGACGAAGCTCACTTACAGAATGCCGATGCCAGCCGATCCGATCTCGCCGCCGCATTCCCCCATCTCACCGAGCCTCAGTTTCAGCTGGAGGTGGGCCAGGCTCTCATCGACAACTACACCGCCACGGAGGATCTGGACAAAGCCGCCGCGGTCGTCGCCGACTTATTGTCGACCCGTCCCACGGATGTGCATTTGCTTTATCTCTCCTATCGGCTCTACTCCGATCTGGCCGGCCGTTCCATGCTCACTCTGGCTCTGAGCGCGCCCAACAGCGCGGAGATGCACCAGGTGATGGCGCGCGAGCTGGCACGCCGCGACGACAACGCTCCGGCCATCGCCAATTATCGTGAAGCTCTGCGCATCGATCCGAAGCTGCCCGGCGCGCACACCGAGCTCGGCGATCTTCTCTTTCACTCGCCGGATGTCAAACTCCAGGCCCAGGCCAAAGTCGAGTTTGAGGCGGCGCTGGCCGTCAATCCGCGTGACGAGCAGGCGCAGCTTCTGCTTGGAGAGATTGCGGAGCAAAGCGGCGATCTCGCCACGGCGCTCGCCGACGACACGCGCGCGCTGCAACTCGATCCCAACGACACCGACGCCTGCGTTGAGGCAGGAAAGGTCCTGGTTCTCATGAACCAGCGCGACAAGGCCCAGCAGATGTTCGAACGGGCTGTGCAGATCGACCCCAGCAATTATGTGGCCCACTACCGCCTGGCCGCCATCTACCGCCAGGAAGACCGGCCGGAGGACGTGAAGCAACAGATCGCGGAGTACGAGAAATATAAGCAGATGAAAGATAAGCTCGAGCAGATTTTCCAGCAGATGCGCGTGGCCTCAGGACTGCATCCGGACAAGGAAGATGCCGGTCCTCAGCCCTGATCGTGAAGCAGGCTCGGCAGCTCGTCGCACGGCGCTGCTCGCCGTCGCCGCCGCTGTGGTTGCGGTGCTGGGCGGGGCTGCCATGGCTTCTTCCGGCGAGCGTGGCATCGCGGCGCCGGATGCGCTGCCCCAGCTCGTTGACATTACCGCGCAAACCGGAATCAGGTTCGACCATCTCTCCGCGCCGGAGAAGAAATATGTCGTGGAGTCCATGAGCGGTGGGGTTGCGCTCATCGACTACGACCGCGACGGCTATCCCGATATCTATTTCACCAATGCGCCCAGCGTCGATATGGCGCTGGCCGGCAGGAAAGCGAAAAGCGCCCTCTACCATAACAATCGCAACGGGACGTTTACCGATGTTACGGACAAGGCCGGCGTTGGCTATCCCTGCTGGGCGATGGGCGCCGTGGTTGGCGATTACAACAACGACGGCTGGCCCGATCTGCTGGTCACGTGTTTCGGCGGCGTCGTGCTTTATCGCAACAATGGCGACGGCACCTTCACCGACGTCACCGCCCAGGCCGGCCTCGGAGATGTGCATGGCTGGGTAACCGGCGCGACCTTCGGCGATTACGACGGAGACGGCTGGCCCGACCTCTTTATCTCCCGCTATGTCGATCTCGATCTGCACGACCTGCCTGCCTTCGGCTCCATGAAGAACTGCCAGTACCATGGCATCGAAGTGCAGTGCGGCCCACGCGGCCTCAAGGGACTCTCCGATTTCCTCTTTCACAACAACGGGAACGGCACATTCAGCGACGTTTCCCGGCAATCCGGGGTTGGAGATCCCGAAGAACGCTACGGCCTGACCGCGGTCTGGTCGGATTTCAGCCAGGATGGCCGCCTTGATCTCTTCGTCGCGAATGACGGTGAGCCGAACTACCTGTATCGCAACGACGGCAATGGCCGCTTCACCGATGTGGCTCTGGAAGCCGGGGTCGCCGTGAACGCCGACGGAGCCGCCCAGGCCAACATGGGCGTGGCCCTGGGCGATTACCTGCATACCGGCCGCTTCTCGATTCTCGTCAGCCACTTCAGCGACGAATATGCAACGCTCTTTCGCAACGACGGAGGAATGAACTTTACAGACGTTTCCACGCCTGCCGGCATCGCGCGCGCCACTACGCCTTACGTGGGCTGGGGCGACGCATTCTTCGATCTCGACAACAGTGGCTGGCAGGACCTGATCATCGTGAACGGCCACGTCTATCCGCAGGTGGATTTGAGAGACATCGGAACGCGCTATCGTGAGCCGAAGCTGCTTTTTCTCAACAACCGCGACGGGACCTTCAGCAATGTGAGCAACCAGGTGGGACCGGCGCTGCGAATCCCGCAGGTGAGCCGCGGCCTGGCTGTCGGCGAACTCTTCAACGACGGGCACATTGAGATCGTGGTGGAGAACCTCGAAGGGCAACCGATGATCCTTCGCCCCGAGGGTGGTCCGCGCAATCACTGGATCAGCTTTACCCTCGAAGGCGTCAGAAGCAATCGCCTCGCCCTGAACGCGCGGGTGCGCGTCACCGCCGGCGCGCTCGTGCAGGAGGATGAAGTCCGCAGCGGGGGCAGCTACCTCTCGCAGAGCGACCTGCGCCTGCACTTCGGGCTGGGTACGCATGACCATATTGACACGGCCGAGATCCTCTGGCCCTCCGGAGCGAAAGAGACGCTTGGCCAACTCGCCGCGGATCGCTTTTATACAGTGCGGGAAGGCCAGGGCGTGATCGCTTCAAAGCGGGCAGAGCTACACCCCGTCGCATTTCGCCATTGAGAGCAAGGCTTTGAATCCCGCGGTCAAGTCAGGAAAGCTCGCGGTGGCAAAACGACCGCTCGTGCGGGCGGCAATCATTCAGTTACCTTGGAACGCTCGTTTGACAGGCCGCTACATTTGTCTTAGGCTGCGAGTAGTTGCTGCAGGCAATTCATGATAGCGCACGCACAACAACTCGTAATGGCGGTTCATAGCCGAATACCGGACGCGCCCTGCTCCGGTTGTTGTTGTTCCCTTTAATACCCCTGTTTTCCCCAATCCAATCTTAAAAATCTAAGTGGAAAGACCTGCCGCTCGGGTGTTGTGTGCTCGCTACTCCGACACAGGCGCGTCTTTGCCGTCTCGGAGGCATTCTGGCAATGAAGAACTTTTTCCCCCTCTCGCTTTTAGTGTTCCTCCTTGCGCTGCCGGCCCTTTCACAGGTCGACACCGGCGCCATTGTCGGTACTGTTTCGGACAGCCAGAATCAACGGCTGGCCGGCGCAACGATCGTCCTTCGGCAGGATGCCACCGGCACCGAACGTACCGCGCAGTCGGATCGCGACGGTGGATTCAGTTTTTCCCCGCTGACGATCGGAACCTATTCGCTAACCATTGAGCACAGCGGCTTTGAGCGCTACATTCGCAACAATCTGGTGATCACGGCCCAGTCCACACTGCGCGAGGATATTGGCCTGCAGGTTGGATCTGTATCGCAAACCGTTGCGGTAACTGCCACCGCCCCGCTGCTGGAGACACAGGCGTCGTCATTACAGCAACTGGTGAGCGCGCGCCGCATCAACAACCTGCCACTCAATGGCCGCAATGTCACCTTTCTGGCGCAGACCGCGCCTGGCGTGACGTTCTCGCAGGCAGATTCCCGTGGCCTGGCGGCGAGCGGATCTTTCAGCGCTGACGGCTCGCGCCGCGGACAGAACGACTATCTGCTGGATGGGATCGATGACAATGCCGCGATTGCGGATTATGTGAACCAGACGCAATACGTGATTATGCCGCCGCCCGATGCGATTCAGGAGTTCGTTGTGCAGACCAATGACTACTCTGCCGAGTTTGGGCATTCGGCAGGCGCGGTGCTCAACGTGTCTACCAGGTCCGGCGGCAATGCCTTTCATGGCGACGCATGGGAGTTTCTCCGCAACGACGTTTTTGACGCGCGGAATTATTTCGCGACTGCGGCAGCAAAACCGGCATATCGCCAGAATCAATTCGGTTTCGCATTCGGCGGCCCGGTTCTGGTCCCACGGCTGTACAACGGGCACGGAAAGACATTTTTCTTCTTCGATTATCAGGGAACGAGAATCGCGCAGGACAACAGCGATGTTGTGACCGTTCCTACGGCTGTGGAAAGGTCATCGGGGTTTACAGACTTCTCTGACCTCATCGCCGGCCAAAGCGGAACAAAGACCGACGCTTTGGGAAGGGTGCTTCCGACGGGAACCATACTCGATCCGGCGACAACGCGCGCCGTCACGGCTGGTGTGGCCGATCCGACAACTGGCCTCATCGCGGCCAGCAGCGGATACGTCCGAGATCCTTTCTATAACGGCTCAATTGCCGGCCAAACGAATTTCGCAAATGCCGCCCAGGAGACGCTGCTGAATCAACTTCCAGCAACCCGCCTGGACGCTTCGGCGATCGGACTGCTGAACCTGTATCCTTCGCCAACGGCGCCGGGAATTGTGAACAACTACACTTCCTTTCCGACAGTCACGAACAACAGTGATGGAATTGACCTGCGCATCGATCAGCATTTCAGTGACAATGACTCGGCGTTTGCGCGCTACAGCTATCTCGATACCGATCAGGTGAATCCGGGGCCGTTCCCGGGGATTGCCGACGGCCAGGCCGCTCGTCCGGGCGATGGATCGACGCAGGCGCAGAATGTCGCTGTCAGTGAGACGCACGTATTCTCGGCGACTCTGATTAATGAGGCCCGCTTTGGATACAGCCGGGTTGCCGATATCCGCGAACAGCCTTTCGCCAAACAACTGGGGCTGCCTGCGCAGTATGGAATTGGCGGCGTCCCGCAATTTGCCGGCAATGGAGGCTTGCCCACATTGTCTTTTGGTAACCTCGCGAATCTTGGCCAGGCAGGCTCGCTGCCGAGCAACAAAGCCAGCGACATCACTCAGGCTTCGGATAACGTCACCGTCTCCCGGGGCCAGCACATGCTGCGCACCGGACTGCTCTTTCAAAACATCTCTTACCCGACGTCAACGCCGTCAGCATCGCGGGGCAGTTTCGGATACAGCGGTATCTACACGTCGGTTGTGAATCAGACCGACGGATCTACAGATCGCGCGCAGTTCCTGCTCAATCCGACGGCATCGACGGTTGCGGGGGGAATCAACAACGTGGGAGTCGCCAACAGCGTCAGTGCATCGAGTTTTCCGCCGATCAGCAATCTGCACCGATGGTATATCGGCTCGTATGTGCAGGATGACTGGCGTGTCGCGCCGCGACTGACGCTGAATCTCGGACTCCGCTGGGAGTACTACGGCGTGCCCACAGAACGGGATGGGCGTCAGGCGAACTTCATCCCTGGCCCCCTCAGCGATCCCAGTGTGGGCGCCAGGTTCCTGATACCTGCTTCGCAAGCCGCCAATGTGCCGCAGGCTTTCCTTGCACTGCTCGCGAAGGACGGTATCGCATTTGTGCCAACCGGCAATGCGGGCCTCGGCACAGGGCAAAGAACGAACTTTGGCCCGCGCTTCGGCCTCGCGCTGCAGGCTAATCCGCGTACTGTATTGCACGCGGGGTATGGATTGTTTTACGGGGGGTATGAGAACTATGGCCTCAGCGCCAGCCCGGGAGCGAACTTCCCGTTCAACATTGCAACCAGCTATTCGGCGGCAAATTCCGTTACCCCCCTGACTCCCTATAATTCCATCGGCACGCTGGCCAATGGCCTGACGAACGTTCCGTTGACCGCGGCGAACGCCAATTTGTCGAGCATTACTTTGCTCGGACGGCAATATGACTGGAAGAGCGCGTATGAAGAAGCCTACAACGCCGAAATAGAGTATCGGCTGACGTCCACAGCGGTCCTGAAGATTGCCTATGCCGGATCGGAGGCGAGGCATCTGCAAACGCCCATCAACAGCAACACGCTTGACGTTGTGCTTCCTCCATCAGCGAATGCTCAGTCCAACAGCTTCTTTCCCGATTTCGCCCGCGGAGGAACGTACATGATCTCCGAGGGAGCGACGAACTACAACGGATTGCAGACTGAGTTGACCAAACGATGGGGCAGCGGCCTCTCACTGGAGGCTAACTACACATGGTCGAAATGCCTCGGCGACGCGCGAGACCAGCTGGATAACGATATCGGCAGCTATCGGGCCCCCTACGTCCCAGGGGCCGGAATCCAGTTTGATTACGGCTACTGCGATACCGATGTTCGCAACATCGTCCACACAAGCGGCATCTATGCGCTGCCGCTCGGCGCCGGCCACACGCTGCTGACGCGCGGCCCTGCAGCGGCTGTGGCCGGTGGGTGGTCCCTGCAGTGGATTGCCGCCGTTCAGGACGGCCAACCTTTTACCGTGGCCTGCTCGGAGACCACCGCCGCCGGTTTGGGCTGCAACGCACTCAAGGTTCACGGCGAAGATCCCTACTCCGGTCCGCACAATGCGAAGCAGTTCCTGAATCCTGCGGCATTCGCCAATCCTGCGTCCACGGCAACCGGCCTCGCGGCTTTAGGTGGCTCTCCCACTCAGGTGACGGGGCCGGCTTATCGCAGGCTGGATCTGTCTCTGTTTCGCGAAATCGGGCTTGAACGAGGAACACGACTGCAGCTTCGTGCAGAGGCGTTCAACATCACCAATACTCCGAACTTTTCCGCGCCGGGGAGCCTGAACTTCACTTCGCCTTCCACCTTCGCGTCGATTACGAGCACCCGCGACAATTCCAGAGAAGTACAGTTCGCAGCCAAATATTATTGGTAAAGAGAGAAGGATGAGCGAGAACACAGAATGTCCTCGAATCTTTCGGTTAAAGCAGCCTGTGGCTGCTGGAGGCAATGCTGAGCCTGAGATTGTTCCAGCCACACTTAATCCCTGAGGTGAAACCATATGGCACAAAGTCATCCGTCCTGCGCCGATGCTTCGAAGCTGGCAGCGCAACTGCCGAAAGCTCCATCCTGTTGCGCGCCCCGCGGGGAACGGGTGCGATCTCTGGCAGACCCTTCGACCATTCTCAGCGGGAACCGGGGAGACAATACCGCGGGCAGGGTGCGCCGGACGGTTTCGCTTTCAGGCGGTCGATTTCTCATGGGCACTGATTATCCCTATGGATTCCCCGCAGACGGTGAAGGCCCGGTCAGGCCCGTCACACTGTCGGCATTCGACATCGATGTATTTCCGGTGACCAATGCCGACTTTTGCGCATTTGTCGAAGCTACCAAATATCGAACGGAGGCTGAACTGTTCGGGTGGTCCTTCGTGTTTTGGGCCCATCTCTCACAGGACCGATTTGGAGAGCTGGTGGAGGACACAGTCCTCAACGCGCCGTGGTGGTGCAAGGTGCCCGGAGCGCAATGGTCGCAACCGGAAGGGCCGGGCTCTCATCTGCTGGGCCGTATGGAGCATCCTGTCGTGCATGTGTCCTGGAACGATGCATGCGCCTACGCCGGATGGGCGGGCAAGTCTCTTCCCACGGAAGCGCAGTGGGAGTACGCCGCGCGCGGCGGCCTTGAGCAGAAGATCTATCCCTGGGGAGATGAGTTAGTCCCGGAGGGCCGGCACCTCTGCAATGTGTGGCAGGGGCGATTCCCTGAGGAGGACACCGCGGAAGATGGATACGCCGGCACCTGTCCGGTCGATAGCTTTCCGCCCAATGGGTACGATTTATATTCCGTGACGGGCAACGTCTGGGAGTGGTGTAGTGACTGGTTTTCCGCTGAATTCTCTGCCGAGACACGGCACGATCCGGCAGGTCCGGCTACCGGGAATGCCAAAGTGATGAAGGGTGGATCGTTTCTTTGTCATGCTTCGTATTGCAATCGATATCGCGTGGCGGCGCGAACCTCCAACACCCCTGACAGCTCAGCATCGAATATCGGGTTTCGTTGTGCCCGATCGGAAGTCTGATTTCGATGCACGGAATGACCGGTGCTGCAGTGTTCTTTCTTTCTCGACAGCCCGCATGAAATTACACCGCGACTGATTCGGATCCGATCACAACGTTTCTTTGCCACGATCAATAAAGGAGTTTCCCCATGGTGAAATCACCGGCTAATTTTCCCCCCACCCGCCGCGAGTTCCTGCGAAATGCCGCCCTGGCATCCGGCGCGATCGCTGTAACTGGAGCAGGCGGAGCGGAAGCATCTTCACCGCAGGACCCAGCTTCAACTCAGCAGGCCGGGAACAAGCCAAATATATTGATGATCTGCGCAGATCAGTTCCGCGCCGATTTCATTGGCGCCAACGGGGAAAACCCCTCGGTAAGGACTCCGAATCTCGATGCTCTGGCAGCGCGAGGCACAAACTTCCGCAAAGCAGTTTGCAATCAGCCACTGTGTTCTCCATCGCGTGCCTCCTTCATGACCGGAATGTACGCGACGAAGACGGGGGTATGGAAGCTTGGACTCGAGCTCGATCACTCTCTGCCAACGATCGCCACTGCGCTCAGGCAGGATGGCTACAGCACCCACTTCATGGGTAAGTGGCATGTCTCGCGAACGGAGCTCGAAGACGGACAGAAACAGTTGGGTTGGATTCCCCCGGGCCCGTCACGTGCGGGGTTTGACGATACGTGGGAAGGCGCCAATGTTCCGGAAATTGTCTCTCATCCTTACGAAGGCAATTACTGGACAACAGACGGGACAAACATCGGGTTCAGAAATGAGTATCGTGTGGACTTCATCGCTGATCGGGCAGTGAAATTCCTGGAGCAACAGCACGACAAACCCTGGTTACTCTACGTATCCCAGCTGGAACCTCATCAGCAGAACGATGTTGATGCTATGGTTCCTCCCCATCGCTATGCTGACCAATACCTCGATCCATTTATTCCCCAGGATCTCCGGGATCTTCCAGGCAACTGGCCATCGCGCATTGGAGGCTACTACGGCTGCGTGCAGGCCATCGACGACTGTGTGGGCAAGCTCGTCGCCGCACTGGAGAAGACCGGCCAGCTGGGCGACACGATTATTGTGTTCTTCTCCGACCATGGCTGCCACTTTCGCACGCGGATGGGGGAATACAAGCGAGTGCCACATGATGCGGCTATTCGCGTTCCGTTGATCTTCGCGGGACCGGGCTTCGATCACGCGATTGCGCTGGATGAAGTCGTGTCGCTGCTGGATCTGACACCGACACTCCTCGATGGCGCAGGGGTTTCGATTCCTGCCGGCATGCAGGGAAAATCCCTGAAAGCGCTCCCCGTCGATCCAAAGGCGCGCAAAGAGTGGGACTCTGCCGCTTACATACAGGTCAGCGCATCGATGGTTGGACGCGCATTGCGCACCAGAGACTGGACCTTCAGCGTCTACGATCCACAGCTGGAAGGCAATCAGGTCTCAGGCAGTACGCAGTATGTCGATTACGCCATGTACCACAACGGCGCAGATCCTTATCAGAAGACAAATCTCGTTGGCCGGCCCGCAGCCCCTGAAATACGGGTTGCCGGTCAACTCAGCACGGAAGGGCGACCGGAATACAAAGAAGCGGGTGACAGGCTCCGCTCAGAATTGAAGGAGCGGATTGTCGCCAACGAGGAACCCGAGCCGGTACTCAAACCCCAAAACTACTTCGTTTGAGGACGACGCTTAGGCGGCACTTTCTGGTCTTATCGGTCGAGGTCCTCAGCAGGTTAGAAACCGTTAGAGTCGGCAATACCGGCACGATCGGCGCTCTTTGCTAGCAAAATGCAGCTGCCTCAGCGCGGCACGTTTCGCCGTCGACGCCGACTGCGTGCCCATTACGACGGAGACCCCGTGGCGGTGCTGCCGGCAGCGGCTCGACCTGGTGGCCCGGAGCGGGACCGTGCCGATGGTTTCACCCCACCCGCCGCGATAGACCCGGAGCAACGCGATGCCATGCGTGCGGCATTCGAGATTGCCACGGGAGCGTCGGAGAGGATCGCGGCTGACTGGCAGAACGGCACCACGCCGGACCGCCGGCAGTTCCGCCCCGGGGCAGAGAAGAATTACAAGCGGTATCAGGACCGGGGAGCGTGGCCGTTTGCGATTTGAGCCCGCGTTGACGGCGAATTTACTGCCCGCGGCGACGATCCGGAGTGCTCCAGCGCCGCTCCTCCCGCCATCTGCTCCACCTGCGCGCCAGCCAGCAGAAATGCTCCTACACCGTAGTTATAGCTGGATGATGGCAGATAGTGCGCCGGCGCGGCTCCGGTTTGCTGGATATTGCCCAGCCGGCCGTCGGCGTAGATCTGCCCCACCAGGCCGCGCCACGCCCGGGCAATCACTGGCTGATAGCGTGCCCGGTTGAGCAAACTGTGGTTGACGCCCCAGGCCAGAGCAAAGGTTATCAGCGCGGAGCCGGAAGTCTCCGGCTGCGGGTAATCTTTGGCGTCGAGCAGGTCCGAGTGCCACAGACCGCTGTGCGGATCCTGGAGCGGCACGACAGCCGCGGCCATCTCGCGCAACTGCTGCTCGTAGCGGCTACGGTCCGGCTCGTTGCGGGGCATGTATTCGAGCGTGCGCGCCAGGCCGCCCATCACCCAGCCGTTGCCACGCGACCAGAAGACCGGCTTTCCCAGCGCGTCGGTCTGGTGCAGATAGGTTATATCGCGGTAATAGAGATGACGGTGCCGATCGTAGAGCAGTGTCGAGGTCTCCCACCAGTGCTGGTCGATGTAGTCGAGATATTTGCGGTCGTGAGTTGCTGCGTACATGCGCGCCCAGACCGGGGGCGCCATGAACAGCGCATCGCACCACCACCACGGAATCTTCGCCTGCTCAGCCGGAATGGGAGCGGCCGCTCCGGCCAGGAGCCGGTCGAGAGCCTGGCGCGTGGGCGCGATCTTGTCGGGATCGGGATGCAGCAAATCGAGCTGGAGATAGGTCTGCGCCACACTCTGATCGTCGGCGTTGGGAACCTCGGAGCGCAGTTCCCAGTGGAAGGTCCCGGCCATGCTCTGCATAGCGTCGCGATAGCGCGGATCGTGGAGCGCCGGCGTCGCCGCCATCAATCCGTCGTAGAGCGTGGCCCACGTCCAGGTACGCGCGAAGTATGGCTGGGAGCGAGCCAGTTCCCAGTCAGCCACTTTGCGCATCGCCGCGCGTACGTCGGCGGGTCGCAGAGCGCCGGACAAATTCGCCTTGGCTCCAGGATCTGGCGACGCGTCGCCGACATGCTGCGCGGTGTCGCGATCGATGGCCTGCTGCTCCTGAGGCGAGATGGCCGCGGCAGAAGCACTGGACGGCGCCTGAGCCATAACCTTTCTGCCCGCCAGCGATATCAGCGTGAGAAACAGGGCTGCTGCGGCTGCGATACTGTGGCTGCGATGCGAAGACAGCGAGTCACTCATGAAATGTCATACCCCTTCCTGAATTGTCCCGGCCAAAAAGCTCCCGGCCGTCCGAAGCGCCGGCGGTGAGGGAACGGATTCACTCCCGTTCCGCGCTCTCCATGCGTCCTGATGCTCGATCATGGTAGCTCTTCGGCTGGGCGACGGGGCCGGAAGGGAATGCCGCGCATCCCGTATTGCGGTACACGCTCCGACTCCATCGCTGACACGCCCGGCGAACATCTGTTACACAAAGTCTTTGCACATGAAATTGATCCCCAGACCGTTTGATTGCAGCCGGCCAAAGGGCCGCCTGCTTCGCGCCGCCGCAGCGGCATGCGGGATGCTGCTGCTGGCGGTACCCGCAACCATCGCAGCGCAGAACTCCGCGTCGGCGGCGCTGGCCCGTCGCATTGCAGATTCCACGCTGCAGCGGGGTTCGAATGAACCTTCCGCGATCCTGCTGAACGGGATGGATGCCGAGTGGTACAACACGGCCGACGGCCGGTACTACCGCTATGTACAAACTCTGCTCGATGCCAATGCCGGCGCGAAGACGCCGCCTGCAGAACTGGCAAGTCAGGTCCTTCTCCTCTGCCGCGTAACCCAGAAGGATGCCTGGTGTCGGAGCGCGGCGCTGCTGGACAGCCAACTGCCTGCCGCAAAGGACATGACCGCGGAAGAGGCTTACACAGCCGAGCCGTTTCTGGCTGAATACGCGGCTGTCTTTCATCGCGACGGCGATTTCGCCATCATCGCGGCGCAGATCCGGCAGGCAGGCCGCAATCCGGGGCCGCGTAACCTGGGCTTTCGCATGATGACCCTGGCGTCAGCTCTGCCCTGGTTTCCGAAGAACGCCGCCGGACGCGCGGCAGCGATGGCTTCTTTCCGGCAACTGGCCGCGACTGCAGCGCGCAGCCAGGACCCTGCCAGTGGATTATGGCCTGACGACCTGAAGCCCCGCGCAGGCGACAGCAGGTCCCTCGATACGGCAGGTTCGGCGATGGTGACCTATTCGCTCGCGCGGGGAGTCAGGCTGGGCCTGCTGCCGCGCCGCTATGCATCGGTGGCCGCGCGCGCATGGCAGGGCATTCTCAGCCGCTCGGCCGAGCTGCCGGCAAGCGGGGATCAACTCTCTGCGGGAGCGCTGCTGCTGGCCGCGAACGAAATGCAGCTATACCCGGACCCCGAGATGGGCCTGGGTAGCCGGGTCGTCGTGGACGGCTGGTACAACAGCGAAACGCGGAAGAATGCTGCGGGAGAAACGGTGCTGTTCCATTACAAATGGGACGACTACAGCAATCCCGGATTTTCTCTGCTGGGACACATCTTCCGCAGTTTCGGGGTCGCCACCGATACGCTGGCCATCGCGCCCACGATGGCAAATCTGACCGGCGCGCGCTTCTACATGATCGTATCGCCGGACAACCGTTCGAAGACCCCCGATCCGCATTTCATGACCGCGGAAGACGCCGGACAGATCGCGGCCTGGGTGAAGCAGGGCGGGGTGCTGATCCTGATGGAAAACGACCCCGGAAACGCCGACATACCGCACCTGGATATCCTGGCGGATCGCTTTGGCCTCCACTTCAACAATGTTCTGACTCATCATGTCGTCGGAGACGATTTCGCCATGGGGAGGATCGACGACACGCAGACAGGGCCACCGTTCTTCCACCCGCGCACACTGTACATGAAGGACACTTGTTCTCTGAAGTTGTCAAAGGGAGCGGTTCCGCTGCTGACATGGGAGGGAGACATTCTGATGGCGAAGGCCGCCTACGGCAGGGGGACGGTGGTGGCCGTTACCGATCCGTGGCTTTACAACGAATATACCGATGGCCGCAAGCTGCCCTCAAACTACCAGAACTTTGAGGCCGGAAGGGACTTTGTCCGCTGGCTTCTGCAGCAGAAGTGAGCACGATGAACCGGGTGGGGAGAATATTTCGTGAAGATACACATGATGGCAGATTCAACCCGCTACCAGCGCATGACCGCGAAGGATCTGCGCGATGCATTCTTACTGGCCGGACTGGCCGCGCCGGCGGAGATTCGGCTGACCTATGTGGACGCAGACCGCGCTGTGGTGGGCATGGCATCGCCACTCAAGGAGCGGCTGACGCTGGCGGCTGATGCGGAATTAAGAGCCGAGTATTTTTTGCAGCGGCGCGAACTTGGAGTCCTCAATATCGGCGCCCCGGGACGCGTGCTGGTGGACGGGAAGGCCTGGAATCTCGAGAACCTTGACTGTCTTTATATAGGGCGTGGTAATCGTCAGGTGGAGTTCGAGTCCGCCGACGCAAACACGCCGGCCATCTATTACCTGCTCAGCTATCCCGCGCACCGAGAGTACCCGACAACGCTGGTTGGCAAAGACGAAGCCGCCGCTGCAGAACTGGGTACTCCGGAAAATGCCAATCATCGCGTTGTCTGCAGGTACATCCATATGCAGGGCGCGAAAAGCTGCCAGCTGGTGATGGGTGTTACCCATCTGAGGTCCGGGAGCGTGTGGAATACCATGCCTCCGCATACCCACATGCGGCGTTCGGAAATCTACATGTATTTCAACCTGGGAGAAGATGACCGGGTATTCCATCTGATTGGGCTGCCGGACGAAACACGGCATGTGGTGCTTGGGAACAGGGACGTTGCGATTGCCCCCGGCTGGTCGATCCATGCGGGCACGGGCACGCACGCGTACAGCTTCTGCTGGGGCATGGGCGGCGAGAATCAGGACTACGCGGATATGGATCCGGTAAAGATTGGAGAGTTGCGATGAAGATTGCGACGACGGTCAGGCTGCCGGTTTGTGCAACGCTGTGCCTGGTGCTTGCGCCCGCGGTACCTGCTGCAGCGCAGACGACCGCCGCAAAAGTGTTCAGCAGGGCCGAGCTTGAGAGTCAGATGCAGAGCATGGAGGCAGCCGCCCGGCAGAAGGGCAGCAGCAGCGCCACCCTCGGCAGCTATGACAGCCACAAGCTGATGCTTTCGGTCCGGTCCACGACCGGCGGAGCAGAAGTCCATGCTCATTTTGATGACATCATGGTGGTCATGGGCGGATCCGCGACTTTGATTACGGGCGGCCAGTTGGTCGACCCGACGACAAATGCGGACGGCGAAAGCAAGGGAACCGGAATCCGCTACGGAGTGAAGCAAACCGTGGCGCCTGGGGACATCATTCATATTCCGGCAGGAACGCCGCACCAGCTGATCATCCCGAAGGGAACCGTCTTCCGGGCGTTTGTGGTCAAGGTGAGGGAATAACTCCGCACCCGGATGTTCAGCCGGCTCCTGTAATCTCGTTGATATCTGCTCCGCCGCAAACGGACACACTGATGACGGTTCTGGATCAATTTCGCCTCAATGGAAAGCTGGCTCTGGTGACGGGAGCTGCGAGCGGCCTTGGTGCGGCGATGGCCGTTGCCCTTGGTGAGGCCGGCGCGAATTTAGCGTGCCATGGAAACCGGCGCACGGCGACAGAAACGCGCGACCGCATTCGCGCGCTCGGCGTCCAGGCTGAAGCTTTCTCGGCCGACCTTGGAACTGCCGACGGAGCGATGGATCTCTTCGAGCAGGTGCGGGATGCGATGGGTGCGCCGGACATTCTGGTTAACAATGCCGGCATGATCCATCGCGATGCGGCAGAGGATTTCCCTCCCGAGCGCTGGGAACAGGTTCTGCAGGTGAATCTCACCAGTGTCTTCCGTTTGTGCCAGGCCGCCGGGCAGGAGATGCTGAAACGCGGTCGCGGCAAGATCGTCAACGTCGCCTCGCTGCTCTCGTTTCAGGGCGGCGTGCGGGTTCCGGCGTACGCTGCCTCGAAGGGCGGACTGCTGCAGATCACCAGGGCTCTCTCCAACGAATGGGCGGGGCGGAACGTTCAGGTAAACGCCATCGCACCCGGCTATTTCCGAACCACCAACACGGAGGCGCTGCAGCAGGACGAAGCGCGGAACCGGCAAATTCTCGAGCGCATTCCGGCGGGACGATGGGGCGAACCGGGAGATCTGGCCGGCGCCGTCGTGTTTCTGGCGTCGCCCGCGGCAGATTACGTGAACGGAGAAGTCCTCGTGGTTGACGGCGGCTGGATGGCCAGATAAATCCGCAAAGGATGAAGCTGTCACCCAACCGGCGGGCGATGCTTATTGTCCGCGCAGCCGAACCGCGCCCTTCGCCACGCCATCGCCCAGATCCAGCGCCTGCTTCGCACGCATCAGGTCTCCGCCGTCCACGATGATGTCCTCGCATGTCGCGCCTTCGACTCGCAGAAATACCGCGGCCTGCCCAAGAACCCGAGGGGAGCTCACCAGGATCTGGCGGGTATCCGTGAAACGGAATACCGAATCCGCCTCGCCGTTTCCCTGTGCTGTGCAGCCGGTGATCACCGCGTCTTCCACGTTGTGCAGGATCACGGCAGGACGCAAATCGGGCGCCTCCACTTCGAAGCGGATGTTGCTCAGGGTGATGCCGCGGGCGTTTCGGGCGTAGAGCCCATACGCCGGCATCGGTCCCAGCACGAAGTACTCCCCGGCAATCTGAGGAAGGTTGCTTCGTCCCGCATCCTCAGCCGTGCCCCCTCCGCCGAAGATCAGGTGGATGTTTTCGAAGGCAATCTTCTCCATGGTTGCGTCCCCTGCGCAATTCAGCACGATGCAGGAGTGTAGCTCCCCCGGCCTGTATCCGCTCCTGAAGGGGTAGCCCGGCAGTTGTGGTGGATTGGTCGTCACCGTTCCGTGAATGTTGCTGAACGAGATGTTCCGTACCGCCGCTGGCGGTTCGGGAGTCTGGGCAACGGCTTCTGAAGGACCGGGATGCCCCCCGTGCATCTCGCGCGGCCCGATGCTGATCGAAATCGGTCCCGTGACTTCATCGAGCACGAGATTGGCGAACGACATGTTTTCAAAAAGAGAGCCGGGTACGCCCTGGAACTTGATGGGACAACCGAAGACCTGATGCAGCACGCAGTTTGAGACGGTCACATCGCGCGCGATTCCGCCGCCGAAGCGGAAACACGACCAGCGGGTGCTGAAAGAGGAATTCGTGACCGTTACGTACTGGCAGCTGCCAAATAAAGCGCAGGCATCGTCTCCGCTGAGCACAGTGCAGTTGCTCACCATGACGTACTGGCAACTGATGAAGTGAAACCCATCGTTGTTTCCATTGACCCGGTTGTAGATGTAGATTCCATCCATCGTGGCCCGCTGCGATTCAATCACCCGAACGCTGTGATAGGCACTCGCGATGAGATCGATGTTGCGCACGCGCAGGTTCTCGCAGCGGTAGAAGAGCATGTGATAGGGGCGCTGATGGCCGCGGAGGCCGCTGGGCGCGAGTTCGCCGCGGGCGGGGGCGTGGAAGTAACTTCCCTGGCCGTTGATGGTGCCCGCACCCTCGACAGTTATGTTCTTCGCATTCTCCGCATAAATCAGCGCCCAGTTGCCATCCTCGAGGGTCGTGTCGCCGGTAAGCGGAGTCGCATCGACGGCGTGGTAATCGGTTCCACGGGTGCTGCCCAGCAGTACACCCGACGCAGCAATATGCAGCGTGACGTTGCTCTTCATCTCGACGGTTCCGATGAGAAACGAACCGGCGGGAACCAGCACGATGCCGCCACCCGCGCTGCTGCAGGCATCGATGGCGCGCTGCACAGCGGCGGTGTCCAGCGTTTTACCGTCGCCCTTCGCGCCGTAGCTGCGGACGTTAAAGACCTGCGCGCCATCGGCGATTCCGGCCGGCTCAGCCTCTGCGCTCCGCGACGCCGCCAGGCCTGCGCCGAGAATTCCTGCCAGCACGGGCAATGTTTGCCTCCGGGTCAACCGTGGAGCGATGCCCGTTCCTGCGCCGTTCACGCTACTGAATTCTTCCTTCACGAATAGACTCCTCTGCCGCGGATGAAAATATCTCACACTTCGGCGTTCCATAACTCCCCCGCGTACCGCAGGATGAGATGCCGGACACATTAGGGCGCTGATCGCATCCTGACAGATTGATACGCTGTTTGTGATCCGGAGGCGACTCGATGCGCATGCTGGTGCTCGTTCTTCTCGTGGCCATTCCCGGTGTCGCTCAGCCGTCCAATCCTCCCGCCACTCTCCGCCTCCCCGGAGCGTTCCTGCTTCGCGAGAGACTGCATCCGGATCCTGCCGTTCTGCAGGCCGTGCGCGAAGAGGCCGATCGTGCCATGCAGGCGGGGCCGTTCTCGGTGATGGAGAAGAAGCAGACGCCACCCAGCGGCGACAAGCACGACTTTATGAGCCAGGCGCCGTACTGGTGGCCCAATCCGGCAACGCCGAACGGACTCCCCTACGTACGCCGGGATGGAGAAACCAATCCGCAGGAGAGCAGCATTTCGGACCACGCCAATCTTTTTCGCATGGAAGATGCCGTGCATGCCCTGGCTCTCGGCTACTGCTTCACCGGCGATGAGCGATACGCGAGCCGTGCGGTCCTGCTGCTGCGTACCTGGTTTCTCGATCCCGCGACGCGGATGAACCCTAATCTGAATTACGCGCAGGCGATTCCCGGCATTACCACAGGGCGCGGCATCGGGCTGATTGGCATGCGCGCGATTCCGCTGGTTCTGGACGGAATCACGCTGCTGTCCCGGTCGCCCAGTCTGACCCGGGCGGATCGGGAAGGACTGCGCGCATGGTTCACCAGCTATCTGCAGTGGCTGCAGAACAGCCCTAACGGCCGCGCGGAGGCGGCTGCCAAAAATAACCACGGGAGCTGGTACGATCAGCAGCTTGCCGGTATTGCAATCTACCTCGGCGACACGGATCTCGCTCGCCGCGTGATTGAGGCAGCAAAGCGCGAGCGGATCGCATACCAGATACGAGCCGATGGAAGGGAGCCACTGGAACTGGCGCGCACCAAGTCGTTCTCTTACTCGGTGTTTAATCTGATGGCGCTGATGCGTCTCGCTCAGGAAGGCCAGAGAGCAGGGGTCGACTTGTGGGATTATCGGGCGCCGGACGGGGGATCGATCCGCGCCGCGCTGAATTTCCTGCTGCCTTATGCGATGGGCGAAAAACAATGGCCGTATCAGTCTCTAAACGGTGTTGAATCGGGCGCTCTGACTGAGCCATTGCTGCTGGCGGCGATCCACTATCGCAGCTCCGATTATCTGAACGATGCCGAGAAACTCGAGAAGCATCCGGCGCCGGATGTGCTGCTGCTCCAGCAGGACGCGCAGGAGAAACTCGCCGCCAGTCACGCGAAGTAAGCAGCAGAAGGTCAGAAGCGGGCAGTCCTTGTCGGTGCGTGAGTTACTCCCTGCGCCAGGGGACCTCAGAGGTGCTCGGCCTCCAGGGCCCACGGGGTTAACCTGGGTCCTGGAGGCCGAGGGCGAGCGAGACAGCACGGTCTGGCGGCGCAGAGCGAGTTCGAGAGATACGGGAAGAAGACACGGCGGGAACAGTTTCTGGAAGAGATGGAGCAGGGCTCGCGTTGTTTCTCACCTGTGGGAATGGAGAGGCATTGCGAAAGTAATGGTCCACCAGAGTCCAGTCCGTGCTCGCTGGGGAACTGCGCGCTTCAGGGGCGATCAATTTCACATCGAAGCACCTGGGAATATCCCAGTGCGCGCTCAAGGCTCCTTCATCCACGAGAACGGTGGTCTTACTTCCTCGCGTTTCGGTGACCCGGAAGGTAAGGTTGGCGCCACAATCCTCCCACGGTGACCATTGCGACCAGGGCCAGACGGGAAGAGGAAATCGCCGGGGAAGGATTTCGACAAGCCGTTCTCGAATCGGCTCGAGCGCGGCCGGGTTGATGGTTTTGCCGGCCTGGGAAAGAGTCGCAGCCATCAGGGGAGGCAGCGCGCGAGCCCTCGAGGCCAGCAGTGGCTGGAAGATTTCGAGGCTGGGCGCATAGTCAGCATCGGCCGCCGGCAAACCGAGCCCGGGATACTGGCGCACAAAGCCTGTGATCGTTTCCATCAGCTCGGCATCCACCTGCCAGTCGCGGGTCGCCCACCACCACCAGGGTTGCCATCCACAGCGGCGGTTGAACTCGATGGAAAAGCTGCCGTCGCTCCCGGTAACCGCGCTTCCCACCTGCTCCCGAGTGGTCCACCACCACCAGGCGTCGACGTCGAATGCGGACACCGCTGCACCGGCGAGGGGACGGCCGTATGCGTCGACCACGCGGCCGGTGACGTGGAAGCTCTGGCGCCAGTGCTGCCACCACCACCAATCCCATGCGGAAACCCGGAAAGACGGAAGCTCGACTTCTGCGGACGCGTGCCAGGCGGAGTGCGGGACGGTGACGCAGGGCGTATGGAGATACCTCAGCTCAGACGGTGTCGCGGTCCCCGGTCCAATCAGCACTCGTAATGATTCCGGCGCCTGTTCCATCCGAAAGGTGACGGTCACCTTGTCTTGTGTCTCGAAAGTGACCATGCGGTGCTCGAGATAACCCTGGCCGTTCCGCGCCAGAACGCTGATCCGGCGGCCCGGAGTGAAATCGGGCACCTGCGAAACATCGACGGGTACGCGAAGCACGAATGGGCTTCCTGCAACCATGCAATTCCTCCAGAAGAGTCTGCCGGATGGGGCGATCCGGATCGCGATTCAGGGTCGTGCACGTTTCGCGAGGAGCGCCGTTTCACCGTTCTGGAAGGTAGTGAGGGAAGTGCAACTTTCGTATCAGAAACCGCGAACAAAAATCCTGCAACGCGAGGCGGAGCCGGGCTGAGTGGCTAACTGCCGGTATAAAGTTCGAAAGGCGCCCAGAAAAACGGACGTCTGAACGGGCCATGCAGGAGCGATAATTTCGCACGGCGCAGGGCTGCTCTCGGCGCGAGACCCTCCTCGATTCCCTGATAGACCGCATCCATCAGGAGCGGCGTCGATGCGTCGCTCACTTCCCAGAGCGCGCCAATGACACTGTGCGCGCCGGCATAGAGAAATGCCCAGGAAAGTCCCACCAGCCCCTCGCCCGCATAGGCACGCGTGCCGCCGCCATAACAGGCGGCAATTGTCACCAGGCGGGCATGGATGGGGTGTTGCATGATGTCGCGGGCGTGGAGACGGAAGGAATCCTCGTTTCCCGGTTGGCGGGAGAGAACGATAGCCGAATTGAGCGGATCTGTGCTGCTGGCGACGCCGTGGGCCACAAAGTCGATATAAGTAAAACGCTGCGGGGCAGATTGCAGATAGGAGCGGGGGTTCGCCTGACGACCCTCGAAGATGGTCTCTTCCTGGGGCAAAAAATGCCTGCGGATTTGCTGCATTTCGAGTCCGGCATTCGACAGATCGGGATAATCCGGGCCTGGAGACAGAGCGTCTCCGATCAGCAGAAGATTGCGGGGCCCGCTTTCTCCCGGCTGCGAAGAGGCGAGCAGCAGGAGCGATGGGGCGGAGACGATGTTCGCGTCCTCAATCCAGTAATGCGGAGATGGCTGCGGAACAATAAGAGTCTCGAAATTGAGCTCACTGAGCACTCCGTCGCAAAGAATATCGACATTTCCGCCGGAAGGCAGAGAAGCCTGAGCCGGCGCGACGAGGGTGCGGTAGAGAGCCTGGCCGTCCTGGTTGGGGGACGCGACGGGATCGTCGGGCGCCTGCAGGGCCTGGCGATAGCGTGCGACCCGGCGGGCGATTTCTGCTTCAGGGGGCAGCTGGAAGACGGTTGTCTTCCCCGGCGTAATGGCCCACAGCCAGGACTGGCGTTCGCCAAGCCAGTAAAACAGCAGAGTAGCCCCGGCACGAGCGGCGATGGCGCCGGGGTGAAATGAGGCGGCGTGAAAAGCGGGACGAGCAGGATTGAGACCGAGGCCCTGCGCGAGGCTGCGGGCGCGGCTTTGGTCAGCGGCAGCGAGGGCCTCTTCGGTGTTCCCCTGAGAAATGAGGAGGCGGATGTAGTCGTCGTAGATCGGCGTGGCGTTGGCGAAGTAGGGAAGCTTCGAGGCTTCGCTTTCGATCTGCGCGCGCGCCGATTCGAAGGTGGCGAGGGCGGTGGCATACATTTTCAGCGCGTCGTCGATGTGGCCCTCGGAGTCGAAAAGGCGGGCCAGCTCGTGCTCGGCGCCGAGGCGCATGGTGGTCTGGCTGGCCGGATCGGTTTCGACCTGGCGGAAGAGCGTTTCCGCCTGCTGATCCTGCCGGCGAGCGGCGGCGATGCGACCGCGGGCGAGCGTGACATCGAGAATGTCGAGACGATTGCCGCCGGCGGCGACGAGGGGATCGACCTCGCGGAGGTCGGCATCGGCATCGCTGAGCTGGCCAAGCTGGATGGAGATGTGGGCAAGGTCTTCGAGGCAGTTGACGATGTCGTCGGTGCTGTTGATCTGCGTTGCCAGCTGCAGCGCGCGACTGTACGACTCTCGCGCACCCGCCCACTCTCCGGAGTCCTGAAGCACGTAGCCGCTGGTGGTGAGCCAGAGGATGGTTCCCTGGGTGTCGCCCAACGCGGCAGCCCGCCGCTCCGCATCCTGGAAAAGACGAAAGGCGCGCTCGCGATCGCCAAGGCTGTAGTAAGCCCAGCCCAGGTTCCCTGTGTTCATCAGAAGGATGTCTTCGGCATCGAGGGACCTGGCGATCTCGTTCGAGGCGTTCAGCCAGTCGATGGCATCGTCATAGTGCTGCTGATACAGGCAGGTATTCGCGAGGTTCATCAAGGCGACTGCTTCTTCGAACGCATCACGGTAGTCTCGGGCGAGACTGAGATTCTTCAGGGCGAAGCCATAGGCTTCCCTGTAGCGGCCCTGCTCGATTGCGAGGGTCCAGTGAGCATTCATCACGTGTGTGCAAACCGCATGTTTCGCGGTGGAACAGAGCTGGTCCGCCCGGACCAGGTACTCGCGGGCATCGGGAAAGCGCCGGAGGTGAACGTCTGCAGCGGCGAGCAACGACAGCGTTCGAATCTGGAGGTCCGGATCCGATGGAGAAAAAGTGAGTATGCGCAGGACTTCGGGACTGGTGCCACGCCACGCGGCGGATTGCGCTTCCAGAACCCTGAATCTTTCCGACCAGCCGGGATCTGTTCCTCGATAGCGTTCCGCCAGTGAGGCTGCGGTATCTTCGCTCTGCGCCAAATCTCCGTGCCGGAAAATGCTCTCTACCTGCCGATATTCGTCCTCCGGAGACAGCGCGCGATCGCCAATGCACAGGACGAGCAGCGCCAGAGAGAGAGAGAGCCAGACTATCCGGTTCCCTTTCCTCCACCGTTGGTGATCGTGTTGCCCCCAGCGATCGAGCCGCTGCCGATGCAGCCCATCTTCGCTTCGATCATCGTCAGGCGAAACAGCGTGCTGATGGTTCCCGTTACCGGGTCCGGGATTTCCACCAGGCGCACGGTCGCGAGATAGACCCTGCCGAAGTGAGGAATGTCGATCACGTGGCCAAAGGTCCGTCCAGGGTAAGAACCCTCCGCGCGTTGTACCAGTGAGCATTCGATCGACTCCTGGGGGCCTGGATTCGATGGAAGTCGATTGTATCGTTCGGCAATCTCGGCGGGAAGACTCGACTGGCGGCGGATGTGGTCGTACTGGGCGGTGACGCGCTCGCGCAGCTCCCTGCTTTTCGACCAGGGATCGTCATTCTCGGGCTTCGTTCCGAAGACCTCCAGGTCGAGATCGAGGCGTACGGGGTGGCCGGCGATGCGGAGGTTGTCGAAACGCGTACCCAGAAAGGTGATGTCGGGGATGAATCCGTTGAGCGGGTGCTCGATGGAAACCTGAGCGACGACGCGATCCGCTGTGACCACGTCGAGGATGTTGAAGTCCTCAAGAACCGCGGTGGCGAGGGTCACATAGCCGTGGTCTGGTTTCCGATCGAGATTACCGGCGACCTGGGTGTAAGCGGCGCGGAAGGAGACGATGCCCTCAAGGCGGTATGCGCACGCATGCTGCGACAGATAGCCGCCGATCGGGGGGAGATTGAGAAAGGCCTGGGGTTTGATTTCAGCGCGGAGGGGTAGCTGCAGATCGCCTTCGAGGGCGAAGGCCTGCGCATCGTAGATGTGTTGTTTGAGGGGGCTATCGCCAGGCATGGCCGTGGGCTCACTTTCCGGGGAGAGTCGTACTACTCTTCGAAGCGAACATCCAAAACGCGCCGGTCCAGCTGGGTCCGGCTGCCCTGTGCAGTGATGCCCGAGATGGTAAGCGTATAGGAACCCTCCTGCAAGCCCATTCCTGGAACGAGAAGAGAGAGCGTCGCCTGGCCATTTTGCGCCGCGGATGCCTGGATGGTCTCCGTCCAGAACTGCTTTCCCTGTGGATCCTGGAGCGCGAAGGCAAAGGATGAGTACGTCGCCGTATCGGGAACATCGATCAGGAGGACTGCTCCGGACTTGCGATCGGCTATAACCGGCAGAGGCGCGCCGTCCCTGGTTCCGACGTGCAGCGTGGCCCAGGGGGCAAGCCGCGGCTGACGGGCGGCGGAGCGAAGAGAAGGAATGGTGGCGAAGTTCTGGTATCCGACAACCAGCAGAAGGGCTGCAAATACCGGTACGGCAAAGGCCGGCCTCAACCAGGAGAACCAGTCGCGGGGCGGCGGTATGGATTTCGGAGAAGCAACTGCCGGAGTGGCGATTGGCGCACCTAGCTGGTGCTTGGCTTCATCGATGAGGGCGGCGCCGGCGCGGACGTCGAGGGCGCACTCCTGGCACTCGAAGAAGTGGTCCTCAAAGGCTTCCCGCATCTCCGGGGACAACTCGCCCAGAAGGTATCGTTCGGTCGCCATCAACCGGAGTGCTTCGCTATGATCCATCGGCCGGCCTCCTGTGCCCTCCTGTGCAGGATAGTGATTCCTGCGCGCTCAACGTTTCAAGCCTTTGCTCCGCTCATCCGCCTCAGATACTCGCTCTTGAAGCTTTGTTTCGCGCGGAACAGAAGCACCCGCAGGTACTCCCCGTCGACGCCCAGCTCGCGGCACACTTCTTCCCGCTCCTTCTCCTCGAGAAAGATCGCCTGCAGCAGACCGCGATCGCGTACGGACAAGCCGCTGAGGATCTCGCTCACCTTGTCCTTGAGCTCCTTTGCAGCGACGACATCGTCCACGCCCGCTCCCGCAGCCGGGAGTTCCGGCTGATCGTCGGCATCCAGCGACTGCTGGCGTGAGGAAGAGCGGTAATACTCAAGCAGCACGTTATTGCAGACTGTGTTCACAAACGCGCCCAGCCGTTCGGGCTGGCGCAGGCCCTTCTCTTTGCGAAGCGTCGTTAAGACGCGGGCGAAGGTCTCCTGGCGCACATCCTCCTGGGCCTGCCTCGACGGCAGCCGAGAGCGCACTTTGAGATGAATCAACTGGGTGAAGTAGTCGACGAAATGCTCCTGGACGCGGAGATCCCCGGCGCAAAGCGCTTCGATGTAACCGGCATCGAACGTCTGAAATTGCAAGCGGGTTCCTGCCCCTGAAAGAGGACGCAAGTATAGCACCAGGGTCGTTCGCGTCGAATGCAAACGGTGATCGACGGACGGCGGCCGCAGATGCTTTGCCTCTGAGAGACTTTGCCGGCGGGGTGACGTGCTGCGATTGCCGAGGGTCATGCCGTTTTCCTGAAGCGCCGCTGCCGGTGAAGGACTGTTTCCAGCAGCCACGCCCCGCCCGCCGCAACCTGAAAGTGGAGGAGCAAACCGAACCAGCCGCTGGTGACCCAGATGGAGAAGGGAAGGGAGAGAACCAGGCAGAAGTAGCAAAAGCAGTGGATCAGGCGCATCGGAGCGTCGTAAACGGAGGCTGCCGGTACGGTACTCGATTTCATGGCTTGTCCTTCCCGGGAAGGGAATGTCACGCGGGTCCATCTGCAGTGATAGTGCGGAACAAGGCAGCGGCGTTTCACCGGTGCGCGACAATCACAGCGAATTCCGCGGAGAGATATCGGCCGGCAAGGCGGCGGGGACCCGCATGAGTTGATACGGATCCCCGTGTTCAGGAGGGACGTTGTCGTTCCTTGTTGGCGGCTGCGGCGCGCAGAGACTGGTTAGTGCCTGCGCGTACAGTCCTCGCACCAGAACCACAGAAACAACCGTGCCGCGCGAGATCAGGCGTGGATCAGGGGCGCTGCCGACGATAACGCCCGGTAATCGGCCCACGGATGCGAAGACCGGAGGTCCGCGGCAGCACCTGGGGTTTCGCAGACGTTCCCGCGATCGAAAGCCGGTGGTTTCCCGGTGTGAAAACACCTGCCGGGTTGGCAGCCGTGTGGCTATTTGGAAGGTTGATGCGCTCTTCTCCACAACACATGATGTGTACCCTCGGCAATCGTTGAGTTGACCTGCGATGAATCGCCGAGCCGAGGCTGCCCCGGCCGGGCGGGTTTCGTGTTCGGGTCAGCTTCCGGCAATCAGACAGAAGCCGACCGAGGCCGAGCTGCCATTCCAGTTGCCCGGTGCGCTGTTGACGATCGTGTTGTCCCAGACATCGAGATCCACCACATAGCCGCAGGGCTGGATTCCTGCCAGAGATAAAGACCAGGGGTGCCCCGGTGCCGGTCCGGTGTCGGAAATGCCGCCTGACGGTGATGGGGCATTGCCGCCTGGCAGCGTCCCGAGATCGTAGTGGCCGATCTGTCCGAGAGTTCCCGTGCCCGATTCGGTCGCGACAAAATGACCATCGATCGGGCTCTGGGCCGCGGTGAACTGCTTGCAGTCCCCGCCGCTGTCAATGTGAATGGCCGCCTTCGGCGCCGTGTTCACAAGCTGGATCAGATAGTTCGGCGTCCGATTCAGCACGTTATCCGAAAGATCGGCAATCTCCAGCCAGAGGTTATAGAGGTCGTTGCCGGAAGATTCCCAGTACGCGAGGTTGTCGTCAATGTTCTGGCTGTTCGGCAAATAGGTGAAGAATCCCTGTGCATCCGGGAACTGCACCGTCGAATTGCCATACTGATCGGTGGTCGTGATGGAATGCGTCAGCGGAACCGGCAGCGGAGAGGTGACGTCCTGCACCCACACGCGATACTTGTAGCCTACCGACGGCGCACCCTGCACGACGATCTCGCCTCCGAATGGGCACTGCCGCGCGCTGTCGTAAGGATCGGCGGGCGTTCCCTGAAGAGCGAAGACCGCACCCGGCAACGTCGCACCCGGCAGCGAGGTAATTCCCGTCGTGTCGATCTGCGCCACCCCCATTCCACCGATGATCGCTATGTTCGGTGTTCCGGCCTGAATTGCCTGCCCCGACGGAATCTGCACCAGCGCGTCCGCCCGATTGCCCCACACCGGAACGTAGTTCGGATCGTTCGCGGGGGGAGGCGTTTGCCACGACAGAATTGCCCGCACCTTTGCCGTTTGCGCCCCATTGGTGCAGGGCTGCATGTGGCTCGCCACGTCCACGGGCAGCACCACCGCATAGTCCAGGCCACCGGATGGAAACGAGGAGATATCGTGCGTGTTGACGGTGGCGGTGCCGGCATACTGATAGCCGCTTCCCCAATCCACCCAGAAGGCGATGTACTCCGTGCTGCCCGCCGTGCAGAGTCCACCGTTGAAGCCGTAAGGCAGCTTGACGTTCACCACCCCCACCAGCGTGCTGCGGTTCGGATCGAGTCCGACGCAATCCAGTTCCTCGTAGTCGGTGTTTCCGCTGGTGGAGAGAATGGTCGCAATGGCTTCCAGGAGGCTGGAGGCGCTGACAGGCAGAGCGCTGTCGCTTTCCGAAGCAGAGGCCGTCGTGAATGCAGCGACGTTTTGCGTCCCCGACAGCTTTGTGATTTCGGGATACAGGAATCGTGCTGCGGGAACCGCCTTTCCCTGGTACACCTTCGTCAGTTCCGCCGCGCTCAGTGACTTCTTTGGCGCGGCCGGGATCTTCTGGCTCAGGTCCAGAGCCTCCGCGAGGTTCGAAGGCAGTTTGACCTTCGCCAACGACAGCGCTTTGTCCAGAATGATGAAATCAGACGCCGGGCTTTGGATCGTAACATCCACCACGTTGCCCCAAACCGGCGTATAGCCCGGAGTATTCGCCGGTGGAATGTAGTTCCACGAGAGAATCGCCCTTGCCCGCGGCAGATTTTCGAAGAAGCAAAAGTCCTCCGGAAGAGTAACTGGAAGCGCCACGCTGTATTCCAGCGGCTTGGGCCCAGGAATGTCGTAGACCGCGAAGCCCGCGACACCCTGATCCTGCCAGGTCGACCCGCCGTCGAACGACAGATAGAACCGCACGTACTCCTGCGATCCTGAGCTGCATACGCCGCCGTCGTAACCGGTTGTTTGCTGAATGGAAACGACCGCCTCCAGTCGGCTCAGCGAGAGCGACAGGCCGACGCAGCCCAGCGCCTCGTAGCTCGTGTCGCCGCTGATGTTCAACACCGGCGTCAACCCGCTCTCGGCAACATTTCCGAAGTAGTTTGGGTTGGCCAGCAGCAGCATGCGCAGGTTGGCGCGCGCCTGCTCGATGGGCAATTGACTGATGGACAGCTTGCCGGCGTTTCCAGTTGCTCCGGCGCCAGACGTGGAACCCTGCTTCGCATTCATCGCTGTTCGCTCCTTTTCACATATTCCTGGGCCGATGTCCGTTTTCACGTTCGCCGGCAAAGCTGCGGGGTAAGCAACCTGCCCGGTCCGCCTGCAAATCCGCAAAGACGCACATCGCAAACCGGTGCCACGCTGCAGATTTTTCTCTTTCCAAACGGGAAGAAGGATGAGAAGCCGCAACGGAACTTACAGGCAATTTCGCAGTGCTCAGTAGTGATTGGCCGGCGCCGAACGTTTCAGTGATTTCCCATAGCGCGAGTTTCTCTTTAGCGGAATGGGGTTACGGGAAACGGGTCCAGCACAGGATTCTGGAGGGGTCGCCGGCTGGCTGGATATTTGCTGAACAACGGGCTGGAGTGGCAGGGTGCCCGCGAACGTCGCTCGCATCGATACGGACCGGAAGTTTCAGCCCGAGGCGCAGGCCCAGCCGAGAAACGCTTGGCGACCATCCGGAGTTTCCGGATGGACTCCCGTATCTGTCAGACCTCTGCTGCCTCCGGCAGGGCCGGGGGCGTTCCATGGTCAGCTAGTGCACGGAGGCATCTCCACCGGGTCAACACGCGCTGCGGTGGCGGGGAAAGAGAAGCCTCAGGGAACCATGACGGGGCCGGCTGTGGCCACGGCACCCGCGCCGGCCTCATTGACCGCCTGCACCTGGAAGAAGTAGGTGCCCCGCTGGAATCCGGAAATTACATCGAAGGTGGTGTGCCGCGTGCTCTGCAGGGTGAGCACATTGCGGCCGGTGAAGGTGACTTTGCGGCCGCCGGGCCGCACCGTTACCACATACGCGGTGATGGGGCTATAGTCGCCCCGCCGCTGCTCGTCCGCAGGAGCCTTGAAGTGAATGCTGACTTCGCCGCGATCTCCCGGATGCGCGGAGACGCCGTCCGGGGCAGCAGGCGGCTGAACCGTCTGCTGTTGCGGAGTCACAGCGTAAGAAGGGAGCGAGGGCTCACTGGCCCCGCTGGCATTCGTCGCTGTTACCGTAAACGTGACCGGCTCACCGTTGCGCAAGCCCGGGAATCGCAGATAAGCAAGCTTCCCGAACTCTGCGGCGGGGACATGAATCCGCGCGCCGGTCGACGTCTTCACCGTGTAGGAGGTAACGGCGGAGCCGCCGTCGTTGACCGGCGGGCTGAAGGTGACATAGGCAAACCCGTTGCCGGCGGCTGCCGCTACGCGGCTGGGAGATTCTGGTGCCGTGGCCGGCATGATGCGCTTGTAGCGCTGCTCCAGCTCGGTCTTCCAGTGGGACTCCAGCCCCGCGTTCTCTACGATGGAGCGGGGCGCTTCCGACAGTGACTCGATCAGATGATTTCCGCGGACAGTTATGTTCCTCTCCGAGGAGTCCGTGTCTCCCTGCTGCCAATAGTTACCCTCCACGTCGAGCGGATCGTAGTTACTGCCATCCTGCCCGTCATAGTAGTCGTGGTGACGGCTGCCCCAGTTATCCATATTGGTATAGAAGATCACATTGCCGCGAATCGTAATCATCGAGGAGCCGTTGTCGGTGTAGATAGCGTGACCGGAGCTGAACTGATCGTAGATAACGTTGCCCGTGATCTGCTCGCCGGCTGCCAGATTCGGCCCGGTGAGACCCTGCGTGTAGATGCCGCCTCCGTCCGCAAGCACCAGCATCAGGTCGTGGATGCGATTGTCGCGCACGATATTTTCGGCGGAGTTGTTAGCCTGCCCTGCCTGATGGATTTTGTCGGGCCATCCACCCCATCCCAGGGAGATGGCGGCGTAGGGAATGTGGTCGATCTCGTTGTGGGCGATCATGGTGTCGCGGGCGTAGCCCACCACAATGGGGATTCCGCCGCGGTATTCCGCTCCCACATCGCGAAAAAGATTGTCGAGAATGCGATTGCCCGCAGTGAACGCGGCGATGGGGGCAAGCGGCTGATCCACGCCGCCCAGATCGAGGCCATTTCCGGAGATGTCAGCGAAGAGGCAGCCCTGCACCACGTCGTATTGCGAACCGTCGCCGAGGGAGAGGCCTGCGGCGCCGAGATGCACAAAGTCGTCGTTGAGGAACTGGATGTGGTGGGCGTAATGGAACTCGAGATTGCCGGGCGCCGGAGTCCACGCACCGAAGGGACAGGTTCCATTCGGCACAAGGTGGCAAAGGGCCTGGCGCGAATAGCCATCGGGGCCGGTTACCTGGTAGTTAGCCTGAATCTCAGAGAAACCATTCGGGCCGCTGGGCCCCAGCCAGGTCGCATAGGAGAACTGAATGCCGCGAAAGACGATGTTGTGGATGGGATCGGCCGCGGTGCCGCTGGCCTCGACCAGGGTCTGCAGCACCGGCATCTCCACATCGGCGGTGGCAAGATTCTCACCGGGGCGCGGTACGTAGTAAACCCTGTGAGCCGGCCGGTCGAGGTACCACTGCCCCGGCGTGCCGAGGAGCTCGAAGGCATTTTCGACGAACGCAGGCTGCCTGCCTACGCTCATGGGGCCGACCAGGTTCGCGGTGCGTGCGCCGCTCGGCAGCATCACGCGCCTGGTTGAGTTATCCCAGCAAGGCTGGGCCATGGTGATTTCCGTGCCTGCGATGGATTGCACCGGACATTCGGGTTGGGTCCACGCGCCCAGGCCTTCAGAGTGCTCGGACCAGATATCGTTGCCGCCGGTGTAGACGAACTCGATGTCGGAAGGATTCTTCCAATGCGCCATGGTGTCGTTCGCCGCGATATAGCCGGCGGGGGTCTCAGTGAGCGCCACCGGAACGCGGCCGCGGGTGCGGAAAGCACGAACGCCGTTCACATAGAGCTGCCTGGAATTCGCAACCGACAAGGGCACAGGAGCAGCCCACAGATTCTTCGCCGGATTCACTTGCTTCCATTCGGTAATGCGGAGGGCGCCGCTCAGCACCGGATGCCCGCCGGGCGCGGCTGCAATGAGCAGGTCGTGACCCGCTGTGCCCGAATCGGCTGAGGTAAGCACCAGCGGCGCCCGCATGCGATACGTGCCGCCGCGAAGCAGGATGGGGGCGTCTCCCGAAGCGCGGCTCAGCCGAAGAGCGTGTTGCAGGGTGAGCACGGGCTTCGCGGCGGTTCCGGGCTGGGCATCGCTGCCGCGAGGAGATACATAAACCTGAGCGGCGGCAATTGGCGCAATAGCCACGGCGGCAAGGATCGGCAGGGAAAGTCTATGCATAGGATAAGTCAGTTTCCGGAATCGTTAGTGCCGAGCGCTTAACCTGAGCAACAGTGCGGTTGCCGGCTGCAGCGTAAGCTGGACATGGCCGCGGTGCAGAGCCAGGAGAGACCATTTGCCATCCCATGTGCCGTTCTCCGCGATGGCGGCTCCGCCGAGCGTTACGCCGCTGGTCGCGCTGATATCGTTGTTTGGCGCGGACAGCAGCATCGATTCAGCGTGGGCATATTGGGTCGCGGGGTTGAGCGTGATGGAAACTGCCTGAACGCCGGGGCCGTGCTGGGCGTCGATGAGCACCACGTGCAGGGTGCGGGCGGAAGAATCGTCGATGGCATAGGCGTAGATCGCCTGGTCCGACGGCAAGCCGGAAAGTGAAACGAGACGACCGCGCGCGGTGAGCGAGAATGCCTTCATCGCGTAAGCAATGGGCCGAATTTCATAGCCGCCGCCGGGCAGGGAGTGGAAAATGCCGTACCAGCAAATGGTCTGCACCGGTCCGGCGGCAACAGAATCGCCGGTATGGAAGTTGACGCCCTGCGAACGGTGCGCCGCCCACCAGTAGAGGTAATTCAGCGCCCACAGCGATGAAGCGAAGGTGTTGCTGACGTCTTTCGCGCCCCCGTTGTAGAAACTGTTCGTCTCTTCGATGCGGTATTGCAGGTGAGCGCGGTCGACCGCGGGGGCGAACTGGTCGGCGAGCTTCTGATAATGATCGGCGAAGGCGGGTGCGAGAATCCGCGCCTGCTGTGCAGCCGGATCGGTCACCTTCTTCCCATTGCCGCCGGGGTAGGAATGCTGGGTAATCCACTGAATGTGGCCCCCGGGTCCGAAGTCAGTCACAAAATGATCGGACCAGTCGGGGTGGCCCGGCGTTGTGCTGGGACCGCAGATCTTCGCGGCGGGCGCGACGCCGGGAGCAAGAATCACACTGAGGAAACTGCGCAGATCGTCGCGATAACGCGGATATTGCTTCTCGTAAACATCCGGCTCGTTGCCGATGACCAGACAGGAGATGTTGGCCGCGTCATGATCCATGAGGTACTTCGCCAGCGGCGCATCCTGGTGCGGGCTTGCGTTACGCAGACGCAGCGTGTAGATCACATGCACGCCGGTCGCGCGCGCAAAGCCGAACAACTCGTCGATGTCGCGCGTACCCGGCACCGGAACTCCGGGCCGGTCGGATGTATTGCCGCCCAGGCGCAGGCTCCTGATACCGAGCGTGCGGAAGAGCTGCACCAGATTGCGGTTGTCGGAGCGGAAGTAGGGATAGCGTCCATCGGCGCGCGGCAGCATGTCCGCGGTTTCGAAACTCAACCCCAGAAAATCCGGCGGGATGGCAGCTCCGGAGGATGTAGTTGCGGTGGTCAGCGTCAGTCGCGAACTTTGCTGCGCGCACAAAGAGACGGCGAAGAGAGCGGAGAACAGGAGCGCGGCGAGCGTACGGAACGGACTCATAGGATCTTGAGAGAAGCGAACGGATTGCCCAGTATCAGGCCCTCGGCTCTGCGATCATTCTTCGCGGCAGCGAAAACCGCTGTCAACGCAGCGGGCCGCCAATGTACCGCATGGTGACACAGGACGCGAATCTTCGCGGACGAAGTCCGGCGCGGGTTTGTCAGTATAGGAAAGGTCCTTTGCGGACCAGAGCATTTTGCGGAGTCTCCATGCCTGACGTTTCGCGCCGCGAGTTCCTGCACTTGGCCGGTGCCGCTGCGTTCGCCGCGCCCCATCTGCACACGGTGCTCTCCGGCGGGTGGGAGCATCCGTATGCCGAAGTGGAGAAGGTCGACCGTTCGCGGGTTCTGGCTGCGGCACGGAAGTATCTGCAGCAGAAGCCGCGCACCATCACCTCAGTGCGCGCTTCGCGCAGCGCGGGCGGCCTGCACGATTACTACTCCGAGGGCGACTACTGGTGGCCGAACCCGAAAGATCCGAATGGGCCGTATATCCGCAGGGACGGTATGTCGAATCCGGCGAATTTCGTGGCACATCGCGACCGGCTGATCCGCCTCAGCATCCAGATGCCGGCGCTCACCGCCGCATGGCTGCTGACCGGCGGGCGCGAATTTGCCGATCACGCCGCCGCTCACCTTCGCGCCTGGTTTGTCGATCCCGCAACGCGGATGAATCCGAACCTGGAATATGCGCAGGCGATTCACGGGCGCGACACGGGCAGGAGCATCGGGATCATCGACACCGTTCACCTTGTGGAAGTCGCGCAGGCGGCGCTGGTGCTGGAGCGCGGGAAGGCCATCGATCCCGATGTCGAGCGAGGGACGAAGCAGTGGTTCGCCGCCTATCTCAACTGGCTAGTCACGTCCAGCCGCGGGCTGGAAGAGCGCGCGGCGAAAAACAATCACGGCTCCTGCTGGGTGCTGCAGGCGGCCGAGTTCGCCACCTATACCGGTAACGAGGCGGTTCGCGGCAGCTGCCGGGAGCGCTTCCGGAATACGCTGGTTCCGGATCAGATTGCCCCGGACGGAAGATTGCCGCTCGAGCTGGCGCGCACCAAGCCCTACGGCTACTGCCTCTTCGATCTCGACATCCTCGGCATGAACGCGCAGCTGCTCTCCACCGCGGACGACTGCCTGTGGCAATTCCGGCTCCCCAATGGCAGCGGCCTGCAGGCTGCCTTCCAGTTCATGGTTCCATATATTCGCAATAAGGTGTCGTGGCCCTTCCGTCACGACGTGGAGTACTACAATGACCTGCCGGTGCGGCAGCCCGGTTTGCTGTTCGCCGGACTCGCCTACGATCAGCCTGCCTATCTGTCATTGTGGGAGCGGCTGAATCCCGAACCCGCGATTCCGGAAATCATCCGCAATCACCCCGTTCGTCAGCCGCTGTTGTGGATGCGGGCGAAGCGAGTCAGCTGATCCGCAAAAAGGCATCCGGCACTCCGTCGCAGCTGACGCCGACTATTGAGGGTTGGCCGCTGAGCCGCAGCGAGATTTCCGCGCGGCCGTTGCAGAGCTCGACCACGCGCGAACCGGTGACGGTGCCCAGGTTGTCGTTGAGTGTGCCGCCTCCCACGACGGAAAAGCGGACGCAATTGCGCGCATCGAGACAGATCGCTCCATTCGCATCGACCAGAGTCGTCTCCACAACTGCGTTTGCTGCGGACTCCGCCTTGCGTGTGAGCGTGAGCGAAGCCGCCTTGCCCCACGGTTGCGTCTGGTAGAGGAACTGCACCTCATCCTCGACGACCGCGGCGCCCTTGCGCGCGATTGCGCGCAGGACGTTTTCCCCAGGCAGAAAGGACGGACTCCAGCGAAGGCCGGCACAGGGGAAATCCTGCGAGTTGCGGGCTTTCACGCCCAGGGATTTGCCGTTGAGGAACAGCTCCGCAGAGTCGCAGTTGGAGTAGACGCGCACCAGGCGCGGCTGGCCCGGCCGCCCCCATCGCACCGGCCACGTATGCCCGTAGACGTGCACCATCGGCTTCTCGGCCCACCAGGACTGGAACACGTAATAGCCTTCCTTCTTCGTCAGGTCGCGCTCGGTGAGCCCCTTCTGGTTGACGCGCGGAATGGGATTCTCCGGACGGTCGGGCGTGCTGAAGTCCTTGAAGATCCACTGCGCCGATCCCGCAAACCAGGGCAGCGTCTCCTGGGTCTTGAGGTACCAGTCGAACAGATCGCAGGCATAGGTCTCCGACCAGTCGCCGTGCTTCACCAGAGGCAGCACGGCTGGCGTACTCCGCTCGCCGGCCGCGACAAACGGCGGGTAGTCCTCTCCGGTCGGCTCTTCCGCGTGGCGCCGCGCATGGCAGTCGGCGCCCCATTCCATATGCAGCAGATGGCGAATCTTGTCGCGATAGCCCTCGAGCACCTTCTGGTAGTCCTGATAGCGGCCGCTGTACCAGCCCTCCCATATCGACGGTGAATAGACATCGGGAACGTCGGTCGCTGTCCTGCAGCGGCGGAAGGCGGTCAGCCGCGAAGAATCTTTCTGATGGGCGATCTCCTGCAGCTGCTGCATGAAGGATCGCACCGTCTCCGTTCCGTCGCCTGGATCAATGTGGGGCCAGTCTTCTTCGTTTCCGAGGCTCCAGAAAACGATCGACGGGTGATTGAAATGCTGGCGGATCATGGTGCGCAGCAGATCGCGGGCGTTGGCGCGCATGGCGGGATCGCCCACGCCGGAGCGGCACCACGGCAGCTCCTCCCAGACGATGAGCCCCAGTTCGTCGCACAGGTCCAGCGCCAGCTGCGACTGCTGGTAGTGAGCGAGCCGGATGAAGTTCGCGCCCATGTCACGGATCATCGAGAACTCCTGGCGGGTGATGTCGTCAGGAACGGCGGCAGCATAGCCGGCGTGATCTTCGTGGCGCTGGGTTCCGCGGAGGAAGAGCTTTTCGCCGTTGAGCAGAAACGGGCCGTGATCCTGGAACTCAAAATGGCGAAGACCGAAACGCTGGGTGACGCTCTGCTCGCCGTGCTCGCTGCGAAGGGTGAGCCGGCAAGCGTAAAGAGAGGGAGAAGAAGGCGACCACAGCCGGGGATCGCGGACCGGGAACTGCACCAGCTCACGGGCCTCCTGCCAGATGGCCAGGTTCCCGCTGTGGCGAAAGACCGGCGAGCCGTCGGGCGCCGTGACCTCGATTGAGACTTCCGCCGGGCCGGTCAGGTGCAGCGGATTGTAGAGCTGCGCGCTCACATGGCAGCTCGCCGGCTGATTCGGCGCGACCTGAGGAAGTATGTGAACGGTTTCGAGCGAGACGGCTGGAAGGTAGAGCAGGTTTACGTGCCGGTAGAGCCCGCCATACAGGTTGAAATCGCTGATGTCGGAGGGAATGGTGTCGAGGTCGCGCGAGTTATCGCACAGCACCGCGAGGCGCATCTGGCCGTCGATATCTTTCGCGCCATCGGTGATATCGAAGACAAACTCGTTGTAGCCGCCAATGTTGCGGCCAATCAACTGTTCCCCCGCGTAGAGGGTGGTTCGCTGGCCGGCCCCGGCGAAATGAATCAGGGTTCTACCCCGGGGCAGGGAATTGGAGGGACGCAGCCGGGTGCGGTACCAGCCCTGGCCGCGATAAGCCTGGTGATCGGGATCGCAGGCATCCAGGGCATTGAAGCAGTGGGGCAGAGGCTGCGTGCGCCACGCAATGCCGTCGAGATTCCAGGCTTCCCATGGGCCACCCAGCGAGGCGCGGGCAAATTCCCAACCTGTTTCGAAGGGTTGGGCCAACGCCTGGGTGGGGTCCGACGCGAGCGCATGAGCAACCGCAGGCGAAACGGCGAATGAAAAAGCAGAGGCGCCGCCCAGCAGCGCCGAGGACTTGAGAAAATTCCTGCGTGTAAAAGGCATGAACAAAGTCCGGACCGGCCATGCTTCTTATATCCCGGGAAGAAGCAGAGAGGGCGGACAGAATTGTCCGCCCTTACCGGAATGCGGGACGCCGCCGGGAAATGCGTCGCCCCTGGAAAATGCACTCAGCTGGCGGTTCGCTCCAGATCACCCATGGCGTGCGCCCTGATCCTTCGATGGAAACGAAGCGACTCCGAAATATCCGAGCAGCACCGCACCAGACGCCCAGCGAGCGCCGGCACCTGATAGGGCTGGATGCGCGACGAAATGCAGGAGACGCTGAGCGCGGCGATGGGCGCGCCGGAATCGTCGAAGATGGGCGCGCCGATACAGCGGACGCCCGTCTCCACCTCTTCGTCGTCGATGCTGTAGCCGCGGCGGCGCACGCGCTGGAGTGCCTCCAGCAGCTGTTCGCGGGAGCAGATGGTCTTATTCGTGAATCGCACAAACGTCATCTGGTCGATGAGCTCGTTGATCGCGTCCTGCGGCAGCCAGGCCAGCATCGCTTTGCCGAGGGAGGTGCAGTGAGCCGGGTTGGAGCTGCCGGTTTTGGATCCGGTGCACACGCGATTCCCGGGTCCCGCCTTATCCAGATACACGACCGAGGTCTTTTGCAGAACGCCGAGGTGTACGGTTTCGCCGAGCTGGGCGGAGAGGCGGCGCGCAAACGGGTGAATGCGCGTGCGCAGGTCCATTTGCCGTACGGCGCGATTTCCCAGGTCGAACAGCTTGAGCCCCAGGCGGAACGAATTCTCCGGAGTTCGCTCCAGAAGCATACCCCGTTCCAGCACGATGAGCGCCCGATGCACGGTGCTCTTGTGCAGGTTCATGCGGCGGCAGATTTCCGCGAGGCTCAGAGGAACTTCGCTTTCTCCGAGCAGCTCGAGAATGGAGAGTGCGCGGTCCAGGCTCTGCAGCCGGTAGGGACCTTCAGACGAGTCAACGGAACCCTGGGCCGCGCGGGTCTTCAATGTGCTGGCCATGCTAACTCCTTCCTTACAAAAGCAACGTGATGCACGCCGGGCGGCAGTCCTCCCAGATACATATAGCTGAGGGAGGTAGCTTGCCGGAGCAAGGCGGCGAGGGCGGGATCGGGGAAGCGCTGTTCCCAGATCCCTCCCCAGCTGATTTGCTCGGCGGCAGGCGCGCCGTACGGCGTGTCCTGGGGGATGCCGGTGGCTTTAACGAAAAACTGGTTGTTGTTGAGGCCGTCGACACAGAGGCGCTCGAGCCTGGCCAGAGCATGATCGCGCTCGGCAAACAGGTCGAGTCCATTAACCGCGCCGAAGTCGGCCAGGTAGACAAGCGGCGACAGAGCGTAGAGATGATAGTGGAGGGCACGACGGCCACGTCTCATCTCCAGCGGCATCGAGCCATCAGGCTGAATCTGATCGATGCCGGTGCGGAAGGCGGCAACGCCCCAGTCGAACAGCTGCCGGTTGTCGGCAGCGATGCCGGCGGCAGCAACTTCCACTCCTGCCCAGTACAGGTGGTTATTTTTTGCGTTACGGGTGTCGTAAAATCCCTGGGTCTGATGCACCACCTGGACGATCCACGGCAGAACCAGCTTGCGGGCCTCCGGAGTGCGGACTCCGCTGCCGTCGAGCTTCAGCCAGGCGATGGCGATGGCGCCGATCACCCAGCCCTGAACGTAGTAGGCCTGGTGCGAGGACATGTGGCCGGTAAAGACGCCATCGCGCGCGGCGGCCTGCATGTGCTGCATGGCGCAGGCAGCGGCTTCACGGCTGCCGGTCGATCTCCAGGCATCGGCCGCATCTACGATTACCTGCCCCAGCTTCTTGTAGGGGCCGGAGGTTCTGGCGTATTCCGCCATCTTCGCGGGATCGACGATCGAGCCTTTCCCGTCGGCATAGAATCCGTTGGTGGTGAGATCGGGAGACAGATGAGCGATGGGAGGGCAGGCATATGGGCTGCTGCTGGGCGCAACCGGCCACGCCTCCCAGGGCGACCGCAGAGCCGCGCGCGCCGAGGCAGCGGAACAGACGAGGAGAATGGAAATCGACAGGAACGCGCGCGCGAACGCCCGACGCATGAACCTGCGGTTAGACATAGTCCTCACGAAAGGGTACGAAGAAGTCGAGCACTTCCGCCGCTTCGATGGCCGCGGCCTCGTGCTCGACTCCTCCGGGCACGATGAAGCTGTCTCCCGGGCCGGCCTCAAAGGTCCGGTCGCCGCAAATGAAGCGAAGCCGGCCGCGAATGACGTAGACCATCTGTTCGTGGCGATGGCTGTGGCGGGCGCCTTTCCAACCCGGTTCCATCTGGTGGCGCACCAGCATCATTTGCGGATTCCGGGCAAGGACCTGTCTCGCCAGTCCCGGCTCCGGGAAAGTTTTCGTCGCGTCCTCCAAACGAACCGGGGACTCGCTCGTTTCACTCATCATCTGCCTCGGTCGCGATACCAGCGCTCGAGCCACTGGGGACACTCCCGGATTGTTTCTGCCCTGTGACTTTGTTGTCAATCGAAAGTCGGCCTTCCAGGCCTTTCGGAAGGCACTTCGTACCGCTATGTGAGACGCCGCGTCAGAAGATTGCGTTTGCCGCGGGATTGGCCCCGGCCACGGCATTCCCCGGGGTTCCAGAGGCGCCCGATCGATGGCCGGGCGCAAACCCCAAGACACAGAGCCCCGTTCAAAAGAGTGGGGCTCTGTGTGGGCTGGGGTTGCCGGTTAGAAGGTCAGCCGCGCCGTGAACTGCACCTGCCGGGGCGGGTTGTAGGAGTTGGCTCCCACGCCGCCCGGTTGAACCGTCTCCGTTCCGTCGCTGCCACCAGGATTGGTGTATCCCTGAATATTGAATGCGTTGAACGCATCGACGTTGATCCTCAGTTTCCAGCCTTCGCGCAGAGGAAAGACCTTGAACAGGGAAAGATCCGCATTGAAGTTCATCGGGCCATTCAGGATCGTGTGGGCGAAGGGATTAGTAATTTCGATCGCTTTTTCCGAGTTACCTTCGTTCTCAGCAGTCCCATAGGGCTCGAAGGCGATCGCCGTACCGTCTTTCTGGCCAGCCACGTTGCTGATCGCCACCTCATTCTCGTCGTAATACTTCGAGCCGCAGGTGGTATCGATTGGAGTCTGGTAGGGAGTGTAGCTGGATGGCAGTCCGTCGATGACGTTGCCGGAGGATCCCGCGCAGGAACTCCCGGCGATGGCCGTGGGGGCGATGTACCCGTTCCACCACAGATAGCTCTTGAGGCACTGGCCGCTGCGGCAATCCGTAATGGGAACAGCGTGCTTATAGACGTGAATCTTACTGGTGGGTCCCCAGTTACCAGTGTTGACGGCGAAGTCCTGGGAGACCAGGCTGCCAGTGCCGGCCAGTTGCCAACCTCCCACCACTTCATTGAGAGCCTTGCCGGCGCCGCCCAACAGCCATTTGCCGGTTCCGAACGGCAACGCCACAATACCGTTAAACTGAAGCTCCTGCCGGGGATCGTCGGTGTTCACCATGTAGTTCTCCCAGCGATCCAGAGCCCGGTAGAAGCCCCACGGGGGCACATTGGCGGGGGGCGCGGGAGGGGTGCGCAGCGGAGCCACGGTTCCGTAAGGCGAAGAGACCACGCCCGGACCGGAGTCGTTGAGGGCGCTGTAGGGAACATACTCGGTAGCGCTCTCGCCGCCGAAATCTCCGCCCGCCCACATGGACTTGGAGAAGACGTAGCTGACCTGCCAGCCAAAACCGTGGCTATAAAGCTTCTGGAAGTTCAGCTGCAGCGCATTGTAGTTAGACCAGCCGGTCTTCTGTATCTGGTAGTTACCATCGCCATAGGTAATGTTGTCGTACGGACCTTCTCCGGTATTGGCGTTGGTGGGACCGACGGTCTTGCCGCGCGGGGTTTCCGTGCCTGTCTGCACCTCCCACAGAAAGCTTTGAGGGTGCGCGTTGTAATAGTCATACTGGTTCAGGTAGCTGCCGTGGTTGAAGATGTAGCTTGCCCGCACCACGGAGTTCCACTTCGCAGGCTGCTCAATGGTGAGATCGCCCTGGGTGACCTTGCTGGGGGGGAAATGCGGATCGATGCTGACGATGCCCAGCCCAGGCTGGATAGAAGTGGTGCTGTTGGAGTCGACTACACCGGCGCTGTTGACCCCCATGGTGACCGGCTGACTGGAACGCAGCAGATAGTTGGGCTGACCATCCGGCGAGTAAACGGCGTTGGTGTAGCTCTCCGAATATCCCGCGGTGAACGGATTGTTCCGATTGACGTCGCGGTAAGCCTCGCGAACAGGGATGGGGTAAATATACTGGCCGGCGGCTCCGCGGATCACGGTGCCGATATGCATTCCGAACGGCTGCCAGGCGGCGCCGAGACGCGGCAGCCAGTTGTCATCGTAGCTGTCGACCAGCATGGGAGGCATGCCGGCCTCGGCCGGTGTCTCAAACTTAGCACCGTCATACTCGTCATTCGAGATGATGGCCTGGGTGGTTGCGCCTTCCGCGATCAGTTGCGAGAGCGGACCGGAGGTCACCATGGCATCGTTCTTGAGATCGAAACCCATCATCATGCCCCCGCCCTCCCAGATGGCGGGATGCGCCTCATAGCGGACGCCGAAGTTCATGGTGAGGTTGGGCCGGATGCGATAGTTATCCTGCAAATAGACGTCCATTTCCATTTGGTGCAGGTGCTGGTAAGGCGGCTCCAGGTCCACGCTGTAGCTTTCCGCACCGCCCAGGAACTCGTCCGCGTTGGCGTTGCCGGTATTCGAATAGGAGTCGAGGGAGGTGCCCGAGCTCGGATTTTCGAGAGCCGTGTCTTCTCCATCGAACTCAACGGAATCCTTGATCTCGTCGGGCTTATTGCCGAAGCGGTCATGAACGAAACGGCCGCCGAAGAGCAGCGTGTGCCTGCCCACGGTTTTGGTGAGGTTTTCGTCCAGATCGGTCAGGATGTCGGTCATCCCATACTGGAACTGGGTCCCGTCAAAAGGCTGGAAGATGCTTTCGATATAGGGGAAGCCAGTTTCGCCGAAGTTGTTGGGCAGCCCCAGCATCTGTTCGTAGTCAAGATTCGGATTGCCTCCGGCGGCATTCTGCTCGCCCATCCAGGTCTGGCTGAGGACGGTTTCCGAGAAGAAGGTGGGCGAAAAGACATGGGTGAATCCCAGGGCGGCGGCATAAGTTCCGTCGATATCGTCTGCGAGGCCGCTGGCCGCAGCGGGAAAACCGTCGGCTGCCAGCGTAGCCGACTCGTTCACCGGGTCGTTGCGCGGAGTTATATCGTTGGTGAGGTTCTGGGTATAGCGAAGGTAGGCGCGGTTGTTCTGGTTGAAGACCTGGTCGATGCGGAAGGTGAACTGTGGCTCAACGGAGTATTCAGGAACCAGGGCCGCAAGGTTTGAGCCCACAAGGGGATTCTCGCTGTTGGTGGGCAGAGGTGTAATGTCGTTCAGGATTTTCGCGGTAGGCGATTCGCGGGTGCCAGGAATCTGATTGTTGGAGAATGCGGTGCGGCACCACTGGTCGCTGGTGGTTCCACCGCCGTCCGCGGGGGGCTCGGCGCAGCTGGCCGAATTTGCTGTGCTCAGAGGATCGTAGAGCTGCTGAAAGATCCCGGCTGAATTCGTGAGGCCGCTGAAATCGCCGGTTCGCATCGCCTGGGTGGGCACCGTTTCCAGTTGCGCGCTGTCCTGGGCGAGTGAATAGCGCTCATAAGCGAAGAACCAGAAGCTGCGGTCGTGGCCGTTGTAGAGGTGCGGGATGACAATCGGGCCGCCGGCGGATGCGCCAAATTCGTTGCGTACATAATGGGGGGCGACGAAATCCGAGTTATCCTGGCGCTGGCGAGCGATCCCGAAGGCATTATTCTCCGCAGTGTAGAACAAGGTGCCGTGCAGATGATTCGTTCCGGAAATGGTGGAGAGAATCACCGTCGCCGGCGAGTCGTACTCCGCGCCGGAGCCGTCGGTCTCCGCCTGAACCTCGCGAATGGAATCGGGATCGACCATCTGGCTCTGGCTCTCGTGCACCCCGCCGAACTCGCGATTGGTCAGGGTGGCGCCGTCGACTTCGTATTCCATTGCCGGACCCGACAGGCCGTTGGAACAGGAGCCGGATTCAGGGCAACTGGAGAGCCCCGGGGTAGCCTGATTTACCAGGCTGATGATGTTGCGGCCGTTCTCGGGGAGCTGGCTGATGCGGGCTGCGTCCAGAGTGGAGGTGATAGAGCCGCTGGTGGTATTGATCAGCTGCACCGCGTTGCCCTGCACCACCACCTTCTGGGTCACCGATCCGGTTTGCAGCGCGAAGTTGATCTCGGCATGCTGCGCGACCAGCAGCTGGATGGTCCGCTCGAAGGTTTTCATGCCCGACGCAGTGACGGTCACGTGATAGGTTCCCGCAAACAGGTCAGGCACCTGGTAGAAGCCGGTATTGTTGGTCTTCGAGTCCAACCTGACCCCGGTAGCGTTGTTCGCCACCTGCACATCGGCCCCCCGGATTACCGCGCCGGTGGGATCCGTAACCGTGCCCTGGATCGATCCGGCGCCGCTTTGGCCATAGAGGCCGCAACAGCCGATGCCAATGGTCAGCAGAGCGCCAAGAGCCCCGCGAAACCGGCCCCTGCCCGATGCGAAATTCCCCAGGAAGCTGGCCAACTTTTTCATCTCATCCCTCCCGAAAATTCTGTCGACCGCTCGCTCCATCGCTTGCTGTGTCGTTACAGTCTGACAATTCGCGATTGTTGAATTCGTTGTAAACGACTGTCGAGAGAGAACCGGGCGGTACGTACCGCTCGGTGAGACGCAGACGGAATTCCCAGGTGCTGCTCCCGAAAGCGCTATCGAGCGGCGGCACAACTTTGCAGGGGATATCGCCATGTGCACCACCGCATAGCTTTGAGGGCCGGGACATGGATGCGGTTTTATCGTCGATGAGCGGGAGGTAACTCCGAGCCCGATGCTGACTCCTTCTCGCAATGCGAGAGTTCGGTTTTCGGATTACAGTACTTCAGAGACCGCATGAGCAGACCTGCGTTACGGCCCCGCGACTCGCTCGCCCGTGGTTCACATCGGGGCGAATCATCGGGGTCGAGGCAGGCGATAGTCAGGGAAGGTCTCACGTTTCCAATCCCGTCGACTCAGATGAGCTCTTTGCATGAGGGCAGGTGACATTCTGAGTTCGGGATCGAGAACGAATCAAATGTGTGTCAGTAACAGGAGCGGGCGTTAGGCCGGGACGGGCGATGAAAACGTTTGGTGGCATCTGGCTGGATCGCGCCAGCAGCAAGACACTACAGGAGCAGATTGGCGCGCAGATTCGAGAGCAAATCCAGCGCGGCCAGCTTCGGCCGGACGACACTCTGCCATCGACGCGGGAGCTGGCCGCGCATCTGCGTGTCTCCCGGAACACTGTTGTTTACGCTTACGATCGGCTCATCAGCGAGGGTTATGCGGAGTCACGCGCCCGCTCGGGGGTTTTCGTCTGCTCTCTGGGGATCCTGCCGCCGCGGCCGCGCGAAACGCGGGCGGCCCCGCAGCACAGGGTTCCTGCCGGAGAGGATGGGATCGCCGCAGGCCTCATTCGATCGCCGTCGCCGTTCCGCCCATGCCAGCCGGATGTCGATTTGTTTCCCCTGCTGATGTGGAACCGGCTGCGCGGCCGCGCGCTGCGGCAGATGGGGAAAGATCTGCTGCACTACCAGGCTAGTTGTATCTCCGGATTCCCCGCGCTGCGCAAGGTGCTGGCCCAATATCTTCGTGCCAGCCGGGGAGTGCGGTGCGACTGGGAGCAGATCGTTATCACCTCAGGCTCGCAGCAGGCACTCTACATTCTGGCCAGCCTGCTGGTCCCGCGATACGGCAACCGGGTCTATATGGAAGATCCTGGATACCTGGGTGCGCGCCTGGCCTGGCAGAGTGCGGATGCGAGGATCATTCCCGGCCCGCTGGACGAGCAGGGGTTGCAGCCGCCCAATAGCGACATCAGGGGACTGGCTCTGATCTATACGACGCCCTCGCGGCAGTTTCCCACCGGGGTTTCGCTTTCGCTGGGGCGCAGGCTGGCCATTCTCGATTATGCGATGCGCAACAAGGCCTGGGTGATCGAGGACGATTACGACGCGGAGTTCCGCTACAGCGCGCCGCCGCTGCCCAGTTTGCAGAGCCTCGACGGACACGGACGCGTGATCTATGTGGGCACCTTCAGCAAGGTTTTGTTTCCGTCGCTGCGGCTGGGATATGTTGTGCTGCCGCCAGAGCTGTACGACAAGTTCCGCGCGGCCAGGCACCTGATCGACGATCATGGACCGCTCATCGACCAGGCGACGCTGGCGCTCTTCCTCGAGAGCGGCGCGTTCCATTCGCACATCCGGCGCTGCCGGAAAGCCTATGCCGAGCGGCAGGCTTTCTTTCTGGAGGCGTTTGGCAAGTCCGCGCTGCCGCTCCAGTTTCGCAACTGCGACGGCGGGATGAATTTGCTGGGATGGCTGCCGGCGGATGCCGACGACAGGGCATGGTCGAAGAAACTCCACGGCGCCGGCCTCGACATCCCTTCGCTTTCCTCTTACTCGCTCAAGTCGCGAGCGCCGGGACTGGTCTTTGGTTTTACCGCGTTCAGCCCACGGCAAATCAAGTCAGGCCTGGAACAGGTGAAGAAGGTGGCGCGCCGAGGAATCTGAGGAGTTGCTGGGTTTTCTCAGAGCGTTGGGGAGCCGGAGCGCTCGCGTTCCAGATATCGAAAGAGGAAATAGAGAGGCCAGCCAACGAGGATGAGCGCGACGCCGAGAACGGCCTGTCGAAAGCTGGTGACAAAGGTGGCGACGACCACCCCAAGGGAAGCGATCACGAAAAATACCGGCGTAACCGGGTAGAGCGGGCAGCGGTAGGGCCGGAGCAGACCTGGCCGGCGCCGGCGCAGGAGGATGACGGCGGCCACCGAGAGCCCGTAAAAGATCCACGAAGTAAAAACGTAGGAAGTGAAGAGCTCGCGAAAGGACCCAATGAGGGTGAACAGAATGGCCCACGCTCCCAGCGCGACCGTGGCTACAACGGGAGCATGAGTGCGGCGGCTGATACGCGCGAACTGGCGGAAGAACAGGCCGTCGCGGGCCATGGCAAGGTTTACGCGGGGGGCGCCGAGCACAACGCCGTTGAGGGCTCCGGTGATGGAGACAATGATGAGGATGCTGATCAGCAGCTGCGCCCTGCCGCCCATCGCCTGCTGCACAGCTGCCGCGGCGACACGGTCGGTGGCGCGAATGGCGGCGGGCGGAAGCACAGCGTAGTAGGCGGTGTTGGCCAGCAGGTAGATGCCGGTGGTAACGGCAGTGCCGATCAGTAGGGCGCGGGGCAGCGTTCGGCCGGGGTCGCGGATCTCTCCGGCCGCGAAGGAGACGATATGCCAGCCGTCATAAGCCCAGAGCACCGCGACCAGGGCCGCTCCAAAAGAGGCCAGCTGCAACGAATGGCCGGGAGTGAAAAGGTCGGCATGCAGCAGTGTGGAAGAGCCCTTCCAGTAAAGAACAGCCACCATGAGCGCAAGCCCGGCGACTTTGAGGGTTGTCAGCGCGTTCTGCACACGCTTGCCGGCGGCAACGCCGAGGCTGTTCACGACCACAAAGAAAACAATGCAGAGAACCTGAAGCAGCTTTTGCTCCCATAGATTCAGGCCGAGCAGCGGAGCGGTGTAGAAGCCCACCGCCGCGGCCATGGTGGCGATGCTGCCCGCGTAGATCAGGCTGATGGAACTCCAGCCGTAGATGAAGCCGAGAGCAGGCCCGTAAGCCTCAGTGAGATACACGTAGAGGCCGCCGGCTGCGGGAAACGCCGCCCCCAGTTCACCGAGGGAGAGGGCGCCGGCGAGGCTCATGAGGCCGCCCACGGCCCAGACGGCGATAACGGCTGCCAGCGAGGAGAGCTGGCGCGCGATGCTGCCGGCCATGAGGAAGATGCCGGAGCCGATCATGATCCCCATGACGATGGAGATGGAATCGCCCAGACCGAGCTGCCGGACGAGAGATCCGGAAGACTGCTCCGAGATAGCGGCCTTCGAAATGTTCGCGCTCCCTTCGCCGATTGCGATCAGGGTTCGATGCGATCCGTGTTGTAGCGGAAGACCATGCGGGAGAGCTCCTGCTGCACGGGATTCTGCGACTGGGCGAGATGCTGCGCGACGGCGAGCGCATCCTTTTTCGGCTCGTCCTGCCCCAGCTTGAATTTCGCTTCGAGACGGTCGACTTCCAGCTCGAAGCCCATGATGTACTTTAAGCGGCGGGTGATGTCGAAAGGCGGGATTTCCGAGGTCTTCCATCCATCGGCAAACTGCGACTCCATGCGCTCGGTCAGGACCTCCAGCGAGCAGCGCAGTTCTTCTTCGCTCTGGATGCGTATCCGCCCGTAGCAGTGGACGGCGGTGTAGTAGAAGGTGGAGGGCATATCGCGCTGCGGGTACCAGGAGGCCGTTACGTAGCTTACGGGGCCCTCAAAGATCGCCAGCGTCGGGGTGGTGGCGGCGCGAAGCCCGCGCGCGTGCGCGTTAGCCTCTGCCAGGTGGCCAATCAGAACTGCCTTTTCCCGGGAGCGATCGAGGATGAGGGGAAGGTTGGTCGCGTAGGGACCGTCGTCGCCGTTGTTGACCAGCAGCGCCCACAGATGCGCATCGACGAACTGCCATGACTCTTCCTCGGTGGCGGGCGTCCAGCAGCTGCGGACAAACATGCGATTGGCTCCAGAGATGAGAGTCGCCGAGCCTCTGGATCAGGTAAAGGTCCAGAGAATGACCGATCCATGGGTCCAGCCTGAATGCCGCGGTGCTGAGCGCTGGTGGATGAGGGGTCAACGGCCCGCGAGCCCTGGCTCTATGGATGGCGCAGGCTCTGGACCTTTACCGCCGCCGCAATCCGGTTTCACGATAGCGAAAGTCTCGCCCGAGGCTGCGGTTTCGCGTTGCTGTTTTGCGCGGAAGCCGCATCCGTTCCCCAAACTGCACGCACAATCCCGGCGGCGGCAGCATCGCCGCCCGGGGCTGTACCGAAACGCCTTGCCACTGTTGAATGGAGATATGAGCCAGTCGAGAACGCCGTTTCCTGAAATCGAACTGCTGCTGCTGCACGGCAGGGTGTGGACCTGCGACCCGCGGAGCCCGGTTGCGGATGCAATGGCCGTTTCGGGTGGAAAAATTGTCTCTGTGGGCGGCAGCGCGGAGCTTGCTGCTCTGGCCGGAGCCGGTACGAGAGTGGTTGATCTGCAGGGCAGGCTGGTGCTGCCTGGATTCAACGACGCGCATGTGCACTTCTATATGGGTGGAGATACGCTGACCAGCATCGATCTGCGCGACGCGGCCGGCCCTGCCGCATTTCGTGAAACGATGCGGCGCTTCGCGGCCACGCACCCGCGGGGGGAGTGGATCCTGCACGGCAGCTGGGACCAGGAGCGCTGGAGCCCGGCGGAGCTGCCTACGGCGGCGCTGATCGACGGCGTAACGCCGGACCACCCGGTGTGGGTGAACCGCTCCGACGGCCACATGCTGCTCGCCAACAGCCTGGCGATGCGGCTGGCCGGAGTGGACCGTAACACCGCCGACGTTGCCGGAGGCGAGATTGTGCGGGATGCGGAAGGCCATCCGACCGGCGTCTTCAAAGATGCCGCGGCGCGGGTGGTGGACCACGCCATCCCGATGCCGTCGCAGGAGCGTATCCGCCGCGCCATACTCGCGGCCCAGCAGCATGCGTTCCGGTATGGGGTGACCAGCGTGCAGGACATGGGAGTGCTGGGGACCCGCGGCGGGGAAACCATGGTGGAGGTGCTGCGCATGTATCAGGCGCTCGATCGGGAGGGCGCGCTGCAGCTGCGAATCTCCGCGCACCTGCCGCTGCCGGAGTGGCGGCGTCTCGGGGATGCCGGGATTGCGGCGTGTTTCCGTTCAGGACGTCTGCAGTTGGGCGCGGTGAAAAGTTTCTCTGACGGCTCCCTGGGATCGACGACGGCCTGGTTCTTCGAGCCTTACACCGATGCTCCGCACACCAGCGGGCTGCCGAGCGAAGAGATGCTGGACGAGGAGGGGATGTATCGCAATCTGCGCGATGCGGACCGGGCCGGCCTGCAGATCGCCATTCATGCCATCGGCGACCGGGCCAACAAGGAGGTGCTCGATCTGTGCGGGCGGCTGCAGGCGGAGAACGGCCGGCGGGACCGCCGCATCCGCATTGAGCACGCCCAGCACCTGCGGCCCGAGGATGTGCAGCGATTCGCGGAACTCAACGTGATTGCTTCCGTGCAGCCGTATCACTGCATCGACGACGGGCGCTGGGCAGAGAAGCGCATCGGAGTCAAGCGCGCGCGCACCACGTACGCATTCCGATCGCTGATGGATGCGGGCGCAGCCGTGGCCTTCGGGTCGGACTGGTGGGTGGCGCCCATCAGCCCGCTGCTCGGCATCTACGCGGCCGCCACCCGCCGTACCATCGATGGCCAGTTTCCCGACGGCTGGGTGCCGGAGGAGAAGATCACGGTTGCCCAGGCGGTACACGCGTACACGATGGGAGCGGCTTACGCATCGGGCGAAGAGCGCAGCAAAGGATCGCTGGCGCCGGGAAAGCTGGCCGATGCGGTGGTTCTTTCCGAAGATATCTTTTCGATCGACCCGATAAGGATTCCCGAGGTTCAGGTGGACATGACCATCGTGGACGGGACCATTGTTTACGAGCGCGGCGCCGCGCGAGAGGTCGTCTCCTGAGCGCGGTGAGGCCGGTTGATGCGCCGGTGGCGCCCAGGGAGCGGCGGATCAGCTTCGCGGAGTTCCCGCAGCGCGTGTGGTGGCGGAAAGCTCTGTTTCAGGTTCACCTCTGGGTTGGTGTGTTCATCGGCCTGTACGTGGTTGCGATCAGCCTGAGTGGGAGCCTGCTCGTTTTCGAGCAGAACCTTCTGGACGATGTCCCGATGGTTCCGCATGCATCCCAGGCGGGATCGCTGAGCTGGGGGCAGATCGCTCGAGCCGCGGAGGCCGCCTGGCCGGGGAGCTCGCTGAGCTTCATCGACATGCGCACGGCCAGGCGGCGAGTAGTGTCGGTGAGCCTGCGGCAGAACGGACAAGAGCGGCTGGTTTACATCGATTCGTTTTCCGGCCGCGTTCTGGGCGAGGAAATTCCGCAGCGCAGGCACTGGCTGGTGGAATGGGCTGAGAGCTTCCACAACCAGCTGGCGGCGGGCGCAGAAGGCGCTACTGCGAACGGGGTCGGCGGTGCGCTGCTCTTCGTGATGAGCGTGACCGGTATCGTTCTGTGGTGGCCGGGCCGGAAGGGATGGACGCGCGCGCTGAAGGTGAAGTGGAACGCGCGGTGGGCGCGCCTGAACTGGGATCTGCACAGCGCTTTCGGCTTCTGGTGTCTGTTCTTCATTTCCATGTGGGGACTGAGCGGCGCGTACTTCATCTTTCCGCAGCCGTTCCAGCGTGTCATCTCCATCTTTTCCCCCATGACGCATCTGCGCGATCTGCCATCGGACTGGCAGCCTGGGCAGCCGGTGCTCCCCGTGGATACGCTGGTGGGTCGCGCCATGGCCCTGTATCCGCGCGACCAGCTCGCGTACCTGTACATGGACGTGAACCGGCCGCACGGCGTGGTGAAGGTATTTCTCTCGCCGCGGCCGTCGGCGCCTCTGACGTTCGTGGAGGATGTGGTGACGTATCAGCCTGCGACGGGCGCGGTGCTCTCGAATATCAGCAGCGCGGCGTGGACGCGCGGCGAGAGGCTGGCGATGGGCATCTACGCGGTGCACTTCGGAACCTTTGCCGGGCTGCCCGGACAAATTGTGTTCGCGGCGATCGGCCTGGCGCCGCTGCTGCTGGCGGTGACCGGCTACCTGATGTGGTGGAAACGCGTCCTGAAGAAGAAATGGGCGGCGCTGCGATGAGGGAAGCAGCAGCGGGGCGCCGGCGCGGTCTGCTCTCACTCTGGCACCATCCATCGCTCTTTTTCTGGACCTTTACGTATTCCAGCCTTTCGCGCAACTTTGATGAATCCCGCGAACCCGTCGAGTCCAGGCTCGGTCCTTGAGGAGCGAATCGCTCAGGGGTGGGAACAATTATTTCTGAGGAGCAGGATCGCTGAATCCGGCCTCGAGGATGAGCGCCCGCCGCGTTGCCGGGCACAGGCTTCGACAGCTTCGGGCGCAGGCTCAGGCGCGCTTCCTTTGAGCGGCGCGTATGAGTATCTGTTGATCGAACCCGCCCTGGGCTGCTCAGTGAGCGCAGGTCGGCTCCCGTTTCCATTGCAGCGTTTGTAGTCCGTATCCGGAAAAAAGAGAGCAGTTTCACTTACCACCCACTTCGGAGGTCTGGCATGACAAGACGTTTCTTCCCCGGATTTGTGTTGTTGCTGCTGTTGGCTGCTGTTGCGGCGCGACCGCTGCGCGCTCAGAACGCTACCGGTACTGTCACCGGCCGCGTGACGGACGCCTCGGGTGCGGTTGTGCCCAACGCAACCATCACCATTACCGATCTCGGAACCAGCATCAAGCGGGAGACAAAGTCCGGCCCCAACGGCGCCTACACATTTTCCGCGCTCCAGCCCAGCCACTATCGGATTGATGTTGTCGCCAAAGGCTTTCAGAAAAGCGAGCTGGCGGGGATTGACCTGCACACCCAGGACAATCTTTCGGAGAATGTGGTTCTTACCGTTGGTTCCTCGACCGAAACGGTAACCGTAAGCGCGGAGAACACGCAGCTCGAGACCTCCGGATCCGTAACCACCACGGTCCCCCGGAAATTCATTGAGTCGATGCCCCTGAACGGACGCAGCTTTCAGGCGCTCATCGCGCTGACGCCCGGCAACGTGACGGCCAAGACCTATTACACGAACGCCGGGCAATTCAGCATTGATGGGGAGCGCACCGACGCCAACTACTTTTCCATCGACGGCGTGAGCGCGAATGTGGGAATTACGCAGGGCAGCAACGTGTATCTGGGATCGGCCGGGGCGGGCGCGCAGCAGGCGACCAGCAACAACGGTGGTTACAACAACCTTGTCTCCATCGACGACATGCAGGAGTACAAGATCCAGAGCTCATCCTTCGACGCCGAATACGGCCGGACTCCGGGGGCGCAGCTCTCCATCGTCACCCGCAGCGGGACGAACCGTTTCCACGGCACGGCCTTCGAGTACCTGCGCAACGACATCTTCGACGCCAACACCTGGTTCAACAACAACGCGGGGCTGGCGCGGACCGCGGAGAAGCAAAACGACTTTGGAGGGGTGCTGGGCGGCCCGGTCTGGCGGGACAAGGCGTTCTTCTTCTTTTCCTATGAAGGACTGCGCCTGCGGGTTCCGGAGTCGGCCACCGATCTGGTGCCCACCAGCTGGGCGCGATCGCAGGCCAGCGCGGAGCTGGCGCCGCTGATCGATGCCTATCCTCTTCCTTCGGCGGGACAGGATGTGACGGGCCAGTGGACAGGCCAGTTCTTCGCCACCTTCTCCAATCCTTCCACACTGAATGCGACCAGCCTGCGGCTGGACTACACCCCGACTTCGAAGCTCAGCCTGTTCATCCGCGGCGACTACGCGCCCTCCAACGGCGCGCAATACGGAGCGTTCAACTTCTATACCCGCTCCACCTACAGCAGCACCATTTCCAACGTCGACACGATAACGGCGGGCGCCACCTACGTGCTGAGCTCGGCGCTGGTGAACGACTTCCGCTTCAACGTCAGCCATGCCAAGGGCGCGACCACGGTGGTCCCGATCGCCTTCGGAGGAGCGGTGGTGCCGTCGAGCGCTTACCTGTTTCAGTCCAATCCGGCGTACAACATTCAGTCCTCGGTATTCTCGCTGTTCTTTGACGATGGCACGACAGATTACTACGTCGGAAACGATGCCACAAACCACCAGAAGCAGCTCAATTATGTGGACACACTGAGCTGGACGCGGGGCAGGCATAACTTCCAGTTTGGCGTCGATGACCGTCATCTGACGCCCACCAATGGCTATCGTCCGTGGGATATCTCCTACGATTTTGGCAGCGTTCAGTCGATGGTGCAGACCCAGGTGCCCACCTACGCCGGTGTCGATACCACCGACACCACGGAGATGCGGCCCATCTTCAACGACATCTCGTTGTACGCGCAGGATTCCTGGCAGGTGACGCCTCACCTTACTCTGAACTACGGTCTCCGCTGGGACTACGATCCGCCGCCTTCGGAAGGATCGGGCCATCCGTTCTACACCGCGACCAACCTGAACGACCCGGCCGACGTGGCTCTGGCGCCAAAGGGCACTCCGCTTTGGAATGCCAGCAAGCACGATTTCGGCCCGCGGTTCGGGTTCTCGTGGGTAGCGCGAGACGTTGCCGGATATGAGACCGTTCTCCGCGGCGGGGTCGGCCTCTTCTGGGGGCTGGGCGATCAGCAGGGAGCGCAGGGCACACTGGGCTTCCCCTATTCGCGTTCGGATTACCTTTACGGAACGGCGGGCACCTATCCGCTCAGCCAGGCGGCGGCTGCGCCCATCCCGTTCACCCTCAATCCGCCCTACACATTCGTCTTCGCATTCGACCCGGACCTGAGAGATCCTCACGTCATCATGTGGAACGGCTCGGTGCAGCAGGATCTGGGATCGACGCGGAACATCAAGGTGACGTACGTGGGCAATGTGGGCAGAAATCTCCTGCGCAACGAAATGTTGACGCCGGCAATGGGCGCCAACGCGAACTTCCAGTACCTGGATGTGACCACGAACAACGATTACTCCAACTACAACGGGCTGCAGGTGGAGTTCAAGCAGAGTCTATGGAAGCAGCTGCTGGCGCTGGCCAGCTATACCTGGTCGCACGCTCTCGACAACGGTTCGAGCGTCGCGCTTCCGATTCCTTACCACACGATTTACGCTCCCAGCCTCGACTACGGAGACAGCGACTACGACATTCGCCAGAGCTTTTCGGCTGCCATCACCTACGAAATTCCGGGCACCCGGGGAGGAAACGGATTCGTGCATTACACGACCAACGGCTGGGCGTTCGACAGCCTCTTCCGTTCGAATACCGCCGCGCCACTGACGGTCACGACCGGCGTTTATTCCTACGGCCTGGTCTGGAACCAGACGGCGATCAATCAGCGTCCGAATGTGGTTTCCGGCCAGCCGTTCTACATTAACGAGGCCAATGCTCCTGGAGGCCGCATCATCAATGCCGCGGCCTTCAGCACCCCGGCGAGCAGCTTCAGCCAGGGAGATCTGGCCCGCAACGCACTGCGCGGCTTCGACGTCTGGCAGGAGGACTGCGCGCTGCGCCGTGAATTCCCGATTCACGACCAGATGAGCCTGCTCTTTCGCGCAGAGGCGTTCAATGTGTTCAATCACCCGCTCTTCGGCGATGTGGGCGTCAACGACGGTCGCAATATCCTCACCAGCCCGTACTTCGGCATTTCGTCGCAGACGCTCGCCGACAGCCTGGGCGGCGGGGGAGCCGATGGCGGATTCAGCAGTCTCTATCAGATCGGAGCTCCCCGATCCATGCAGTTCGCGATGAAGCTGCAGTTCTAGAGGCTGTTATTAACTTTCCCACGACCGGCGCTGGGAGCCGATTTTTCTCAATTCGAGGAGCGAGGAGTGACGCATACCGGGTGTCTGCGAGCGACGAGCGACGACGAACTGAGGAAAATGGGCTCCAGCCCTGCGGGTTGCGGGGACAATCGGGCCATACTTCATTCTCGCCCTCGACAGTGGGCCCGCCACAGCCTTCGGGCTCGGTTTCCCACCCCATCGACCAGGTGCGGTCGATGGGGACCCCGGCTTCGTCTGGCCCGATTTTCCCTCGCAACGCCGGCCGCGCGAAAGTTAATAACAGCCTCT
>JBATVK010000073.1:0-62296 GCA_049671725.1 Acidobacteriaceae bacterium
CCATGAACCATGCCTGAAGGGCAAATGCTCATAGAACCAGGTTCCGGCGGTGGACTACTTTTACTCCGCCGCAATGCTCCGCTCTCGCGGCGCACTGTGGCCTATTTTTGCTCCGGCGCTCATAAGTGGACTGGCTGCTGGGTACGGGCTGTCGGGTGTTGGCCTTCATGGGTGGCGAACCGCTGCTGCGGCCGGATCTGATTCACCGGATTACTCATTACGCGGCGAAAAAGGGATTCTGGATCTATCTGCCCACCAATGCGCGGCTGCTCCGCACCGATGTTATCGACAAACTGGCCGACGCGGGGCTGGCGACCTTCAACATCGCTGTCGATGCAGTCGATGTCAAACCGGGACTGCCCAAGGCGCTGGCGCCCATTCGGAAGCAGTTCGATTACCTGATCCGGAAACAGTATGACTACGGCTATTCCGTCTTCCTGAATATCAACATCTGCCGTAATAATCTCGACGATGTTCGCCAGTTGACCGAGATTGCGCACGACCTTGGCATCGCGACCGACTACCACATCAACGAATCTCCGCTGATTGAACAGGACGAGCACTTCCGGCACGCGGAGGGCAATGTCACCTACATCACGAAGAACGACTGGCCCGCGGTCGAGGAAACCATTCAGTGGCTGACGGAGAAGCAGGACTCGGGCTACAGGATGGTGAACTCGAATACTCGGCTCTGGCAGATGGTCGGCTTTATGAAAGGCAATCACTTTCCGTGGAATTGCCGAGCCGGCCAGAACTCCATGATTATCCGTGTCGATGGGTCGTTGGCGCCATGTTTCCCCATGTACATGGCCAATTACGACTGGGGCGTGGTCGGCGCCCACAAGTTCGATACCAAACAGCTCGACCACCAGAAGGAGAGCTGCCAGACGCACTGCTTCTCCACTCTGAACCACATCCTCGGCTGGTGCTACAACGACCAGCGCGTAATCAAGTACTTCTTCAAGCAGCTGGCGCACGGATTCCAGGGCGTACACGGCCAGATGTAAAGTCCCCCCGAATTCGCCCGGCTCGGTTAGCCCAATCCTACCCGGAGGAGAGACGTATGCCGACAACGGTTGAAGTCGTCCAGACAGACTTTGAAATGGAAATCCAGGCTCGCATCGACGCTGAGCGGGCGCGCCTTCGTGCCGAGGCCGGACTGGCCCGGATGAAAGAGTTCAACAAGCCGGTGGAGCGCGGATTCACGGCCGCGGAGCGGGACCGTGTCACCATTCTCTTTGGCGGCCTCACCTGGAAGCACGAGGAGATGATCAAAGCCGTCTTCCACGGCAGCGGCTATCGCTGCGAGAACATTCCAACGCCGGTCGTTGCCGACTTCCAGGCGGGCAAGGAGTTTGGCAATAACGGCCAGTGCAATCCCACGTACTTCACGGTGGGCAATCTGGTTCGCCATCTCCAGAAGCTCGAGTCTCAGGGCCTCTCGCGAAAAGAGATCATCGACAATTATGTGTTCTTCACCGCCGGCTCCTGCGGGCCGTGCCGCTTCGGCATGTACGAGGCCGAATATCGCTTCGCACTGCAGAACGCCGGATTCGACGGCTTCCGGGTGCTGCTGTTCCAGCAGACCGACGGCATCAAAGCTGCCAGCGGCGAGCCGGGGCTGAAGTTCACCGTCGACTTCGGCATGGGCATGCTCAATGCACTGAACCTCGGGGACGTGGTCAATGAGCTCGCCTATCAGATCCGTCCCTTCGAAGTGAGCAAGGGCGAAACCGACCGCGTCATCCGCGAGGCTGCGGCCACGCTCACCAACACGCTGCGCGATCGGAAACGCTGGCACATCGACGATGCGGCGCCGAAATGGCTCCTGCCGCTCCTGTCAAAGAACGACAAGGTTAAGGGGATCGCCTGCACGCTGGGCAAAGTCGCGCACAACCTGTACGGGAAAGAGTACGTGGACGCCCTGCATGCGTGCCGCGACCGCATCGATGCGATTGAGGTGGACCGCCTCCGCGTGAAGCCGGTCATCAAGATCACCGGGGAATTTTGGGCCCAGACGACGGAAGGGGATGGCAACTTCAACATGTTCGCCTTCCTCGAAAGGGAAGGCGCGCAGGTGCTGGTCGAGCCCATCGCGACCTGGATCGCCTACATGATGTATGTCGCGAAGGAAGGCGCTAAAGCCCGCGCCGATGCCCAGGCGCCATATCGCGATCCGAAATGGTTTGAGGTGAAGAAGCGCGCGGCCAATGAGTTCGCGCTGTTTAAGAAAACGGTCGGACTCAATGCCGGCAGCGCGATGTGGACCTACTTCTACCACCGCACCATCCGGCACATGGGCGATAGCGTGCATCGTCTGGTTCCACAGAAGGAACTGGCACGGCTGGCGCATCCTTTCTATCACCAGTTGGCGCGCGGCGGCGAAGGCCACATGGAAGTAGGCAAGAACGTCTACTACACGGTTAACCACCTGTGCCACATGGTGCTGGCGCTCAAGCCCTTCGGATGCATGCCGTCCACGCAATCCGATGCCGTGCAGTCGCGCGTTGTCAGCAAGTACAAAGACATGATCTTCCTCCCCATCGAAACCTCGGGCGAGGGCGAAGTCAACGCCCACAGCCGTGTGCAAATGGCGCTGGCGGAAGCCAGGACGAAGGCGCGCGCTGAGTTCGAGAGCGTGCTCGGGAAAACCGGCAGGTCGCTGGACGATCTGCGGGAATACGTCGCAGTTCATCCCGAGCTGAGGCGGGCTCTTTACAGGGTCCCGCACTGCGAGGGTGTCGCCGGAACAGCCGCGCAGTTCGCATTGCATGTGAGCGATCTCATGAATCAGGATCGCTCTTACCAGCGCCGTGCCCGTGTGGCCCTGTCGGCACAACAGGCGGCGTGATGCGTATTCCTTTACGTATCGTCGCGGAGGGCTGCCGTGCGGGGGTGAGCACGCTGTTAGGCGTCGCGCTCGAAGTGATGCTCCTGGGCGTCTTCCGATCTCATCTCCGGCGGGCCTTTGCCGTACAGCGGTATCGGCCCGTCTATCGGGTCTCCGGTCGTCGCAACAGAGTCCGGTTCTGATCCAGACCGAGGAGAAATGCTGATGCGGGAATTACTGGTCGGTCTCGATGTCGGTTCGACAACTGTAAAGGCCGTTGTGGTCGATGCGGCCACGGATGCCATCCTTTGGCAGGATTACCAGCGCCACGAGACCCGCCAGCCTGAAAAGGTGCTCGAGTTCCTCGGACGTATGGAAACTGAAGCCGGTGTGGCGCGGGAGAACACGCGGATCTTCGTCACCGGCTCGGGCGGCGGCACACTGGCTGAGATGCTCGGTGCCAAGTTTGTGCAGGAAGTCCACGCCGTGGCGCTGGCCGTCGAGAAGCTGCACCCCGAAGTCTATTCCGTCATCGAACTGGGCGGCCAGGACGCCAAGATCATCGTCTTCAAGGACGACGAGGAAACGGGACGCAAGAAAAAGATCCCGTCGATGAACGACAAGTGCGCTGGCGGGACCGGCGCGGTAATCGACAAGATCAACGCAAAACTGAAAATCCCCGTGGCCGAATTAGCCAACCAGGGCTATCACGGGATCAAGTTGCACAGAGTTGCCGGCAAGTGCGGCGTCTTCGCCGAGACCGACATCAACAGCCTGCAGAAAACAGGCACGCCGCCGAACGAGTTGATGGCTTCTCTCTTCGAAGCGATTGTCCTGCAGAATCTGAGTGTCCTCACGCGAGGCAACACGTTGCGCCCGCACGTGCTGCTGCTGGGAGGCCCCAACGGGTTCATCCGCGGCATGCGCGAAGCCTGGCAGGCGAACATCCCGCGCATGTGGAAAGAGCGCAAGGTCCAGATCCCGGACGGCGCCACGCCGGAAGATCTGATTAAGGTTCCGGAGAATGCGCAGTACTTCGCAGCGCTCGGATCGGTCGAGTTCGGCAAGGATGAGGAGCCCGCGGTGGGCCGGTATCTCGGCGCCGACAAGTTGCGTTGGTACATCGAGTACGGACGCGCCGAAGAAAAGGCGACATCCGGGGGCAAGGGACTGGTCACCGGCAACGACGAACTGGAGGAGTTCCGGGCTGCCTATCGGAGGAAGAAATTCGTTCCCGCCCAGTTTGCCCCCGGCCAGATCGTCTCGGGTTTCGTGGGCGTCGACGGAGGCTCCACATCCACCAAAGCCGTGTTGCTCGATAAGGACGGCGAGATTCTCTGCAAGGCTTATCAGCTGTCCAATGGCAACCCCATCCAGGACACGATCGAGATGTTCGACAAGCTCCGCGAACAGGTGGAGTCAAAGGGCGCCGAGATGGAAGTGCTCGGCGTCGGCACCACCGGGTACGCCAAGGATATCCTCCGCGATGTGCTCAATGCCGATGTTGCTCTGGTCGAGACCGTCGCGCACACCGAATCCGCCCTCAAGTTCTACGAAGATCCGCATGTCATCGTCGACGTCGGCGGCCAGGATATCAAGCTGATCGTTCTGAAAGATGGCCGCGTCAAGGACTTCAAGCTGAACACGCAGTGCTCCGCCGGCAACGGATATTTCCTGCAGTCGACTGCCGAAGGCTTCGGTATGAAAGTCGAAGAGTTCGCCGACATTGCCTTCTCGGCGAAGTCGATGCCGTCCTTCGGCTACGGCTGCGCGGTCTTCATGCAGTCCGACATCGTCAACTTCCAGCGTCAGGGCTGGCGGTCGGAGGAAATCCTGGCCGGCCTCGCCGATGTCCTTCCCAAAAACGTCTTCCTGTACGTTGCCAGTATCCCCAACCTTGCCGCTCTTGGGTCGCGCTTCGTGCTGCAGGGCGGAACGCAGAACAATCTGGCAGTCGTCAAGGCGGAAGTCGATTTCATCCGTTCCAGCTTCCGCGCCAACGGGCGGGAGCCCGAAATCATCGTGCATGAGCACTGCGGAGAGTCGGGCGCGATTGGCGCGGCCCAGGAAGCGCTGCGTCTCTGGAGGAACGGCAAGCAGACCACCTTTATCGGACTCGATGCGGTTCGCAACATCCGCTACCGAACCACGCGCAACGAAGAAACCCGCTGCTACTTCTGCAAGAACAACTGCCTGCGCACGTTCATCGACGTCGACGTGACCGGCGGGACCGCTGCTGGCGCTGTCGCCCCGCTGCCTCCAGCCGATGACCGGGCCGCGATCGCCGAAGAAGTTGCCGCCGTTGCTGCCAACCTGCCCAGCCTCGAGCAGATCGAGGCGAACCTGCTCGCCCAGGGATCCTCTTGCGGCTCAGGCCATGACCATGCCCACGCCGGAGATGGCTGCGGCTGCGGATCCTCCCCCACCACCTCGCTCCGTGCCAAAATCGAACCGCTCATCCAGATCCAGGCTGCTCCCGGCGCGAAAAAGCCCGTGGAGCCGCCGAAGCCGACCGGCGAATTTCAGCCGCGCAAAACCAAGGTCCCGCTCCGTGTCGGCGAACAGCGCCTCATCATCGCCACCTGCGAGAAGGGCGCGGTCGAGGATCTGAACGACATGAAGGGGATCAAAGCCGATATCGACAAGGTCAAAGCAGCCAATCCCAATTTCGTGGACATCGCCGCGCGGGATGTCTTTCGTCATCGCGACGTCCCGAACGTCGCCGATCCCATCCCTGTGGTGAAAGGCCTGTTTGCCTCAAAGCAGAACAAAGAACGCGCCGCGCTCGCGGGGCGCCGCAAGGATTTCAGGATCGGCATTCCCCGCCTGCTGAACACCTACACCTACGCGCCGCTGTTCAACGCTTACTTTGCAAGCCTTGGCCTCAAATCGGAGAACATCGTCTACTCCGACTACACGACCCCCGAACTTTACCGCGCGGGAGCCAGCCGCGGCGCCGTCGATCCCTGCTATCCCTCCAAGATTGGCATCGCGCACGTCTACAACCTGCTGGCCGTAAAACACGCCAAAGCGCCGCTCCATGCCATCTGGTTCCCCATGTACGACGTGTTGCATACGCCCCTTGTCAATCTCACCGGATCCAACGCGTGCCCCACCGTCACCGCCACTCCAAACGCCGTCAAAGCCGCCTTCACCAAGGAGACCGACATTTTCTCGGAGAATGGGGTCGTCTATCTCGATCCGATTCTGAATCTGCAGGACAGGAAGATCTGCGCCGATCAGATGTATAAAGCGTGGTCGCCAATCCTCGGCCTGTCGCGGGAAGAGAATGATCGCGCCGTCGAGGTTGGCTTCGAGGCTCTCGCCGAGTGCGAGAACGAGATCCGCCGCGAGGCCCGTAAGGTCCTCGATCAGCTGGAGCGCGAAAACCGCATCGGCATCGTGATGCTGGGCCGCGTCTATCACCACGATCCCGGCCTCAATCACGAGATCATGGAGGAGTTCCAGAAGCTCGGCTATCCCGTTTTCTCCCAGAGCACGTTGCCCATCGATGAGGACCTCCTTGAACGCCTGTTCGGCGACGAGGTTCGTGCCGGCCTTATCACCCATCCTCTCGACATCAGTGACGTCTGGAAGAACCGCTACTCCACCAGCACCAATCACAAGGTATGGGCTGCCAAGTTCACGGCACGGCACCCCAACCTCGTCGCGCTTGAGGTCTCCAGCTTCAAATGCGGTCACGACGCGCCGATCTACGGAGTCATCGAAGGCATCATCGAACGCTCCGGCACGCCCTACTTCTCCTTCAAAGACCTCGACGAGAACAAGCCTTCCGGATCCATCCGTATACGGGTCGAGACGATCGACTATTTCCTGCGCCGCTATCGCGAAGACATCATCACGCGGCACAAGAAGGAGCAGCTCATCGAGGAGCAAATGGCTGCCTTCGAGCGCTCGCTGCGCAAACAGAGCGAGGGAGAAGAAGAATATGAGCTCGCCGCTGCCGGTGATTAAGCAGTTCGCATCCGTGAATCTGCGGTTGCAGCCGCCCACCAGGTCCGGCGCCGGGCGGGCGAAGCGTTTTGTCCTCTGCCATCTCTGCCTCGGTCTCTCTCTTGTTGTCCTCTCTCCCCCCGCGGCTTTTCCGCAGCAGGACGCCGCCGCCGCCGCCCAGCCCATAACGTCCGAAATTGTTCAGCGGCTGGTAACTGAAAACGAGCAACGTTCCCGCGAACTTGGAGCGTACACGTCCCGTCGCCATTATCACGTTGCCTATCAGGGCTTCCCGCATGCTGCCGAGGCAGACATGGTCGTGGACGCAGTTTGCAATGGAGCAAACTCGAAGCAGTTCGATGTGGTCTCCGAATCAGGCTCCCATCTGTTGCTGAACCACGTACTGAAGAGGCTGCTCAAGACAGAGCAGGAGGACGCGATCCATCGCACAGACAGCGCTTTGACACCGGCAAACTACAGGTTCAGCCTGGTGGGAACCGAGCAGGACGAAGGACGTCTGCTGTACGTACTGGCGGTTGAGCCGATATTGTCACGCGCTCTTCTCTATCGCGGAAAGATCTGGGTAGACGCGCAGGATTACGCGGTCGTGAAGGTCGAAGCTCAGCCTGCAAAGAATCCATCCTTCTGGATCCGCAATACGCAGATCGACCGCCAATACGAGAAGGCCGGCGACTTCTGGCTTCCACAGAGCGATCGAAGCGAAACAAAAGTGAGGCTGGGCGGTACAGCGGTTCTTACCATCGAGTACGAAGACTATCGTTTTGCCACTGCCGCGGTCCCACATGGTTCTTCGGGGCAGGCCCCGGCCCTCAGGTAAAAGTCCCATCTCGCCTGACGATGGGCTGGTGCGTCCGTCGGCCCTGTCGATGTCGATGACACCCAATGTCGTCACCTTTGACATTTCGTTTCCGTGACTGGGCCGCCGGATTGTGATCGCGTGGGCGGAAGTTGCGGATCTGCTGCGGTTTTCAGTGCCCCTCTGCACTGCGGCAAATTGCCCGCAACTGGCACGCGGATTGCATTCATGACGAACGCAACCAGGACCTGTAATCTCTGACGACGACAGGTTCGGTGACGGCCCAGCAGTAAGGAGGCGTTATGTCGACCGTCGCACAAGTCACCTGCGAGCTTGATCCTTCATGCCCCATCGTCACCATCTCAGCCGAATTCGCCGACTCCTGGCTGGATGAGGTGATCAAGCTCTACCTGCTTTCATTTCTGCTGACCGCGGACAAGCTGCTTGCCGACCAGTGCTTTTCCGACGCGATGGACGATTATGTCGGCAGTCCCGGAGCCGTTGCGTCGGATTGGGCGCGCGGGCCGGGACGAACTGGCGTAATCAGGCGTGCTGTTCAGCTGATCCGCCCTCAACCGAAGTCCGCGCATAGTTGGTCGCACGTGCATGGCTTCAGGCCGTTGCTTTCGGCAGCCCATCAGCCCTTCTCCGCAATTACGTCCCTTGGCTCCTTTGAACGTTTTGTCTTTGTCCTCACTGTGCTCGAAGGGTATTCGACTGAAGAATGCGCCTCGCTGCTTGAGTGCAACAACGCGGAAGTTGGACGCGGCCGGGATCTCGCCATCAGATTGACGTCAGCTTTGGAAATCGGGGAGGAGTTCGGGCTGGATTGCGACTCTCTGTCTGCAACTGCGGCCCTCGTCCATCAGCATTGTGGCATTTGTTGAGGAATGACGGAGGTCGGCTGACAGCACCCGGCCACGTCGGTGGATCGAGGATGCGCCGGATCAAATTCACTGGCGCGAAGGGGCACATAGGCTACCGGGAACTCGATGATCGATCCGGCTCTTCGCGCTTGAAATGGCCACAGAGCAAACCAGCGTCAGGCAACAACCCCTGATTTCCGCCATCGTGTTTTTGGGGTCTGTCTGGATTGAAGGCCGGCCGGCGGAGAGACCCGGTTGCCGGTGATCCTTTCCCGGAGCGGTGCTGCGGCCCGTAAGGATTCCCAACGCATGCGCCCGGTCTGGCGCTAGAGACCCAGATCGCTCAATCCCGGATGGTTGTCAGGCCGTCGTCCCGGAGGCCAGTGAAACTTCCGGTCTGCTTCCGGGATGGGCAGCTCGTTGATGCTCGCATGTCGCGCATACATCAGTCCCTGCTCGTTAAACTCCCAATTCTCGTTTCCGTAGGCGCGGAACCAGTTCCCCGAGTCATCGTGATATTCGTAGGCAAACCGCACCGCGATGCGATTGCCATGGAATGCCCACAGCTCTTTGATGAGCCGGTAGTCCAGCTCTCTGGCCCATTTGCGCCTCAGGAACGCGACGATCTGATCTCGGCCCACCGGGAATTCAGCGCGATTGCGCCAGTGTGAATCAACGGTGTAGGCGAGTGCGACTTTCTCAGGATCACGTGTATTCCAGCCGTCTTCGGCGAGGCGAACCTTCAGGGTCGCCGACTCTTGTATGAAAGGAGGTAGCGGTGGGCGTGCACTCATGGCAGTCGATTCTCCTTTACGTCGATTCGACCAAGTGTTGAGTTTAGCTGGTTCGATGAACTCGGCGACTATAGATCCAATTCGACCGTAGTCATCGGAGTCGAGCAACAGACCAGAACGTTCCCTTCCGCAGGACGATCGAGCGGCTCGGGGTCATAGCGGATAGTTCCATCGACCAGACCGCATTCGCAGGTGTGGCAAACCCCCATTCTGCAGGACCACTTGACGGGGACATCGCAGGCTTCCGCAAACTCGAGAAGGCTTCCATACCGCGAGTCCCAGGGTACCGAAAGTCCGCTGCGCGCAAAGGAAACCTTCGGGCCGGTGCCGCTGCTTTCAGCGGGCGCGTGCGGGGGAACCGGTATGCTGCGGGCGATTCCGGGTGTGATGGAGGGCCCGGCGCCGAATACCTCGGCGTGAATGCAGGTGTCAGGGACACCCCAGGACGTCAGATCAGCGGTAAAGTCGGCAAGAAAAGCGTGCGGCCCGCAAAGATAGAAATCCGCGTCCTTCGGCAGCCCGTGCTCCTGCAGGGATGTGAGGTTGAGGTGCCCGGCGAAGTTGTAATCCCTGCCCAGCCGATCGCCACCTTCCGGCCTGCTATACGCCACCAGGGAATGACTTTGAGGAAGAGCGTTGAGAAGGTCTCGCGCCTCCGCTGCAAATGGATGTTCCGCGCCGTTTCGAGCGCCGTAACACCACCATACTTTCCGCATCGCGTGTGTGGCGCTCTCCGCGAGCGAATGAAGCATAGCGAGAACCGGAGTCGCCCCGATACCGGCGCTCAGCAAAACAACGGGTTTGCTACCCGAAGCGAGCGTGAAGCTGCCTCTCGGCGCGCTCACCCGCAGCAGATCGCCGGCCCGAACCCGCTCATGAAAGTAGCGGCTCCCTGCGCCGGCGGCGCGCTTCACGCTGATGCGGTACCGTCCCTCACCCGGCGGACCGGACAGTGAATAATTCCGCACGATTGGATCAGAGTCCTTGTCCAGCTTGATTTTGAAGACCAGAAACTGACCGGGAACAGGCGTCGGTAATGGGCTGCGATCCTCTGCTTCCAGAAAAAACGAGCGCACCTCAGCACTCTCGCGCTGTACGGCCGCTACTCGCAGGGAGCGAAACCCGAGCCACATCGGAGGTGGGGCTGAAGAGGGCGCGAGCCCCGCGTTTCCATTCTTGTCGTGCTTCTCTTCGGCCGCGACCAGGGACCTGAACGATTCCTTCCACCCCGTGCTGAGTGCCGGGACGCGCAGGGCACGTTGCAGTCGATCCAGCGGGTGAGCGGGCAGGTAAAGCAGTCCGTCTGTTTCCTGGACGGTGACGTGCTCCGGACCGTCGGCAACCTTCACGATGCCGTCCCCCACACCAATTTCCCCCTCTTCGATGACCCGGAAATAAAAGCCCGGCCTCCGGTGTGAAACCAGCAGCGCCGGCATGGCTGCGTTGTTCATCCGTATGCCCACCCGATAGCAGGTGACCCGGGGCTGAGTCACTTCAAACAGGGCGGCTCCGATCCTGTAGCGGTCGCCGATGCAAACCTCCTCATCCGGCAGGCCGTCGACCGTCAGATTCTCGCCAAACTGACCGTATTCAAAGTCGTGTCGTTGAAGGACGGCTTCCCAATAACGATAAGATTCGATCTGATACACCATCACGGCGCGATGTTCTCCACCGTGCCCCGCAAGATCGCCCTGCCCATCGCCGTCGAGATTCAACCGGCGCGCCATCACCCTCCCCGTCACCGGTCTTTTCCAGACGGCGGTGTGGACGATCTTGCCTTGCCATTCAATGTCGCGCGGAAGACCTACATTCACAGAAAGAAGCGATGGCACGATGTTCCCACCTCTCGATGGAGTTTCGGCTGACCTCCCATTTTGCAGGAAGGGAGACAGGCCAGTGGCGCAACGTCAGACCTGAGGATGCACCTCCGCAAAATACTGCGGTGCCTCGCGGCGATCGAACATCCCATAGTCGCGGATCACACGGATGTTTCGCAGGCGGACGTCCTCTGGCGGTGTCCCGCCACGTCTGAAGGCTTCAGCTCTTGTAACATCGCCCCACTTCACCAGCGCAATCACGTCCCCCGGCGCCGCTACCGCATCGAACACGTCCCAGGAGACAACGTCCGCTGTGTCAGGATCAAATCCGAGCGACTTCGCGACTGCCTCTCCGCCGCTCTGCCTGACCCACTCCGGATCGCGCTTCGCGTTGAGCAGTGTGATCGCCCTGCCAATTCCGGCCTCGGTTGCATCCAGACGTTGCTGAACCAGCGTGTGCCCCGCCGGCAGGTGCGTGTCCGCAACGAACTCTCCGATGTGCATACGATAGTCAGCGAAAACCCGGTCGCGCGCCGCCTGCATGATCTTGTGGTGATGCGCCTCAATGCTCCAGCGCACCAGAGCCTTCTCGTCGCGCCAGCTCGACAATGACAGCAGCCATCCCGGGCGCGTCAGGCTGGAGTAACGGTCGTTGTCGACGAATCCGTCGATCTTCTCCAGTTCCGGCCGCAGCATCCTGGCCATGCCGAAGTAGATGTCTAACTGGTCGGATTTCGGGTTCACTTCGAGCATTCCGGAAAACATGACAGGCTCCCTGATTGGATTGGTTGTTTCTCGCAACACGACGATCACACGTAGCGCGGAATCCCCTCATTCCTGCGCTACGCGTTTTCATCGCATGTCTCCGATGCTCATGCAGCCAACTCGTTATTTGCCTCTTTCGGCGTTACTTCCCGCAGCTCCCCCGTCGACAGATCGAAAACGAACCCACGAATCACCACGTTCGAAGGAATCCAGGGGTGCGACCTGAGCTTCAGCACCTGCTTTTGCGTTTGCCCGTTCACGTCGGTATAGCAGTGAAACTTCTCCGGAGCCACTGCCCATACGCCGGTTTGCGCGTGAAGATGCTTCTCGAAGTCTTCTTCCGAAAACAGCTCCATACCGCAACCGGTGTGCCCGACGACCATGATCTCGCGCACGCCCAGAACGTGAATCGAAAACATGAGCGACCGCACAACATCTTCCGTTGCCGCGGTTCCAACGTTCCGAATCAGGTCCGCATCGGCGGGTTTGATCTCCAGCCATTGGAGCAGTTGGTTCAGGCGAGGGTCCATACAGGTGAGGATCGCAACCTTCGGGGCTGGTTTGTTGGTCAGCCACGGTTCATTGTGCCAGGTTCTCTTGCGGTTCGCTGCGATGGTGCGTTCGATCAAGCTCATTGGATTCTCCTGAATTGCGTTGCGGGACCGCATGCGGCTTACGGCAACGCATGGTTTGAGGGTGTTGATGCGGATCCAGCCGGGTTCGAGCGGACTCCGCAGCCTTCAGCAAAGCTCAGCGGCCGGTCCGCGGCGGGGCCGGCGCTGGGTTACAGCCCTGGCGCGTGTGAAGAAGCGAATGCCGTCTTCCCCGTATTGGTTCAGATCGCCAAACGCTGAGTCCTTCCAGCCACCATGGCTGTAATAGCCGACTGGCGTGGGCATCGGATGCCTGCGTCACGCAGACACTCTCACGCCCCGCGAGCGCCGGCATCGTCCCGAGCTTCATGTGGCGATTAGGCCAGAGCAGCAGAGTTGCAACAATCAGACGAAGGTACCGATCGATACTTTCGTGTGGTGGAACGCTGCGGAGGGTCCCAGCCGCCGGTGTTGCGCGCGTGCTCCGAGTGACACGAAGGTATTGGTCGATACCATCGTCCGATGGATATATCGGGTCGACTCTGTCTGAATGACAAAGGTTGAGCATATTCCTGGCAGTTGGAATCGGGGAGTGATGGCACAGATCCGCGACGCTTCGCAAGCGCGGCGACGCCCTGGGCGAACAGGAGAAGAGGATGAAAGCTACGCAGGAACTTCACGATCTGGGGCAGAGCTTGTGGCTCGACAACATCACGCGTGACTTGCTCGACAGTGGAGCGCTCAAACGCTACATCGACGAACTCTCTGTGACGGGTCTGACTTCGAATCCCACCATCTTCGAGCACGCCATTTCCGGGAGCGAGTCCTATGACGCGGAAATCAGCCGTCTGCAGTCAGGCGGCCTTTCGGGCGAGGAGTTGTTCTTTGAATTAGCTCTCCAGGATCTGACCCGTGCCGCCGATCTCTTCGCGTCGGTTCACGATCGTACGGCGGGCAATGACGGCTTTGTTTCTCTCGAATTGTCGCCTCTGCTCGCCTACGATGCCGCCGGATCATTGACTGCGGCGGCCAGACTGCACAAGAAGGCGAACCGTTCGAACCTGTTCATCAAGATCCCGGGAACAAAGGAAGGAAATGGGGCGATCGAGGCGGCAATCGCCGCAGGCATCTCCATTAACGTGACCCTTCTCTTCTCCCGGCAGCAGTATCTGGAATCCGCGGACGCATACATGAGGGGGCTCGAGAGGCGCATTGATGCCGGCCTCAGCCCGGATATTCGATCGGTGGCCTCGGTTTTCGTGAGCCGCTGGGATGGGGCCACGATCGGCAGAGTACCGGAACGGTTGCGCGACACACTCGGCATTGCCATTGGAAAGCAAATCTACAAGGCGTACCGCGACACTCTGGATTCGGACCGCTGGCAGCGCCTGGCCAGCTTCGGCGCTCGCCCCCAGAAACTTTTGTTCGCCAGTACCGGGACCAAAGACCCCAAAGCTTCCGATGTTCTTTACATCAGCGGCCTGGCCGCTCCGAACACGATCAACACGATGCCGGAAAAGACTCTCCTGGCATTCGCCGATCACGGCCAACTGACCGGAACGCTTCCGCGAGACGGTGGGGACTGCGAAGCGGTTCTTGAGGACTTCAGAAAGGCTGGCCTTGATCTCGAACAACTGGCCGCCGAGCTGCAAGCCAGTGGGGCAAAGTCTTTCGATGAATCGTGGCGCAGTCTGCTCAGCGCAATCGAATCCAGGGGAAGCCGCCTGACACTCGCGCCCCGGCCGATTTCGCCCGCAGCGGGCAATCCCTCCGAGCCGTCTTCTCCGCCCGAATCAGGGCGGAAATGATGCAGGCTCATAGAATCGAAAGAGGCGAATAGAAGTTATGCTCCTGATCCGGACCGGATATCGCGAAGCCGGACGCGGCCGGTTCGGGTTGGGCTGCACCTGCGGCGGATCCTGAATAGCTTGCCTTCTCCAAACTGGCGGCTGGGGATTTCATGATGGCCAAAGCGTGGAATCAGACTCGCGTTTCCAAATCCCTGGGAATCGAATATCCGATCATCCAGGGTCCCCCTCGGCGGTTTCTCTTCTCAGAAGCTAACCGCTGGCGTTTCCAATTTCGGTGGCCTCGGATCCTTCGGCGCGCATAGTCTTGAGCCTTCGGCTATCGCAGACAGAATTGCGGAGATTCGCTCGCTGACGTCGAAGCCCTTCGCGATCAACCTGTGGGTCTCTATGGAGGATGAAGGGGCGCGAACCTCCACCGAAGCTGCATTCCGGGGAGCAGCCTCTCGACAATGTAAAGCTGACTCGAGACGACAGCGGTGTGCTGACGGTTGAGCTTCGCACGAACGGCGGTCCGTGCCTTATGACCGCCCAAACTCACACGGAGTTTGTGGAAGCCTTCTACCGTATTTCGCAGGATCGAGCGAACAAGATCGTAATCCTGACGGGCGCAGGCGGAGACTTCATTACAGATGTCGCCTGGTCATCCTGGGGCAACCCCGGCGATCCTGGCGTCTGGAGCCAGATTCACGACGAAGGCGTTCAGGTCCTGGAAAATATAGCCAACATACCGAGACGGAGCTGTTTCGTGCCAACAACCCTCAGGGCGGCGAAGGAGAGGCGCGGTATCTGACCAGAGTTCCGATGCGGCGCTTCGCTCACCCCAGCGAAATCGCCGGAGCGATTGCCTTCCTCGCCGGCACCGGCGCTGCCTACATCACAGGGCAAACACTTTTCGTCGATGGTGGGGCAAGCCTCGGGAGTCTCTGATCGCGGCCGCATTGAACGGCAAATGCCGAGCGGAATGATCGGATGCAGCGAGAGGGAGCCGGGGGTCAAAACGTGAACCGGCCGCGCAGATCGGCGCTGCCGACGGACACCCATCAAGTCAAGAGAGCGAGGGATCCGCTGTGCACATAAAAGACGAAGACGAACACGAACACAACCGCACAGCGCCGCCTTGCGATGGGTCGCTCCCGGAGGCGAGCAGCCCATGCATCGAATACCTGCAGCGAGAGATCGCCCGTTTGCTGATGAAAAACGAAACTATGCGGTTCGAACTCTTCCGTCTGCGTCAAAGGGTTGGGCGCATCGAACGAATAGTGTTTTGCCCCGGGTTCCACGATCTCCAGTGTCGACTTCCTGCCCATTTGCTGAATGCTCTTCGTGATTTATGCCGCCGTGAGACAGCCCTTGAGAATCCAACGGAGAGGAAACCGGCTTCAGACAACGTCATCAGCTTTCGAAACAGTTAGACCGTCGATTCACAACACGCATTCGACCGGAGATTCAGTCGAGAAAAGACGACATCTGCTAACTTCCGGCCTGCAAATTGGACGCACATGGAGCACAGGGTCAGGGTAATCAGGCCTTTCCTGGTACTGGCCTGTTATCCGATCGTGGCGCAGTGCCGCCACCGCCGTACGGCAGGAGGCAAATTGTTACCAAAGGCCGACCCGGTCAAAATGTGGGGTGGAACCTCACATCGCCGCCAGCGCGCGCTGCACGAGGTGGATCGAGATTGAACCCTCGCCCACGGCCGATGCAACGCGCTTGACGTTTCCGGATCGAATATCTCCGACAGCAAAAACCGCGGGCAGACTCGTTTCCAGCATCTGCGGAGGCCGGCTGAGCGGCCATTTCACTGGCGCGCTGTCCAGAATCGGGTCCAAATCCCGTCCGGTGAGGATGAATCCTTGCTTATCGAGGGCGATGCATCCGCGCAGCCACGCTGAGCGCGGCGAAGCACCTGCCATCACGAAAATATGGCGGATATCACGCACAGATTTTTCGCCCGTTGCCCGATTGAGCCAGTTGACCTGTTCCAGATGTGAATCACCTGCCAATGCAACGATCTCGGTTTGGAGATGCAGTTCAATGCCCGGATTCTCAACGATTCTCTGGATGAGATAGCGCGACATGGTGTCGGACAATTCTTTGCCGCGAACCAGCATATAGACCTTGCGTACTGTCTCCGCCAAAAAGACCGCCGCCTGACCGGCGGAGTTGCCGCCGCCGATCACGATGATTTCCTCGCCTGTACACAGTTGTGCTTCCATGGCTGTGGCGGCGTAGTAGATGCCCTGTCCCTCGAACCGTTCCAGATTGTGAACGTTTGGCTTGTTATATTGGGCGCCGGTGGCGATAACAATGCTCCGCGTCTCGATAAGTTGGCCGTTTTCCAAAGTAAGCTGGTATGGCTGCTCGTGGCATCTGATCTTCATCACCTTCTCGCCGACCATCATCTGAGCCCCGAATTTCTCTGCCTGCACAGCAGCGCGACCGGCAAGGTCCTGTCCCGAGATGCCGGTTGGAAAGCCGAGATAATTCTCGATTTTCGAACTGGCGCCCGCCTGACCTCCGGGATATTGAAATTCAATCACGACCGCGTCCAGCCCTTCGGAAGCCGCATATACGGCTGCGGCCAAACCTGCCGGACCAGCGCCAACAATCGCTACGTCATGTATGCGGGACTGGTCGCTCCGCCCCGTGAATCCCAGACACTTCGCCAGTTGCTGGTTGGTAGGATTTCGCAGCACACTCGTTCCACTGCAGATGACAACGGGAATGTCCTCCAGCTGAATGGCGAACCGATCCAGAAGTTCCTGCGATGCCTTGTCGTTGTCGAGATCGACATAGCTGTAGGGATGGGCGTTGCGGGTAAGAAATTCGCGCAGGCGCAGCGTATTCGACGAGTGTTGCGATCCCAGCACGGCCACATTACCCAGGCCTCCCGAAATCATCGCGACGCGGCGCAGGAGGAATGCGCGCATAAAGATATCGCTCAGCTCAGCATCCTTTGCAATCAACGTGCGCAATGCGTCTGCGCCGATTTCCAGAAATTCCCCCGGCTCGGCCACTCGCCCGCGAGAAAGGGCGCGCGCACCCGAGATCAGGACGACCTCACCGGAGAATTGGCCTGGTCCATAAGTCACAAACACCTGCTCACTGAAAAGTCCTGCCATGACAATCTCGAGCTTTCCTGAGAGCACCACGAAACAAGACATGCCCAGATTGCCCGGTTCAAAAAGAACTTCTCCAGCCTGGACCGATCGGACACTGGCATAGGGTCGGATGCGGGCGATCTGCGCCGGCGTGAGAACCGGGAAGGCCTCCGCTTGGCGGTCCGGCGCGTTGATCGATGGCAACATCGTCCAATTCTCCTGCGGCCGTATTGAAATGCCTTGCGGCGATCTCGCGTTCGACGCCGGCTGACATCATGAGCCTGGAAGCAGTTTATCCAGGGCTCTTCGTCGTCTCTACGGCAGCCGCGCTGGAGCAAGATCCAGAATGAAGTCCATCCTCTGCGCCGCCGCACCGGCTGGTTGCTGAACTTCAGTCAGCCCGGTTCCCGCAAAACGGCGATAGCCGCTGGGCTCTCCGGCACCGCGAACCTGCACGAATTCTACCGATCGTGGCATGTCGGGGATGCGCGCCCCGAACCAGTGCGGATCGTCCCGTTGTGCCCAGGTGACCAGAGCCAGCACCGCACCCGCCGGATACGACTGACTGCCCGATCCGCTGGCGGATGCATCGGTACGCGCTCGCGCAGCACGAATCGCTGCTTCATTTCCATAGAGGGCCGCCATCGATCTGGTCTGAGGATCCACATACATCGTGATCGCGTTCCAGTCGAGGGGCTGCCAGGGCAAACTCGCCGGGAGCTTCGCGGCATGGTTGTTCACGACCTCGTTGCCGGCCACCCTGGCCCCTGTCATCGGAAGTGTATAGACGAAATCGTTGCCGCGCACCGGCATGTGGCAGCCTGTGCACTCGCTTACAAAATGAGCGTCCTTGCCGTAGGGCTTCAGGTCGAGGCCGCGCCATCGTCCCCATCCCCAGCCACCGGTGTCTTTGTAGCGCCGGGCATCCTTGAGCATCAGTTCCACCTGAACGAACTTGCCGGGATGCACCAACCCATCCGCTCCGCGCTGCTGCTGCCAGGCAATCTTCGCGAAGCGTGTCCCATCGGGCCACGGCGCAATATTGCCCGATTGGGCTGCTTGTACCGCAATGTCGTTGCCGAGAACGAATCGGAAGGTGTTGTTGTCGCCGCGATCGGTAAAACTGATCGGCTTCCAGTTCTCGAAGGCCGGATCGAATGGAAATGCGTCAGGCTCGGGCTGAACCGATGCGAGGGAGACAGGCGCGCCGTAGGTCATGGGCTTTCCGTTCGCCGGCACAGTGCCGCCCTCGATGGACGTAGCCGTCCACGGCGCCAGATACGCCTTCAAGGTTGCCAGATCTTCCGAAGTCACCTTCGCCTCCGGATGAAGTCTCGTGAATCTCGGCAGAGGCATCGCTCCCAGCTGGATCATGTTCACAGCCTCGTAGAGCGTCGCCTTTTGAGCAGCGGCGGGTTTGGACCCCAAAGTGGAGAAATTCAGGTGCTCGCGCGCGTTGAGAACATCGTGCCGCACCAGCCAGTAGGCGGGGACGATCTGATCGAACCAGGCGAGCCGCCTCTGATCCGAATGGCAGCTATAGCAGCTCCTGTCGAGGATCTGCCGCACCGCGGGCGGCGCCTCCACTTCCGCTGTCGCGGGTCGCACCGGAATGGCAGGCCGGAATGCCTGCAATGCCACAAAGACAACTGCTCCGGCAACGGCCAGTCTGCTCAACGTTCTCATCGGAAGTCTCCCGGGCAGTGCTCAGGGATCCGTTCGACAAATCCGCCCGTTCGGAACGCATGCACGCCGGAGGTTAGACCTGTCGCGAAACCGCGAACGCCTCAGTTTAGTCCGGCGACGACCGTGATAGCCAGGGAGCTGTTTGGCAGGGGGATCGCCGCCAGCGGGGCCTCCTCGCCGTTCGACGTGGCCGTGACCCCAGGTTTTTTCCTGGAAACCCGCAACGTTCCTCTCGGTCGCGAATATTAGACAGCGATATCGCGTTGGGAACGATTCTCCGGAGTACGCCACAATGCCTCCGGCGCATCGGTCCCAGGTAATAAAAGGCGCTGTGCTCGGCCCTCCCCAGGCTGACCGGGTCGCACGTGGCCTGCACCCAGCAGCCGGATTTGTGAAAGGAGAATGTCTTGTCCACCAACACCGACGTGCTTGTCCGCCAAAAGGCACCGCTGAATACTCCCTCCGACCTCAGCCCCGAGGCCGTGAAGGACATCACCGGCGCGCTCAATGCACTTCTCGCCGATGTTTTCAGCCTCTACCTGAAGACCAAAAACTTCCACTGGCACATGAGCGGCCCTCATTTTCGCGATTACCATCTGCTTCTTGACAACCACGGCGACCAGATCTTCGCCATGACAGACGACATTGCTTTCCTGTTTAGGAAAATTATGCCCAAAACTCGTATGAATCGATTCGCTGGCAAAGAGGTCGCGATTGTACAGATCTGTACGAGCCCTGAATCGCCTACACGGCTCCGATTTCGGATGACTGGCGGCAACGCGGTCGAGAAACGGGGATGGGACTCACGAGGTTGAGGGAGCCAATTTTCTGCCAGCTTGAGACCATGAAAGGCGGAATGCGCCGGCCGCGCCATGAACCTTTCTGTTTCCCGCCCATGACGCGGTCCAATACCCTACTGCTGCCAGATGCCGATCACCGGCGCCGTGGTGGTCGTGGATCTGCTAACAGAGTGGTTCGAGATCGCGGCCTTTTCAAGCAGGCCGGTCCTCTGAAGGAACGAACCCTCGGCATCGAGATTTTCGGCCGTGAAGCCGAGTATGACACCGCTTCCGACCCCATCGTGCGAAGCCGTGCGGGTAGTTGCCGATTGAAATCCCAACTACCCCTGGTCCCTCCTCTGAAGAAGTGCCGAGGGGTCGCATATCGGCTGTTCAAGGGCCAACCCGGCTCTGCGAATGTGACAACAACTGGTCGAGGGAATAGTCATTCCAGCGGTCGAGAGCCAGCAGCGCAGCATACACGGCAGCATAGATCAGCTGAACGCCAGCGGTGCTCCAATCCTGCCGCAAGGCGGTGCCGAAGGTAAGGACCAGGATGAGCAGCGAGCCGGTGACCAGCGCAAGCCTGGTGCAGAAGCCGAGAAGGGGCAGAAACCCCAGAATCGCCTCTGCCCACGGGAGCGCGAGTCCGAACGCATGGACGCTCCAGTCAGGGAGCGGCGTCTTTTGGAACATGGGGACGAGCGAGTTGGCAAAGGTCGTCGGCCCCGCGGCGATTCGGGATACCCCATGCATGCAGATATTGAGCCCAAGGGTGAGCCGCAGCAGCAGGATGGCGAGCGCCGGACCGAGCCCTTGGGATTGAGCCGGGGATTTCACGTTCTCCTCCATCATTTAGTTCCGTGCAACGGCCGGCCGCTTACGCTGACTTCTAGACGTGAGGGATTTGACTGCGGTTCCAGTCACCTCCTGCAGCCTTGATGAGCAGCACACTGGCGTCGAGTTGCCGGCGCATGATGTCGATATCGTTGCGTTCGTTGTTGAGCGCGGTGGTCTGCGAAGTGACCACTTGCAGGTAGGTATCGACGCCTCCGCTGTAGCGGTTCATGAAAAGCTGCAGCGTCTGTTCGGCAGCGGCGGTCGCCTGATGCTGCTGTTGCGACTCGGTGGAGAGGACATGCAACACCGCAAGATTGTCTTCCACCTGTTCAAAGGCGCTGAGCGTAGTCTGGCGGTAACTGGCGACGGAGCTGTCGTAACCGGCGAGCGCGGATTCCTTCACTGCGCGGCGCCTGCCCGCGTCGAAGAGCGTCTCGGAGAAGTCCGGTCCGACAGCCCAGAAGCGACTGGGCCAGTTGAGCCAGTTGAGGGCGGAGGTTCCCTGAAAGCCGGCGATGGCCGAGAGGCTCAGGGTGGGATACCAGGCAGCCTCAGCGATACCGATTTGCTCGTTGGCGGCGGCCATGCGGCGTTCCGCGGCGGCGATGTCGGGGCGGCGCTCGAGCAGGTCCGACGGGACGATGCGCGGAATGGCGGGCAGGCTGGGAGGAGCGACATCCAGCGGCGTGGGAGGCAGACTGAATGCCGCGGGGGGCTTACCGATGAGGATGGCGATCGCGTGCTCATATTCCGCGCGGCTTGCCGCGATATCCGTGTCCATGACCTGCGCGTCGTCGAGCTGCGTCTTCGCCTGGGCCACGTCGGACATGGGGGCAATGCCGCCACGGAAGCGATTCTCCGTCAATTGCAGCGCTTCTCCATAGGCTTTCACGGTATCGTCCAGCAGTTTCTCGTCGGCATCCGCGCTGCGCAGCTCGAAATAGTCCACGGCCAGCTCGGCATGCAGGCTAAGCCGGACGGAAGCCACGTCGGCGGCGCTCGCCTGGGTCTCTTCCCGGGCCGCGGTCACGCTGCGGCGCACGCGTCCCCACAGGTCCAGTTCCCACGAGGATTCGAGCGGGAGTACGAAATTGCCCTCGCCGCCGTTGGTGCTGGTGGACAGGAAGTACGGCTGGTTGGCGGAGTCGCGCACGGCGCCGATGCCCGGATCAACGCCAATCGTGGGCGCTTCGAAGGAGCGATTGTACTGAATGGCGGCATGCGCCTGGCGGTAGTTGGCCTCGGCCATCTTGAGCGTCTGATTCGCGCCATCGACCTGCGCTTCGAGTGCGTCGAGCTGCGGATCGCCATAAGCCTGCCACCAGGGTCCGCGCGCCGCGGCATCGGAGGGCGTCGCGATCGTCCAGCCGTCGATCGGCTTCGCATTCAATGACGGCGCTTCCTTAAAGGCGGGCGTCATGGGGACGGAGGGTGTCTTATAGTTCGGCCCGACCATACAGCCGGAGAGACAAAGAGCCGCGCAAGCAAGCGCGAGCAGCGGACCAAGCCGGGGAATCATGCGAACTTTCATTGCTGCCATGCCTTCGCGATGCGCACCGCCTGACCGGTTTCGACAGAATCGGACGGATCGACGATGACCGCATCGGAACGATTGAGACCGGAGACAACTTCCACGCTGCTGCCGTAATCATGACCGACGGTGATGGGCGTGAGCTGCACATGGCCGTTGCGGACCACCGCGACGCGCAGTCCTTCGGAGCGAAAGAGCAGTGTATTGGCCGGAATCGTCACTGCCCCTTTGTCGGGCGGCAACGCAAAGTGCACGAAAACGTAGGCCCCGGGCCGCAGAAGCCCGGAGGAGTTGTCGACATCGACCTCGACGTTGAGCGTGCGGGTGGCAGGATTGATGGCGTCGGAGTTGCGGGCCACGGTTCCGATGAACTGACGGCCCGGATATTCGTCGAGCGTCAGCGCCACTTTCTCGCCGTCCCTGACCGCGTTGCTGTCGACCTCGGGAACGGGGATAAACACGCGCAGGATATTAATCGATGCCAGATCGAACAGCTCTTTCGGGGCGGAATTCTGTCCGGCATCGACGAGATCGCCGATGTCGGTATTGCGCTGCGTGATAACACCGTCGAACGGAGCATATACATGCTCGTAGTCCTGCAGTTGCTGCAGGCGGCGGACGTTCGCCTCGCTGGAGGCGACCATCGCCTGTCTGGAAGCGAGGTCGCTGACCGCCTGATCCGTCGCCTGGCGGGATACGGAGTTGGTCCTGAGCAGATTTTGCCAGCGCGCCGCCGTGACCTGCGCCAACTGCAGATTGGCCTGCGCACTTTTCAGCTGGGCCTGAGCCTCCTGGAGTTGCTCGTCCAGTTCAGGCGTCTCGATGACGGCGAGCAGATCTCCCTTTCTCACGTGCGCGCCGATGTCGTAATACCACGTGCGCAGATATCCGCTGGTGCGGGCGTAGACAGGAGTGTCGATCCAGGGCTGGGTGTTGCCGGGAAGAGAGATCTCCTGGCTCGCCGATCCCGTCGTCGGATACACGACAGCGACCTCCGGGACGGCCACGGCTTGCGTTGCCTGCACCAGCCGGGCCTCAGCCTCGGCGCGCGAGCGGATGCCGGAATGGATGGCCACGGCAAAGGCCGCCACGACCGCCAGCGTGACCAGCGCGCTTCGCCCGATGGCGATGTGCCGGGAGCGGGGCTTATCCTGGACCGCCCCGGTGGCAGCGGATGCCGCAGGGTCGGTCCTGGCCGGGGATTGATCTTTCGTCTCAGTCATCATCGGGAACTCCGTTGTTGCTACGAGTGTGCCGCTTCTGCGTTCGCGTCCTCAGCCAGCTCTGCGGGTCCGGCGAAACCCCCGCCGTGAAGCAGGCTGAAAACAGCGGGTACAAATACCAGAGTGGCGACGGTCGCGCAGAGCAGGCCGCCAATCACAGCGCGCCCCAGGGGCGCATTCTCCTGGCCGCCGTCGCCCAGACCCAGCGCCATCGGCACCATGCCGATGATCATGGCCAGGGCGGTCATGAGGACCGGGCGGAAGCGCGTGGCTCCGGCCTCGATGGCCGCGCGCACCGCGTTGCCGTGCTGGGTGAGCCGGTCTCTGGCGAAGGAGACGACCAGAATGCTGTTGGCCGTGGCCACGCCCATGCACATGATGGCGCCCATCAGCGCTGGAACGCTGAGCGTTGTATGCGTGAAGAACAGAAGCAGGACGATGCCGGCCAGCGCAGCGGGCAGCGCGGTGATGATGATGAATGGATCCAGCCAGGACTGAAAATTGACCACGATGAGCATGTAGACGAGCACGATGGCGAAGGCGAGACCGGTCAACAGGCCTTCGTATGAGCTGCGCATGGTCTGTGCCTGACCGCGCACCGTGATGAACGTACCGCGGGGCAGGCGCCTGCTGTTGGCCGCCACCACACTTTGCACCGCGCGCGACACCGAGCCAAGGTCGCGATCCTGCACGGCCCCGTAAACGTCGACCACCCGGCGAATGTTGTACTCGGAGACGATGGCCATCTCGTGGCCGCGCTGGACGCCGGCAACGTCGCCCAGAATTTCCGGGTTCGGATTGCCGTTCGCCGTGATGGGAATGTTCTCAAGATCCTGAATCGACTGCATGCGATACTGCGGCGTCTGCGCCACCAGGTTGTAAGTCACGCCGTTGTGGTAGTTCAGGAAGAACATAGGCGTAATCTGGAGGCTTCCGCTGAGGGAGTTCAAGACGCTGTCGGCGATATTGGCCTCGCTGTAACCGCCCTGCTCGGCCTTGGTGCGGTCAACATCCACATTGAGGGTGGGGTAATTGAAAGGCTGCTCCACACGCAGATCCACAAGGCCTGGCACCTGATGCAACTGCGACAGAATGCGATCTGCGATGGCATGGCTGGCATACACGTCGCTGCCCTGGATCTGCACGTCGATGGGGGCGGGCAGGCCGAAGTTGAGAATCTGGGTCACCATGTCCGCGGGCAGGAAGTAGAAGGTCACGCCGGGAAACTCGCGCGGGAGTACGCGGCGCAGGTCGCGGACGTAATTTGCGGTGGGATGGTGATTCGGGCGGAGCGAGACCAGCACATCGGCGCCATTGGCGCCTACGATGCCGGAGGTCAGGTGCATCGTATTCATGCCGCTGTAGGGCAGGCCGATGTTGTCGAGGATATTGTCCAGCTCGCGGGGGGGAATCTCACGACGGATGGAATCCTCGACCAGGTCGCAGAGACGAGCCGTGTCTTCTATGCGCGTGCCGGTGGGTGCGCGCACATGCAGGATGAACTGGCCGCTGTCGGTGCTGGGGAAGAAGTCCTGCCCCAGCCATGGGATGAGAGCGAAGACCGACAGGCACCCGAGCAGGAAGAGCGGAATGAAAGCCTTGCGGTGCATCACCAAACGGGTGAGCAACTGCCGGTAGCTTCCGCGCACCTGCTCAAAGCGGCGCTCGAAGGCTCTCTGAAAGAGGGAAAACGGATTGCGTGTGATTCTGGTGTGATCCCTCACGCGCAGCAGATACATGGCGAGGGTGGGCACCAGCGTTCGCGACAGGAGGTACGACGCGAGCATGGCGAAGACGACGGCCTCCGCGAGGGGAACAAACAGATAATGCGCCACGCCGCCGAGCAGGAACATAGGGAGGAAGACGATGCAGATGCAGAGCGTCGAGACAAGGGCCGGCACCGCGATCTGCGCGGCGCCCTCCAGGATGGCTGTTTCGAGGGGCAGGCCTTCCTCGACATAGCGCTCGATATTCTCGATGGTGACGGTGGCATCGTCCACCAGAATGCCGACAGCGAGAGCCAGGCCGCCAAGGGTCATGATGTTGATGGTCTGGCCGACGAAGCTCAGGACGATGACGGAGGTCAGGATGGAGAGCGGAATCGAGATCACAATGATGAGCGTGCTGCGCCAGCTGCCCAGGAAGAGCAGGATCATCAGAGCGGTGAGAGCCGCGGCGATCACCGCTTCGCGAATGACGCCGTTCACGGCTCCGCGCACAAAGACCGACTGATCCGCAAGGGGGGTAATCTTCAACTGCGGGGGAACCATGGTGGCGATGCGGGGCAGCATGGCGCGCACGCCTTTCACCACGTTCAGCGTGGAAGCGGTGCCCGACTTGATGATGGTAATCAGCACGCCGCGGCGGCCGTCCTGGCGCACGATGTTCGTTTGCACGGCAAAGCCGTTGCTGACGGTGGCCACATCCCGCAAATAGATCGTGGTGGGCCCCACCTGCTTGATGGGCAGGTTATTCAGGGCCGCGATGGTGCGGGGTGCGGTGTTCATGCGGACGTCGTACTCGTCGTGGCCGATCTTCGCCGTGCCGACGGGAAGGACGACGTTCTCGGCATTCACCGCGTTCAGAACATCGATCGGCGAGATTCCCCTCGCCTGCATCAGGCTCTGATTCATGTTGATCATCACCTGAGGCGTCTTGCCGCCGTACGGAGACGGCACTACCGCGCCCGGAACCGTGATCAGTTGCGGGCGAATGTAGTTCGTCGCATAGTCCTGCAGTTGCTGTTCCGAGAGGCCAGGCCCGGAGAGGCTGAGCTGCAGAACGGGGACGCTGGATGCGCTGAAGTTGATGATCTCCGGCGGGAGAGTGCCGGGCGGCAACTGGCGCAGCATAAATTGCGAGGCCGCGCTCACCTGCGAGTTGGCCAGGTCCAGACTGGCCCCTGGCTGCAGGAATATCTTGACGACCGACTCGCCGTTGTAATTCGTCGATTCGATGTGCTGAATGTTGTCGACCAGGGAGGTGAGCGCTTTCTCATACGGCTCTGTGAGCCGGCCTTCGATTTCCTCCGGATCGAGACCGGTGTAGGTCCAGTTGACCGCGATCACCGGGATGTTAATGTTCGGGAAGATGTCGGTGGGCGTGCGCAGAATCACCAGCGGGCTCAGGAACAGAATCAGCAGCGCCAGAACGATGAACGTATAGGGTCGCGTCAGCGCGATTCTGACAATCCACATAGCGATTCTCTTGTTTCCAGAGCGGTCGGGGAAGCGGCGCCGAGAGGCACGATGCCAGTGGCTGCCTCAGCCAGCGACTTGCGGGAACTGGCTACACGAGTGGATTCAGGGGTTCACGATAGGTTTCACGGGATATTCCGAACGAGGCTATCGGCAAAACCGATAGAATAAGCCATGGAGCTGCGTCACCTGCGCTATTTCTGCGCCGTTGCCGACTGGCAGGGGTTCAATCGTGCCGCAAATGCTCTGCGAATCTCGCAGTCCACGATCAGCGAGCAGATTCTCGATCTGGAAAGCGAAATCGGCGCGCAACTGCTCAACCGTTCGCAACCGCGCGTCAGCCTGACTCCGGCCGGGGAGGTCTTTCTTGAGGAGGCGCGCAAGGTGCTTGCGGATGCCGACCGGGCCGTGGATCGGGCGCGCAGGTCGGCTCGCGGAGAGATTGGCAGCCTGAGAACCGCCTTTCTGGTTTGGGGAGCCAGCACGTTTCTACCGCGCATGATCCGTGAATTCCGGCACCAGCATCCAGGCGTGCGCCTGTCGCTGATGGAAATGCTGCCCGCTGCCCAGTCGGAGGCCCTGCTCAGCGGCTCGCTGGATGTTGGCTTCACGCGGCAGCTCCAGCCGCCTTACGCCGCGCGGCTCCGCTCCGAAACACTCTATCTCGATCCGCTCATCGCCGTGTTGCCCAGCGATCATGTCCTCGCCCAGGGCCCGCTGGCGCTGCAGCAGCTCGCGAACGAATCGTTTGTGCTCTGCGAGCGCGAGATTTCGCCGGCCCTCTTCGACAGGATCACTTCACTCTGCGAACAGGCGGGATTCTCACCGAGAATCATCCAGACCTCCAATGTGCTCTCGAGCGTGCTGGCACTGGTGGAGGCGGGAGAAGGCGTGACGCTGATCCCCTCCAGCCTGCGACAGGTTCGCTTCAGCGATCTGGCCTTCTGTCCTCTGACTGAACCGCGAGGCACGATCGAACTGGTGATGGCCTGGTCGCCGGAGCGCGAAGGAGCCGTCCAGAAAGCGTTTTTGGACTTCGTCCGGTCCAAAAAAAAGTCTATTCGCAGCTCCATCAGAAGCTGAACTGGCGCGCAGCAGAATGCTTTCCCACTTACAGTGAATCCGATGCTGGAATTCTGGGTTTGTTCAGTCATGACGATACTGAAACTCACAGGAAAGACCACCCTGGTACAGTTTCGGGGCGGAATATTGGAGTATCCTGTCCCTAATCAAAGGGCGATCGGGATCGAACTTCCAGCCCCCATAGACCGACTGCCCATGAGTTTGAAATCTGAGGTCATCAGAGCCTCGCATCGGAACCCCTTTCTACAAGTTGTCACTTGCCTGGTGTACGAAAAACGACGTAAAGAAGGCCGAGGCGTATCGGGAACAAGGAGGTAGCCGCCAATGGCAACCATAGAGACCAGCATCATGCGGAGCAGCGGCTTCGATGTCGTTGGCGATATCCCGTGGGGCTCGCACTTTTGCCTCTTCTACGATACGAAAGAGGACCTGCTCGAAACGTTAGCCTGCTACTTCTGGGTTGGGCTGCAGAGCCAGGAGTTCTGTTTATGGGTTATCGCCCCCCCGGTAACAAAGGACGACGCGCTGCAAGCGCTCCGGCAGGCTGCCCCGGGTTCTGATCGCTTTGTGCTGGACGGCAGCATCGAGATCGTCTCAGCTCGGGATGTGTATCTGCCGGACGGCACATTTAACCTGGACAGAACGATTGCCGGCTGGATTGCGACGCTGCCGCGCGCCTTCTCCAGAGGTTACGTCGGGGTCAGACTGGCGGCGGATACCGCGTGGCTCGAAAGCAAACACTGGAAGGACTTTTGTGAATATGAAGACTCCGTCAACGGGGCCATAGCGAATCAGTGCTTCACAGCGTTGTGCACCTACCCGCTGGCTGCATGCGGATCTGCAGAAATCCTGGATGTCGTACGCACCCATCAGTTTGCAGTAGCGAAGCGGCAAGGCAGCTGGGACATTATCGAAACCGCGGGTCACAAGATGGCGAAGGCAGAAATCAGGCGCTTGAATGAGGAGCTTGAACAGCGGGTAATAGAGCGAACCAGCCAGCTGGCGGCTGCAAACGATCAGCTTACCAGGGAAATAGCAGATCGTCAGCGAGCTGAGAACGCGCTGCGACGGACGGAAGCCTATCTGGTAGATGCGCAAAAGCTGGCCTATAGCGGCAGCTGGGCATGGGACGTGTTGACCAGGGAGGTGCTTCATTGGTCTCCCGAGTGCTTTCGCGTATACGGGTTCGATCAGAAAGGTGGATTACCCTGCCTGGAACAATGGAACCAGCGTATTCATCCGGAAGATCGCCCCAGGAGGCAGCAGGCGATCGAAGAGGCGATTCTTCAAAAAGCAGATTTCGATATCGAGTATCGAATCATTCTTCCGGACCAAGCGATCAGGTATGTCCACAGCATCGCCCATCCTGTTTTCGGCGCCTCCGGGGACGTTATTGAATTCGTGGGGACCGCGATGGACATCACCGAGCGAAAGCGAGCGGATGAGGAGCGGGAAAGGGTGCGGCAGCTCCAGGCAGATCTCGAGCATGTAAACCGCATCAGCACGCTCGGTGAACTCGCCGCCTCGCTGTCTCATGAGCTGAAACAGCCCATCACCGCCTCGATTACGAACGCCAGGACCTGCATGCGCTGGCTGATGCGCGGCGAGCCGCAGGTGGAGAAGGCACGCGAAGCAGCGATGCGGATCGTGGAGGACGGCAGCCGAGCGGCAGGAATCATCGACCACCTGAGGTCCTTCTATAAGAAGGGTGCTCCGCCGGAACGCGCGTCGATCGACGTGAACGATGTGATGCGCGAGATGCTTGGCCTTCTGCGCAGCGAGGCGAATCGCCATTCCATTTCGATGTGCACGGAGCTGGCGGGCCGACTTCCCAAAGTGACGGCAGATCGCGTCCAGCTGCAGCAGGTATTCATGAACCTGATGCTCAATGCCATTGAGGCCATGAAGGACACAACGGGCGAACTTACGATCAAGTCGGAACTGGGCGATGACGGATATGTGGTCATCTCGGTAAGCGATACCGGGATAGGACTGCCGCCTGGAAAGGCAGACGAGATTTTCAGCGCCTTCTTCACCACCAAGCCACAGGGCTCGGGGCTGGGCCTCGCGATCAGCCGCTCCATCGTCGCATCACACGGTGGTCGTTTGTGGGCGACCGCAAATGAGGAACGAGGTGCGACGTTTTGTTTTACCCTGCCGACGCAAACTGTCCAGTCAGGTGAGCCCTTACTCGAGGGATGAATTCAGGCGACCTCCAGTTCCTGTTCGGAGGTAACCGGACCGCTTCCGGCGCCGGTTTTTCTGAGGGCTCTCGCAATTTCGTCGAGGTCAGCCGGGCTCAGTTCCAGATCTGCTCCGCCAATCCAACCATTCACCTGTTCAGGACCCCGGGCTCCAACAATGGCCGCAGTCACACCAGCCCAGCTCAGCGTCCAGGCGATGGCAACCACTGAAACCGACGTTTCGTAGCGACGCGCGATGGGCAGCAATGCATCCCGCAAAGCCAGATTGCGATCGAGTTGTGGAGAGTTGAACTCGGGGGAACGGCGCCGCCAGTCATCGTCCGCCATGCGAGCCACCCTGGCCGCGCTGAAGCCGTCGGTGAGCAATCCTGATTGCAGGGGGCTGTAGCAGATCACTCCTGTGCCGTGTGTCTGACACCAGGGGATCTCCTGAGCGGCATATTCGCGACGAATCAAAGAGAACGGAGGCTGCAGGGAATCCACGTGGTGGACGGCAGCGCAGCGGGCCAGCAATTCAACTCCGAAGTTGGACACGCCACCCAGCCTTACTTTGCCTTCTTCGATCAGTCGCTGCATTTCAGCCCATGAGTCTTCGACGGGCGTTCCGGTCTTGTCCGGCCAATGGAACTGGTAGAGATCAATCCGCTCAACGCCGAGGCGCCGCAGCGACGCCTCGCACTCAGCGCGCACCGATTCCGGTTTGAGAACCTGCCGCGGCTCCTGCATAGGATTCCGCTCGTCCCAGATCATTCCGCACTTCGTGAAGACGAAGGGCCGCTCCGACCGCGGAATGGAGCGAAGGAACTGTCCGACAACCTGCTCGGAATGGCCCAGGCCATAGACTGCGGCTGTATCGATCCAGTTGATCCCCAGGTCGATGGCTCGGCGCATCGCGCGTTCTGACGCGGAGTCGTCCTGCGGTCCCCAGCCGAAGGACCATCCACCGCCACCGATCGCCCAGGCTCCAAATCCAACTGTCGTGATTTGCAGTCCGCTCGTACCCAGCGGACGCTTGCTGATTGCCATGATCTCCCCCCAATGGGTCTTCCGTCATTCGGCTACACGGCCGGTGACGTGCACGTCTCCTGCCAATCACGGACAGAGTGGTTTTTCCATGATGGCGAAGGGATCAGGCGCGCGAGCACATCGACCCAGCTGTCAGGGTTCTGCGCCAGGTTATTGACAGCATGTCCGCCCCTTGACGGAGCGATCGATATCACGGTGCTCGGGTTCTTCCGGAAATCCAGGCTCTTTGTCGTTCGAGGTGCGAACGGGGATGGAACGGCGATTGCAATGCCTGTCTACAGGAGCTTACGAAAGATGGATACGCAGACTTTCACCTTCGCTGCCTCGAAGTTTGTCCCGGTGGCCGTCGGGTTCTTCGGACTTGCCACCGGCTATCTCATCTGGGGTGGACAGGCGCTGTTCGGATTTCCCACCGCCAGCCCGGATGTCAACAGGACCATGGGGATGTGGGGTTTCTGGATGCCGGGATTCATGCAGTTCATCGCAGGCACCTACCTCCTGGTTGGACTAACCTGGTTCAATGTGTTCGGAAACGCGGCACCGATCTATATGGCCGGTCTCGCCTTCACCGCGTACGGCGTCCATTGGTTCGCAATGGCGCATCGCCGCTACATCGGTTCCAGCGCGCAGCCGGATGGCTGGATGGCGATCGCGTTTCTTTTCATCAGCATTCTTGGCGCCGACGTCTTCGGGCGTGCCGGCGACATCCCGGTGATGATCATCTTCATCGGGCTGATCCTGGTCTATGCCGCGGAAATTCCTGCGCGGCTGCTTTCCTGGGAGGCCGGCGCCCGGCTGGTGGGCTTCTTCCAATTTGTTACCGGGATCTGGCTGATGTACTGCACCTATGCCATTACCGTGCGCCTTGCTCTCGGGGCAAAAGCATGGGTATAGATCCATTACCGGAAGCAACCATCTAACTCGCGTATGGACCTCATTCGATTGGCGGCGGCTGATTCCGAAGCGAACGAAACAAGCCGTGCCGTTGTCCACGTCCCAGTAAACAAGATGATTGGGGTGGAGACGCGGCCGGCTCGGGAGGCGCTCGCCGTCGAGGAGCCGCTTGAGATCCGCCTGGTGCACGGTCCGTCCCATCGTCGAGCGACAAAGGCGATCTCAGTCACCATGCGTACACCCGGTTACGATTACGAGCTCGCCGCGGGATTCCTGATGACGGAAGGCGTGGTCCACGACGCGCTCGACATTCAGCGAATCGTCTATGCCGTGGAGGCTTCCAGGCCGGCTGAAACAGCAGAAGGCAGTGATGGCGATTGGTTCTACCAGCCGCGAAGAAATATCGTGCAGGTCGAACTGGCGCCGGATGTTTCAGTGAGCCTCGCGAACCTGGAGCGAAACTTCTACACCACCTCCAGCTGCGGAGTATGCGGAAAGGCATCGCTGCTGGCGTTGCGCACGGTATGCCCGCCGCGAATGAAGAATACGTTCTCGATCGATGCGGAAGTGCTTTACACCCTGCCGGCGCGATTGCGGGAAGCGCAAAGCGTCTTCGACCGTACGGGCGGACTGCACGGAGCAGGGCTGTTCGATGCCGAGGGAACGCTGCTCGCCATGCGTGAAGACGTCGGGCGCCACAATGCAGTCGACAAACTTCTGGGCGGACAATTTCTTGAGGATCGCACACCTCTGCACGATCGCCTGCTTCTGCTCTCGGGTCGCGCGAGCTTTGAGCTGCTGCAGAAAGCGGTGATGGGCGGCATCTCCGTGGTCGCCGCGATCGGCGCTCCTTCGAGTCTCGCCGTCTGGGTCGCGCAGGAATTCGACGTGACCCTTGCGGGATTCCTGCGCGACGGCCACATGAACATCTATCACGGAGCCGATCGCATCAGGAGGGAAACACCGTCACGGAAGGAGGTGCAGGCATGAAGCTTCGCATGACGGGGAACTCGGTACGACTGCGGGTTGGCCGCTCGGAACTCGCGCGCTTTCTGCAGGAAGGCCATATCGAAGAGACGATCCGCTTCGCTCCAGCGCCCAACCCCACCTTCACCTGGGCTCTCGTGCTGGGTCCTCCAGAAAGCGCAAAAGCAGCAGTGCGCTATGTGCCGTGCGATCTTGCGGTGGTGGTTACTCCTGAACAGGTGGGTCTCTGGCGAGAGAGAGATCAGGTCGGAATCTATTCCCTGGTTGATCTCGGGCACGGGAGGAAACTGGAGCTCATCGTCGAAAAAGACTTTGCCTGTCTCCACGGCAGCGACAGCGACGACCTGGATACTTTCGCGAATCCCAATCTGGCAGCCACCTGCGAGGTGCGGTAGGCTCTCCGGACCTCTTGCCGGGCCGGCACCGGTTGCATCCATGAAAAACGGTTCAATGCTGAATCCTTTCTGTCCGTCTGGAATCTCTGCATTCGGAACAGTTCTCTGCCGACAGCCAATAGTTCGATCCTTTGAAAGGAATGTCTATGACAACCAGGAGCAAACTTGAATCTCTTCAGAGAGCCCCGTTAGCAACGCCGAGCGATCTTGAGCCCGAGGCAGTCAGGGAGATTACCGGGGCGCTCAATGCTTTGCTTGCGGACGTATTCGCTCTCTACCTCAAGACGAAGAACTTTCACTGGCACATCAGCGGGCCACACTTTCGGGACTATCATCTTCTTCTCGACGATCATGGAGATCAGATCTTTGCCATGACCGACGATATCGCGGAGCGTGTCCGCAAGATCGGCGGCACCACGATTCATTCGATCGGGCACATTGCTCGTCTGCAGCGCGTTCGCGACAACGACGCCGAATACATCGATCCTGCCGATATGCTGAGCGAGCTTCGTGAGGATGAAAAGGCTCTGGTCCTGAGTATGCGCGCGGTTCACACGCTTTGCGATGACGCAGGCGACGTTGCCACGGCCAGCCTGCTGGAAAACTGGATCGACCAGGGCCAGCGTCGCGTTTGGTTCCTGTTTGAAACCACCCGCCACTGATATTTCTGAACGTCGAGTATGCCTCTGTGCGCCGCCGCACTCGATGAGATTACGGACCAGGCAAATGGTGGCTTCGACTGAAATTGCGACGGTTCGGGAAGCGGGTGTTCTTTGCTCGTGACGAAGTGTCGGGGTTATTCTTCGGACAAGTGTGGGTTGACTGTCGGTTGTTGAGGGGGCACACCAGCGATGACACAGAGCAGCGCGAGCGCCGGTCTCTCGAACAACAGCGAAATTCTCACCGCCGGGACAGTGGCCCCGAATTTTACGCTGCACGCAACGCCCGATCGGACCTTGACTTTGAGCGAGCTCCGAGGCCGTCCGGTGATTTTGGCGTTTTATCCCGCGGACTGGAGCCCGGTATGCGGTGACCAGATGGCTCTCTACAATGAGATCCTCCCGGAGTTTCAAAAGTTTGGCGCGGAACTGCTGGGTGTTTCTGTGGATGGGGTGTGGTGTCACGCAGCATTTGCGGAAAACCGTCGTTTGCATTTTCCACTGCTCGCCGATTTTGAGCCCAAGGGTGCCGTCGCCCGGCAATACGGCGCGTATCGAGAGGCAGACGGCGTCAGCGAGCGTGCTCTGTTCGTTATCGACAGGAATGGAGTGATCTCCTGGAGCTATTGCTCGCCGATTGCTGTGAATCCCGGTGCGGACGGCATTCTGCAGGCGCTTGAGGATTTGCCGAAGTAGGAGGAGTGCGTGGCGAAACTTACGGTGCCCATCACCGCCGAGGATCATGTCCAGGGCCCTGAAGACGCGGATGTGACTCTGGTCGAATATGGCGACTACGAGTGTCCGCACTGCGGACGCGCATACCCCATCGTCCAGCAGGTTCAGAAGAAGTTTGGCGAACGGCTCCGATTTGCGTTTCGCAATTTTCCCCTGAGTCAGATGCATCCTCACGCCGAGGCTGCTGCCGAGGTCGCGGAGTTCGCCGGCGCACACGGCAAGTTCTGGGAGATGCACGATCGGTTGTTTGAACATCAGGAACGCCTGGGGGAAGGGCTGTTCCTGGCGCTCGCTAAAGAGCTCACGCTATCCTCCAGCGCCATGCGTCAGGCATTGGAGCAGAAAACGTTCCAGACTCGTGTGCGCGCCGACTTCACCAGTGGCATCCGGAGCGGAGTGAACGGAACGCCGACGTTTTTTATCAACGGACTTCGGCACAATGGCTCCTTTGACTTTGACGCGCTGGTTTCTGTGATTCAGCAGGCCATGATCGCGGCGAGAAGGGCCTAAAGAACGGCCAAGCGCACGCTTCTTCGAAAAGCTGAGTGGGGAACCAGTCGTCACCTCAGAGTCTCCAGGGAGCGCGAGCACGAAGACTCGCCCGACGGACGACTTCCCGCGAGCATGGGAAGTCCGGGCAGCAGCAGAATGTTTCGGCATGCGATCTGTCGATGATGTGGCACTGTCTGAGTCCGATGTCTGGTTTCTGACACTGGACTCGACGGCTCTGGAACCACCACAGAGCCCGGTCCACACGCGATCTGCCATCCGGCGGAAGTCGCTTCCAAACCTGCAGAGTTTAGGGTCCTTGGAATCGGACAAGTGTCGGATCAGCGTCTGGTCCTGGCAGGTCTCGTCCCTCTGCAACCTTCGGTGCAACTCTTACCTATTGATTTCCACGACGCCGTAATGCTCGTCCAGGTGCGACAACTCATATGGGCACGGAATTGCTGATAGACAGAGCAACCGGCCGCGAACGGCCTGCGAACCCATCGCGAGTACAAAGGAACAGGAAACAACAGCGGAGGACTGCAGCATGGACAGCGATTCAGGAGGGCCGCGAGTGAACAAGCGACTTACACACCGGATCGTTGCTAACACGAAGTGCGACTACGCAACCTGTAACGATATTTGCAGGTTCTTTACTGAGAATGTCACACAGTTCTACCTGCTGTCCTTTTTATTGACAGCCAGTTCGGATAAAGCAGAGCAGTGCTTCGCAGGTGGTCTTGATGACTGCGTGAACGGCGTCGCGGTATTTCAGGGATGGGTCGACGGCTGGGCGCGGCGAGTCATCGTCCGCCGGGCGATTCGGATGATTCAGCCCCAGCCCGGCGACGCAGCGCCGAGGAGGTGGGCTGTCCGTTCGGAAGATGAAGACAGCGTCGCGCGGTGTGGTTTGCAGGAGGCACAGTTTGCAGGCGTCCTTGCGCTGAAAGACTTCGAGCGCTTTGCGTTTGTCCTGTCCGTCCTGGAAGGATATCCCGATGGGAGCTGCGCCGCTCTGTTAGGAACTTCGCGACAGAAGGTGGGGGAGGCCCGGCTTCGCGCTCTCCAGCACCTGGCCGGCATCTGCTCGTCGCAGGTGGCCTGTTTGTCCTGACCTTTCTCAACCCCAGAGCAGGAACGCAGCCGCTTGCGGATCTCTGGACGATTCATCATTGCGGCTGAAGTGCAGATAGTGCGTAGGCTTCACACCCGCGGAGAGGAAAGAGAACCATGATTCAGCTTGCGGATGCGCGGCGTATCATCGCCGCTGCTGAGAAGAAGGCGGATGAGATAGGGCAGCCCATGAACGTCGCCGTGGTCGATGAAGGCGGCAACCTCATCGCCTTTGAACGGATGGCAAATGCGTGGCTCGGATCGATCGACATCGCTCAGAAGAAGGCCTGGACCTCTCGAGCCTTCGATATCACCACCAAAGAGCTGGGTGCGAATTCCCAGTCCGGAGACCAATTCTTCGGAATTCACGCTTCGAACAACGGCAAGGTCATGATCTTTGCTGGCGGAATTCCCCTCAGGAAGGATGGCAAGATCGTCGGCGCCATAGGAATCTCGGGCGGCAGCGGGGAGCAGGATCACGCCGTCGCGGAAGCTGGCGCCTCGGCACTTTGAGCCTGGCCAGCGTGCAGCAGGCCGCAGGCTGGTTTCTCGATCCATCCCGTCATCGCGGAGGGGCCGTGACGCAGCCCAAACACCAACACACCTTCACAACAGGAAGGGAAATCTTATGGCGTCCAATCGCGGAGTCGTCTTTCTGGGTCCCAACCATGTCGAAGTTCAATCGATCGACTACCCCAAACTCGAAAATCCGGCAGGTAAGAAGATCAATCACGGTGTCATCCTGAAAGTCATCTCCACGAACATCTGTGGCTCCGACCAGCACATGGTCCGGGGCCGCACCACCGCGCCCACCGGCATGGTCCTCGGCCACGAGATTACCGGCGAAGTCATCGAACTCGGCTCCGACGTCGAGTACATCAAAAAGGGAGACCTCGTTACCGTTCCCTTCAACGTCGCCTGCGGCCGGTGCCGCACCTGCCGCTCCGAGGAGACCGGAGTCTGTCTCAACGTCAATCCTGGCCGCGCCGGCGGAGCCTACGGCTACGTTGACATGGGAGGATGGATCGGCGGGCAGGCCGAGTACGTCATGGTCCCCTACGCTGACTTCAACCTCATCCCGTTCCCCGACAAGGCCCAGGCCATGGCGAAGATCAGGGACCTCACCATGCTCACTGACATCCTTCCCACCGGCTTCCACGGGGCGATCAACGCCGGCGTCGGTGTTGGATCCACCGTCTACGTTGCCGGCGCCGGGCCGGTCGGCATGGCTTCCGCAGCCTCTGCCCACATCCTCGGTGCTGCAGTCGTCCTGGTCGGCGATATGAATGCCGAGCGCCTCGCGCACGTCAGAGCTGTCGGCTATGAACCGATCGACCTTACCAAAGACGCGCCGCTCGAAGAGCAAATCGCCCAGATCCTCGGCAAGCCCGAGGTCGACTCGGCCATCGACGCGGTCGGCTTCGAGGCGAAATCGCACGGACACAACGCGACGGAAGCGCCGGCAGCGGTTCTCAATTCGCTCATGTCTATCACCCGCGCCGCCGGCTCCATCGGCATTCCCGGCCTCTATGTCACCGAGGATCCCGGCGCAAAGGACAAGGCTGCGCAAACCGGAAACCTGAGCATGCGCTTCGGCCTCGGGTGGGCGAAGTCGCACCGCTTCTTCACCGGCCAGACCCCGGTCCTCAAATACAATCGGCAGCTCATGCAGGCCATCCTGCACGACCGCCTGCCCATCGCAAAGATCGTCAACGCAACCGTCATCACCCTCGACGACGCTCCGCACGGCTACAAGGACTTCGACAAAGGAGCAGCGAAAAAGTTCGTCATCGACCCGCACAAACTACTCAACGCTGCGGCCTGACCACCGGAATTACGGCAGGGCCCCGCTTCAGGGAATCCTGTCGTAACGGGCCGCCCACAACCCCTCCGGAAGGAGGAATGTCATGCCTGCGACTCCCGCCACAACGCTGCTTAGCCCGAAGATCATTCGCTGCTGTTGATCGACCACCAATATCTGCAAATGATGTTGCCTCCCCAGAGGGAAATGCGATCGGGACTCAATTGCAGACACGGTGGATCTGACGTCTTGCGAATCTTCTACGAAGCTCGGCCCCAAAGCCGAGAGGATTGTGCTGAAGCGAAGACATCTCTCGAAAAGAAGTGAGCGAAGGAGAAAACCAGTGTCAGAACAGAAGCAGGTATTGGGTATTCATTCAGCAGCACGGTCTCATGTGGAGGAGGCGCAGGCTCAGGAGATTCCGCAGTGCGAGTAGATCATTGTGCTGACGAGGAGCAACGGATCGAGCCGGCCGGGCGCCGCTCCTTCCGCGTCGCCTAACCCAACCAGTTGATGGGAGAGCTTTCGCGCTGCGACAACGTCCGCCCGACGGCACTCAAGCACGCCGGCACACTCTTCTTCGTCATAACCTTCCAGAACCGTCAGCACATAGACAAAACGTTCAAACGTCCCCAGCGCTGTAATCACGGCGAATGGCTGATGACCTGGCGCACGCAGAGCCCGTGTCCCGGTGGGCACCGTCCAGCAATACGACGCCTTCACCCTCGGATTCACACACTGAACCGCACGCTCGATCACAGCCTGTCTTCCCTTGTTTCTCATCCAATCGATCAGGCTGGGTGCGCTGCTGTTCAGGTATTCATCCACTGCGTCTAACATGCATTGTTCGGCGGCCCCCTTATCCGTAGTAAGCATGAATGCCAGGAGATACAACTCCGCCATCTTGTCGACCCACATTTCCGCGGCACAGGTCGCCGCTACATTTGGACGGCTCCCTTCCGCGCCCGGCTCTGCTGATAAAGTGACGATCATCGACCCCTCCTTCAGGGACGTCTCCCGTTTCGTCACCTCTCTTACCCGCTGATCCAGCTCGATAACAGGCCATCCACCGAAAATGCGCCAGCACCTTCCACAATGATGACAACGGTCAATGCCATTGCGAGCAGGTGGTACTCGATGCCGTGCCATTTCCTGTCGCCAAACCAGTTCATGAAAAGGCCGTACCTCCCGTGCACCATGACAATTGCCGCGAGCATGTTGACGGCGATGCCGAGCGCGCTAAGGCGCGCAAGAAATCCAAGGATGAGCGCCGCACCACCGAGAAGCTCAGCCCCCACGGCGGCGAGAGCCAGGATTGGCGGCAGGCCCACGTGCTCCTTTAAACCGCGCAGTGTCTGCCGCAATCCCGGCCCGCCAAACCATCCGAACACCTTTTGCGAACCGTGCGCGAAGAAAATGATGCCGAGAATGATGCGGGCGAGAGTTGGAGCCCAATTCTTATTTGTCGCCAGGATATGAAACAACATGCTGTCTCCCAAGTTCTACCCCCAATCGGTGTCGGCGGCTGCGTGGTCGGTAGCTCAGTTGCATTCCGGGTGCCACTTCCCGGGTTACGCATGCGCGTGAAACGCAGGGCGACAAAGAGTAAGGGGCGTAAGTCTGCCGCGTCGCAATAGAACGTGGGGACAACAATGTCATCTGAACGCCTCGAACCTGGAAGAGATAAAGAAGTGACGGCCATGTGACTTTCGCCACGAACCATGGTGTCAGATGCCTGACATTTCGGAGTTCTGGTCGCCCGAAGCCCGTTGGCTGCCCTTCTCAAGAACTTCCGTCCGGCTGAATCACCAGGAATGTCATGCTTTGGTCATTCGGTTGCTTCCAGAGGCAACGAGGTAGCCCGTCACCGTAAGCATGGCGTCGTAAGGTGGTTCGCCAGGAATCGGTATGAGCCCCGCGCCATCGCTTCAGCCATCCGAATGTAGAGGTAACTCGTGGGATATATGTCTCGGCTTCCTTTTCCTGCCGCGTCAATTTCGTTATTCACCGTCCTGTGTGTCGGTACACTGGCGTTCGCACAGAAAGAGGACACTCCGCCAGATAAGGTGCAATATCTCTCAATTCAGGGTCTGCCTGACTGGATGAGTATGGATTGGGAACTGCGTGGCCGGACTGAGGCGGATACGGCAACCCAGTATCAGGCGGGAAACTTTCAGATGTACGAACTCACCCGCGTTCGCGGGGGCCTCGCTGTGCGGCCGACGAAGTGGTTCTCCGCCTATGCGCAGTTTCACGATCTGCACGCGCTCAATCTGCCCGTGGCGGATGCGCTGTCGAATATGAGGGACACGTTCGATCTGCGGCAGGCCTACTTTACGCTGCACAGTTCTACGATCCTGCTTATGCCGGGGCGGCAGGAACTACGCTTTGGCGAAGAGCGGCTCATCGGCATCAGCGACTGGACCAATGACAGCCGCACATTCGACGTGATTCACGCACGTCTGGGCAGTTCGGAAAACCGCCTGGACCTTTTCAGCGGTTCGGTTGTCAGGATTGTTCCGACATCATTCGACAGGCCCACGGGTGGCTTCTATCTACACGGCGCCTACGCGACGCTGACCACACTTGTCCCCCACATGAGGCTTGAGCCCTTTGTGCTGCTCAAAACATCTCCTGTGAAGAGCCTGCAGGACGAGTCAGGCAGAGAGGTTCTGGTGGCTCCTGGAATTCGCGTGGCAGAGCATCTTCCGGCCGGTTTCGACTACGACGTGCAGGGCACGCTCGAACGGGGCAGCTATGTCAACGACACGATCCATGCCGGCGCAGGCTACGTTCTGGCGGGGTACACCGCGAAGTGGATACCCTGGTCTCCGCACCTGGAGCCGGAGTACGATTACGCGACCGGAAATCCGCACCGCAATCCTCTGCGGGTGAGTACCTTCGATCAGTTTTATCCAAGCAACCACAATGTCTTCGGCCTTACCGACCTTTTCGGCTGGGAAAACATAAAACAACGGCGGCTCAACCTGGATCTGCGGCCAAATAAAAGCTGGAACTTGCTTTTTCAGGGTGAGTCCCTGCATGCGGCAACGCCTATGGACAACATTGTCAACGGGTCGGCTGACGTCCTGGCAGCACCGCCGGCGGGGGGTTTCCGCAGCGATGATATTGGATCCGAGTTCGATGCCTCGCTGGTGCATGCATCCCGATACCACCTGCTGTTCAACGCGGGCGTGGGCCATTTCTGGCCTGGAGCTCTGATGGCCGCAAACAATCATGGCGCCCCAATAACACTCACGTATTTCCAGATCACTTATCTCATGAGGTGGTCCCAAAAAGGAGCGCCGGGCTCTCCGTAACATGCAGTAGAGAACCAGATTCGTGTTTTGGCGTCGTCAGTTGCCAGCGGATTTATCGAGGGGCAATGCGACAGAGACGGAAACATACAACTTATCGTTCCGCAGGAGGAACAGAGACATGGCGACAGAAGAGACAGGAACTTTATCAGGCGAAGGGGTTGGCCCGGACAATCGTGCAACGGAAACCGCGTCTGAGACGGCGCAGAGTCGGCCCGATGGCCTCAGCCGGCGAGCGTTTGTCGGCGCGGCAGCCATGGCCAGTGCGGTCTTGATAACTGCTCCGGCTGCGTTCGGCCAGACCCGCGGCGAACTGGAAGCTGGACGTACCGACGACTACGCCAGCGATCCCGGGCCGGAGAACGAAGCGCTGCTTGCGCTCAATCCCGACCCCAACCTGCCCCCGTTTACGGACCGCGGCAGTCTGCCGCCATTCTGGTACGGGTTCGACCTGACGCCGAAGCGCCTGCAGGCGGGTGGCTGGACCCATCAGGTGACACAACGCGAGCTTCCACTGTCAACGGACCTCGCTGGTGTCGACATGCGTCTGACCGCAGGATCGTTCCGCGAACTGCACTGGCACCTGGCTGACGAGTGGGCCATTATGCTGACCGGCAAGGCTCGCGTCAGCGTGATGCAGCCGAATGGAAAGATGTTCCTCGACGATATCCAGAAGGGGGATCTCTGGTATTTTCCCGCAGGTTACCCTCACTCGATTCAGGGGCTGGAGGGGCCCGGCTGCGAGTTCCTGCTGGTCTTCGACCAGGGCGATTTCTCAGAAGACGATACGTTTCTTATGTCTGACGTGCTTGCCCACATTCCGCCGGAAGTCATCCAGAAAAACATGGGCTGGTCGCGCCAGGAATGGGATCGGCTTCCGCAGAATGCGCTCTACATCTTTCCCGCCGAGCTGCCCGGGCCTCTGGAGGACGACAAGCGCTTTCTCGGCTCGCGGCTTGAAACCGAAAATCAGTACACTTTTCACGGCGCCATGACCATGAAGCCGCTCGCGGAGACCGCCGGCGGAGCTGCGCGGGTTATCGACTCGACAAACTTTCCTGTCTCCAAACATGTTGCAACGGGCATCGTGACCCTCAAGCCGGGCGGCCTTCGCGAGTTGCACTGGCACCCCAACGGCAGCGAGTGGCAATACTGGATTCAGGGCAAAGGCCGCATGACCGTTACGATGACTGGCGGCCGGGCCCGTACCGTGGATTTCAACGCGGGCGATGTGGGCTTCGTGCCCAGCATGGCCGCGCATTACATTGAAAACACCGGCACCGAAGATGTGATTTTCCTCGAGATGTTTAAGACACCGCAGTACCAGAGCATCTCAATGAACGAATGGATCTCAAGGATGCCGGACAGAATGGCCCAGGCTCATCTGAAGCTGCCGGTTTCCACGATCCGCCGGGCTCCGGGAGGCCAATACGTGGTCCTGCCGAAATAGCGCCATCCGTGGCGGAAGGTCCACAAGGGTCCTCCCGCCACGGCGCATAAACGCTGGCACAGACCGCCGGAGTTTGCAGGGCTCAATTGTGGACCGGGAGGGTGACGGTTCCAGTGCGCGGCTCGGTCCTGGAGCTTGGCCACCTGGATCGCGCGGTGGCTGCGCTTCGGCGCACGCGCCCTGCTGCGGCGCGCCTCTTATGCGGCCTCGCAAGCGCTGTGGTTCGGATGAGTCCAGTCCGGGGCTCCGGCCAGACAAGGCATCTCGGGAGCCGCCTGGACGCCCCGGGTTGTGGGTGCGAGGCGCTGGTTTGCAGGCTCCGCTGCTTCGTGGTGAGCGCCCTTGCCGGCTCGCTGGCTTCGGGGCGACACACTGCATCCCAGTTTCTCGCGAAGGGCCAAACGGCCACGAAGTCGACGAGACTTGACCGCGCTCGTACTGATTCCGAGCACAAGAGCCGCGGCGATCGCCGACTGCTCCTCCAGGTCACACAGCCGCACGGCGTCGCGCGTTCCGGGTTCCAGCCGATCAATTGCGGCAAGCAGTAAGCGTCTCGATTCGACTTGCGAGCAGGTGATCTCGGGGTCAGGACGCCGATCCATGAACTCCGGCGGCGGCATGTCTGCGGTTTCTCCGGTGCAGAGCTCGTTCATGGACACTTCGCGGAATCTCAGGGCTTTGCGGCGCCACATCCGCGCTTCATTCATGGCGATGCTCACCAGCCAGGTGGAAAACGAACACCTGCCGGCAAAACTGGAGACGTTTGCGAAAGCCTTCATGAAGGCTTGCTGGCACACGTCTTCACCGTCCGCCAGGCTTCCGGTCATGCGGCGAGAGATGGCCAGAACGAGCCGCTTGTAGCGCATCATGAGCGCCTCGAACGCGATGGAGTCGCCGCTTCTGGCCGCATCGACGAGTATGTCTTCTTCCTGTCTCGGCGTCCTGATTTCCGTAACGATTGAATCATTCGTTTCGATGAGCCGACGCATAAGGCATTCTCCTGTCGTCGTAGCTTTCGTGCAGACTCTGAGCCGGGCGAGTTCTGAGCTTGGCCAGCGATGTAGTTGCGAGCCATTCAACTTGCGCGGCGCAGTTCCGGCTCCCTGACAACCCGCAGCTCGGCCGGTTGCCGGCTGGAAGGTTGCGGGGCGCGCGCGATGGGATCGCTGAAGCTGAATCGAGTCAGCACCTCGTTGACCGTATCGGCAATTCGGGTGTTTGGCCTGTGAAACGCACGAATCGCCTTTGCGGCCGTGTGGGCCAGCTGATAACGGTTTGGAATGTGCGTCAATGCACCCATAACAAGCTCAGAACGCATCGTGCTCCTCCTGATCCGGTGGGTTCTGAGTTATGCAATGCAATTGCCGTACCACTCCGCCATCCTCAGTCGGGCTCACCTGAGGGCCGGATGTGACCAGCCCCACAGTAAACGTGCAACCGAGAGATGGTGAGGCGAAAGAAAGGTTACCGAACGGCGCGTCATACCTGGACTCCCGCGCGGGGATCGGCGGATGTCAGCAGGATGACATTTGCGGTGTCCGCGACTCGTCACTGCAGGTCGCCGGCTGACGCGGGTCGGAACCTGATATTGTCTGTAGTCGAATCATCCGCGCTGCGTAGCTGTGTGGAGACTGAATGAAGTTGGCCGAAGCCTCAACGGTCTTTGTCGTTGACGACGATGCAGGCATCCGCGAATCGATCGCGGCCCTGCTGGCGACCGTAAACCTGCGCACCGAATTGTTCGAATCGCCGGAGGCCTTTCTTCGCTCTACGCCACCGGATGCTCACGGTTGTCTGATTCTGGATGTGAGTCTTCCCGGAATCAACGGTCTTGAGTTGCAGCGCCAGCTCAGGAATGCGGGGTTCCGCATTCCCATCATCTTTCTCACCGCCTATGGCGACATTCCGATGACGGTAGCTGCGATGAAGTCGGGAGCGGTCGAGTTTTTCACGAAGCCATTCGACGACCAGGTTCTGATCGATGCTATTCGGCGGGCACTGGAGCGGGACCTGGCACTGCGCGATCAATACGCGGAGATGATCGAATTACAAAAACGCCGGGAACGGCTAACCCGGCGCGAGTACGAGGTGATGCGGCGCGTTGTCGCAGGCCTGCGCAACAAAGAAATCGCATCCGAACTGGGCACTCAGGAGATCACCATCAAAGTTCACCGCGCGCAGGTGATGCGCAAGATGCAGGCCAAATCCCTTGCCGAACTGGTCAGAATGGCGGAAAAGTTGCGCCGCTTCCGGTCGACCCCGCCCCGTTCCTGACCATCGCACTCCGGGGAGCACTCGTCCTGCAATCCAGTAAAGTCGCGCCGCTTCCGGCAGTTATACCAAAGCATAATTGCCATAGCGGGAATCATTGGATTACGTTTTCCGGTATGCCCCGTCATGGCGAGCAGACGCAGGTCGCAATTGTGGATGACGACGGGTCTATAAGGGCGGCGTTGGAAGGGCTGCTGCAGGAAGCAGGCCTGACCACATGCGTTTTTGAGCATGCCGAGGAATTTCTCCGCTCCGCGAAGCGTAATGAGGTCGGTTGTCTCATTACCGATATCCGCATGCCGGGAATGTCCGGACTGGAGCTGCAGTCAAGGCTGAGCGCGGAGCACCGGGGAATCCCCATCATCTTTATTACGGCGCACGGCGATGAGGAGATGCGCCTCCGAGCGCTGCGGGCCGGAGCGGTGGAGTTTTTGGCGAAGCCTTTTGACGATCGGGCTCTCGTCGACAGCGTGCGCGTGGCGCTCAACCGCTGAATAGTTAAGCTTCGCCAGGAATGACTCGGAGAGGTCCTCGGTTGAATATTGCGCAGCCAATTCCGTGTGGCGATCCAGACCGCGATCAGCGCAGGTTCGAGCAGATTATTGGCAACAGCTCCGCTCTCGAATCCGTCCTTGAGCAGGTACAGCGCGTGGCACCCACCACATCTACGGTGCTGGTCCGGGGCGAAACGGGTACAGGCAAGGAACTGGTCGCCCGCAGCATTCATAACGTGAGCACGCGCTGCGGACGGCCCTTCGTCAAACTGAACTGCGCGGCGCTTCCGTTCGATCTGCTGGAGAGCGAGCTCTTCGGCCACGAGAAGGGCGCCTTCACCGGCGCCATCGCGCAGAAGATGGGGCGATTCGAAATGGCCCATACGGGGACCTTGTTCCTCGACGAGATTGGCGACATTCCCCTGGCGTGCCAGCCGAAATTGCTGCGCGTTCTGCAGGAGCAGGAATTTGAGCGTTTGGGGAGCGGGCGCACGCTTCACGTAGACGTCCGCGTCGTGGCGGCGACGCATCGCGATCTCGCCCAGATGGTAAGGAACAACGAATTTCGGAGCGATTTGTACTATCGACTGAACGTATTCCCGATTATGCTGCCGCCGCTGCGCCAGAGACGCGAGGATATCGTTCCGCTGATGTGGCACTTCGTCGACCTGTTCGGTCGAAGGATGGGGAAGACGATCCGCTGCATTCCCCCGGAGACCATGGCTGCATACGTATCGCACGACTGGCCCGGTAACATACGTGAGTTGCAGAATGTAATCGAGCGAGCGATTATCCTGTCGAATGACGGAACTCTCCCCAATCTCCTCACCGCAGACGATGGCCAGCAGCCCGCCTTCAGTGCGGCGCAACCGACGCTGAAGGATTACGAACGAGATCTGATCCTGCACGCATTACAGGATGCGAACTGGATCATCGGGGGCAGCAGCGGCGCGGCGTTGAAGTTAGGTATCAAGCGCACGACGCTGATGGCGAAAATGAAGAAGCTTGGAATATCCCGGCCGGCGCAGCGCGGCAGCAAGCCCGCTGAGCCGTACGGCCACGGAAGGACAGACAGCGGGCAACTCGGTAACGCCGATCCGCCCGGTATGTGGCCTCCGCCAGCCTAGCGCCGACGATCTTCGCGCACAACCGAACCGGTCGCGACAGGACGCTGCGCGGTCGCGCCGGATATCCGAACTGTCGTCGGCGTCGAGCCTGGGCGATTGGAATGTCCCGATCGAGCCAGCCCATAACGGCGTCGACGCTGCGGGAGAGCTCATGGAATATACGTCGATTCACGTAGTCCGTCCAGAACAGTTCGATTCTGCGACCGCCCAAACGCCGGGATCAAAACGATTCGCCGCCATTCATGCAGGCGCGGGCATTGAGTCGCCTATTTGGGGAGGAGTATTCCTGGTGGAGCCCGGCGCGAGCACGGGAATCCATCACCACGGAGAGCAGCATACGGTTGTTTATGTTCTAAGCGGCTCTTCTTATGTCCGGTGGGGTGAGCGAGGGGAATGCAACGCTACGATCGGGGCAGGGGATTTCCTCCATGTTCCCGCGTGGCTTCCGCACCAGGAGATCAATCCTTCCAGCGAGGTCCCATTTCAATGGATCGTTGTCCGCAGCACCTCAGAGCCCATTGTTGTGAACCTTCCTGACGACTTCTGGGGGGAAGTGCCTTCCGGCGTGAAGTATCCCCGTGCTCAGGGCTGAATAACGATCAGCTCCGTCAAAGGAAGGCCCGGCAGGCTCTGCTACGAGGGATTGCAAGCCGTCCTGTGGTCTCTTCAGTGCAGAACCAGGCAAGCGGCCTTCATGAAACTCTCACCTTAGAGAATCGCTCTTACTACGCCGCCGTCTACTCGCAGTGCGGCGCCGTTGGTGGCGGAAGACTGCTCGCTGGCTAAGTAAGTCACCATTGCAGCAACTTCTTCCACGGTGGCAAAGCGCTTGAGCAGGGACGAGGGCCGCATATGTTCGAAAAACTCCCTCTCGATCTCCTGCTTCGACTTGTTCTGCTGTTTTGCCATCGCCTCGACAAAGCCACCCACACCTTCCGACTCGGTCGGTCCGGGGAGAACGCTGTTGACCGTCACGCCGGTGCCCGCCACGGACTCCGCAATGCCCCGCGCCACAGCCACCTGCGCAGTCTTGGTCATTCCGTAATGCACCATCTCCGGCGGAATCTGCACTGCCGACTCGCTCGCGATGAAAACAATGCGCCCCCAGTTCTTCCTGAGCATTCCCGCAAGATAGTGTCGCGCAAGCCGCACTCCACTCATCACGTTAATCTCGAAGAACCGGTACCAATCCGCATCGGAAATCTGGGTAAACGGCTTCGGCTCGAATATGCCGACGTTGTTGATCAGCACATCCACTGCGGGCAACTTCGCAATTACAGCTTCGGCTCCGGCTGAGCTGGAAAAGTCCGCCACGATGCCATCGACTTGGCCTGTCGCGGCTTGCGAACGGATCGCCGCCAGGGCCGCATCCACGCGTTCCTGCGTGCGTCCGTTCACATAAACGAGCGCACCTTCGGCAACAAGGGCGCGGGCAATTGCGAATCCAATTCCTGCTGTCGATCCGGTTACCAGTACAGTCTTATCCGTAAGCCTTAGGTCCACAGTACCCTCCCGAAGAGAACCAATGGCCATTGGATTCAACCACCGTCTCAGACGACTCGAACCGAAAGGCCTGGTTGGTTTCGAGACAGGTTTTGCTTTGCGGGCGCACAGCCGCTCGGGGCTGCATTGCCGTAATTTCTTTCAGACGTCCCGGCCCCGATAGCAGCTAATGTTCGCTCCGCGGTCCCTGGCCGACGACAAATGGGGTTATGACAGACAGGTCGAGATCGCCGCGTGTAGAGACATTGGACGCCAGAACGGATTGGGCGACGGAGGCCGCAGGCAAATCAGCGCCAGACGCCCGCGCCGCATCCATGACCAGGTCCATGTCTTTGCTCATCAGCCGCAGCGGGAATTCCGGAGAATAGTCGGCGTTCCTGATCTTCCGGAGCTTCCCGGTCATTGCGGGTGCGACTACCGCGGTCTTCGACAGGACGTCGAGCAGAACATTTCGATCGATCTGCAGATGCTCGCCAAGCGAAACTGCTTCTGCGAGCGCCTGCATGTCGAGGCCGAGGAGGAGGTTGACCACCAGCTTCATCTGAACGCCGGAAGACCCTGGCCCAATGAGGAACCACTGCCTGGCGATGGACTCGAAGACAGGCACACATTGCTCGAAGGTCTCCTTGTCACCACCGGCAAGCAACGTGATCGTGCCGGCGTCAACCGCCGGCGTCGATCCGGAGATGGCTACATCCAGAAACCTGATGCCTCCGGTGCGGGCCTCCTGATGCAGGCTGCGCGACAGCTCGGGCGAGATCGTGCTCATTTCGAGAATGACGGTTTCCGGCTTTGCCGCGGAAAAGACGCCGCCCGTGTCGAGGTAGACAGACCGAACGGCTGCATCGTTGGCCAGGGAAGAAAGAATCACATCCGACTCAGTCACGAGGTCCGCAAGGGATGGTGCGACGGCGATACCTTTCCTGCTGAATTCAGCCGCCGGTTGTGGACTGCGATTCCATGCTTGAATATTCCACCCGGCCGTATGCAGGCGCCGCGTGAGCCGGCTTCCCATCAGTCCAAGGCCGATCAATCCCAATTTGGCTGTCCGTTGATTCAATTTTGTTGCTGGCATGTGGATGATGGTATCTCCTCGTTGTCCGGCTGGTGCTTCGCCGCTCTCGGCTGGAACTTCCCACCAATGCTGTTGCACGTGTCTTGCCGTTTCTTCATGGGTTCGCATCGGCCCCCAATCAGCCCCACGTCTGGTCTGCTCGACAGATGATTCAAATTGTTGTCAAATCTCTGACACAGAAGGACGGAAGGCCGTCAGGGCCGGTCCGGTCCCGGACACAAACGTCTGGTATCCGGGAGAGCAGTCGCTGAACCGGTTGGCCATAAAAGTGCAGCGACCACACCGAAACCGAGAGAGGCGGCATGACAGCAGAAGAATGCGTTCGCCATGGCGTATGTGGCCGATTTCGCGGATCGTACCACGTACGCCGCTTACCTCGGCTTCGGCCGGCTCGGGACCGAATGTGCCTGTCGCGACCCGAGAATCGCAGAGGGAGCTTATGACAGTCACGCTGAATGGCAGATCCCAGGCGATTCAGACTGGCGAACGCCTCATCGACCTGATCAACCGTTGCGAGATCGAAGTCCCGCACGTCTGCTATCACCCCCAGCTTGGCCCGATCCAAACGTGCGACACCTGCATGGTTGAGGCCGACGGGAAACTGGTGAGAGCTTGCGGCACGATCGCGGAAGAAGGCATGAACGTGGTGACGTCCTCGCCGCGCGCGGACGCGGCGCAGCGCGAGGCCTTTGACCGCATCCTCGGCAATCACATGCTCTACTGCACGGTCTGCGACAACAACAACGGCAATTGCACCGTGCACAACACGACCAAACTCCTTCACGTCGAACACCAGAAAATCCCCTTCAGGACCAAGCCCTACGAAGTGGATATGTCGAATCCCTTCTACCGCTACGATCCTGATCAGTGCATCCTCTGCGGGCGCTGCGTTCAGGCCTGCCAGACCCTCGAGGTGAATGAGACGCTGACGATCAACTGGGAGGATCCGCACCCACGCGTATTGTGGGATGGTGGCGCACCGATTGGGGAATCGAGTTGTGTTTCCTGCGGCCACTGTGTCACCGTCTGCCCCTGCAATGCGCTGATGGAAAAGTCGATGCTTGGAGAGGCTGGCTACATGACGGCGCTGGCTAAGCCCGCCCTCGACGGCATGATCGATATCGTGAAAGGCATCGAGCCGGAAATTGGTTATGGCCCGATTCTCCAGCTCTCCGAGATGGAATCGCACATGCGCGAGTCGCGCACCAGGAAGACCAAGACCGCTTGCACGTACTGCGGCGTGGGCTGCAGTTTCGATATCTGGACAAAAGACCGCCATATTCTGAAGGTCGAGCCTTCCGAGGGCGCGGCTAACGGTGTCTCGACCTGTATCAAAGGTAAGTTTGGCTGGGACTACGTCAACAGTCCTGACCGCCTGACGAAGCCGCTCATTCGGGAGAGAGACACCTTCCGCCAGGCATCGTGGGACGAAGCGCTTGATCTGGTGGCGCGGCGCTTTGCCGAAATCAAGGCAGCTACCGGTCCCGACTCGCTGGCCTTCATCTCTTCCTCAAAATGCACGAATGAAGAGAGCTATCTGATGCAGAAGCTGGCCCGCGCGGTGATCGGCACCAATAACATGGATAACTGCTCCCGCTACTGCCAGGCTCCGGCAACTACGGGTCTGTTCCGAACGGTCGGCTACGGCGGCGACTCCGGTTCGATCTCCGACATGGAGAAGGCAGGGCTGGTGCTGATCGTCGGCAGCAATACTGCTGAAAGCCATCCTGTCATTGCGACCCGCGTCAAGCGCGCACACAAGATGCATGGGCAAAAGCTGATCGTTGCCGATTTGCGCGAAAACGAGATGGCGGAGCGCGCCGACGTGTTTTTCCGGCCGCGGCCCGGCACCGATCTCATCTGGCTCTCCGCGGTGACCAGGTACATCTTCGACAACGGACTTGCCGATCAGCAATTCATCGATCAGTGGGTCAATCACGCCGCTGAATACCGGAAAAGCCTGGATATGTTCACACTCGAAATGGCCAGTGAGAGGTGCGGCCTTCCGATCGAAATACTTACAACAGTTGCCCATATGATCGCGGAAGCAAAGGGCGTCTGCGTTCTCTGGGCGATGGGCGTTACACAGCACAGCATGGGGTCTGACACTTCGACGGCTATCTCCAACCTCCTGCTCGCGACGGGCAACTACATGAAGCCCGGCACCGGCGCCTACCCTCTGCGTGGGCATAACAACGTGCAGGGTGCCAGCGACCACGGCGCAATGCCGAATTACTTCCCTGGCTACCAGGAAGTAGCCGATCCGGCGATTCGGAGCAAGTTTGAGAAGGCGTGGAGTGTCAGCCTGCCGCCAAAGCCGGGTCTCGATAACCACATGATGATCGAAGCCATCCACGAAGGCAAATTGAAGGCGATGTACGTATTCGGCGAAGAGATGAGCCTCGTCGACTCCAATGCAAATTACGTAAGCGACGCTCTGTCAAAGCTCGACTTTTTTGTCATGCAGGAGATCTTCTTCAGCGAAACCTGTCGCTTTGCCGACGTCATTCTTCCAGCCACTCCGAGCCTGGAAAAGGAAGGTACGTTTACCAGTACCGAGCGACGCATCCAGCGCCTGTACGAGGTATTCGAACCGCTTGATGGGAGCCGTCCGGACTGGATCATTATCCAGGACATTGCCAATCGCCTTGGCGCAGGCTGGAAATACGAGCACCCCTCTCAGATTTACGAAGAGATCGCCGCACTGACACCCTTGATGGCTGGGGTCACTTACGAGCGTCTCGAAGGTTACAGGACATTACAGTGGCCCGTCGCCGCAGATGGCAGCGACCAACCGTTGCTCTATACCAAAGAGTTCAATTTCCCTGACGGCAAGGCGACTTTTCACCCGGTTCCCTGGTCGGAGCCTACCGATCAGCAGGATGCCGAATACGACCTGCACCTGAATAACGGCCGCCTCCTTGAACATTTCCATGAAGGCAACATGACCTATCGCACCGAGGGAATCCGGGAAAAGACACCGTGCACTTTTGTCGAGGTATCGCCGGAACTCGCGGGCGAGCGCGGTATTCAGACCGGTAGCTGGGTGCAACTGACGTCGCGATACGGCAAGGTGCGAGCGCAGGCCGTCGTTACTACACGAGTGCAGGGGAAAGAGCTGTATATGCCCATGAACTCCACCGACGAGCCTGTGAATCGTCTCACCAGCAGCCATACGGACAAAGCGACCCATACCCCGGCCTACAAGGAAACATCCGTGCAGCTCCGAGTGCTGGGGCAGGTCGGCGATGACCCGCTGCCGCGGACGAATTCACGCCACGGACATCCGACTCCGCAGACGGGTGTGGAAGTGGAGCGCAAGTGGAAGCGCGAGGATTATCGTCAACCCGGCGATCCTCTGGTCCAGATCCAGACACGTTAGCTGCATGCGCTGGCAAGGAGGGAAAGATGGCTCGACCAATTTCACTGGAGGTACCGCCCCGCGATCCACGCGAAGAGTTACGCAGGCGCCTGGAACAAGCTCCGGTCGCGCATGCGGAGGCCTTGCTCGACTCCTATGAATTACTGCAGCAACTACACGACCATGGCGTTTTCGAATTGCTGCGCGGCGCGCTGGGAGCAAGCGACACCCTGGTTGAGACCGCGGTCAAAGCTGCCAAATCGGATGAATCAATTCGCGCGATTCGTAATGCCCTGATCCTCGGCAAGATCCTTGGATCGATCAATCCGGACGTGCTCCAGGGGGTCGCCGTTGCAGTAACCGAAACACTCGGATGCTACGAAAGGCCGATCATTGAACCCCCGGGGCTCTTGTCGCTTCTGAGCCAGTTCCGCCACAAAGAGCTGCGCCGGAGCATGGCTCTCATCAACAAGTTTCTTGAGACTCTTGGGAATCAAATCAAATTGCGCGGAAGCTGCGAATGAATGCAGGCATGCGATCAGCTGTGAAAAGCAGAGATGTGTTCGTGGAGCAGTTTTCCGGCTCGCTGGCCTTGGCCTTTCTCCAGCGCATCGATGATGCGCCAATGCGCCTCCTGCGCAGTGACAAGGTCAACGCTCCCTTTGGAAAGCCGAAGCTGGATACGCACCTCGAAGGCCAGCGAATCCCATGTCCTGAGCAGAATCCGGTTTGAAGCTCCCGCCACGATCAGGCGATGAAAGTTGACGTCATGGACAGCGTAGGTTCCGATATCCTTCCCGCGTGCCGCGGTCCGGATGGCGGCCGCCTCGCGGCGAAGATCCGCAACAGACCCCTTGAAGTGCGGCGCCGCCAGTCGCCCTGCCAATTGTTCCAGCGAAGCGCGCACTACATATGCATCCCGTATGTCCTGCGGGGTCACTTCGCGAACGCGGCTGCCTTTATACGGCTCCGTTTTGATGAGCTCCATCGCCTCCAGTTCGCGCAGAGCCTCGCGAACGGGCCCCTGACTGGTGTTGAGATCGCGGGCGATGTGAAGCTCCACCAGCCGTTTGCCGGGCGGCAGCTCTCCCTGCAGAATTCGGCGCAGGAGCTCCTGCTTGACGCGCTCCGCCATCGAATCACGCTGAACGGCATGTATGTTTGCAGCCATCGTCCCAGAAATTATAAATAATCTGCAACCTGGCCGCGCTATTGATTATCAATAATATGAGCACACTTGCTCAGGAAAAGGAATTAAGTATGAAAACCAGTTCTTTACTCGCAGCTGCCACAATGCTCCTCCTCCCTGCCCTCGCGTTTGCCCGGCAGAAGGACTCAGTACAGGTGCAGTTCCCATATGTGGTCAGTGTTGCAGGCACACAGCTCGCGCCCGGTCACTACAAATTGACGTGGCAGGGGAACGGCCCTGATGTAACCGTGAGTTTCATCGAGGGCAGGAAGATCGTCGCTACCGCTTCCGCCAGGCTTGTGAACGAGCCGTCCAGCCAACTCGACTCGTTCGAAACGGAAACGGCAACTGACAAGACCGTCATATTGCAGGCCGTTGATATGAACCATGAGTCACTTCGGTTTGAGGGCACCGCTTCCGCTGCCGGAAACTGAAGCGCAAAGCAAGTCCATGACAGCGGTGATCGCCGTGCAATTCTCTGATTGAACAAGGAGCATCTCTATGAGTCAGCAACAAGTCCTTTCCGCTGCCGCCGCCGGTACGTTTACGATCGGCGGCGATCTGACCGTGAATCGTCTGGGCTATGGCGCCATGCGCATCACCGGAGCCGGGATCTGGGGACCGCCTGCAGATAAGAAAGCTGCGCTTGCTACTCTGCGAGCAGCGATCGAGCTTGGCGTAAACCTGATTGATACTGCGGATTCCTATGGGCCGGGTGTCTCGGAAGAACTCATTGCGGAAGCACTCTATCCGTATCCATCTGACCTGGTGATTGCCACGAAAGGCGGATGGGAACGCCCGGGCCCCGACCAATGGACCCACAATGCCAGCCCCAAACATCTGGCCGATGCCCTCGAAGGCAGCCTCCGGCGCCTGCGCCTCGAGCGCATCGACATTTATCAGCTTCATGCTCCTGATAATGCAGTGTCATTCGAGGCCTCTGTCGAGGCCCTGTCGCGTCTGCGCGAACAAGGCAAGATCCGTCACGTGGCACTTTCGAATGTAACGCGCGAGCACATCGAGCGCGCCCGGAAAATCGTGCCGATTGTTTCAGTACAGAACCGCTACAGCTTCGCTGACCGGGAGTCAGATTTTATCGTTGACTACTGCGAAGAGAACAATATTGCTTTCCTCCCGTGGGCTCCCATCGGTCAGGCAAGGGAAGCGCATAGTGCGATTCAGCAGGTCGCTGACCAGCTGCAGGCTTTATCCCTCCAGGTCGCATTGGCATGGCTGCTCAAGCGGTCGAAAGCCATCGTGCCTATTCCGGGAACCTCTTCGATCAGGCATCTCGAAGAGAATATTGCCTCCGCATCGCTTGACCTTCCGCAGGCAGCGTATGAAAAGTTGGCGGCGGCGCGGCCCGCGTACAGAAGCTTGCGCGAGTGAAATGAGCTGTTGTGAAGAAGAGATTCGGGAACTCCATTCCCAGTCAGGCTCGCTTTCGCCATTGCATCCTTTGCGGGGGATTGAAACTCTGTTGCTCGAAGTTGACGGTATAAATGCCCACCGGCAATTGGGAACCGGTATCGCTGGCGCACGAAACTGAAAACGTCATAGAGCGCCGCCGGTCGAGAGTGGACGGATTATTGGCTTAAGAGATGAGGCACAATCTGAATCCGCAGATCGTAGTCGCGTAAGATCAGGCGACCAGGAGAGGGATCAGTCCATGTTCTTGCGGGGATTCGCCAGGAGGGCCATCGCCGTCATCGCAGTTGTCGCGTTTTCCGCGGCACTATTGGCCCAGGAATTGCCCCGCAGCGGGAGATCTAACGCTCGCTCCGGACCGGCCACAGGAGGGGTGGTCGGCACGGTCGATAGTATCTCCAAAGCGGAGTTCGCGGTCTTGACGCCGGCAGGTCAGAAGGTGGTCGTCAACGAGGCGTCCTCTGCGAAATATCGGAAGGGGACGAACTCGGTCCCCGCCAATGCCATTACGAAAGGTGACAGCGTTCTTGTACTCGGGATGGTCAACGGACCGACCATCACTGCCAGCCAGGTAATTGTGCAATCTGCCAACGGGGGAGGATCTGCGGCTTTTTCGGTCGCAGGAGTGGTCCCCTTCCAGCGCGGCGCTCCGTCAGCGGCAAAGCAGGTCGGTCAGATTCCAGCCAATTACAGCCAGGGGGCGGGGTCCATTGTCAGCGGAACTGAAGCGAACAAGGCGACCGAAGTTGCGTTGGCTAACTACCCGGGAGGCATCGTCGACCGGGTTGTGAAGCTGAGTAACGGCGAATACGAGGTTCACAATATCGGCGTCAACTGGCCCCATCACATCTTTGTTAGTCACGATTTCAAGGTGGTCGGTGCCTTTTAGCCACCACGGATTCTGTTATTTCGCGTTGAGTCCCTGGCGAGGGAATGCCTGCTCAACTCCGTCTGTACCCGAGGTGCCAGAAGCCGAGCTGAAACGGGACAGAGGTAGACCTCGAGGCGAGGTTCTTTCTGCCGCATCCTGCCCTCCCCGGCCATTTCGTGCGTGGGCCAGGATCGTCCGGGCAGGCCAACTGCGACTCGGCGCGCTGGTCGCAATCTGGACATCGGCGTCAACGTGTTGACGCCGTCCAACAGTTTTCTGACTCTTCGGCCGCGTATCCGCGATGGATTGTCTCTTTCCACGGATGTAGCCGTTTGGAATAGCGCGTGCCTTCAATTGCCGTTGCAGGACGGCGCGTCAAAAAAGGCGCGCAGGGAATCGAGACCAGCCGCTGACGGATCGGGGGGACGATGAAATACAGAAAACTCGGGAACACCGGACTCATTGTGAGCGAGGTGGCGCTGGGCACGATGCAGTTCGGCAGCAAAATGAATATGGGCAACCTCGGTCAGGAAGAAACCACACGAATGGTTCAGCAGGCCGTGGATCGAGGAATTAACTTCATCGACACCGCGGATGTCTACAGTCTTGGCGAAAGCGAGACCTTATTGGGCAATGCCCTGAAAGGTTTGAGGGATGAGATCGTGCTCGCCACCAAAGTGCGGCTTCCCATGGGCGCGAACTTCAATCATAGTGGCGCCACCCGCGTGAATATCATGCGCGAAATCGACGCCAGCCTGCGACGGCTGCAGACCGACCACATTGATCTGTACCAGGTGCACGGGTGGGACAGCAATACACCTCTCGAGGAAACGCTGCGAACTCTCGACGATCTTGTGCGCATGGGGAAGGTTCGGTACCTCGGCCTTTCGAACCTCATGTCCTGGCAGGCGGCCACAGCGCTCATGCTGCAGGAGCGTTTGGGGCTGGAGAAATACGTGACCGCCCAGATGTATTACAGCCTCGTCGGGCGAGGCCTCGAATACGAGTTCCAATCGTTCGCCGAATACCATCATGTCGGCATTCTGGTCTGGAGCCCGCTCGCGGGCGGATTTCTGTCAGGCAAGTACAGCCGCGACAATTCGGCTCCCGCTGCGACTCGGTTCTCTGAGGCTGGTCAATTCGTGCCTGTCGACAAGGAAATGGGTTATCACGTCGTGGATGTCCTCAGGCAGGTAGCGAATCGACATTCTGCGAGTCCGGCGCGCGTTGCCATTGCATGGTTGCTTGGCCGGCCCGCCATCAGCAGCGTCATCATAGCGGCGAGGAAGCCTGAACAACTGGACGACAACATCCATGCCGTGGACCTTGAGCTCTCCCATGAAGACGTCCAGCTGCTGGACGCTGCCTCGGATCCAGGCATTCCCTATCCCAAATGGATGGTACTGCAACTCGACACAGCGGAGGATCCGCGTCCAAAGGTGTTGCATCCGGAACGCTACGCGAATGGCGGCACATGGAAAGACCTGCGTATGAAGCCATGAGTTAACCAGCAACGTCGGCGAGCGACTATGGATGCGTCGGTTTTGGTGGAAGGCGCCGGGCCGGCGAAGATGCTGGCGGGCATTTTTCGATCGGGACCGAAAAGGGCCCTGCGTGGCTACGCTCGACCCGGGCAAAGAGCACACCCCGCCACGTACGCACTCAACGCGCTCGATCGACTCCAGTCCGTCGGGATCGGACGCGAGGCCTGACTGCGACTGTGCTCCTATCCCAACAGTCCGAGCATTCTGGTCAGGCAGAACATGAGGCAGAGGCCAGCGAGGGTGAGCCAGGGAAGCAGGTTGCGGGGACCGCGCCGCCAGGCGCCAGGGAAGAGTTCGAAGACTGCGGCAAACAGGAAGGACCCTGCGGCGAAGCTCAGGACGATCATGACAAAGAGCGGCGAGACCTTGAACCAGTGCGCGGCAATTAGGCCACCGGTGATGGGAGCCAGAGCATCCAGGGCGAGAAATCCGTAGTCGGCCCACTGCGGTTTTCGCCCGCAGCTGGAAAGGAGGATGGTATTCAGTCCGTCGCAAACGTCGTGCGCCACCACGCCCAGCCCTACCAGCAGCCCCAGCTTCAGGGAAATGGTAGAGGCGGCGAAGATGGCAGTTCCATCCGTCACGCTGTGCAGAACCAGCAGAGAGGCACTGAGCCTTCCCGCAGCGCGGCTTTCCGCGCCGCGCGCCGAGTATCGGGCTGCCGCTGTTGCAACCGAGAAGAGCAGAAGGCCTCCCAACGCAGCGATGGGAAAGATCAGCAGAGGCGAGTGGCTTGATCGGGCTGCGGCCGAAGCTGAAGCCGGCAGCAGATCGAAACAGGCAGCACCCACCAGTACCCCCGACCCAAAGGCCATGAGCAGATTGATCCTCCGCTGAAGAAGGACAGCGCAACAGCCGCCGACCGAGGTGGATGCAGCAGCCATCGAAGTTAGGACCAGAGGATTCATCGTGGATCTCCGTGGAGCGGGTGAAAAGGTCGTGGGTTCAGGAGGCGGTAAGTGGGCGGCGATCCGGTCGCTTCGGTTGCTTAGCCAGGTTCGGCTTGATTCACGGCTTCTCGACGCGGAGACCTCGCCTGGACCGCGAACCAGATCAGCGCCGCGATGCCGCCGACGATCATGGGGACAGAGAAGAGCTGGCCCTTGCTCATCCAGCCCCGGAAGACAGGCTGGCCCAGGTCCGGCTCCCTCCAGAACTCGTCGATGAAGCGGCCAATTCCGTAAGTGGCGCAGACGGCCGCGGTGGTCAGGCCTGGCCGTGACGAGCGGCGGTACACCCACTGGCCGACGAGAAAGACGAGAATGCCTTCGATTCCGGCAGCATAAAGCTGACTGGGATGGCGCGGCACCTGGTGGCCGTCCACCAGCGGCGCATCAGGGAAAATGACAGCCCACGGAACATGAGCGGGACGGCCCAGAGTTCTCCGTTGACGAAATTGGCGCAACGCCCCAGCATGATGCCCAGGGGCCCCGTGGCTGCGGCCGCGTCCACCAGAGGAAGCGCACGTACATGCTGCCGGCGAGCGTAGATGCAGACGGCGATCACCATCCCCGCGATGCCGCCGTGGCTCGCCATCCCGCCCTGCCATACCTCGAAAATCACCAGCGGATGATGGAAGCAGTCATGGGCGTTGTACAGGATGCAGTACCCCAGCCGCCCGCCGATCATGACGCCGAGCGCGACGTACAGAATGAAGGGGAGAACTTCCTCCTGCGGAATGGGCAGCCGGCCTTCGCGGGACCAGCGTGAAAAAATCCAGGCGGCCAGTACAAAGCCGGCCAGATAGGCGAGCCCATACCAGCGGATGCCAAAGTGATCGCCGAAGTGGACCAGCCACGGATTGAGCCGATCGACCCAGTAACGATGTCCGTCGATGGAGAGGTAAACAGGTAGCGACATTATGATAATAATAACTCATTATCGTTAATGAGAAACAAGAGCGCCGCTTTCACGGCGTCAGGCGAGGGAGGGACCGAGACCGAAGCACGAGCCGGAACCCGGCGATCGGCGGTAATCTGCAGAGAGGAGGAGGGGTTTGGATAACGCCGACAAGCGAAATACAAAACAGAAAACTGCAATTCGCGAGGCTTTCGCGGATGCCGATCGGCCGCTGGCTCCCGAGGAAGTGCTCCGCTCGGCCCGGCAACTGCACCCAACGCTGGGAATCGCCACTGTCTACCGGAATATTCAGGCGCTGGTGGAAGAAGGATGGCTGCAGGTGGTCGAAGTCCCCGGCAACTCCGCGCGCTACGAGGCCGCGGGCAAGAGGCATCATCATCACTTCCAGTGCAATGCCTGCGGAAAGGTTTACGACCTGGAAGGGTGCACCGTCGAAGGCAAACCGAAACTTCCGCGTGGATTTCGTGCATCCGGACACGAATTTTACGTGTATGGGACCTGCGCCGCGTGTGTGCCTCGAAGGGTATGATGTGGCACGGAACCGCAGTAAGCCGGAGGACGACCGATCGCCCGCGTGCACGAAAAGGGTGCCGGCATGCTGGCCATCAAAGCCATGGCCAAATCAAAATGGCCGACTGGGACGACGCAGGCTCAGAAGCCCAATCCGAAGGAGTGGTACGAGCCATGCTCCCTGCCGGAGCAAGCTGCGCTGGCCCTGCGCTGGACCCTTTCCCAGCGCATCACCGCCGCCCTTCCGCCCGGCGACGAGCGCTATTTCCCGCTTGCCATGTATGTGGCGCAGAACTTCCAGCCCATTAGCAGCGAAGAGGAGAAATATTTGATTGCGAGCGCTGCCGGCGCCACACCGATCTTTCCCAACGCCTAAAGTTGTTCGTCGACGGTGGCCGATCTCAGATATGACCGGTGGTGCGCTACACAGCCGATAGAGCCCGCCGTTAAAGCAAAGTGTCGCGCAGCGGATCGTCAAATCGCTGCATAACACCTGGTTGCTGCCAGCCTTCAGCATTACATGCCAGCGTCTTGGCAATTCGAGTCGTTTCCGACCGTTGATGAATCGAATGAGAGCCGGACCGCCGGGGGAGGCAATCGTGGATTTGAAGCTCGCTGGTAACGTTGCGCTGGTAACCGGATCGACGGCAGGGATAGGATTTGCGATAGCCCAGGCGCTTGCAGCCGAAGGTGCGCATGTGTATGTGAACGGACGCACTCGGGAGCGCGTGGATGCGGCCGTGGAGGCGATACAGTCGCAAACGGCAACGGCCAATGTCGAGGGCATCGTTGCGGACTTTTCCAGCTCGGCCGGAGCGGACGCTGTGATTGCGAGGCTGCCGGCTGTCGATGTGCTGGTGAACAATGTCGGCATCTTCGAGCCCATGCCGTTTACCGAGATTCCCGATGCGGACTGGTACCGCTTCTTCGAGATCAACGTCATGAGCGGCGTGCGACTCGCGCGGCACTCCTTGGAGCAATGCTGAAAAAGAACTGGGGACGTATTCTCTTCATTTCCAGTGAATCGGCAGTGCAAATCCCGCCTGAGATGGTGCATTACGGCATGACCAGGACGGCTCAGGTCGCGGTGGCACGGGGTATTGCTGAGTCTGTAGTGGGCACCGGGGTCACCGTCAACAGCGTTCTCGCCGGGCCCACCGAGTCGGAAGGGGTCGGTACCTTTGTCGAGGCGATGGCAAGGCAGCAGAACACATCGAAGCAGGTGGTTGAGAAAGAGTTCTTCGAGCATGCGCGGCCATCGTCCCTGCTGAAGCGCTTCGCCACGACCGGCGAAGTTGCGGCCATGGTCACCTACCTGGCTGGCGAGCTTTCTTCTGCTACCAACGGGGCCGCGCTGCGGGTGGACGGCGGGGTCGTGAGGGCAATTCTCTGAGTGACGCGCCGGCCACTCAGGCGGCTGCCATCTTCAGGACCGCAGCTGATGGGGCATTTGTCGCTGCGTTCCACCCTCGATCTCTATACGCAGGCAGTTGGCCCGGCCAAACGCGCGGCGCAGGCCGCTTTGCTCTGCCTGTTCGCGCCGCGCCCCGAGCTGGAATGGGATTGCGAGATCATCGGGACGGCGTGACGACGCTGGCTGCATTTGAGGGTGCAAAAAGGACACCGAAATGTGACCTTTTGCACCTTCGAACTTTTGGCGAAACGACGCGCGAGTTTCTGGTCTGATTTGGCGTCCCCGACGGGATTTGAACCCGTGGCATAGATGTCGGCACATTGGCCGTGCCAATGGAGCGTCCTGTGAGCCGTGCTCTGCGGAGCGTGCCGAAAGCCATAAAGTCGTCCTTGCCGTTCTCCGTGAGCGCCAGTTCCGCGACGAAAGCAACGTCGATGCGGAAACGCGCGAGCGTTTCGATAAAGCATCCCAGCCGCTGCAAAGACGCGTAGAGAACCCGGTGCACACCCATCGGGTCAACGAACCGGTTTCCGAAGGTCCCGTCTTCCCTGGCATAGGCACATTCAGGAACTCGGATGGGAGTTCTTGATGTCTGCAACCCCTTCGGTAAATCACCGAAACCCATTCGATCTGGATGATCGCGTCTGATGTGACACCACCATCCACGCCATCGCCGGAATGCATTGCAATAGAGGGAGATAGTCAGAACGATGCGGAGCGGGAACCAATTCCGTGCAAGTAGAATTTCTTGGAATTTTCTGGTGAAACCACAACCGTGGTGGGCACAAAAATGAGCACAGTCCGCTAAAAGTTCTAGGGAAGGAGCGCTCTAAGCTGCTGAAATGTTTGGCTCCTCAGGTAGGACTCGAACCTACAACCCTTCGGTTAACAG
>JBATVK010000074.1:0-32027 GCA_049671725.1 Acidobacteriaceae bacterium
ACTCCGGCCCCGTAATCGCGCAGGCGGTGCTCGAAGAGGGCGAGGCGGTCGGCGAGGGTGTGCTGCCGCGCTTCGCGGTAGGCGCGGGGAATGAGGCCGTCGTCCGCGGGTTCGGCGGGACGTTCGGGCACGGCGGCGCGCAGGGATTCGCGAATGTTGCGGAGAATCGTGTCGCGGTCGCTCATGAGGTCCCTCGTTTGGCCCACCACTGGCGAAAGGATTCGGCGGGGAGTGGTGCGAGGTCGCGGCTTTGCGTCCAGCCGGAGAGCAGGAAGGGCAGGTGCTCGATGTATCCGCTGGAGCGCACGAAGGGACGCTGACCGAGGCGTCCGAGGGTTTCGGCGAGAGCGAGGCGATCGCCGCTGGCGAAAATCTGCGCGGCGACTTGCATGCCGAGGTTCCACGCGCCGAGCGTGCCCGAGAGCGTCGACTGCTCTTTGCGCACGACCTGTCCGCGGAGATGGATGAGGACTTCAGGGATGTCGATCTTGACGGGGCAGACTTCGTAGCACGCTCCGCAGAGCGAGGACGCGTACGGCAGCGACGCGCCCTGCTCGAGCTGGTGCAGCTGCGGCGTGAGGATGGCGCCGATGGGCCCGGCGTAGACGGAGCGATAAGCGTGGCCGCCCGTCTGGCGGTAGACGGGGCACACGTTCTGGCAGGCTCCGCAGCGAATGCATTTCAGGGTCTGGCTGGCTTCGGGGTCGCGCAGAATGCGGCTGCGGCCGTTGTCGAGCAGGATGACGTGGAACTCCTGCGGTCCATCGCCGGGGCGGACGCCGGTCCAGATGGAGTTGTAAGGGTTCATGCGCTCGCCGGTGGCGGAGCGGGGGAGGGTTTGCAGGAAGACGTCGAGGTCGCGATAGCGCGGAATGACCTTTTCGATGCCCGCGATGCTGATGAGGACGGGGGGGAGGGTGAGACACATGCGCCCGTTGCCCTCGGATTCGACGATGACCACGCTGCCGGTTTCGGCGATGAGGAAATTTGCACCACTGACTGCTACAGATGCGGAGAGAAACTTGCGGCGCAGATAGCTGCGCGCGGCCGCGGTCAGGTCCTCTGGGGTGTCGCCGAGAGAGTCGAGATGCATTTCGCGCTGGAACAGCTCGCGAATCTGCTGCCGATTTTTGTGCAGGGCGGGGACAACGATGTGGGAGGGGCGGTCGCGGCCGAGCTGGATGATGAGCTCGGCGAGATCGGTTTCGACGGCGGCGATGCCCTCGGCCTCGAGGGCGCGGTTGAGGCCGATTTCCTCAGTGGTCATCGACTTGATCTTGACGATTTCGCGCGCGCTGTGGCGGACGAGGAGATCGAGGACGATGCGATTGGCCGAGTCGGCGTCGGCGGCCCAGTGAACGTGCCCTCCGGCCTGGCTGCAGGCGGCTTCGAACTGTAACAGATACTGATCTAAATGGCGCAGGGCCTCGCTGCGGATGGCGCTGCCGGCGTCGCGGAGATCCTGCCACGCGGGATGTTCGTCAACGACAAAGTCGCGCTTTTTGCGGATGACGTCGGTGGCGTGCGCGACGTTGCGGCGCATCTGCGCGTCCTGAAGGACCTCGCGGGCGGCGTGGGGAAAATCGGAGGAGTGGGGCTCGCTCATGGGGCGCCTTCGGAGGCGAGGATTTCGGCGAGGTGCGCGGTGCGGACGGGCGAGCGCTGGCGATGGAGCGCCCCGTTGAGGTGCATGAGGCAGGAATTGTCGACAGCAGTGCAGACTTCTGCGTCGCTCGAGAGCACGCAGCGGATTTTGTCGTCGAGCATGGCCGAGGAGACGTCGGCGTTTTTGATGGCGAAGGTGCCGCCGAAACCGCAGCACTGGTCGAGGCCCTGGAGATCGCAGAGGGTGAGCCCGCGCACCCGGCGCAGCAGGCGAAGCGGGATGTCGCCGAGGCGCAGGCTGCGCAGCGAATGACAACTGGCGTGATAGGTGACGCGATGGGGGAATACAGCGCCGACGTCTTCGACGCCGAGACGGTTGACGAGCAGCTCGGAGAACTCAAAGACGCGCGGGAGCAGCGCGTCGACGTCGGCGATGAATTGGGGGTCGCCGGATTCGCGCGCGGCTTTGGGGTAGTGGTCGCGGATCATGGCCACGCACGAGGACGAGGGAATGCAGATGGTTTCGGCGTCGCGAAAGGTGTTGAGGAAGTGGCGAATGATGGGCACGGCTTCGCGGAGGTAGCCGGTGTTCCAGTGCATCTGGCCGCAGCAGGTCTGGGCGGGATTGAAGTCGACGGAGTGGCCGAGGCGCTCGAGGACGCGCACCACGGCCTTCCCCGTGGCGGGAAACAGCGCGTCGTTGTAGCACGTGATGAAGAGCGAGATGCGCAATGCGGGACCCCTCGATGGATTGCCGGAAACAGGAACGAGTCAGGCCTCCGCGGCAAGCCCGACACCCGCCCCGCGCGGCTTGCCCAGGCGATGCCCGACATAAGAATAGAACGCGACCACAACATAGCAGCCGAGCGGGACGAGGTAGGCCAGGGCGATGCTGTGGGTGAGCTGAGAGATCCACCCCATGAAGGGCGTGAGCACTCCGCCGCCGATGATCGCCATCACGATGAAGGAGCCGGCGATTTTGGTATTGGGCCCGAGGCCTTCGATGCCGAGCGCGAAAATGGTGGGATACATCACGGACATGAAGAAGCTGGTGAGAAAGATGGAGCCGATGCCGATCCAGCCGGGCGAAAGGACGCCGATGGCGACGAGCGCCACGTTGATGACGGCGTAGAGGCCCATGAGGCGGTCGGGGCGGACGCGGCGCATGATTTCCGTGGAGCTGAAGCGTCCGGCGCCGAATGCGACCAGGGTGCCGGTGAGGATGTAGCCGGCGGTCTTCTCCGGCTGGTGGGCGGTTTCCTGGATGTACTGGATGAAGTAGCTCCAGGTGCAGACCTGGGCGCCGACGTACATGAACTGGGCGAGGACGGCGAAGAGGAAATTGGGCTGGCGGAGAAGCTCGCTGAAGTGCCCGTGGCCGCCGGCTTCGCCTTCGTGCTCGCTTTCGATGCGGGGAAATTTGGTGACAGCAATCAGAAAAGCCCAGAGCAGCACGAAGGCGCCGATGACGAGGTAGGGGGTGACGACGCGCATGGTTTCGTGGCGGAGATAGGGGCGGTAGGTGCCGGCGAGCTTCATCGCGGTGGTCTGCGCGGGCGTGAGCTCGATACCGGAGAAGATGAAGACGGTGCCGATGAGGACGCCGGAGATGGCGCCGAGGGGATTGAAGGCCTGGGCGAAATTGAGGCGGCGCGCGGCGGTGGCGGGGTCCCCCATCTGCGCGACGAAGGGGTTGGAGGCGGTCTCAAGAAACGAGAGGCCGGCGGCAATGACGAAGAGCGCGGCGAGGAAGAACCAGTACTCGTCGACAACCGCGGCGGGCCAGAAGAGAAAGGCTCCGGCGCCGAAGAGCAGCAGCCCGGCGACGAATCCAAATTTGTAACCGTATTTGCGCATGAGCAGCGCGGCTGGGGTGGCGAGGAAAAAATAGCCGAGATAAAAGGCCGACTGCACGAGTCCGGCCTTGAAACGGGTGAGGGCGAACGACGTCATGAACTGGCGGATGAGGACGTCGTTGAGGTTGTTGGGCATCCCCCACAGGAAAAAGAGGGCGGTGACCAGGAAGAACTGCAGCCCCATCCCGGCGGGAATCATTTTGTGCGGCGCTTTCGACGAAGACTGCGATGCTGCCGGGCCGGACACGAACATGAGCGATGCTCCCCCGATGCTTTTGTAACTGTGATCGTTACTGTCTGGAGACGTCGTAATCCATGTAGACGACATGGGTCTGCATGAATTCCTCGAGGCCGTGTTTGCCGTCGGCTCCGCCGATGCCGGACTTGCGCCATCCGGCGTGGAATCCCTGCATGGCCTCGAAGTTTTCGCGGTTCACGTAAGTCTCGCCGAATTTGAGCTCGTTCGCGGCGCGCATGGCGGCGTCGAGGCTTTGCGTGTAGATGGACGAAGTGAGGCCGTACTCGCAGTCGTTGGCGAGGGCAATGGCTTCGTCGAGCGTGGAGAAAGTCGCGATGGGAAGCACGGGGCCGAAGATTTCCTTGCGCATGATGGCCGTTTCCTGGCGGCAGCCGGTGAGAACGGTGGGCTGATAGTAGTAGCCGCGGCCGCGCTGGTCGGGTTTGCCGCCGAGCACGACTTTGCTGCCGTCGCTGACCGCCTGATCGACGGCGGCCTGCACGTTGTCCAGCTGGGTTTTGTTGACGAGCGGCCCCATTTCGACGCCGTCGGCGAAAGGGTCGCCGGTTTTGGTCTGCTGCATGGCCTTTGTGATGCGGGCGACGAATTCGCCGGCGATCGACTCGTGCACGTAGACGCGCTCCGCACAGTTGCAGACCTGGCCGGTGTTGATGATACGGGAATCGCGAATGGCTTTGACGGCAAGATCGAGATTGGCGTCGCGCAGGACGATGGCCGGAGCCTTGCCGCCGAGTTCCAGAGAGACTTTTGTGATGTTGGGAGCGGCGGCGCGCATCACGGCAGCGCCGGCTTCCACGCTTCCCGTGAGGCTCACCATGCCGATGCCCGGGTGCGCGGCGAGCGCTCCGCCGACTTCAGGCCCAGTGCCGGTCACGAGATTGAAAACGCCCGCGGGCAGGGAGGACTCGGCGACAATCTTCGCGAATTCGCAGGCGTTGTTGGGAGTTTCCTCGCTGGGTTTGATGACGATGGTGTTGCCGGTGACGAGGGCGGGCGCCATCTTGCGAACGATGAGGAAGAACGGGAAGTTCCAGGGCAAAATGCCGGCGACGACGCCGATGGGGGCCTTGTAGAGGAAGATGTTTTCGCCCGGGCGATCGCTGGGGATGATTTCGCCCTCGCAGCGCCGCGCCATTTCGGCCATGTAGTCGATGTAGTCGGCGGAGAAATCGACTTCGACGAGCGCGAGAGGGAGAATTTTGCCCTGCTCTTCGGAGATGACTCGGGCGAGCGATTCGCGGCGGCGGCGAATTTCGGCGGAAATCTCGCGCAGATGCCCGGCGCGGCGGATGGCCGGGAGCTTTGCCCAGGCGGGCTGGGCTTTTACAGCGGCCTGGACGGCGTCGTCGACGAGCGAAGCGTCGGCTTCGGGAATCTCCGAGATGATCTCCTCGGTAGCGGGATTCACAACCGGGATGGTCTGCCGGCGAGTGACGAATTCGCCCCCGATGAGCATGGAATACTGGCGGACGGCTGCGGGCGCGGTGCTCATACTTTGTACCTCCCTGGTGAAGGGATTCGGGTGAAGCTTGCGATACGGCGCGCAACGGGAGAAGGTCGTCTTCTGCCCGCCGCGCGAAACGGATTACGACCAGGGCGTCACGCCGCAGAGGTGCACCTGAATGCCCATGGCGGCCATCATGGCGGTCTTGGCGGCCAGCGCGTCTTCAGCGAGTTGCGGGGATGGCGCGTAGGCCACGTTCAGATGGTTGGCATGATGGCGCGCCATGAACTGGTCGCGCGTGATGCCGTGCAGGCAGGCGTGCATAATGGGCCACTGATACGTGACGGACTTGAGCCGGCGCTCGGTTTCCTCCTCGGGCAGGGAGACGACGGTGGCCAGGCCGAGATCGGCGTGGAGCTTGCCGCCCTCGACAAAGACGCGGCTCCAGACAATGGAGCCGGGTTTGCAGACGCCCTTGAGCGTGCCCCCGCCGAGGCGAAAATACATCGGCGGCTGGCGCTCGCTGACGGCCTTCCTGTAGCCGTGGGTGAAGTGCGAAGCGGGCGCGGCGCCGGAGATCTGGAAGACCCAGACGAAGTCGTCGATGCCGTCGCCTGTGTAGTGCTCGCCCCAGCGAACGTCGTGGAGAGTGGTGGCGGGATCGAGATGCATCGCGGTCCAGACGCGGTTGGTGACGACGGCGTCGAGCCCGGCGCACTCGTCCACTTCGTTGAAGTGGGGGAGCGGGCGGCCGGCGTAGAGCTCCCTGCCGTTTTTGTCGAAGGCAGGCGGGCGCTCGACATTATTCAGCAGGCCTTCGACAAGGTCGGAGGCTGGGGCCATGTCCTTCAGGCCCTGCTGGTACTGAATGCCGATGGCGTCGCAGCCGAAGTCGGCGGCGATGCGCAGGGCGGCGATGTACATGCGGCACTGGTCGAGGATCTGGCGATCGGTCAGATCGGTTTCCTCGTTGGGGCCGGTGCGGAAGGTCAGGCCCGCGGCATCGAGCCAGGCGCGAATCTTCTGCGCTTCCTCGTCGGAAACTTCGCGCATGGCGGCGACCAGCGCGGACTGGCTGAGCCGCTCCTTGTAGATGCCGGTGGGGTTGAGCAGCGAATCTTCGACGATGGCGTTGTACATGCCCATGCAGCCCTCGTCGAAGACGCCGAGAATGGCTTTGCGCGCCTGCAGTTCGCGGGCGAGCGCTTTGCCGAGCGCGGCTTCCGCTTTGGGCAGCGTGGAGAGCTTGATCTCGTGAACGTGGCTGGAGTCGTGGACGATGCGGCGGTCTTTAAGCCACTGGCGCAGGCCGTTCAGGAAGAAGGCGTCGTCAAAATCGCGGCTCCAGATGGTGCTGAACTTGACGCCGGATTTGTAGAGGCAGCCGTTCAGATTGAGCATGCCCACCAGGCCGGGCCACTGTCCGGACCAGTTGGCGACGGTGAGGATGGGCCCGCGATGGCTCTGCAGGCCGGCGAGGACGTTGTGGCTGTACTGCCAGACAGCTTCGGCGATGACCAGCGGCGCGTCCTTGTCGATGGTCTCGAAGACATCCATGCCCATGCGCTGGTTCGAGATGAAGCCGTGGTGCAGGTTCTCTATATAAGGATGAGCGCGGCGCAGCGTGACGCCCTGGGAGCGGAAGACCTCGACGAGCTTCTTTTCGACTTCGGCCTGAGCGGGCCAGCAAACCTGATTGGCGGACTGGCGCAGGTCGCCGCTGGCGATGAGCAGGGCTTCGCCGGACGGAACCTTTTCGGGATTCTTGAGAGCGGGGATGGTGTAGGACGACATGGGCTGCTCCTTCATGGGTCCGGCGCGCAACGGGAGCGCCGGGGCAATACTAATTCACTTCCAACTGCCCAAAGCGGGCCCAGGCTTCCTCCCAGGCGTCGCTTCGTTTGGGCTGATACGTCATGCGCTCGATGGAGGCCGCGACCGCGGCCCGGCCGGAGGCGATATTCGAAATATGTCCTGTGGCGATGGCCTGCAGCATGCCGTTGCCGAGCGCGGAGGCTTCCACCGGACCGGCAACCACAGCGAGGCCGGTGCAGTCCGCGATGAGCTGGCAGAGCAGGGTGTTCTGGCCGCCGCCGCCCACGATGCGCAGGGTGTCGAAGGCGCGGCCGGTGAGCTGCGCGAGCGACTCGACGCAGGATCGATATTTGAGGGCAAGGCTCTCGAAGGCGCAGCGCGCGATTTCGCCCACGGATTCAGGGACGGGCTGGCGCGTCTGGCCGCAGCAGCGGCGGATGGCTGCGGGCATGTCGCCGGCAGCCTGGAGACGCGGGTCGTTGGGATCGAAACACGACCGGAGCGCGGGCGCCTCGCGGGCGGCGCTGACCAGATCGTCCCAGCGCAGCGCGGGGCCGTGCAGCTTCCAGTGGCGGAGACACTCCTGCAGGAGCCACAGGCCGGTGAGGTTGCGCAGCAGCAGGATGCCGCCCCCGGCGCTGCCCTCGTTGGTGAAGCGAAGCCTGCGCGCTTCAGGCGAGGTGTTGGGCGCGGAGGTCTCGACGCCGATCAGGCTCCACGTGCCGCAGCTGAGGAAGACGCTGCGCTCGTCCATCTCCGGGATGGAAGCGACGGCGCAGGCGGTATCGTGCGAGGCCGCGGCGAGGGCGGGAACGGCGGCGGCGGAGAAACCGCATTCGTCAAGAACGCGCGAGCGGACCGGAGCGACAACTTTAGCCGGAGAGATGATCGGCGGCAGCAGCGACGGCGGAATGCCGGCGCGCTCCAGCAGGGAGTCCGCCCAGGCGGCACGGCGCAGCGAGACCATCTGCGTGGTGGTGGCCTCGGTGTATTCCGCGCAGCGCTCGCCACAGAGGAAATAGAGGAAGAGGTCGGGAACCATGATGAGGCTGCGGGCCGCGGCGAGCTGCGGGTCGCGGCTGCGCACCATGCTGAAGAGCTGGAAGAGGGTGTTGATCTCCATGGTCTGCACGCCGGTTTCGGCGAACCACTCTTCTTCGGGAACGATCTGAAACAGGCGCGCGGCGATGCCGTCGGTGCGCCGGTCGCGATAGTGGAAGGGATTGCCCAGCAGGCGGCCGTTGCCGTCGAGCAGCGCGAAATCCACGCCCCATGCATCGATGGCGATGCCGGCCGGAGCTTCGCCGAACGCGGCGTTGTACTTCATCAGGCCGTCGAGCAGGTGCTGCCAGAGGCCGAGCGCGTCCCAGTAAAGATCGCAGCCCACCGGAACGCCCCCGTTGGGGAAACGATGCAGCTCTTCGAGCTCGAACCGCTCCCCGCTCCAGCTGGAGACCATGGCGCGTCCACTGGATGCGCCGAGGTCGACGGCCAGGAAGCGCGCGGCAGCGCTCATGCCTGCTTCTCGAAGAAGCGAAGGATCTTTTCGGTGAGCGAGGAGACCAGGGATTCGATTTCGTCGTCGGCGAGGGCGCGGCGGGAGGGCGGCGCGGCTGCGGGAGCATGTTTGGCGGGCGCCGGCGCGGCCGGTTCCTCGATGGGCAGACGCGCGTCGGGCAGCCCCAGCCGCTTCTTGAATGCCAGCAGGTCGTTGATCTTGTCGGGGGAAAATTCGATGAGGTCGGGGCGGAGCTGCCGGGCGATCATGATGGTCTTGCAGTAGGTGTCGATCACCTCGGTGTACCACTCGGCGTGCGTGACGGTGTCGGCCCAGCACACGATGCCGTGGTGGGAGAGCAGGATGGTGTTGTGCCGCCGCACCCAGGGCAGCACGGTTTTGGCAAAGGCGGTGGTGCCCGGGGTTTCGTAAGGAGCCAGGGCGACCGGACCGATGAAAACTTCCTGCTCGGGGACCAGATTGCCCTGAGGGATGACGTCGGCCACAGCGTGCGCGGTGGCGTACGGCGGATGGCAGTGAATGACCGCCTTCGCTTCGGGCACCGCCTTGTAAATCTCCAGATGCAGGCGGATTTCGCTGGTCTGGGCGCGCTTGCCGCAGATCTGGCAGTTTTCCAGATCGACCAGACACATATCTTCGAGGTGAAGATCGCCCTTGCTCACCAGCGTCGGCGTGCAGATGACGTATTGCGGGGAGATGCGGGCGGAGATGTTGCCGCCGTTGCCGTCGACGTACCCCCGCTCCCAGAGCTTGCGTCCCACGCGGATGATCTCTTCCTTGATCGCCTGGGCGCGCGGGGAGTGAAACAGATCGTGCGGAGATTCTGAGGTGGGAGACTGCGGTTCCGTGGCCGCGAGGCATTGATCGACCGCGGCGCGAACGATCTCCGAAATCAGGTCGTAATTGAGGCGGTTCCCGGGGTCAGCCCTGGAATCCCCCACTATTGTTAATCCAATATCATCCATAATAACCCATAATAATTCAATTTGAATTCCCGGGATGAAGCATACTATGATTGCCGTCTATGAGACAAGCGGAACGAATCTTGAGGCTCCAGGAGCTGTTTTCGCAACAGGAGTTTGTGAACTTCGAAGACCTGTGCCGCACGTTTACCGCTTCAAAATCGAGCATTCGCCGCGACCTGATGGAACTGGAGCGCAGGAACATTCTGCGAAGAGTGCACGGCGGGGCCATCTCGTTGCAAACTCGCGACGAAGTGATGGATTTTAAGCGGCTCTCGGGGAGCTCCCAGGACGAGAAGGCGCGCATCGGAGCCCTGGCCGCCGGACTGGTCGAGGAAGGGCAGACCGTAATCCTGGGTGGCGGCTCCACGGTGGCCGAAGTGGCGCGGCGGCTGGGAGAAAAATCCGTCCAGATTGTGACCAACTCCATTCCTGTAGCCCAGATCTTCTGGGACAGCAAGAGGGTCGAAGTCACCATCACCGGAGGCTATCTTTATCCTCGCCTTGGTGTGCAGCTGGGGCCGATCTGCGAACACATGCTCCAGGGGGTTTCCGCCGACCTGCTCATCATGGGCATTCGCGGCATCACCGCGGCCGGCATCAGCGATTCGAACAGCCTGATTGTGGAATCCATCCGCGCCATGATCCGGTCGGCCCGCAGGGTGGTCATCGTGGCGGATCACACCAAGTTTGGGCGCGACGCCATGATCCACGTGGCTCCCCTGTCGGAGATCGACCAGGTGGTCAGCGACACCGAACTGGCTCCCGAGTTCCAGGAGATACTGAAGAACCATGATGTCACCTGCTCCCTCGCCTGACCAGAAAGGTTGAGCCTGGCTTAGAAGATTACTCCAGTGCAAGGCTGTGCGCGGTGGAAATACAGCCTTGCCTGCATTCCGGAAGTCACTGCGGCCAGCGTTTCGAAAGAGGCGGAAACGCCGGAAACGGCGCATGCGGCTCCTTTTGATACCAGTAGGCAACGGAAGCGATGTTATCGCCGAGGGTCTGATATTTACCGTTGGGATACCAGCCGAGATCCTGGATGGTGACCCTGAGATCGTGCTGGAAACTGATGGGATCCATGATGTGCCAGCGGTAGAGGCTGCGCTGCGGCGGTCCGCCGTCGGGATCGGGGCTTTTGGGATCGAGCACGTTGCCCACATAAGCGGTGGAATAGAGGGCGGGCAGTCCCCAGTCCGCGCCGAAGTAATCCTCGGTGCCGGTGCCGACAATGGTGGGAAACTTAGTATCTCCATCGATGTAGAACTTCACTTCCCCTTCACCGAACCAGCCGGTGGACATCTGGGTCCAGGCGAGGAACGTACCGACATATCTGCCCTCTCCTTTCACTCCATCGAGGATGGTGTAGATAGCGTTGGACGGGTCGACCGTCGCTCTGCGCCATTGCGCGTGGAAGTAAGCTGCGTTCTGGGGAACGGGGCTCAGGCGGTAGTCGATCTGATACGTGAAGAGCGGGACGGTGTTATCGGAGTCGCTGGTGATGGTGATGCGGGCGTGCTTGCGGAAGGGCATCGGCCAGTAACAATTCATCGAAGCGGCTGGGACGTCGACCACGGCCAGCGAGTTCACGGGAGCGAAGCGGTCGTTGCCGATGGCGAAGAAATCGGTGAGCGGGACCTCGACCGAGGGATCGGTTTCGCCGTCCCAGTAAAAGCGGAGGACGAGAGCGCGGCCCAGGCCATGGAGGTTCTGCATGGTGGCGATCCAGATGTGCTCGATCGTCCCGGGGCCGGAGACATCCATGATGGTGCTGGTGCTGTGGGGTGCGAGCTTGAGAAAGGGATTCACCTTCCATCCCTGGCCGAGCGCGGAAGCAGCGGCGGAGAACGGAAGATCGGGTCCGGGAACGGCCATGGCGCCCATTCCCTTCCCACCGGTCGGATTCTCAGGAGAGACCATGCGCGACTGGGAATCGGGAACGAGGTTCGCAAGGCTTCCGAGACCGGTGTCGGTGGCGCCGGAAGCCTGAGGGAAGGCGCTGGGGGCGAAGCTAACAACAGCGCAGGCGACCATCAGCGCCGCCCAACGATTCAGCGAGAAGAAGCTGTCAGCCAGATACCTGTTCATCCATCGACTCCGAAGTTCGCAGGGGGGAGAGTGACTACCATGAGCTGCGCAGATTAAAAATTGAACTTGCCCGCGATCTGCACGTTGCGTGGCGAGTTCTGTGTGGAGGAGATGATGCCTGTGGTTCCATCTCCGTAATAGAAGTCGGGGAAATTGAACTGCGGATGATTGAAGACGTTGAAGGCTTCGATGCGGGCCTCAATGTCGTAGCGGCTGTCGGCGTGAAACTTGAAGTGCTTGACCGCCGAAAGATCGGTATTGAAGCTGCCTGGCGCCCGGAGGCTGCCCAGAATGCGCGGCATGTTGCCGAATTTGAAAGGACCCGGAGCGCTGAAGCTGCTGACGTCGAAGTATTCGTCGAGCTTGTCTTTGGTGGGGCCGGGAAGGACGGTGCGCCCGCCGTTGTAATTGGCGTACTGCTGGCCGCCGTTGAAGAGCTCGTTGTTGGCGATGAGCATGCCGAAGGGGTTGCCGCTGGCGGCGCTGACAATCGTATTCAACTGCCAGCCGCCCAGGAAGCCATTGACGAGCGCGCCTTTCTGGAGGAAGTGCCGGTTGTAACCGAAGGGGAGATCGTAAGTGGCGCTGGCGGAGACGATCTGGGGAACGTCGAAGTCGGAGAGCGACCAGTTACGCTGCGGGTCGTACCAGCTTTGCGGGCCGGGCTCGTAGAAGTTGGCGCCGGGGAATCCGCTCTCGGTGGAGGGAAGGTTATCCATCATTTTCTCCCAGGTATACGAACCGAGGACGGAAAACCCGGAGGAGAAGCGCTTGGTGAGCTGCACTTCGAGGGCGTCATAATCGGAGGCGCCCCAGAAGGTGTCACCGCCAAAATCGGCATAAGTGAACTGCGGATAGGGGAGCAGTAACTGCTCCTGAGAAATAGTCGGCGCACCGAGCGGGCTGCTGGCCGGCAGGACTCCATAGAAGGGGTTACTGACCTGCGCGAGCAATTGATCGCCCAGCGCGAGATCCTGGTCGGGGAGGGTGTTCGCGGCGTAGTCGTAGACGAGGTGGACGCCGTGACTGCCCGCGTAAGCGACATCGGCAATGAGGTTATGAGAAATGTTGTGCTGGATGTCGAGGTTCCACTGCTCAGAGTAGGGGTTGGGACGATGGCGGTCGAAGCCGTCGATCCCTTCTCCAAGGTCGGTGGCCAGCCCCTGAGAGCTTCCCGTGGGGAAGATGAACCCGTTGGGAAACGGATTGGACATGAGGTTCGTGGGAGTAACTCCGTCGATGGTGCCGACCCACGGAGTTGAGGCGAGGAAGCCGACGTTGGGAACGGCGAGGCCGTTGAATCCGCCGCCGGTGGTGGGCCCGTAGAAGATACCGTATCCGCCGCGGATGACGGTGGAGTGGCTGATGGAGAAGGCGAAGCCGAGGCGGGGAGCGAAGTCTCGCCTCTCCTCGTCGAAGAGGGTGCGGGGAACGCCATTGACTCCGGGATAGACGAGGCCGCCGCGCAGAGTGGGCAGCCCGGCGACCTGGAGCGGAGAAATAGCGGTGGCGCTGAAGTCGGCGAAGCGATTGAAGCGCTCGGTCCAGGGGATATTGCGGTCATAGCGCAGGCCGAGGTTGAGGGTGAGCCGCGGAGTCGCTTTCCAGTCGTCCTCGATATATCCGCCAATGTATTTGTAGTGGACGATCTGGTCGGGACCTCCGCTGGAAGTGCTGCCGCCTCCGGTGCCGAGCATGAAGGAGGCGAAGCCGAAGCCGCTGTCAACATCGTAGATGGGGTCGGGGCCCTGGGTGAAACCCTGGGAAAAGGACATGCTGATGCCGGCGGGCAGATAGCGGGCGGTGCCCAGCGTGCCGAAGCCGACGTTGGCGCCAAAGTGGATGCTGTGGGCGCCGATTTCTTTGGTGAAGTTTCCGTAGTCGTTATAGATCTGATAAGCGTCGCGCAGAATGTAGCAGCCTCCGCCGAGGCCGCCTTCGGATTCGACTCCGATGGTGGGGAAGCAGGAGGGATAGCGCGCGCTGAGCTGGTTCATGTAGGAGGGAAAGCCCAGCTGGGTGGGATTGAATCCGCTGCCCGGGAGCGTGCGGTTGATGGTGTAGCGAATGAAGCTGGTGTTGAGGTCCATGAACAGGGTGGGAGTGATCGCGTCGGTCAGGTCGATGGTGGACTGCGCCTGATCGTAGATATCGAGCTTGGCGTTGGGGTTGGAAATGACCTCGTCGGGTGAGTTGCCGTAAAGGTTGGCATATTGCTGCTCGGTGCGGTTGAAGGAGAATCGGCCGAAGAGCTTCATCGTGTCAGTCAGAGACTGATCGATGCGCAGCGAGCCGTCATTCTTGGGGACAACGTTGGTGTTCTTGCTGTTGTAGTTGTTGACGTCTTCCGGTCCGACGCCCTGCGAGTTGGGCAGCGGCCAGTAGTTGGCGATGTTCATGGCCACCGAGTTCAGCAGGTTGGAGGGAATTTTGTTCTGCGAGAAGGGGTCGCGGATGTAGTGGCCGGGATTGGAAGGATCGGGCCGGGTAGAGAAGGGATTGTAGATTTGCCAGAGAGAGCCGTTGCTCTGATACGTCTGGGAGAAATCTCCGGTCCGCTGCAGCGCGGTGGGCACGGTGGTGGTGAAGAGCGAGCTCTGGATTTCGCGGAAGCCCTCGTAACTCCCGAAGAAGAAGGTCTTGTTGTGCCGGATGGGGCCGCCGATGGTGCCGCCGAACTGGTTGTAGTGGAATTCGCCGCGGGGCAGGCCGGCGCGATTAGAGAAGAAGTCGTTCGCATCGAGAACGTCGTTGCGGTAGAACTCGTAGGCCGATCCGTGAAAGGCGTTGGTGCCGGATTTGGTGATGACGTTGATGATGCCGCCGGCGGTGTTGGAGAACTCGGCGCTGAAGTTATTGGTCTGGACCTTATATTGCTGCACCATGTCGATGCTGGGAAAGTAGCCGGGTCCGTTGAATGCGGATTCCGAGTTGATGCCGCCATCGAGCAGAAAGAGGCTCTGGTTGGGGCGCGAGCCGTTGATGGAGACGAACTGATCGGCGTACTCGTCGTAAGGCAGGGAGGAAAATCCGGGCCCGGCGAGCACGCCGGGGACCAGAGTGGCGAAGCTGTAGCTGTTTCTGCCGTTGGTGGGCAGGTCGAGGATCTGCTGGGTGTCAATCACCTGGCCGAGCGAAGAGGTCTGCGTCTGCAGAGGAGGCGGAGCGCCCGTGACCACCACGGACTGCGTCGCGCTGCCCACGCTGAGAGCGGCATTCACCTTGAGTGCCAGGCCGACATCGAGATGGATATTCTCCTGGATGAACTGGGTGAAGCCAGGCGCCTCGACCGTCAGGCGGTAGGTGGCCGGCAGCAGTACGGGGAAAGAATAGTAGCCTTCCTGATTCGAAGTGGTGAAGCGCGATTCGCCCGTGGCCGGATTGAGCAGCGTGACTTTTGCGCCGGGTACGACGGCGCCCGAGGGATCGGTAACCTGGCCGGTGATCGAGGCGGTGGCGCTTTGCGCATGGGTAGCAAAGGGCACGAGCGCAAGAACGAGTAGTGTCAGGAAGCCCAGGAGCGACACGCGCAGGGCTGAGGACCCCTGCGAAGACCGAAGGTAAAGCTTGTGGACCATCTCTATTCCTCCCGCAACATAGAAAACAGCGCAGCAATTCTCTAGTTTTTTAGCTGCGCGGTAAACAATAGTGAACGTTTCTGAACTTTGTCAACTGTATTGCTCACAATGTGCGGAATTGTGGTGACTTTTGACGAAGTGTATGGTATCTGGAAGAACCGGATGCATCGCAGGAGCCCCGAGAGCTGCATGGCATGCTGCCAGGACGGGCCATCGCAATTCTCCTGAACAAGTGAGTTCTGAGTTCGCTGCGTAGCTGCATCTGCAAGGCTGGCCGGACACACGGGGTTGCGCGTCGCGTCAGTGGCGACGTAATATGCACTAGTCTTTGTCGCTATGTAGCAAAACCATTCATTCCAGTCCGCAAACATTCAACGCAGAAGCGCTTGATCGCTTCCATCAGCGGCGGGCATGGCACGGAGGGGAATCGTGAGCGAGAGCAAGCTGCCGCGCCGTACATTTCTGAAGCAGGCGGCCGGAGCCATCGGCGCAGCCACGCAGGTGGGCCGCTGGCAATTCGAGGATGCGGCGAAGACGCCGATGGCCACGGCGACGGCGGGCGCGCCGCAGCCAGCGAGTTTCCCCGGCGGAATCACGTACCCGCGCGTGTTTCGCGGCGCGCAACTGAAGATGATCTCGTTCCCCATGGGGGGAGTGGCGGCGGGCAGCCTGGGGCTGGGCGGACGCGGGCAGCTGCGCGACTGGGAGATATTCAATCGGCCGAACCAGGGATTTTCCCCGACCTATGCGTTTCCTGCGCTGTGGGTGCAGGCGGGGAGCGCGGCGCCGATCGCGCATGTGCTGGAGTCGCGGATTCTCCCGCCGTACCAGGGTGAGAGCGGACTGGGTTGGCAGAATGCTCCGGGGCTGAGCCGGCTGAAAAGCGCGACCTTCACGGGCGAGTATCCGCTGGCCCACATCGACTTTGAGGACTCCGAGGTTCCGGTCGGGGTGAGCCTCGATGCGTTCTCGCCCTTCATTCCCCACGATCCGGATGACTCGGGTTTGCCGGTCGCGATCCTGCGCTATCGCGTGCGGAATCCGGGCGCGGCGCCGGCGAAGGTGGGGATCGCTTTCTCCATCGATAACCCGGTGCAGCCCGGAACCAGCGGCCTCGGCGCCGGCGATCGCGCCCAGGAAAGCCGGACGAATGAGTACCAGTCGGAGCGCCTGCTCGCCGGGCTGATGATGACCAATCCCGGTCTGCCCGATGACGATCCGATGCGCGGAAGCTTTGTGCTCGCGGCGCTGCCCCAGGCCGGCACGCGGACAACATACTGGCGAGGCTGGGAGCAGAGCGGATGGTGGAACTCGCCGCTGCTCTTCTGGGACGCGTTTTCGGCATCCGGGGAACTGAACAATGAGCCGGCGGAGCGGAATAAAGTCGGGGCGCTGTGCCAGACGCGAACCATCGGCGCGGGACAGTCCGCCGATTTCACCTTTCTGCTGGCATGGCATTTTCCCAACCGCACGCCGGAGTGGTGCGGATGGTCGGCGCCGCCGGGCAAAGAGAAGACGCTGATCGGGAATTTCTACTCGGCCCGGTTTAAGGATGCGTGGGATGCGGCGCTGTATGCGGCGAACAATCTGGAGAGCCTCGAGAAGCGGACGCGGCAGTTCGCGCAGGCGTTCCGCGAGAGCACGATTCCGGATGCGGTGAAGGAAGCAGCCAGCGCGAATCTCTCCACGCTGGCTTCGACGACCAGCTTCCGCACCGCGGACGGGGAGTTCCACGGATTTGAAGGCAGCAACGATACCATCGGATGCTGCTACGGGAATTGCACGCATGTGTGGAGTTATGAGACGGCGACCGCGTTTCTGTTTCCCTCGTTCGCGCACTCGCTGCGCAAGGCGGCGCTGGGATATTCAGAGGACGATGCGGGCGGCATTCATGCGCGCCAGTTACTTCCCGATGGGCTGGCTCGCGACGGGATTATTGCGGCCGACGGTCACATGGGCGAGATCATGCACACGTATCTCGACTGGAAGCTGTCAGGCGACAAGGCGTGGCTTGAATCGGTGTGGCCACGCATCCGCAAAGCGGTCGCGTTTGCGTGGGTGCGGGGAGGATGGGACCCGGATAAAAGCGGCGTCGCTGTGGGCGTGCAGAACAATACGTACGATGTGGCGTTCTTCGGGCCGAATCCCCTGTGCGGCATCTACTATCTGGGGGCGCTGCGCGCCGCGGAAGAAATGGCGCTGGCAGTGGGCGATCAGGCCACGGCCGCGGAGTACAGAAAGCTCTTCGAGAGCGGGCGCCAGTGGGTGGACGCGAACCTGTTCAACTCGGAGTTCTACACGCAGCAGATTCGCGGATACGCGCTGGACGATATCGATCCGAGCCTGCGCATCGGCGCGACCGGGATGAAACCGGAGGATCCGCAGTATCAGTTAGGCAAGGGATGCCTGGTCGATCAGCTGATGGGCCAGTATCTGGCCGCGGTGATGAACCTGGGCGATGTGGTGTCGCCCGAACATGTGCGCCGCACGCTTGAGTCTGTCTATACCTATAACTACAAGCGATCGCTGGCCGACCATAACAGCGTGGAGCGAACCTTTGCGCTGAATGACGAGGCGGCGCTGGTGATCTGCGATTACGGCAAGGCGGCGCGCCCACACATTCCGTTTCCGTATTTTGCCGAAGTGATGACGGGGTTTGAGTACTCGGCGGCGACGCTGATGCTGTACTACGGGATGGTGAGCGAGGGCGTGGAGTGCATCCATAACATCCGCGCCCGCTATAACGGCGAAAAGCGCAGCCCGTGGGACGAAGCGGAGTGCGGCCATCACTACGCGCGGGCCATGGCGTCGTGGTCCGGGGTGCTGGGCATCAGCGGCTTCGATTTCGACGGCAGCCGCGCGGCGGTGGTCGCTGTGCCGCGCATCGCGCACGAGAGCTTCCAGTGCTTCTGGTCGACGGGAACGGGGTGGGGGACGTTTTCTTACTCCCCGTCGGCGCGCGGCCGGCGATTTACGCTTGCGGTGCTGGCCGGTACGCTGGCCTGCGCATCGTGCGAGATCAGCGGCACGGGCGGGTCCACTCGCGCACGGAGCGGCGGGGCGGCGCAGGCCCATACGATCGAAACGGCGGCCGGGCGAACGATCTTCCGCTTCAACCAACCGCTGGCGCTGGCGGCGGGCGGCACGCTCGAACTCGAGGTGCGGGCGTGAGCGCCTCGTCGGCCAAGCCCTGGGTCGTGGTTGTGGGCGGCTTTCTGGGCGCCGGCAAGACGACGCTGCTGCTCGCGGCGGCGCGGGAGCTGAAGCAGCGCGGCCTCAGCGCCGCGATCATCCTGAACGACCAGGGCGAAGCGCTGGTGGATACCGAGTATGCGCGGCTGAACGAGCTGTCCAGCGGAGAAGTGACGGGAGGATGCTTCTGCTGCCGGTTTTCCGAGCTGATGGAGGTGATGGATGCGCTGCGCGAGCACGCTCCCAGCGTGATTCTGGCGGAGCCGGTGGGAAGCTGTACCGATATCTCGGCGACCGTGCTGCACCCGCTGCTGGAATACAGCGAGAGTTACCGCATCGCTCCGCTGACGGTGTTAGTCGATCCCGCGCGAGCGAGGGAGTTACTCGGTGGCGATGCCGATCCGCGGCTGCGTTTCCTGTTTGAGAACCAGTTACAGGAAGCCGATCTCATTTGCTTCACTAAGTCGGACCTGAGCCCGGAGTATCCCGTGCTGAACGGCCGCTCGGTGCGGCAGATGAGCGCGAAGACTGGCCAGGGCGTGGCTGCGTGGCTGGATGAGGCGCTGGGCGGTATGCTGGCGGCGGGATCGACGCTTCTCGACATCGATTACGAACAGTACGCGCAGGCGGAGGCGGCGCTGGCGTGGCTCAATCTCCAGGTGACGATTCGGCCGAACGTGCCGCTGTCGCCGGCGGTGGTGCTGGGGCCCCTGCTCGATCGCGTGGACGCGGAGCTGACGGCGGGCGGAGTCTCGATCGTGCATCTGAAGGCGATTATTCAGGCCCAGACAGGCTATGTGAAGGTTGCGATCTGCGGGAACGGGCAGCAGCCTGCCGTGGAAGGCAACCTGGCTGCATCGCCGGCGCCGGTTCACGAGCTGCTGGTGAATCTGCGCGCGGTTGGCGACGCGAGCCAGGTGCGGGCGGTGGTGGAGCGGAGCCTGCGGCAGATGGGGTGGGAGCTGGCAGACCTCGAGATTGCCTGCTTTCATCCCGCGCCGCCGCAGCCGGAGCGGCGCGCGGCCGGCCGCGGTATCAGGATTGCATAATGCAAGGAGGACGAGATGGGCTGTGGGCGAGTCAGGTTTTGTGCGATCGTGATATTTGCCATGGGCACAGGGGGATTGATGACAGGGAATGCGAAGCCGCAGGCGGCAACCGGAGCTGAGTCGTTCGGCGGGGTCACGCACGCGGTCGATTCGGTGAGCAAACTGGTTGTCCTGTCGGATCAGGAGCGGCAGGGGATGGTCGCGGTCTCGCCGGCAATGCAGGGGCGCGTTCTCACCAGCACCGCGGCGGGGGCGAGCGGTCGGAGCTTTGGGTGGGTGAACGAGAAGCTGATCGAATCGCGCGAGGTGCAGCAGCACTTCAACGCGTACGGCGGAGAGGATCGCGTCTGGATTGGGCCCGAAGGCGGACAGTACTCGGTCTTCTTTGCGCCGCAGGCTCCCTTCGATCTGGCGCACTGGTTCACGCCGGCGCCGGTAGACACAGAGCCGTTCGAGGTCGTGCGTGAGTCGCAGGATGCGATCGAGTTACGAAAAGCCTTCGGCCTGGTGAATTACTCAGGGACGCACTTTCAGGTGCGGATCGACCGCGAGGTCCGGCTGCTGTCGCGCGACACGGTATTCCGCGATCTGAAGCTGCCCGAGCTGGCGGGCGTGAAGGTGGTGGGCTTCGAGTCGCGCAACAAGCTGACCAACATGGGCAGCAAGCCGTGGAAGAAAGAGACGGGGCTGCTGTCGCTGTGGATTCTGGGGCAGTTTCAGGCTTCGCCGAGCACCACCATTGTGATTCCGATTCGCGAGGGCACCGAGGCGGAGTTAGGCACACCGGTAACTTCGGATTACTTCGGCGCCATTCCGGCCAGCCGTCTGTCGGTTCGCTCGAACGTGGTTTTTCTCAAAGCGGACGCAAATTATCGAGGCAAGGTTGGAGTTAGTTCGCAGCGGGCTAAGGGAATCCTGGGCAGTTATGACGCGGAAAACCACGTGCTGACGCTGGTGCAGTACACCATGCCCGCGGGACATCCGGAATACGTGAATTCGGCGTGGAAGATCCAGGAGCATCCGTACCAGGGCGACGTGGAGAACGCCTACAACGACGGTCCGCAGTCGCCGGGCGGCGCGCAACTCGGCCACTTCTACGAGTTAGAGACGTCGTCGCCGGCCGCGGCGCTGGCGCCGGGAGAGTCGATCGAACATATTCATCGGACGTTCCATCTGCAGGGCGACGACAAGGATCTGAATCAGGCGGCGCTTGCGGTGCTGGGCGTCAGCCTGGACGAGATTCGCAATGCCCTTCCCCGGTAGCCGGCTCTCTTCCAGTTGTATCTCCCCACTCCCCCCGGGATGCTGATTCGAGCCGGCGTTGCTCGGGTGGGGTAGTTCAACCGGGGACTGTCAGCGGATCACGGACCACTCACTACGGGTTCCCCCTGGGCGTTGAGCGGTGTTCCATAACAGGGATCCACGCGGATGGTGTCGACCACCGGTTTGGGCGGCCAGATATAAGGATGCTTCACCGGCGCCGGGCGCGGCCCGATGAGGATGTCGAGCTTCCAGGAGGGCACGTTGCGGATGGGCAGGATCGAGCCATCGGCCGTGAACTCCAGCGGCGGCGCCCAGTACTGAAAATCGTGACCCTTCCAGCCGTCGGGGCGCGATCTCCACCGGTCGGCCATCCACATATACGCAACGCCGTGCGGAGTGGGAATCCGCGCAACGAAGGTTTGCTGCGCGTGGACGATGGGATCGCCGCCGGAGATGTTGATGTTGGCGATCTGGTGGTATGGTCCCAGAGGATGCGTGGCGGCGAGGACCCGCGCGCCGCTGCCGGCTTTGCAGAAGCAGCAGGTGTGGTCGAAGAGGGCGTAATACGTGTTGCCGCGGCGAAAGAGCGCAGGAGCTTCGCAGTTTCTGCCGAGGATAGCGCTGGCGTCTCCGGTGGAAGAAAGAAAGTCGGGCGCGAGGCGCTCGATGCGGATGGCATGGCCCTCATCGATCGTGGTGTAGATGAAGTAGCCGGTGCCGTCGTTATCGACGAAGAGGCTGCCGTCGCCGGGATGGTCCTGCGCGTGAGAGAGATTGGCGCGCGTGGTGACAATAGTAAACGGACCGGTGGGAGTATCGATGACTGCGATGCCGACGCGGCCGTCCCAGAGTTTGGGATACCAGTTATACCAGAGAACATACTTGTGAGTGCGCGAGTTATAGGCGACATAGGGGCGGTAGTAGATGCCGTCAGGCGGCGACTGAAGCAGTTCGCCTTCAAAGGTCCAGTGGACAAGATCGGGTGAACTATAGACGCGGAAGCGATTGTTGATGGTGTATCCGGCAGTCTTGCCGTAGGCCGTGCCGTAGAGATAGTAGCGTCCGTTGAAGAAATGGAGGCAGCCGTCGTGCGCGTCGATGATATGGCCCTGCGTGTCGCGGCGGGGAACGTCGTTGCGAATGGTGACGACGCGCGCGTGCCGAGTGGAGGCCGGGACGGCGGCGGGAGCAAGAAAAAGCAGCGCGGAAAGAAGAGCCAGCCGGTTGCGCATGGCTTCGATGATAAGCGGCGCGGAGGCGGCCCCGCTGCCGGCCACGGCTCCGGCCCACATTTCCCGGGTCAGGCGGCCGGGCGAGATGGGAGGAGCCGGCGCATGGCATGGAACTCAGCTGTGGCTGTGCCTGTGGCTGCTGCGGCGGCGGCGATGAATCCCGAATGGGGTGAGCATGCCGAAGCCGGGAAGCAGGAAGGCCGCCCCGGAGAGGAGTTCGATGCCGGCCTCCAGTTGCCACGGTATCTGTTGTGGGGACTGGGCGTGCGCGGCGATCGCGTCCGCGGAAAAGTTCCAGGTGTAAACGGTGTTGAAGGCAGCGAGAAACAGCAGCAAAGCAGCAAGGATGCAGAGCCAACCGGTCGTTCTCATGGAATCCCCTCGTTCCGGCCGGGGGAAGGCCTCAGGCAAACTCAGGACCGGGGAGTTGAACTCCGATGTTTCGAGGGCTGCCGCGCCCGGGCGGTCGCGATGACTTGAGCCCTGGGGGAATCCTGGATTTGCCGGTACCGGAGATTGAAGCACAGTTGGGGCGGGAGTGGAAAGTGAAAATTCAGCGGTCGCGGCTACGGGGGTTGAGCAAACAGGAAACGTTACGGCCGCATGTTTCCACTCCAGCCAACTCCAGGCGCAGCCGCTCCACCCGCCCGCTTCCGCGCCGATTCGCCATTCTGCCAAAAACTGTCAAGAGGGCAGCCCTCAAACCGAAGTAATCAGCGCTGATAACAGATAACTTACAGCCGCTAACTTGCAAAGATATTTGGCAGGCTAATTCTCCCCGCTTGATATACTGAACTTAGAGTGGAAAAACAGAAAAGCCTCACCTTCCCGGTGGGGCTTTTCCTTTTCCTTCGGACATGGGAGGTCTCTGTATTGGACCGGCGAAGGGCTCTCTGCGAGCGAGCCCTTCGCTTTTTTTGTCCCATACCTCGCCCCGAAAGGATCTCGATGGAAACCACCGCCGCCCCCGCCAACACCGCCCAGTTCCAGCGCTGCCGCGCCGTCCTCACCTCCGGCCTGCAATGCCTCAGCCGCGCCATGGAGGGCAAGGACTGCTGCTACGAGCACTCCGACCACTGGTTCCCCACCTGGCCCGCGGAGGGCGAGGAGATCCGCATTCCCCTCCTCGAGGATCAGGCCGCCATCCGCCACCTTCTCACCATGGTGGTCCACGGCGTCGCCACCAAGCGCCTCGACACGGCCCGCGCCCGCGTCATCGAGTACGCCTGTCAGGTCGCGCGCTCCACTCTCCAGCAGCCCGCCGCGCGCTCCGCGAAGAATTCCGAAGAGAAGCCCCACATCGAGGAGCCCGTCGTCGCCGTCGAGCGCACCTCCGCCGGCCAGCCCATGGGCGAACGCCAGCGCTACATCGGCCCCACCGGCGCCTTTGATCCCCAGTGGTCCTTTGCCAAATACATGTACGAGCGGGAGTGCGAGATGTACGACCGGCCCGCGCCCACCTGCGCCGCGGAGATGCCGCCCTCCGGCTGGCTCACCGAAGAAGAAATGCACGAGCCCTTCGAGGATTTCAACGAGCGCAACAACGCCCGCAACGACCGTCTCCGCGAACAGGCCCAGGCCTGGGATCTCGCCCATCCCGAAGCAGCCCGGGCCCTCGCCGAAGAGCGCGCCCGCAAATATCCGCCCCGCGCCCCCGACCCTGTGGAGGAAGACAGCGACGACGACGGACCCTGCGACGCAGACGGTGGGAAAGCCCCCGAATTCCCCCCCAGCCTCGATCTCAACGCCGCATCTGAAGTTTGCCCACCGGGGACTGGCAACCGGGGACTGGCAACCGGGGACTGGTGACTGGGGACTGGCAACCGGGGACTTGCAACCAGCAACTGGGGGGCTTGCAACGGGCAACTGGGGCTAGCCACTGGCAACCGGGGACTGTCCACTGGGGACTTGCAACTGGGGACTGGCAACTAGCTGCCAGCTACTGCGCAACCACCAGCGGCAACTGCTCCACCACCGCCAGCCCCGCGCCCCGCAGCAGTTGAAAGATGGTGGGGGGGGCCAGCCGGGTCGCGTCGAACTCCACGCGAATCGTGTGCCATGTCTCGTCGATGGAAATCCGCCGGATGCCGTATACCTCGCGCAAATTCCCGATCGCAGCCATCACCGCCTCGGCAGGATGGCCCTCATAGCGGTAGAGCACGTCAAGCAGCGTCATACTTCGATCATACAAGGCCACGGCCACAGCCACCGGCCACCTGGCACTCGCAACGAACCCGTATCCCGTAACCCCTGCTTCAACGCAAAAACGGATTCCCCGCCCGCTCTTCCCCGATCGTCGTCTCCGGACCGTGCCCCGGAATCACTCGCGTCGCGTCCTCCAGCGTCAGCACCCGGTCGTGCAGCGACCGCAGAATCTGCCGCCCGTCGCCGCCCGGCAAATCCGTCCGCCCAATCGACCCCGCAAACAGCGTGTCGCCCGCCAGCAGCAGCCGCTGCTCCGCAAAGTGCAGGCAGATGCTCCCCTGCGTATGCCCGGGGGTATGCAGCACGGTCGCCGGATACGCCGCCAGCCCCACCACCATCGCATCCTCCGCGCTCTGGTCCGGCTCGGCTACCTCGGGCGTGGGCACGCTCAGCCACGCCGCCTGCGTATCCATCATCTTCAACAACGGTAAGTCATTTTGATTCAGTAAAATAGGAGCGCCAGTGGCCCGCTTCAACTTTACCGCCCCGCCCACGTGGTCGATATGCGCATGGGTCACCACAATCTGCTTCAGCGTCAGTCTCAGATCCATCAGCCGGGCCAGGATACGGGGGATGTTGTCGCCCGGATCGACCACCATCGCCTCGCCCGTCTCCTCGTCGCCCACGATGGTGCAGTTGCACGCCAGTGGACCCACCGGAAATGTCTCAAGGATCATCGACCCAATTCTCCACCGGGAGGGGGTCCAGGGCAAAAAACCTTGCCCCAGGCGCCGCCTGCACGAACACCATCTGTTAGCTGAAAAACTCCTGGCGTTCTGGTCAACCCCATGGGGGGGGCTCCGCATCCTATGTCACAATCTGACATTTCGGATTCTGTCTCATGACTCCCGTCCCATCTCTCGCTGAAGTCCTTCGCACCACCCTCCGGCGGCTCGAGCACGACGAAGAGCTCGCCCCCAACGATCCCGCGCTGATTGAGCTGCGCCGCACCCTTCTGCGTGCCATCGTCGAAATCGAATCCCGCCGCGGCAACAATCGAGGCTCTTCCGCCGCCTGACCCCCGCGCTGCGCCTTCCCCATCGCATCTCGATGGTTCTAATCCCCCTTGCCACTGCCCAGTCGACCAACGGCTCCGTCCGGCCCTGGGGGGGTCCCACCGGCTTCCGCCCTGCAACCAGACCGCAACATCCTGCCCGGTTTCCGAGTCCAACCGAGTACGCTTGCGCTGTCCATTCGGGATCAGGAGGAAAATCATGGTCCGTTCAGCCCGGCTTCTTACGCGTCCAGTCCTCGCCGTTTCGTCTCTCGCCTTCGCCGTTCTGTGCGCCTCGCAGTTCGCCGCTGCGCAGACCAGCGTCGCCCTCAGTGCCTATGGAGCATTCAGCGGAGCCACCAGCGGAAACGGCACCATCCAGAGCCCCGCCAACCAGGCAGGGGGGCTCGTCGAACTGCGCCACATCGCCAACCCAATCCTCGGTTTTGAGGCCACCTACTCTTTCAACCGCGCCGACCAGACCTACTCCCAACAGTTTTACCCTCCGGCCAATAGCTGCCCTGCGCCCTGCGGCCCCTACACTCAGAACCTCACGGTCCCGGCCAACGCCCACGAAATCACCGCCGACTGGACGCCTTCTCTCCACATTGCGAACCTCCGGCCCTTTGGCGTCCTCGGCCTCGGCCTGCTGCTGAATGTGCCCACCGGCACCCAGACCATGACTACGATCACCGGCAACGGCACATCCTACAGCAGCACGGTCACCTCCAACACCAGCACCTCCACCAAAGCCGTCTACGTCTATGGAGCGGGTCTCGACTGGGGACTGCTTCCGCACCTCGGCCTGCGCTTCCAGTACCGCGGCAATCTCTATAAAGCGCCGAACCTCAGTGCTCTCTACACCTCGACGAACGCCTTCACCCATACCGCCGAACCGATGATCGGAGCGTATTTCCGCTTCTGAAAGCAAAACGGGCAGGCCCTCAGGCCTGCCCGTCTCTCAACTGCGCGCGCTCGCTACTTCTTTGCCGGCTGCGACGTCGTCGTTCCCGACAGCACCGACGTGGGGTGCCCCACCCGATGCTGCATCATCACCGTGAGCGTAATGGAGGTCAGCACGAACACGACCGCCAGCCACGCCGTAGATTTGGTCAGCAGGTTCGCTGTGGAGCGTGGCCCGAACGCCGTCTGCGAGCCCTGCCCGCCGAAGGCCGCGGCCAGATCAGCGCTCTTCCCCTGTTGCAGCAGGATGATCACGATGAGCAGCAGGCAAACGATAACGTGGATAGCGGTAATCAGGTAAATCACAGTATTTTCAACCTTCTTCGGCGCGGCAGGCGCAGCGGAAATTTTGGTGCGGAAGGGGGGACTTGAACCCCCATGCCTTTTGGGCGCCACCCCCTCAAGATGGTGTGTCTGCCAATTTCACCACTTCCGCACTTAAAAACTGCTTTGTTTTCAACTTGTTGACCGGAACCGTTGTTGAGGGCCGGTTCCAGTGTATTCATTTTTGTCACTACCCTGCGCCTTGTGCCTCGGTGTGCCTGTTGGCGGTTCTCAAGTCCGCCCAGTCGCATGAACAACGCCTGCACGGCGTTAGCCTGCGGATGCACGTAGCGCATCGTCGTTTTAATGTTATCGTGGCCCGCCACGTACTGCAACGTAAACGGGTCGGTGTGCTCGCCGGCCTCGGTCAGGAAGGTGTGGCGGAGTCCGTGGAGCCCGGCATCCGGATGGGTCTGGATGATCTTCCTCAAATCGCCGATCTGGGTTTCGAGCACCCAAGGTCCGAGTGGCCGGGCCGGGTCGCCGGGATGGGTGAAGATGTGGGCGCACTTTGAAGCCGCGATCAGCTTCTCCAGCACCTCTCTCATGGCGAAATCGATGGCCAGCTCGCGCCGCCTCGCCCGGCGTTTGAGGCCGCGCTTGATCAGCAGCGTGCCGAACAGCTTGCCGTCCACCGGCTGGGGATAGAAATGGACGCAGTCCTTCATCAGGTGGAGCATCTCGCCGCGGCAGATCCCGCACTGCCGGGCAAGGATCGAGGCCGAGTACAGCGGCTCGGGGGCATTGTCGATCCATGCCTTGTACGCATCCGCGCTGAAGACATAATCCGTCTCGCGCTCCGCTCCTTCGTCCTTGGTGTACTGCTCGATCACCGGCACTTTGTCGATCAGCTTGAGCTTGCGCTGGGCGTAGCGCAGCGCCTTGCGCAGCGTCGCCAGATAGCGGTTCACCGTGGTTTTAGTGACCGGAGAGCCGCTCCCGTTGCGGCGGCGCCCGCCATGCTTCAAGGCCCACATCTTGAACGCTTCAATCTTCGGCTCATCGATCCGGTCAAGCGGCAGGTCGGCCCAGGGCCCGTATTCGAGGAGCTTGCGGTAGTTCTCCCGATAGAACTTGACGGTGCCTTTCTGTTCCTCCTTGGCGGTCCCGACCCAGGCATCGAAGATCTGCTGGTACTGCCGCAGGGTGGGAACCGGGCGGGCCGGTTCCGCGGCGGCGACCGGCTCCGGCTCCTCGATGCCGGCTTCCTGGCGGATGAGTTTCAGGCGCGCCGCCGCCGCAATATCCATCGCCTCGCGCCGGTTCGTTGTCCCGGTGGAGCGGGAAAAGATCTTCCCCTTATAGGCGAACCGATAGCTGTAGTTCGGGCTGTTCGGACGTTTCCAGATGTTCATGCGATGTCCGCGCGGCGGGTATTGCGGTCAACCAGCTCGCGAATGGTTTCCGGCCGGATCATCACCCGCGTTCCGATCTTCACGTAGTCGATGCGCCGGTACAGTATCCAGTCTCGCAGGGTTTTGACCGAGATGCCAAGCAGCGGCGCCGCCCGCCCGACACTCACCAGTGCTTCGATCGGATCGGGTGGACCAGCCTGCAGTGACGGATTTCGGGTCGAGAAGATCGGCATGGATCGCGGGCTTGGGGAGTTGGGAAAGAGGAGCGTTTGCGGGCGAGCGGAAAGGTGATCGGTTGATCGGCGCGGCTTGGGCACGGGGGAAGACCTCCCTGTGCAAAAGCTGCTCCCAGTGTGGATTTCTGTCCAATAACTTTTCGGGTTTTCGCGATAACTTTCGGGACTTCCCAATGCGTCTCCAGACCGGCGTTGGGCAGCTTGGGCGAAACTCCCCCCAACCAACCGACCTTCGGCAGGAATTTGTCAACGAGCGAGTTGGCCTGTTCTCGTCAAGTGACAATCGCCTTCAAGTTTGCCCATGATTGGTGGACCTAATACGAAGACTAAGGCATTAATGAACCTGAGTCATGTACGGTCAGTTTTCTGAAATGAACCATAGAATCAAAAGAGCAGAGCTTTCTATGGACGAGTTTTGTGTTTCCGATGATGGACTTATCTTTCCTGAAATAGGGCCATGGGCTGAGGAGAAATATCGCCTCATCGCCCTGTATGACCATCTATTCGCGAAGGGAATGAAAGATAAGTGGGACGTTCGCGTGTACGTCGATCTTTATGCCGGGGCCGGCTTTGGTAAGGTCAAGGGGGCCGAAACCAGGCTGATGGGGTCACCTATCGTTGCTCTAAACGTGGAGTTCCCATTCGATCGCTATATCTTTTGTGAGCAAGACCCGGAAAAGCTCGACGCCTTGCGGCAGCGGGTGAGACGTCTTGCCCCGTCAGCCGACGTAGTCTTCATCGGCGGCGACTGTGACGAATGCGGTGAAGAGATTCTGCATGCGATACCACGAGGTTCGGCGTCGAGAAAAGTGCTCAGCCTGTGCCTTGTGGACCCTTACGATTTCGGGTTCAAATTCGATACGCTGAAGCGCCTGTCCGCTGCCTATATGGATTTCATGGTTCTTCTTGCGGCTCAGATGGACGCCAATCGCAATTATGAAAACTACATGGCGGCAGGAAGCACCAAAATAGCCGAGGCTCTGGGCGTAAAGGACTGGCGCCAGCGCTGGGAAGCGTCCAATCTGCCACGGAACCGTTTCCCGGTGTTCCTCGCCGAGGAGTTCGCGCAAAGCATGACGACTATCGGTTATCTACCAAGAAAAGCACATGACATGAAGCGCGTGAAGACGTACGACAACAATATGGCCCTGTATTACCTAGCTTTGTTCTCGAAGCACCAGAGAGCCTACGAGTTCTGGAAAGACGTTTTGAAGTATGGTACAAATCAGCGGACCCTCTGGGAGTAAGGCATGTCTACGAATTCCAAAATCGAATGGACAGACGCCACATGGAACCCCGTTCGCGGTTGCACTAAGGTCAGTCCGGGATGCAAGCATTGCTATGCGGAACGGTTCGCTGAGCGGTTTCGCGGGATTGAAGGCCATCCCTTCGGACAAGGCTTCGATCTGCGTCTCGTACCGGAGAAGTTGGGGGAGCCGCTGCGCTGGAGTGAGCCGAAGATGATCTTCGTGAACTCGATGAGCGATTTATTTCATCCCGGTGTGCCGGATTCATTCATCGAGCAGGTGACGAGGACGATGCAAGTTGCCAGATGGCATACCTATCAGGTCCTCACGAAACGCCCGGAACGCATGAAAGAGCTGCTCAACGGCATATTGCGTGACGCAGCCGCTGAAAAGCACATCTGGTGGGGAGTATCGGTCGAAAACCGGAAGCATGGCGTTCCTCGCATTGCGCAACTGCAAGACATGCCCGCAGCCGTCCGTTTCTTATCCGTGGAGCCGCTGCTTGAAGACGTCGGGACAATCTCCCTCAAGGGTATTTCGTGGGTCATCGTGGGCGGAGAAAGCGGTCCCGGCGCCAGGCCGATGAAAGAGGAATGGGTCATCTCGATACAGAAACAGTGCGAGGATGCTGGAATACCGTTCTTCTTCAAGCAATGGGGCGGAGTGCACAAGAAGGTCCATGGCCGTACCTTGAGGGGGCGCACGCATAACGGCTTTCCCAAGCGTGTAAAGAATCCAACTTTACCCGCAATGGACCGAATGAAGCGCGCAATTGAGATGGAGCGTTCTGCGCTGGTTCAGATAGCGCACGTATAGAGCTGCAACGTTATTACCTCAGCGGCGTGTAGCCGGATAAATGTGAACAAGCTTGGATACAGGACGAAGAAACTCGGCGTCTCCGCTGCGAAAAGGAGGGCGCAAAAGAAATAACCCGCCCACAGCCCACAAAGCCTGGTGTCGTCCTTCTCAGAACAAATCGAATGGTAACCGCGAAAGCGCGCTATTAACATTTGCAACCAACCTTAGCGCTCTTAGATTTCCGCATAATCGCCAAATCACTCAATGACGGCATTGGAGCCGTGACGCGGCTCGTGGCCTGCTTTCTGGGGAGATTTCTCTACTTTTATCCAAAACAACTGGATTTCGCACTGCGGCGACCGGCCCCAATCCTGGGTTCAAAAAGAAAAACATAGAAGCGGCCCCACGGAAGCACTTCGACAGCCTTTATTCAGCAGAGAAGGTGTATGCCGAGGTGAACAGCAATGACTCCAGGTCAAACGCGCATTCGCGATCTTGAGCTGCTTCTCGTATTGAATGAAGAGGGCAACATGACGCGCGCGGCTACGCGGCTCGCGATCAGCGAACCGGCCCTCAGCAAGCAACTGCGGAAGCTGGAACAACGGCTCCGGGTCAAACTGTTCGAGCGGGGCAACGGCGGCATGGTCACGACTGCCTCCGGCCAGGCGTTTGTGGCGCACGCCTACGACTGTTTCCATGCGTTCCATCGTGCAGTAAACGAGGCACACGATAGCCAGTTTGGTGAACAGCAAATGCTGAGAATCGGCGCATCCTCCTACCTGTCGAACCGCTGGCTGGAGCGCCTGCAGACCGTTGAGTTGCGCTCGCACCGAAAGGTCTCCATTGAAATGGTCACCGGATTCACATTCGATATGCTGGGGCGGCTTCGATCCGGTGAGATCGACGTGGCATTGGTCGAGTCACCTCCCGGAAATGCGGTGGTTTCGAGCGTACGCGTCGCCAATGACCCCTTCATGATTGTCATGCTGAGGGAACATCCCCTGGCGGGAATGAAGTCGGTTGAGTTAGGCGATGTGGCGGAGTTCGCCTGGGTGTTCTTCGAACGGAGGGTTCACCCGAGCCTCCACGATGGAATTCTGAGGAAGATGCAGCAGAAGAATCTGCATCCGCGCATCCGCCATCACGTAACGCAAGCGGATCAGGTGCCGGTCATTCTCGGGGAAGATTCAGCCGTTGCGTGGCTCACGCCTGCCGGCGCCGAGCGAATCGTCGGAGACCGTTTAACGGCGGTGCCGTTGCGAGATCCGGAAATTCGACTGGAGATTCACTTGGCCACGCTGGCAGCCAACAAATCACCCGTCGTCAGCGAGTACGTGCGCAGGTTCGTGAAGAGCGTTGAAGAGAACCGGGGGCCAGTCCAGTTGAGCCTGCCAATCGATCAGAACCGGGCGGCGTGAGGCTGTAAACCGAAGTATTGCCTATAATGTCAACACTGGTGGTCGAATCCCCCTCGGGCAGATGCTCGCGAATGCCGCCAAGCGAACCGCACTGGGAAGAGCTGACATGGAGTTGGGCCTGGTCGACGGGGCGCCCCACTTCTGATCAGCGACTGGAGCCAGCCGCCAAAGCGGCGTGGTCATACGCTCTTCTTTGTGCTTGGGTTTATCTGAATGACCGCGATTACGCGCACGACCTGATGGACCATGCCGTGCAGAATGCCGCGGGTTATCTTAGCCGGCATCCGGAATCGCCTGACTGGAAGCTCATTGCACGGATCAAGAGCGTGCTCCGCCGGCGAGCGAAGCAGATCGCTCACAGGCGCAGGCTGGAAATTCCTTCCGGGTCACTCTTTGACCTTGAGGGCCTGCTCGTCGAACCGTCATTTCTTGAGCAACGTTCGATAGCCAGCGAATTGGTCTCTAGGCTTTCACCCGTCGTGCAGTCGGTTCACAACCAGCGCCAGCTCGGGTACACATGGCGGGAGATTGCAGCAGAATTGGAGCTGGATCACACCGTCATCCGCCGTGCCTATTTTCGGGAGTTAAAATCTTTGCTGCGCAGTGTCTCCCCCTCTGGAGAGTC
>JBATVK010000075.1:0-12969 GCA_049671725.1 Acidobacteriaceae bacterium
GCCCCAGCCCTGCGGGTTGCGGGGCAAATCGGGCCATACTTCATTCTCGCCCTCGACGGTGGACCCGCCACAGCCTTCGGACTCGGCTTCCCACCCCATCGACCAGGTGCGGTCGATGGGGACCCCGGCTTCGTCTGGCCCGATTTTCCCTCGCAACGCCGGCCGCGCGAAAGTTAATAACAGCCTCTAGCGAGGGTTGCTGCCGATGAGTTCTCCCCTGGCTGCGATTGCGGCCGTGTTCGTAGCCCTTTCTCTTGGTGGGAGCGTTGTCCGGGCGCAGGTATCGGGCAGCGTGGCCCAGGCCTCATCCAGCGTCGCGCCGGATTCAGGAGCGCCGCTTCCCGAATCGCCTGAGTACCGCGCCGTGCAGCAGCGGCTCGCCAGCGGCTGGAACACGTGGGACGTTCACAGCGTGGCCACGCAGGTGCTCCTGCCGGAGGGCCTGGCCATCCACGCGGAGATGAAGCACAACACCACCGAGGCGGGCGACGCGTTTCTGCAGAATGCGCTGATTGGACGCCGCGATGCGGGCGCCGAGCAGGTGACGCCCGGTTCCCATGCGTGGGACGGCAGCTACTCGGAGCTGACCATCGCGTGGGCGGGGCACACGTGGACGCTGGAAAGCGCGCACGCCGGCAACGATCTGGTCCTGCTGGCCACGCCGTTGCCGGAAGCGCAGCCGCCTGATCTGCCGCCGACGATTGTCTTCACTGTCGACTTTCTCTGGAACCGCGCGGGCACCACGATCCGCCGCAACGGCGAGATCGATACGCACGGCGCGGCCGGGGATATTCCGGTCTACTGCACCTGCGAGCCAGCCGGAAGCACCACTGGACCGCCGGTCATCGATTTGCCCCTCGGGGGCCCGTACTTTGCTGCAGATTTCACGGGACCGGTGGGGATCAGCACCGGCAAGCGGCGCACGCTGGCGGAGATTCAGAGCGCCATCGCCGAGCAGCGCAGCGCGTATCAGCAGTCCATCGCCGCAGCGGGGGACAACGGACCGATCCTTGACGCCATTGAGACCACCCTGGGCTGGGACACGATCTACGAGCCGAGCGGGGAGCGGGTCGTCTCGCCGGTAAGCCGCCTGTGGAGCGTGAGCTGGGGCGGGTACGTCATTTTCGACTGGGACACGTTCTTCGCGGCCACCATGGCCGGCATCGGCGACCGCGATCTGGCCTACGCGGATGCTCTGGAAACGCTGCGTGGAGAAACCGCGCAGGGATTTGTGCCCAATTACGCGCGGGCGGGCGGATGGAAGAGCTCCGATCGCTCCGAGCCGCCGGTGGGCTCCATCACGGTGCTGGGGCTCTACCAGAAATTCCACGACCGCTGGTTTCTGGAGGACGCATACGCGCCGCTGCTGCGCTGGAACCGCTGGTGGGCCGCGCATCGCGACCTCGACGGCTACCTCGCGTGGGGCAGCGACGGAGAGAATCAACCGGAGAACCTGGACGACTCGTCGCGCGGCACGCGCTCGGGCGCGATCCTCGAATCGGGACTGGATAACAGCCCTATGTACGACAGCGCCGTCTACGACCAGCAAAAGCATGTGCTGGAGTTTGGCGACGTCGGCCTGATGAGCCTCTACGTGGCCGACTGCAATGCGCTGGCGCAAATTGCAGATGTTCTGGACAAGCCGGAGGACGCGCAGGCGCTGCGCGATCGCGCGGCGCGCTACCGGGCGAAGCTGCAGACCATGTGGGATCCGCAGGTGGGCATGTTCCTGAACCAGGATCTGCACACCGGCCAGCCCAGCACGCGGCTTTCGCCGACGAATTTTTATCCGATGCTGGCGCGGGTCGCCACGCCGGAGCAGGCGCGCATCATGATCGAAAAACACCTGACCAATCCGCAGGAATTCTGGGGCCAGTGGGTGATTCCATCCATTGCGCGCGACGATCCAGCCTTTCAGGATCAGAACTACTGGCGGGGCAGAATCTGGGGGCCGATGAATTATCTCGTCTACCTGGGACTGTGTAACTACGACGATCCCGTGGTCCGGCAGGAGTTTGCGCAGAAGTCCTACGACCTCTTTCTGGGGGAGTGGCATGGCAAAGGGCACGTCCACGAGAACTACAACGCCATTACCGGCACGGGAGACGATGTAGGAAACAGCGACCGCTTTTACCACTGGGGCGCGCTGCTCGGATACGTGGAGTATCTCGAGCAGGAGCGCCAGCCGGAGTCATCCTCGGCCGCCAGTCGCTAGACCGGCGGCGGGTTTCTCTGCTTCACGATGCGCTGGTGCCAGTAGGGATAAATTGGCGTCGTCTCGCTGGCCGCATCGAGCTTCGCGACCTGCTCCGAGGAGAGGTTCCAGTCCGCCGCCTCGAGGTTCTGCTTCAACTGCTCCTCGTTGCGCGCACCGACGATCACGCTCGAAATTGTGGGCCGCTGCAGCAGCCAGTTCAGCGCGATCTGCGGGATCGGCTTACCTGTCTCTTTGGAGACCTCATCCAGCGCATCCACGACCCGGTGGAGATACTCATCGTCCACCGGCGGCCCCGACTCCGCAGTCTTGTGCAGACGGCTCACTTCCGGCAGCGGCTTGCCGCGGCGGATTTTGCCCGTCAGCCGCCCCCAGCCCAGCGGACTCCAGATGAGCGCGCCGACGCCCTGGTCGAGGCCCAGCGGCATCAACTCCCACTCGTACTCGCGCCCCACCAACGAGTAATACACCTGGTGCGCCACGTAGCGCGTCCATCCGTTCTGCGCCGAAACCGCGAGGGACTTCATGAGATGCCAGCCGGAAAAATTCGAGCAGGCGATGTAGCGCACCTTTCCCTGGTGAACCAGGGTGTTCAGCGTATCCAGCGTCTCTTCCACGGGCGTGAGCGCGTCGAAGCCGTGCATGTGGTAGATGTCGATGTGATCGGTGCCCAGGCGCTTCAGGCTGGCGTCGCACTGCTCCAGCAGGTGCAGGCGCGATGAGCCCAGATCGTTCGGGCCTGATCCCATGGGGAAGAATGCCTTGGTGGAGATGAGCGCCTGATGCCGCTTGCCCTTGAGCGCCTTGCCCAGGATCTCCTCGGCCAGCCCGTCGGAGTAGCCGTTGGCCACATCGAAGAGGTTGACGCCCGCATCGAAGCACAGATCGACCACGCGCCGCGCCTCATCCGCCTGCGTCTCGCCCCATGCGCGAAAAAAATCGTTGCCGCCGCCAAAAGTCGCCGCGCCGAAACTGAGCGCGGACACCTTCAGCCCTGAACGTCCGAGCAATCTGTATTCCATGGGTAAACGGATGCGCAACGAGCTGCGCGCGCTGCAATTTCGTCACGCCGCGAGCCGACTCAGAAGGGAATTTTGATGCCGGAGTCGAGCCACGCCTGAAAGGATTCCCACGCTTCGTCGTGCAGGAGCATGGCCGAGGGGATCGCGCGCTGCTCGGGCGGCAGTTTCATTTCCTTGTAAAGAAAGGCGTCGTCAAAAGCGATGCGGGCGGCATCGGCGCTGGTGTTGGCGTACCAGATGCGGTCGATGCGCGCCCAGTAGATCGCGGCCAAACACATGGGGCACGGCTCGCAACTGGTGTAGATCTCGCATCCGCGCAGACTAAAGGCGCCGAGCGCCTGGCATGCCGCGCGGATGGCGCGTACTTCGGCGTGGGCGGTCGGATCGTTTTCCCGGGTCACGCAGTTCGCGCCCTCGGCAATCACCTTGCCATCGCGGACGATCACCGCCCCGAAGGGCCCGCCCGCGCCGCTGCGCACGTTTTCCGTCGCGAGCGCAATGGCGCGGCGCATGAATTCAGGATTCGGAGGGGGATTCATGGGAAGGAATGCGTGTCCGGGACCAGTATGGCACAAGGGTTAGCAGCGATTTCGGGGCGGCCTTGCCGAGGGTGGACGGCGCCGGTATGATCCGGGAAACGGGCGGGCTGGCCGAAATTCACGAGGCGTCCTTCAACTTGTGGGGCAACTTCTCCGTCTGTTCTGTGTCGAATTGCGTCGATCAGCAAATCTACCTATTGATAGCGCCTGACATCTTTCTGCTGACTCACTTGCGGAGCCACCGTTTGACTCGAATCCGATTTCCTTTTTTATCCTGCGTCTTTGGCCTTCTGTTTCTGGCCGTGGGATTTGCGATAGCGCAGCCTTCCCTTTTCGCGCAATCCACAACTGCTGTCGCGGAGCTGCCGGATGCTCCGGGAGCGGCGCCGCAGCAGGCGCCGAATCCACAGACGACGCCGGCACAGCCGGCAGAGCAGACGCAGACGCCACAGAGCTCGACGAGCTCGACCTCGAGCACGCAAGCCACGCCGCAGAGCACTTCCGACAAGGACAAGAGCGCGCAGCAGGCCGGCGACCAGGGCAAAGTTGCAGGAACATCGAATAACCGGCTGTTCTACACGCTGCCGAACTTCCTGACGCTGCAGCAAGGCGGCAAGCTTCCGCCGCTCACGGTCGGGCAAAAATTCAAGGTCGTCGCCTTAGGCAATTTCGATCCCGTCCAGTATCCCTGGTGGGGATTGCTTGCCGCGATCAGCCAGGCGGACGACGGCGATCCGGCGTACGGCCAGGGCTGGATTGCCTATGCCAAGCGTTATGGGACCACGGCAGGCGACAGCAGCGTCGAGAACTTCATGGTGGGCGCCGTTTTTCCATCCATTCTCCACCAGGATCCTCGCTTCTATCAGTCGAGCTCAGGAGGATATGTGCACCGCGCCGGTTATGCGATCAGCCGGATTGTTGTGACTCGCACGGATTCCGGGCGATCCCAGTTCAATTACTCCGAGATTTTTGGGGCGGCCGTCGCGGCCACCATCTCGACCTATAGCTACCATCCCAGGGGCACCTACATCAGCACGCCCACCAACCCCCACCTGTATATTCCTTCCGAGCGCACCCTGGCGAACACAACGAGCACATGGGGAACCCAGATCGGGTTGGACACGGTCACAATCGTCATCAAAGAATTTTGGCCTGACGTCCAGCGCAAGATGTCGCACAAGTCCAGGCACAGTGCCGCCGGCAGCCCTGGTCCAGGCGGCAATTAGAAGCCGAGGGGCGGCGGTCACGGACAGACGGACGCGTTGTGGTATGGTGAACCCGCTGTTGCGGGGGATTCCGTCGTGATGCGAACGCTTCTGCGTTTTCTTGTGCCGGCGCTGGTGGTGTGCGCGCCAGCGGCCTCGTGGGCAAAAACGATTGTGTTCTGGCAGCCGGGATTTCCCACGGCGGACTCGGTGGCTCCGGACAGCGCGGATCTGCGCGCGGCGTTTGTGGGAGCGGAGTTCGCGGATGCGTCGCAACTGGGGGCAGCGCTGGCTGCGCAGGATGCGGATTTGCTGGTGCTGCCGTACGGGTCGGCGTGGCCGGAGGCGGACTGGGCGGCGATTCTGGAGTATCTGGACCGCGGCGGGAACCTGATCGTGCTGGGCGGCAAGCCGTTCACGCGGGCGGGATATGAGGACGCGGGCGGGTGGCATCTGCGGACCGCGAGCACGGCGCAGACGCTCGAACTGTTCATCGACGGGTATCAGCAGACGCCTGGATCTGAGGCGTTGACGTTCACGCCGAATGAGGATGTGTTTCCGCGCCTGCCAGCCTTTGGATGGAAGCGCGCCTTCAGCCCGGTGGTGCGGCTCTCCGTCGTCAACTACGACTCCAGCGGCGGCGCTACCGGCGGCGAGGACATGGATCTGACCACGCTGGCGTGGGGCGAGCGCGATGGCCATAAGATGGCCGCTCCGGTGATGGAACTGGATCACAATGCGAATCGATTTGTGGGGGGACGCTGGATTCTGGTGGCCTGCGAGCCCGATGCGGATTTTTTCAGCAATACGAAGCTGCTGGCGATGCTGGGGGCGCTGGCGGTGCGCAGGAACGATCGTTTTGCATTCCGGCCACGGCTGCCGCTGTTTCTTCCCGGCGAGGCGCTGGAGTTTCAACTGACGTGGGCCGATCCGCTGAGCGCTCCCGTCCTGTCTGACGACAAGGGTGGGGCACCCGCGGCTGACGAGTTCCATGTACGAGTCACCAGCGAGGATGGCGCGGTCCACTACGATGCGACGATTCCTCCGGATGCCGAGCATGCCATCACGCTGCCGCAGAGCGCGGCGGAGGGGCGCGGGTTCCACACCGTCGAAGCGACGCTGCTGCGCGATGGCCAGCCGCTGCGAACGTACTGGTCGGGCTTCTGGATGCGGGACTGGAATTATCTGCTCTCGGGACCGAAACTCACCGTGGGCCGCGATTACTTCGAGCTGAACGGCAAGCCGCTGCCGGTGGTGGGCACCACGTACATGTCCAGTGACGTCTCGCGGCTCTACCTGCTGCTGCCTAACGCGTATGTGTGGGACCACGACATGGCGCAGATCCACGGGGAGGGTCTGAACATGATCCGCACCGGCCTGTGGACGACCTGGCAGCACCTGCTCGCGCCCAACGGACAGATGAGCGAGGCCGCGCTGCGGACCATTGAGGCGTTTCTGATGTGCGCGCGCCACAACGATCTGCCGGTGCAGTTCAACCTGTTCGCGTTTTATCCGGATACGTGGGGCGGCGAGAACGGCTATCTCGATCCGGTGGCGCTACGCGCGGAATCGCTCTACGCGCAGTCGCTGGTGGAGCGGTTCCACGCGGTGCCGTTCCTGGCGTGGGACCTGATCAACGAGCCGAGCGCCAACCGGAACGAGTGGCAGACGCGCCCCGACTACGATCCATTCGAGAACGCGGCGTGGCGCAGGTGGATCGCACAGCGTTATCCCGACCGCGCGAAGCTGCTCCACGACTGGGCGGAGCCGTCGCTGGGGATGGGGCGCGATCTGCAGGCGCAGCCGACGGCCGTCTCGCCGGAGATTGCGGCGCAGGACCCGCTGGCGCTGCCGAAAGCGGAGGCGTTCAACGGCGATGCGGTGCGCAGCGGCTTCAATCCGCTGAAGGTTTATGACTACGCCCTGTTCACGCAGTGGCTGTTTTCCAACTGGGTGCGGCAGATGCGCGATCTGATTCGCGGCACCGGCTCGGATCAGCTCATCACCGTGGGACAGGACGAGGGCGGCGTGGCGGGACGGCTTTCGCCCGCGTTCTATTCGCCGCTCATCGACTTCACCGCCGACCACGCGTGGTGGGATTACGACGCGATCCTGTGGGCTTCGCTGGCGCCGAAGTTCCCGGGCAAGCCGATGCTTCTTCAGGAGACGGGGGAGCAGCGGCGGCTGACGCTGGACGATCACCTGCGCTTCAGCGCCGAGGTCAAGGGCTGGCAACTGGAACGGAAGATTGCCATTTCGTTCGCACAGGGAGCCGGCGCGCTGGAGTGGGTGTGGAACGTGAACGCCACTATGGCGAACGACAACGAGATCCCGATTGGGGCGGTGCGGCCGGACGGGACGGAAAAGCCGGAAGCGCAGGTTCTGGCCGGCTTCGCGGCATTCGTGAACAAGAGCCCGCAGACCTTCACGCAGATTGTGCCGCCGCCAGTCACGATGGTGACGTCGCAGACGATGCTGTATTCGATCCTGGGCGGGCTGGCGCTGGACACGCAGAAGCACGCGCTGCGCGCCATGGCTTACGTCGACCACACGCCGCTGCGGATGCTGACGGAGAATCGGCTGGCGGATCTGGGCTCGCCAAAGCTGGTGTTTCTGCCGTCGGCGCAGGGACTGACGGATTCGGCGTGGACGGAGCTGATGGATTATGTCGCGAAGGGCGGAACGCTGCTGGTGACGGGTCCGGTGGATCGGGACGAGCACTGGCAGCCCGTCGATCGGCTGAGCGCGCTCGGAGTGAAGGCGACGGTGTTTCCGCTGGCCGTGCGGCAATCGGAACTGACGCTGCCGGATGGGAAGACGTATCCGCTGAGCTTTCCCGCGGACGTGCAGCAGTCGGCGACCTGGACGCAACGTTTTGCCGATGGAAAATCCGTTGAGGTGATTGCGCACGGCAATGGGCGGATCCTGTGGACGGCCGATCCGGTGGAATTCTCCGAAGGCTACACCACAGTCGCCGCGCTCTACCGCTGGGCGCTCCAGCAGGCGGGCGTGCAGCCGGTGTTTCGCGAAGTGACGCCGCTGTCGGCGGGAGTGCTGGCGTTTCCCACCGTGCTGACCGATGGCGAGATTTACAGTTTCAGCAATGAGTCGCTGGACGCGCAGACGGTGGACCTTGTGGACGCGCTGACGGGCGCGCACATTCGCTTCACGATGGAGCCACAGCGGGGCGCCGCTCTGCTGCTCAGCCGCCAGGGGACGGTGCTGTCGAGCTATGGCGGAGCTGCGGTGGTGCAGTGAAGATGGGCGCTCCCACATCTGCCAACGTCGGGCAGATATGGGGCACCCGGATATAGTGGAACAGCAATGAATCTCCAGCGAATTGCGGCGTTTTGCGATGGCGACGTGGGGGGAAATCCGGCCGGGGTGGTGATCGGCGATTCCCTGCCCGATGCGGCGACCATGCAGCGCGTGGCAGCGGAGGTGGGTTATTCAGAGACGGCGTTTGCGGCGCCGGAGGGCGACGGGTGGCGCGTGCGCTACTTTGCTCCCGCGGCTGAGGTCGACTTTTGCGGGCACGCCACGATTGCGCTGGGCGCGGCGCTTGCCGAGCGGGACGGCGATGGGGTTTTCCAGCTGCAACTGAATCGGGACCGCATTACGGTGGAAGGACGCGCGGGAGAATCTCTGTTCGCAGCGCTGCAGTCTCCGCCGACGCACAGCGAACCGGCTCCAGGGCCGCTGGTTGCCGAAGCCCTGGCTTTGTTTGGATGGGCGGCCGATGCGCTGGACCTGCGAATTCCCCCAGGGCTGGCGCACGCGGGCGGCAATCACCTGGTGCTGGCGCTGAAGAGCCGCGATCTGCTGGCGGCCATGCGCTACGACCTCAGTGCCGGGCGCGAGCTTGCACTGCGGGCCGACGTGGGCACCTTCACGCTTCTCTATGCGGCAAACCCACAGCTCTTCCACGCTCGCAATCCGTTTCCGATGGGAGGGATCTACGAGGATCCGGCGACCGGCTCGGCGGCGGCAGCGCTGGCCGGGTACCTGCGCGATCTGGACTGGCCGGACGGCGGAGCCATCGAGATTCTGCAGGGCCAGGATATGGGAATGCCTTCGCGTCTGCGCGCCGAATGGACGCCGGAAAAGGGCGCGAGCGTGCGGGTTTCCGGGGCGGCGCGGAAGATGGAGTGAAGGCAGGGGTGGATCGACGATGACTAGGCGGAAAGGATGGTCTTTGCTTGCGGTCTTCGTGTTGATCGGTGCTGGAATGGCGGCGCAGGCGGAGAGGCCGCTTTGGGCGAAACACGCCACAGCGTTCAATCCGGAATGCGAATTCGAGGCGGGAGGGATCTATCCAACAGCCTCCCATTGCCGACCGATCGAAATTCTCTCTCCGGCTGGAAAGACGCGAATCGACGTTGTCTACGGAAAGCCGATTCCGCTTTCCGGGTCCGACAAAATGGTCGCGGCTCACCTTCTGGTGAAGACATCTGATGGGAGAGTGCAAGTCGTGTCGTTGCCGGAGGGTTTTCAGCCCATCGACCTACAGTGGGCGCCAGATTCGCGGGCGTTTTTTGTGAACGGCGGGAACGGCGGCGCGTATTGGGGATTCTGGGTGTGGGCATATTCCGTCGATGCCGAGGGGCGTGTCGAAAAGTTGGATGTGATGCGAGCGGTTGGGCAGAACATGTATGAATCGTTTCCGCCGTGCAAAGCGAGAGGAATCGATCCAGTAGTGTGCAGCCAGGCGTTCAGGGCGGAACAAGATCACTCGGGCAACTACAACATCAGCGGCATCGACTGGAGCACCGATCCGCGGGGACTCGTTGTCATGGCCGAGGTTCCATGCTCGTCCTCAGAAGGTGGGATCATGTGCCAGATGAAGGGGTATATCGTCAGCGTGCCGGATGGAAAGATCCTGAAACAAATGAGCGCGCGGGAGCTGAAAAGGCGGTGGCAGCCGAGCATGGCCTTCCAAATGCAGGTTCCCGGCCCCCCGGAATATGGTCTTCCTACGCGGAGCCAGTGACCCCTGGAAACTGGGATCGCCACCGTTCCGCTGGCACAGCGCGGGCCAGCCATGTTATTCTCAATGCAGACACTTAGGAAGTGTAATCGCTTAAGAATCAAGAGGAGTACGCACACACGTGCTGGCACCCCAGAAAAAATCCGAAGTTATCGCGCGCTATCGCACCCATGATTCCGACACGGGAAGTCCCGAGGTGCAGATCGCGGTTCTGAGTGAGCGTATCGGCGACCTGACCGAGCATTTCAAGGCCCACGCGAAGGATCATGCTTCGCGCCGCGGTCTGCTGATGCTGGTCAGCAAACGCCGGCGCCTCCTGGACTATCTGAAGACTCACGATTCGGAGCGTTACCGGACCGTGATCGGCAGGCTCGGCATTCGCAAGTAGCACGCGGGACGGCGTCTTCCGGCGCGTGCACCGACGAGCAAGCGAAAGAGCAGGGACGGTCCGGGCGGGCGCCGCTGGCGCCGACCGCAGCACCGCAAATCCTCTCCGATGAAGTCCATCTGAATCTGGCCCACCGCTCTTTCTCTCCTGCCCATCGCGCATCGCGCAGCCAGCGCCCTCTCGCGCCAGGTTCCCACAAGAGAAAAGAGGAAAAACTATGAAGCAGGAAGTCTCGGTCGAGCTTGCCGGCGGCAAGCGACTGCAGTTCGAAACCGGCCGCATGGCCAAGCAGGCCTCCGGCGCGGCCCTGGTCACATCGGGTGACACGGCTGTGCTGGCCACGGCCGTCGCCTCCCCCGATCCGCGGGAAGGCATCGATTTTTTCCCGCTCACCGTGGATTATCGCGAGTACGCCTATGCAGGCGGACGCATCCCGGGCGGGTTCATCAAGCGCGAAGGACGTCCGAGCGAGCGCGAAATTCTGACCGCCCGGCAGATCGACCGGCCGATCCGGCCGCTGTTCCCGGAAGGCTTCCGCAACGAGACGCAGATCATCGCGCTGGTTTTGTCGGCGGACAAGGAGAACGATCCGGACATCGTGGGCATTAACGCGGCGGGCGCGGCGCTGGCTCTGTCGGACATTCCGTTCGGCGCGATTATCGGCGCGGTGCGGGTGGGACAGGTCAATGGCGAGTTCCTGGTGAATCCGTCGTACACGGAGCGCCGGGACAGCAAGGTGAACATCACGGTGGTGGGGACCAAAGACGGCATCGTGATGATCGAAAGCGGCGCGCAGGAAGCGCCGGAAGAGACGGTGGTGGACGCGATTGAGTTCGGTCACTCCGAGATCAAAAAGATTGTGGCTGCGATCGAAGAGCTGGTATCGCGCGCGGGCAAGCAGAAGCGCGCAGTGACGCCGCCGGAATTCGACAGCGCGTATTACGATGCGCTGCACGCCAAGGTGGGTGCGCGGCTGAAGGATGCGCTGGATACGAAGGCTCATCCCAAGCTCGACAGCCAGGTGCTGGTGAAGCAGATCCAGGACGAGCTGAAGGCGGAGATTCCCGCGGACGAGAAGGCCGGCGAAGCGAAGAAGAAGCTGGCGCACTACTACGAGCTGCTGCGGGAGCGGATGTTTCGCGAGCAGGTGACGAAGGAGCGGGTGCGGCCGGACCATCGCGCCTTCGACGAGATTCGTCCCATTTCGATTGAGCTGGGCGTGCTGCCCCGGACGCACGGGTCGGCGCTGTTTACGCGCGGCGAGACGCAGGCGCTGGTGACGGCGACGCTGGGCACGACGGACGACTCGCAGCGGCTGGAGACGTTTGAAGGCGAGCAGCGGAAAAAGTTCATGCTGCATTACAACTTCCCGCCGTTTTCGGTGGGCGAGACGGGCCGCATGACGGGCGTGGGACGCCGCGAAGTGGGCCACGGAGCACTGGCGGAACGCGCGATCAGCGCGGTGCTGCCCAGCGAAGAAGAGTCACCGTACTCGCTGCGGGTGGTGTCGGACATCCTGGAGTCGAACGGATCCTCGTCGATGGCTTCGGTGTGCGGGGCCAGCCTGGCGCTGATGGATGCGGGCATTCCGCTGAAGGCAGCGGTGGCCGGGATCGCGATGGGGCTGGTGAAGGAAGGCGACGATTACGCCATCCTGACCGACATTGCGGGCGCTGAGGATCACTACGGCGATATGGACTTCAAAGTTGCCGGGACGCGCAACGGGATTACCGCGCTGCAGATGGACATCAAGATCGGCGGAATCACGGGGCAGATCATGCGCGAGGCGATGGAGCAGGCGCGCAGAGGCCGGCTGTTCCTGCTGGACACGATGGATGCGGCGCTGAGCGGGCCGCGGACGGAGAAGTCGAAGTTTGCGCCGCAGATTCGGACGCTGCAGATTCCGACCGACAAGATACGCGATCTGATCGGGCCGGGCGGCAAGACCATCCGCGGGATTATCGAAGCGACGCAGGTCAAGATCGACGTGGACGACACGGGCCGCGTCAATGTGGCCTCGAGCGACGAGGAAGGGCTGAAGAAAGCCCTGGCCATGATCAACGACCTCACCGCGGTTCCCGAGGTGGGCAAGACGTATCTGGGCAAGGTGGTTCGCCTGGCCGAGTTCGGCGCGTTTGTCGAGCTCTTCCCGGGCACGGACGGCCTGCTGCACATCAGCGAAATCGCCGAGCATCGCGTCCGCGAAGTGAAGGACGAGCTGCGCGAGGGCGATCAGGTGATGGTGAAGGTGCTCGGCGTCGAAGGCAACCGCATCAAGCTGTCGCGGAAGGCGATTCTGCGCGAGCAGCGGCAGAAGCTGGGCCTGCCCGATCCGAACGCGGGACCGGCAGGCGATATGGCGGCGTCGGAAGCTCCCGAACCACGGGCGCCGCGCGAGCCGCGCGCTCCGCGTCCGCCGCGCCCCGCTCCGGAGGAACGGCAGCCCTCGTCGAACGCCAGCACCATCATGATCGAAGGCGGAGACGACTTCGAGGATGACGATGCCCCGGTGGAAGAGGGAGAAGAGATCAACTACAACCGCGCCGACGGCGTGCCGGTTCCTGCCGGCGGCGAGCGCCGTCCCGCCGGACCCGCGGGCGGAGCCGGTGGACC
>JBATVK010000076.1:0-76481 GCA_049671725.1 Acidobacteriaceae bacterium
CTGGTGGGCGCACTGGCCGGGGCGGGCGCGGGAACGGCGGGCAGCGCGATGACGGGGAATAAAGAGATTTTTCTGCCCGCGGAGACGCTGGTCACGTTCCGGCTGGAACACGGGGTGCAGATAACGCAGTAAGGCAGCGTTTAGGGATTCGGGGCGCGGCTGAGGGCTGCGCCCTTTTCTATGGTTCCTGTCAGGCGAGGAGATCGCGGACGGGCTTCCAGGGTTTGTTCTGCGACTTGGCGACGGGCTCGCAGGTGATGTTGCCGTCCCAGGTGTTGACGCCATCGCGGATGCCGTCGTCTTCGAGGATGGCCTTCTTCGCTCCGTGCTTTGCCAGCCGCATCACGTAGGGGAAGGTGGCGTTGGTGAGCGCGAGGGTGGAGGTGTTGGGCACGGCGGCCGGCATGTTCGTCACGCAGTAGTGGACGACGCCGTTGACGTCATACGCCGGGTTGCTGTGCGTGGTCGGGTGCGCGGTTTCGACGCATCCGCCCTGATCGATGGCGACGTCGACGATGACGGCGCCCTTTTTCATTTTGGCGACCATCTCGCGGGTAACGATCTTCGGCGCGGCGGCTCCGGGAATGAGCACGCCACCGATGACCAGGTCGGCATCCTGCACAGCGCGGGAAACGTTCCAGGAGTTGGAGGCGAGGGTGAAAAGGCGGCCGTTGAAGATGTCATCGAGCTCGCGCAGGCGGTTCAGATTGAGATCGACAAGGGTGACTCTGGCGCCCATGCCGAGCGCGATTTTGGCGGCGTTGGTGCCGACGATGCCGCCGCCGATGATGCAAACGCCGGCGGGCGGAACTCCGGGGACGCCGCCGAGGAGAACGCCGCGTCCTCCCTTCTCTTTTTCAAGATAGGCAGCGCCGACCTGGACGGCCATGCGGCCGGCGACTTCGGACATGGGGGTAAGCAGCGGCAATGTGCCGGCGCGGTCGCGGATGGTCTCATAAGCGATGCCGATGACCTTCTTCTGGAGAAGCTTCTCGGTGAGGTCCGCGACGGGCGCGAGGTGCAGATAGGTGAAGAGCACCAGGCCTTCGCGAAAGAAGCCGTATTCTTTTTCGACAGGCTCCTTGACCTTGACGATCATGTCGGCGTTGCCCCACACATTGTGGGCGGAGCCGACAATCTCAGCGCCGGCGGACTGATATTCGTCGTCGGTGAAGGCGGAGAGCTCGCCGGCATGGGTTTCCACGAGCACTTTGTGGCCCACCTCAGAGAGAGCGCGAACGCCCGCAGGGGTGATGCCGACGCGGCTCTCGTGGTCTTTGACTTCTTTGGGAACACCGATGATCATCGTTCGTCTCGCATAGGAAGTTAAGCTGGAGCAAACTCTTCATCGTATCGCACGCGGAGGGTTTGCGGGGATGGGCGGCGGGACGAAGACCGCGGGACGCGGAGATTCAGACGAGGGACGCGAGAAGATTTTTCAATTCGACGGTCAGGCGTTCCGGCGAGATGGGCTTGCAGAGGTAGACGATGTACGAATCCTCAGGGTCGGGGACCGCGCCTTCGCGGCCGTGGTCGACGCTGCCGCTGACGACCAGGATCGGCATTTGCGGGCTGAGCGAGCGGATGGCAGCGATCATTTCGCGGCCATCGAGGCCGGGCATGGTGGAGTCAGTGATAACGGCATGGATAGCGCCGACGCGCTCACGGGCCATGGCGAGGCCGACGGCCCCATCCTCGCAGGCGATCACCTCGTAGCCGGCGTTGCGCAGGACTTCCGTGAACAGATAACGGATGGAGCGGTCATCCTCGACAACGAGGATGGTGGACGCGTGGGTGCGCGGATGCCGGGTTGGGGGAACGGACGGCAAGCAGCTCTCTCCTGCTGAAACCATGCCCTATTTGCGTTCCGGAAGCAAGGGTTACCGAAGTTCGTCGCGCCAGGAATGTTACAACCAGCCTTTGGCCCGCGCCATCCGGGCGGCCTCGACGCGGTTGGATGCGCCGAGTTTGCTGATGGCTTCCGACAGGTAATTGCGGACCGTGCCCTCAGAGAGATGGAGCTCGTCGGCGATTTCGCCGGAGGACTTCCCTTCTCCGGCGCGCCAGAGGATCTGGCGTTCCCGGTCGGTGAGGGGATCGGGACCGCTCTCCCAGGCTTCGGCGGCGAGCTGGGGATCGACGACACGGAGTCCGCGATGGGCGCGGCGGACAGCGTCGGCCAGCTCGGCGGAGGGGCGGTCTTTGAGCAGGTAGCCCCGGGCCCCGGCGTCGAGGGCGCGGCGCAGGTAGCCGGGACGGGCAAAGGTGGTGAGGATGACAACGCGGGTCTGCGGGTAGCGGTCGCGGACTTCAGCGGCGAGGGTGAGGCCGGTCATCTCCGGCATTTCGATGTCGGTGACGAGGACATCGGGCTTGAGCTTCGCGACCGCGGTAAGGGCTTCGCGGCCGTTGGCGGCGCGGGCGCAGACGGCGATGTCGGGCTCGGTTTCAAGGAGCGCGGCGAGCGCTCCGAGGACCATGGCCTGATCTTCGGCGACCACGACCTGGATTTTCTTCATGGGGCGGCGGCGACCTGGTCGTCGGGAATCCGGGCAGCGGGAACCGGTGCGCCGGGGATTTCAATGCGGAGGCGGGTGCCGCGGAGGGAGTCGATGCGGAGCTGGCCGCCGAGGGATTCGACGCGCTCACGCATGCCGCGCAGGCCGTTGCCCTCCTCGCGAATGCCGCCGCGGCCGTCATCTTCGACGACGAGAGCCGTTGCGTCGGGGCTGGTTTCAAAGGCGAGACGGCAGCGGCTGGCCTGGGCATGGCGGACGATATTGGTGACTGCCTCGCGAACGATGAGGGAGAGGACGGTTTCTTCGGCGGCCGCGAGCTGCGGCGGGGTGGAATCGCATTCGAGGGTGACGCCGGCAGCGTCGAGGGTCTTTTGGGCGCGGGCGATCTCAGCGGCAAGGCCCTGGGAGCGGTAGCCGCGGATGGCCTCGCGCACGTCAGTGAGGGCCTTGCGCGCGATCTGCTCGACCTCGCCGATTTCCTGGCGGGCGCGGGCGGGCTCCTGATCCATGAGCTTGCCGGCAAGCTCGGATTTGAGGACGACCACGGAAAGCGTGTGGCCGAGAACGTCGTGGAGATCGCGAGCGATGCGTTCGCGCTCAGCGAGCTTGGCAAGGTGGGCGATTTGCTCGTGGGCGCGACCGAGCGCGAAACCGGAGCGCATGCGCTGGGCAGCGACGGTGTTGGCGGCTCCGACAGCGAGGCAGAAGAAGGCGCAGACGAGCCAGCTCCAGGCCGTGTAGTGGAGGAACCAGCCGCCACCGGCGACGGCCAGGGCAGAACCCAGGATGGCGATCACGGAGACGGGGATGGATTCAGTAATGAAGGGCACAAAGGCGGCAACGTAGATGAACATGCCGGCTGCACCGCCGTTGAAGGGGTAATACGCTGCGGCAAGCACGGCGAGCGCGCCAAGGAGCCACAGTTGGCGGCGTCGCGTGCCTGCGTAGACCATCCCTATGTAAATGGCAAGGAAGAGGGAGTAGGAGAGGGCGAATTCAAGCCATGCGGTGCGCGTGTTGCGCTGGATGGGATCGATGATGAAAAAGACGGAATAGACGAGCCAGATGAAATCGAAGAAACGGCCGCCGCGCTTTTTTCGATTGCCGATGAGGGTCTGGCCGCGGAGGGAGAGCTCGGCGTCGCTCAGATCGGCGAGGAACAACTGGGGCGCCTCGGACGAACTGACGCAGTCAGGAAAGAGGCCCCGCGGTTTGGAATCGGAGGGGTTCATGCTTTGGCCTCGGTGCGCGTGAAGACGAGCCAGGCCGCGCCCAGCATCAACAGGGTAAATCCAGCGAGCGCCTCCCAGTGGATCAAAGCGCGGCCGGGCTGGGCGAAGCCGAAGATGGCGAGGGCAAGCTGGGCGAGATGGTAGGTGGGCAGCACGGGCGCAATCTTCTGCAGCCAGTGAGGGAGGTAGGTGATGGGCATCCAGAAGCCGGAAGCGAAAGACATGGGCAGATAGATGAGGTTGATGATCCCGGGCCCGGCGTTGGCGGGGACGAGGAGCGCGATGACCAGGGCCATGGCGGTGAAGGGGACGGATCCGGCGAGGATGACGGCGGCCAGGCGGAGCGATTCCGAGACGGTGAGCGTGACGCCGCCGATGGCGATGCCGAGGATGAGCAGCACGGCGACGATGATCAGAGAGAACGCGGCGCAGTTCATGACCTTGGCAGCGAGATAGGCTGCGCGGGGCATGGGGCTGGCCTGCTTGAGCTCGAGCCATCCCTGGGCGCGCTCCAGGGCGATGCCCATGCCGATGCCGAAGAGGCAGGCGGAGACGACGCCCATGCAGCTGTATCCCGCGACGAGGTAACGGGCGAAGCTGGTGCCGCGGTTGGCGCTGCCAAAGAGGAGATAGAACATCACGGGGAATCCGATGACGGAGAGCGAAAAGACTTTGGTGCGGAGCATGCGACGCCACTCGCAGAGCGTCTCTTTGCCGAGGATGCGAGCATAGCGGAGCGGGGCGGGCTGCGCGGCGGGAAGGGCGATGATTTGTGTGGCCATGATGGTTTCCTTTCTGCAAATGGGCTGGGCAGTTCCCTGCTCCTACGCCGTGGTTGCCGCGGTGCGATCGCTGGTGAGGGCGAGGAATGCGTCTTCGAGCGCGGCAGCGGAGATTTCGAGACCGTGGAGGGTGGGGTCGCGGTGGAGCAGCTCGCGCACTACGGATTCCGGATGCTCCGCGAAGATGACCACGGCTTCGCGGTCCTCGCGAACTTCAGAGACGGTGGGCAGGGTGCGGAGAAAATCGGGATCGAGCTGGGTGATACAGCGGATACGGCGGCCGGAGACGCGGTTCCTGATCTCGGCGGGCGTGCCTTCGCAAACGATGCGCCCGTTGTTGATGACCACGACGCGGCTGGCGAGCGAATCGGCCTCTTCGAGGTAATGCGTGGTGAGGAGGACGGTTTTGCCGGCGGCGGAGAGCTCGCGAATCCGATCCCACATGGCGCGGCGCGATTCGACGTCGAGGCCGACGGTGGGCTCGTCGAGGAAGATGAGGTCGGGGTTGCCGCAGAGCGCGAGGCCGAAGAGGGCGCGCTGCTTCTGGCCGCCGGAAAGCTTACCGAACATTTTGTTTTCGAGGCCTTCGAGTTTGGCGGCGCGAACGATTTCGGCAGTGGGCAGCGGGCTGGGGTAGTAGGAGCGGAAGAGATCGATATGCTCGCGGACGCGAAGCATTTCCGGGACGCGGCCGATCTGGAGCATGGCGCCGGTGCGGATGCGCGCATCGGAGTCGCGAGGATCGCGGCCGAAGACCCGGACGCTGCCAGAGGCGGGTGCGATGAGACCGAGGAGCAGGCGGACGGCGGTGGTTTTGCCGGCGCCGTTGGGGCCGAGCAGCGCGACGATTTCTCCGGCGCGGAGTTCGAGGGTGAAATTGTCGAGGGCGAGCGTGGCGCCGTAGCGTTTGGTGACGGAGTGCAGGCGGGCCACGGTGCGCGCCTGCGAGAGCGGAGCGGGCCAGGCGGCGGAGGTGGTGGGATCGAGGACGGCGGTGATTGACATCGGCTGTCTCCTGCCGCCGAAGTTCTCAGCGGCAAAGACAGGATCGCGCGGTACGGAGTGAGACGGCAGTGGGGAATGTCAGCAAAGCGAGATGACAAGTGTCATGAGCGCAGAGAGGGTACAGGGGACTGGGAACCGGGGACTGGTTCCAGGTCGCGCGCGGGTCAGTTGAGTTTTTCAGGGGCGGTGCGGCGGAAGCGGGCGTCGATGGGCTGGCGGCCGCGGAAGCCGTCTTCCATGCGGTGCCAGAATTCGATGCGAGGCTCGCCGCGCTTCCAGCAGAGGAGCACGGCTTCGCCTTCGAGGAGACAGGGGAAATCGAGAAGGCCGGTATCGAGATCCTTGACCTGAACACCGATGGCGTCGATTTCCTGGAGGGAATCCTTGGCCCGCTGGACGAGGGCTTCAAAGGTGGTTTTACGGCGCTGGACGGCGGCAATGTCGATGGTCATGCCGCCCATCATGAAGACGCGGCGGTTGAGCGCGGAAAGCTCCTCCTGAAGCTCGGAGGCGGCCTGGCGCGCCTCAATGGCTCGGTTGAGCAGCGACTCGAGCACGGGCAGCAGAGAGTGGGCTTCGTCGAGAGTGAAAGTTTTCATCGCTAGTTGCTAGTCCCCAGTCGTTAGTCCCCAGTTGCCAGTTCCCAGTTGCCAGTTCCCAGTTGCCAGTCCCCAGTTGCCAGTCCCCAGTTGTTCGTCCCCGGTTGCCAGACTGGGGACTGGGGACTGTCTACTGGGGACTGCCTCAACCCCTGATCTCCAGCATTCTGTCCAGCGCGACGCGGGCCCAGTATTTCACATCGTCGCGGACCTGAATTCGATTGACGACGCGGCCTTCGACGAGGTTTTCAAGAGCCCACGCGAGGTGCTGCGGGCTGATGCGGTACATGGTGGTGCAGAGGCAGCCGGTGTCGTCGAGGGTGACGATGCGCTTGCCCTGGGGCGCGAACTCGTTGGCGAGGCGGTGAACGAGATGGATCTCGGTGCCGATGGCGAAGGATGTGCCCGCGGGGGCGTTCTTCACAATTTTGATGAGTTTTTCGGTGGAACCGAGCTGATCGGCCTTTTCGCAGACTTCGAGGCGGCACTCGGGATGCACGATGACCTGGATGCCGGGATACTTGGCGCGGACTTTGTCGACGTGCTCGGGCAGGAAACGCTGATGGACGGAGCAGTGGCCCTTCCAGAGGATGACGCGCGCGTCGCGCAGGCGCTCCGGAGAGACGCCGCCGCCGATCTGCCAGGGATCGAAGACAACCATATCGGTGAGGGGTATGCCCATGGCGTGGCCGGTGTTGCGGCCAAGGTGCTGATCGGGCAGGAAGAGAATTTTCTTCGCGCGGGCGAATCCCCAGTCAAAGGCGGCGCGCGCGTTGGAGGAGGTGCAGACGAGGCCGCCGCGTTCTCCGCAGAAGGCTTTAATGGCGGCGGTGGAGTTCATGTAGGTGAGCGGGACGATGTCGGCGGCAGGAATGCCGGCGCGAAGCAGCGTTTCCCAGCAATCTTCGACCTGGCCGATCTCGGCCATGTCGGCCATGGAACAGCCGGCGTTGAGGTCGGGGAGAATGATCTGCTGGCCTTCGTGCGCGAGCACGTCGGCGCTCTCGGCCATGAAGTGAACGCCGCAGAAGACGATGTATTTCGCATCGGTCTCGGTGGCAATTTTGGAGAGCTTGTAGGAGTCGCCGGTGTAGTCGGCGAAGCGGATGACCTCGTCGCGCTGATAGTGATGGCCGAGCAGGATGGTGGTGGCGCCGAGAGCGCGGCGCGCCGCGGCAATCCGCTCATCCATGGTGTGATCGGGCAGAGCGAGGTAATTGTCGAGCGAGCAGGCCTCTGCCTCGGCCGTCGCAGATACGGGTTCGATAACTTCTTCGAGTACGTTCAAAGCAATGCCGCCTTCAGTCCGCTTCGGGGCGTGCCCAAGTTGGACGGGGATGTTGAAAGCCCTTCCGGGGCTGCAGTCGACTCGCCGCGATGATCCGCTCAGCCGACGGGGATGTTGCAGCCTTGCACTTCTACTTCTTTAGACGCGAAGAGCGCGGGATGGTCGCAAAATACGGGGCCCGCGAAGTCGCGTCGATGCAACCAGTTTAATACAGCTTTCATCCGGCGGGGAAGGTTCCGGCCAGCCTGATGATCACCAATGGATGCGATCGAAAATGGTTCGCAGGCGCGCGCCCTTTTGGGGATTCAGAGATTCGATGAAGGCCACGCTGCCTCGCAAGTGGTTCCGGAAGTCAGGGTGATTGTCGCGGTTCTGGCTGTTTGGGCCGTGGAGCGCGCAGTTATGCAGAATGGCCCTCAGGCGATCGACGTCAGCGCGCACTGGATTGATCCTGTCGTTGATCACGACTCCGGCCAGGTACTGGCGCACGCCGCGATGCAGGATGCGAGTCTTGCGATGATGCGCGTGGAAGCCCTCTTCGAGCAGAATCGCCGCAACGTGGATGGAAAAACGCTCCACTCCCCGGGCGAACTCCGGGCCGCCGGAGAACGCGAGGTCGTCGGCGTAGCGTGTGTAGATGGCGCCGGCGGAACGCGCCAATCCGGTGAGCCGGCTGTCGATGCGCCAGGCGCAAAGATTCGCGAGGGCGGGCGATGTGGGAGCACCCTGGGGCACATGACGGCGGCTGTAGAGGACCTGTGCATCGCGGATGAGTTCCGGAGCAGCCGGCAGATCGAGCCCCTTCCAGATACGCCGGTGCGTGGCGTGCGTGCACAGGCCGCCGAGCAGGTCTGCCACCAATTCGGGGTAGCCGGCAGTGCGAAAGAAAGCCTGCACGCGAGCCGCACGCATGGACGGAAAAAAATCCTGGAGGTCCATGCGCAGAACCACGGTCCCGCCGACATGGGGCGCGGCAAAGGTCCGGATGGAGCGGCCTGCTGCGAATCCATGGGCCGCGGGGTGCGCGGGAATGCGGTCGAGGATTTCGGCGAGAATCCTGCGCTGTATGGTCTTGAGGCGCGTCTTGGGCGCCTCGATGAGGCGAATGGCCCCGGAACGCTTGATGGCGGCTGCGTAGCTGTAGTGGTTGAGCGGAACAGTGCCGGGGGGAGACCAATCCCGCAGATTGGCGAACCACTCCAGTTCGCCGGGTTCAAGGCCGAGCCAGCCGGCGAGCTCTCCACTGGACGCGATCGCGGGCACGTTCCAGGAGCGGGCAACGCCGATGGGCTGCATCGTCGGTTCTGGGCCGATGAGCCGGAGGTTCTCGAAATCGGCTTGATGTTTGCGCTGGGCGGCTGCGAGGCCGCGGTCGCGCCGCAGGAACTGCTCAACTTCGCGACGACGGGGACGGCCCGGGCCCGGAAAGCGCGCCACATAACGCCGCGCCAGGGGACGCAGCCAGGGCCAGTTTTTCCCTAAAGCCGCTCTGGCGCGATCGCAGATCGCATTGGTGTTGGCTTCCCCGGCCAGAAAGCAGCGAGCCAGCGTGACGACGATCAGCGCGTTGAGCATAGCCGGGGCACGGTTGGCGGAGAGGCTCCAGCCCGTCCTGCCCTGTGTGAGCAGCTCTGCGCTTGCGCAGTCACGCTCACTCGCTGTAGTGCCGGTTCGATACATTTCCCCGGGGTTACCCCGGAGAGGCCGATGCGAGATCGACCCGCCTGGAGCCTTCCGTCAACGCACGCATGATATCAGCCGTCCCGATGCAATCGGAATCAAGGCTCCCGCGTCCATCGGGTCTGTACCAGTCGGCGCGGGCAAGAGGCAGGTGGCTGGCGCCGCGATCGGGACGGCTGAGAAGCACCTGATAGACGCCGATGTCTCCGCGGCGAAAGGCAGCGGCGCAGCCGGCCATGTACAGCAGCCAGATGCGGTACGTCTTTTCCGGGACCTGCTGGAGCAGCGTGGCCTGATGGCGGCGCAGGCTCTCCACCCAGCGGTGGAGGGTGAGCTCGTAGTGCTCGCGAAGATTTTCGACGTCGCGAACCTCGAAGCCAGCGGCTTCAGCGGCGGCGATAGCCTGGGTGACGGTGACGAGGTCACCATCGGGAAAGACGTAGCGGCGGATAAAGGAGTCCGTGCCGCGCGGCGCGGAGCGGGCGGAGCGGGCAATGGCGTGGTTGAGAAAGACACCGCCGGGTTTGAGGAGGCGATGCGCGATGCGGAAGTACAGCGGGAGATTGCGAAGGCCGACGTGCTCGGACATGCCGACGCTGGCGATCTTGTCGAAGGGCGGAGCAAGGTCGAGGTCGCGATAGTCCTGAAAGCGGACGTGGCAGGTGTGCGCGAGGCCGGCGTTGTCGATGCGCTGCTCGACAGCAGCGGCCTGACGGCGGCTGAGGGTGATCCCCCAGGCGTCGGCGTGGCGGCGGGCAGCGGCGTGAAGGATGAGGCTGCCCCAGCCGCAGCCGATGTCGAGAAAGCGCTCGTTGGGCTGAAGGCGGAGTTTGCGGCAGATGAGGTCGAGCTTGCGCTCCTGGGCGTCGTCGAGGGAGTCGGTGGGGGATTCAAAATACGCACAGGAATAAACGAGGGTGGGTCCAAGCCAGGGACGGAAGAAGTCGAGAGGCTGATCGTAGTGGTACGCAATGGAGGCGCGGTCGCGGCGGCGCGAATGCATGGCGCCGTGGAGGATGGAGTGGCCGAGGGCGAGAACGGAACGGAGCACGCGGCGACGCAGCGGGAGGGGACGGCGGAGCAGGTGCTCGGAAACTCCGAAGACGGAGAAGAGATCGCCCTCCACGTCGATCTGCCTGTGCAGGAAGGCTTCACCGAGGGTGAGCTGGCTGGGATGAAGCAGCAGGGAGCGCAGCGCAGCGGGCGAGTTGAGGACGATGGTGCAGACGGGTGCGGCGGCGGGCGACGAGGTCCAGGTAAAGCCGTCCCACAGACGGACGGCAAAGGGTGGTCCGTCGTAGCCGCCAAAAAGCGCGGTGAAAGAGGCTGCGATGCGTGGGTGCGCGGATCCCGTCATGGCCAGTCGCCGAGATGAAAAGGCCCGAACCGCTCTGTTATGAGAGTAACGCGTGAGATTTGTGTTTGTGGGGCGTTTGCGGCGACGGGTATCATGAGCTATCGATGCATTTCGGCGACTACACCTTTATCTTCCTGCTGGCGCTGGTGCTGTTTGGGCCGAAGAAGCTGCCGGATATGGCCAGGCAACTGGGCAAGCTGCTGGCCGAATTCCGCCGCGCCAGCAACGAGTTCAAGTTCCAGATTCAGGAAGAGTTGCGGAACATGGAAGACGAAGAGCGGCGGAAGAAGCTGGCCGAGTCGCAGGCGCTGAGCGCGGCATCGACGAGCGCCATGGCCGCGGCGCTGCCGGCCACGGCGGAAGGAACGGCACCGAGCTCGACGGCGGAGGTTGCGCCGACGATATTGCCTCCGAGCACCGGCATTACGGTGAGTGCGGCAAAACCGTTTGCGACGCCGGTGGTTGAGGCGACGGATGAGGTCGTGAGCGCGGTTCCGGAAAGTCCGGAAGAAGCCGTTCCCGTAACGACTGAAGAGATCGCCACGACGGAGATGGTGAGGACACCGAAACTGGCGGGGAGCAACGGGACGCAACCCGAAGCGAAAGAAGCGACGGCGGAGACGGAGCCGGTTCCGGCGGGTGAGACGACGGGCGGGAGCGGCGAGCATGGTTGATCTGGTGGATCGCGCGCGAGCCGCGGTGACGGAGCGCGCGGAGCTGCCCGGCATGAGCCTGCTGGAGCATCTGGCGGAGCTGCGGCGGCGGATTATTCATTCCGCGCTGTATCTGATCGGCGGCTTTTTTGTCGCCTGGTTCTTTCACGAGAAGATTTACTCGTTCATGCAGTCCCCGATCACGTGGGCGCTGGCGAAGCACCACATGCCGACGCAGCTGATCTACAACAATCCCATCGACCCGTTCAACATGTACCTGGAGATCAGCTTCATGGGCGGGTGCATTCTGGCCTCGCCGTTTGTGCTGTATCAGCTGTGGCTGTTCATCTCGCCGGGGCTGTACCAGAACGAGAAGCGGTACGTGGTGCCGTTTATGACGGCAACGGTGGCGCTGTTCCTGGCGGGCGCATATTTCGGATACCGGTGGGTGTATCCGGAGTCGCTGGATTTTCTGCTGAGTTTTAACAGGGATTTCCGGCCGCTGATCGAGATTAACGAGTACACCAGCCTGTTTCTGACGGTGATTCTGGGGCTGGGGATTACGTTCGAGCTGCCGATTCTGGTGATGTTCCTGTCGCTGTTCGGCATTGTGAGCCCAAAGTTTCTATGGAAAAACCTTCGCTACGCCATCCTGCTGATCTTCATCATTGCGGCCATCATCACGCCAACCTCCGACGTGCTGACGATGTGCGTCTTTGCCAGCCCGATGCTGGTGCTGTACGTGCTGAGCATCGGCGTGTCGTGGTTCGTGCACCCGGCGACAAGAAGGAAACGGGCGGCAAAGGCGGCCGGCGAATGAGACACAGATCGTGGGCGATGGTCGCAGCCGTGTCAATGACAGCGCTTCCCTGCCTCGCGCAGATCCAGGGACTGCCGCAGTTCGACGGAGCGAAGGCGCTGCAGTACACGCGGGAGTACGTGGACGCGACGGGGCCGCGATGGATCGGCAGCCCGGGACACGCTAAGGCGGAGGCGTTCATCAAGGCAGAGTTCCGGCACGACGATCTCGAAGAGGACACCTTTACGACGAACACGCCGGCGGGTCCGATGACCATGCACAACTTCATCGTGAAGTTTCCGGGGAAGAAGGACGGCATCATCGTCGTGGCGTCGCACTACGAGACCAACTATCCGCTGCGGAATATCCACTATGTGGGAGCGAATGACGGCGGCTCGACCACGGGGCTGCTGATGGAGCTGGCGAACTATTTTCGCGGCAAGCCCAACGACGGATACAGCGTGTGGCTGGTGTTCACCGACGGCGAAGAGGCGATCAGGAGCTGGAGCGATTCGGATTCGGTATACGGCAGCAAACATCTGGCGGCCAAGTGGGCGGCGGATGGAACGCTGAAGCGGATCAAGGCATTCCTGCTGGCCGACATGCTGGGCGACAAGGATCTGGATGTGCAGCGCGACCTGAATTCGACGCCGTGGCTGGAAGACCTGGTGCTGGAAGCGGCGACGAAGTACGGCTGGCAGTCGTTCTTCTTCCAGACGAAGACGTACGACGAGGACGATCACATTCCGTTTGTGCACCGGGGCGTGCCCTGCGCGGACCTGATCGACCTGGACTACGGGTACAACAACTCGTACTGGCATACGGCGCAGGACACGCTGGACAAGCTGAGCGCGCAGAGCCTGACGATTTCCGGCGACACAATCCTGGAAACCATCAACCTGCTGAACCAGCGATAATGCGCCATGCCCATACGATGGGTTGGCTTTCTGGCGCTGGTGGCGGCACTGCTGCTGATCGATCTCGCGGTGCTGCAGCGGCGGGGTCGGCCCTCGGCTCGCGTGGCCTGGGTGTGGACCGCGGTGCTGGCGCTGCTGGCGGGCGGCTTTGCGCTGGGGATCGGGTTCACCGAGGGGCGGCGGCCGGCGCTCGAGTTCGCAACCGGCTACCTGATTGAAGGCTCGCTGAGCATCGACAATCTGTTCGTCTTTCTGCTGCTGTTTCGAGCGCTGAAGCTGGGCGCGGAGCAGGAGCGGCGCGTGCTGCTGTGGGGCGTGGTGGGCGCGGTGGTGCTGCGCGGCGCGCTGATTGCGACGGGGACGACGCTGCTGGAGCGGTTCGCGTGGGTGCAGTATGCGCTGGGCGCCGTGCTGGCGCTGGCGGCGGTACGGTTTCTGCTGGTCAAGCCGGGAGCAGCGACCGTGCGCGGGCCGGTGCGATGGATTCGGGATTGCTGCCTGCGCTATACGAGCGGGACGCGGCTGGCGATCGGTTCCCTGCTGCTGGTGATTCTGGCGGTGGAGGCGACGGATCTGGTGTTTGCGCTGGATTCGATTCCGGCGGTGCTGGCGGTGACACGCGATCCGTGGATCGCATTCACGTCGAATATTTTCGCAGTGCTGGGGCTGCGCTCCCTGTACTTCGCTATGGCTGGAGTGCTGGAGAAACTGCGTCTGCTGCACTATGGACTGGGGTGCATTCTGGCGTTTGTGGCGTTCAAGATGCTGGCGGCGCGGTGGGTGACGATTCCCGCCGCAGAATCGCTTGCGGTGATTGTGGGCATCCTGGCGGTTTTTGCGATGCTGAGCATAGAGCGGAGGATGGACGGATCGGATGCGTGACACGCGGTTCACGCAGCGGAGTTATATTCGTGTGCATTGGAAACCAGGAGGGTGGCGATGAAGGTTGGCGTATTGGGCTCGGGCGGCGTGGGACAGACACTGGCGGCGGGATTCCTGAAGCATGGCTACGAGGTGATGGTGGGCACGCGGGAGCCGGCCAAGCTGGCCGAGTGGCAGAGCGCACATCGCGGGGCGCAGGTGGGCAGCTTTGCGGATGCCGCGGCGTTCGGCGAAGTGGTGGTGCTGGCGGTGAATGGTGCGGCCTCGGCGGAGGCGCTGCGCCTGGCGGGTAGCGCGCATCTGGCGGGGAAAGTGGTGATCGACGCAACGAATCCGATTGCGGACGCGCCGCCGGATCATGGTGTGCTGAAGTTCTTCACGACCCTGGATGAGTCGCTGATGGAGCGCCTGCAGCGGGAGTTTGGGGATGCGCGGCTGGTGAAGGCGTTCAACTCGGTTGGGCAAGGGCAGTTCGTCGATCCCAGTTATGCGGGAGGGATTCGGCCAACGATGTTCATCTGCGGCAACGACGGAGCTGCGAAGCGGACGGTGACGGAGATTCTGGACAAGTTCGGGTGGGAGACAGCGGATATGGGCAGCGTGGAAGTGGCGCGGGCCATTGAGCCGCTGTGCATGCTGTGGTGCGTGCTCGGCTTTACGAAGAACGAGTGGACGCACGCGTTCAAGCTGCTGCGGAAATAAGCGCGATCAGAAATTTTCGAAGGCGATCGAATCGCCGCGCAGGACGGAGTGCTTTTGAAAGCGCGGGGCGTCGCGGCGGGGGAAATCGTTGCGGAAATGCGCGCCGCGGCTTTCTTCGCGAGCGAGCGCGGAGGCGACGATGAGATGCCCGCAGGTGTGCAGGTTGCGGAGCTCGATGCCCCCGCGGTCAAGGGTGACGGGGATGGAGCGGCCAATCGCAGCGAGCTCGGCCTGAGCGGCACGCAGACCTTCGGCATCGCGGAGCAGGCCGGCTTTTTCCCACATGACATGCTCGATGCGCTGGCGCAGAGCGGCGAAGTGGTCCTGCGCGCCCGAGCTTTGCGGCGCTTGCGGAGATGCGAGTTGCGGAAGCGGCGCTTCGTCGCGCATGACTTCGGCGGCGCGGGCACCGAAGACGAGACCTTCAAGGAGTGAGTTGCTGGCGAGACGGTTAGCCCCGTGGACGCCGGTACAGGCCGCTTCTCCGGCGGCGTAGAGACGCGGCAGCGAGGTGCGCCCGCTGACGTCGGTGCGGATGCCGCCCATGAGGTAGTGCGCGGCCGGGCGGACGGGGACGAGATCGCGATGGAGATCGAGGCCGTGCTCGGCGAGAAAGCCCGAGATGCCGGGAAAGCGCGTGGCGGGATCGATCTTCGTCACGTGGCGCATGTCGAGAAAGACGGGCAGCTGTTCGCCGGACGGGCCCATGCCTTCGCGAGTGATGGCGCGGGCAACGACATCGCGCGGGGCGAGCTCGAGCAGCGGGTGATATTTCTCCATGAAGCGATCGCCCTGGCTGTTGCGGAGCCACGCACCCTCGCCGCGGAGCGCCTCAGAGAGCAGGAAGCGCTGGACGCCGGGCAGGCTGAGCGCGGTGGGGTGGAACTGGTAGAACTCCATGTCGGAGATTTCGGCGCCGGCGCTCCAGGCCATGGCGATGCCGTCGCCAGTGGTGACGGCGGGATTGGTGGTGTCGCTGTAGACCTGGCCGGCTCCGCCGCTGGCGAGAAGAACGGCGCGAGCGCGGGCGTGGGTGATGCGGCCGTCGCGGTCGACGAGGGTGATGCCGGTGACGGCGCCGTCCTGTAGGTCGAGGGAGACGGTGGTGGTCCACTCCAGGAGGGTGATTTCCGGAATGGCGCGCGCGTGGCGCAGAAGCGAGCGGGCGATCTCGGCGCCGGTGGCGTCGCCGTGCGCGTGGAGGATGCGATTGCGCGAGTGGGCGCCTTCGCGGGTGAGCATGAGGTGGCCGGCTTCGCGGTCGAAGTTGGTCCCCCAGCGCAGAAGCTCTTCGACACGGAGCGGTCCTTCTTCGACGAGGACGCGCGCGGCTTCGCGGTTGACGAGGCCGTCTCCGGCATTCACGGTGTCGTCGAGGTGGAGCGCGACGTCTTCCTGACCGCTGAGGGCAACGGCGATGCCGCCCTGCGCGTACCAGGTGTTCGATTCGGCGAGCGCTTCTTTGGTGACGACCAGCACGCGGGCGCGGTCGGAAGCCAGGCCGATGGCGGCGCGCAGCCCCGCCACACCCGCGCCAACGATGATGAAGTCGGTTTCGAGCACTTTTCAGCCTATAGCATTTTCGCGCAGCGCGAGGCGGCAGGCTCTCAATGCGGATGGAGCGAGCGCGGAGAACGCGAGCCTGCTTTACGATGAAATCAACCTGAAGACCATGAAGACGATTGGCGTGAAGACCGCTTCGGCGGAGTATCCGGTGTATGTTGGGCGCGATCTTTTTGCGCAGATTCCGCGGCGGCTCGACCTCGGCAAAACGCAGCGGCGGGTGTTCGTGCTGACCTCGGCGGAAATCTGGGCGCTGTGGGGCCGGCGCTTTCTGGCGGCGTTTCCGCAGGATGCGCAGCCGACGGCGCTGTTTCTGCCGCCGGGCGAACGCTATAAGCGAATGGCGCAGGTGGAGCGGCTGGCGGGCGAGATGGCGGCCTCGGGCGCGGATCGCTCTTCCCTGCTGATCGCGGTCGGCGGCGGGATTGTCGGCGATCTGGGCGGATTTCTGGCGGCGATTTATATGCGGGGCATCGAATACGCGCAGGTTCCGACGACGCTGCTGGCGCAGGTGGACTCGTCGGTGGGCGGAAAAACGGGCGTAAACCTGGCCGCGGGGAAAAATTTGATTGGGAGCTTTCATCATCCGCGGGCGGTGTTCGCGGATCTCTCGGTGCTGCAAACGTTGCCGGAGCGCGAGCTGCGCGCCGGGCTGTTTGAAAGCGTGAAGGCGGGGATCATCCGCGATGCGGCGCTGTTCCGGTTCATGGAGCGGAAAGCGGAGGCGATTCTGAGGCGCGAGCCGGCGGCGCTGGAGCGCGTGATTGCGGCGTCGATCCGGATGAAGGCGGAGGTGGTGGGGATCGACGAGCGGGAGTCGGGGCTGCGGATGATCCTGAACTTCGGGCACACGCTGGGGCACGCGATTGAGGCGGCCACGGGATACCGGCGGCTGCTGCACGGCGAAGCGATTGCCTGGGGGATGCTGGCGGCGCTGCGCATCGCGCGGGACCGCGGGACGGTGAGCGCGGGCGAGGCCGAGCGCATGGAGCGGACGATTGCGGCCTACGGGCCGACGCCGGGATTTCGCGCGAGCGTGGAGACGCTGATGGCGGCGGCGGGACGCGACAAAAAGAATCGCGCGGGGTCAAGGCGATTCGTGCTGCCGCGCGGCATTGGCGATGCGGTGGTGGTGGAGGATGTGACGGACGCGGAGATGGAAGAGGCGGCGCGGTGGGTGCTGCGTGAGGCGCGCCGCTCCCGTTAGTCCACAGCGAGGCTGAGCTGGTGGCGGAGGTCGGCGCCGCGCACCCAGAAGATGACATCCGTTGCGATGTTGGTGGCGTGGTCGGCGATGCGCTCCAGGTTGCGGGAGATCAGAATCGTGGGCAGCGCCTGGTCGGCGGTCTCGGGGTTCTCCTGGATCACGCGGGTGAGGTCGGTGATGGCGACGCGATTCATGCGGTCGATCTCATCGTCCATGTCGCGGACGGATTCGGCGACCAGGGCATCGCCGTCGAGGAGTGCCTGGATGGCGCTGCGGATCATGCGGACGGCAAAGTCGCGCATGCCGGCGATGTCGACGGGAAGATCGATGGGGTCCTGATCGAGCAGATCGAGCGTGCGGACGGCGACGCTGACGGCCATGTCGCCGATGCGCTCCAGATCGCCGTTGATCTTGATGACAGCGAGGATGAAGCGGAGATCGATGGCCATGGGCTGCTCGCGGGAGAGCAGCTCGTAGGCCATCTCGTCGACTTCGCGCTGCGCGGAGTTGATGGCGGTTTCGTTCTCGCGGACGTACTGGCAGAGGCCCTCGTCGCGCTGGAGCCAGGCATCGATGGCGGACTCCACGGCCTGCTGCGAGAGCGCGGCCATCGCCAGGAGCTTGTCCTTGAGCTCGGCCAACTGCAAGTGAAAGTGAACGCGCGGCAAATTTCCCTCCTGCGGGTCCCCCGATCTGCTCTGGGATGCGCTCGCGCCCGCCAGCAACAGGAACCAATTCCTGTATTGTGCATCCGCGCAGATAAAAGGTCTGCAAATTTGGTGAAGAAATCGTTACTTTTGTGAGTCGCGCCAAAACGGCTCGGACCGAGGGTTCGACGCGGCGGAAGAACAAAAGGTACCGCGGCAAATGTTCAGGCGAGGCGTTTTTCCGCCTGCTGCGCGGCTTCGTAAATCTGGTCGAAGGACTCGACGGCGTAGAGCACCTTCTGCTCCTCGGAGACGAGGAATTTCTGCTCGAGAACCAGATCGAGATCGAAGTCGCGGATTTTGGGACGGCCTTCGATGACGTGGGTGCCTTCGCCATGCGAGGAGATGAGGCCGCTGCCGTAGAGTTTGACCTTGCCGTTCTGGCGGATCACGCCGAATTCGACGGTGAACCAGAAGAGGCGGCCCATTTTTTCGAGGCGGTCCTTGTCGCCCATCAGGCGCGCGCAGACGCGGCCGTAGTGCTGGAGGAAGTCCGCGAAGACGGGGTGGGCGTGCATGGGGACGTGGCCGAAGACGTCGTGGAAGATGTCGGGCTCGGGCGTGTACTGCATGGACTCGCGGCTGCGGATGTAGGTGGTGGTGGGAAACTGGCGCGCGCCGAGCATCTCGAAAAAAGCGTCGGGAGGGAGAAAGCCGCTGACCGGGGTTGCGTTCCAGCCGGTGCGCGGGGCGAGGCGGCGGTTGACGTCGGCGAGGTTGGGGATGGTGTCTTCGCGGAGGCCGATCTGGTGGAAGCCGTCGAGGTACTCCTGGGCGGCGTGCTCGAGGAGCTGGGGCATGCGGTGGCGAACGAGCTCGGCCCAGACCGCGTGCTGCTCGGCGGAGTAGGCGCTCCAGTCCTGTTGAATGAGGTAGGGCTGGGCGACGGTGAGCGGGCCGGCTGCGCCGGTTTCGGGACGAAGAGCGGCGCTTGGTGCATTCATGGAAAAAACCCCCGACAAAACTTATGAGAATGTCATTGGGGATGGGGGGATGTCAATGGAGGGGACAGCGTTTAGCGTATAGCGTTTGGCGTTTAGCGTTTAGCGTGCTGGTTGCCGATTGGATGTCTGCGCGGAGGCCGGCTGGCTGGCGTGGTCCCCGCATTTCTGCGAAGTATGATGATGCGTGTCGGGAGGACAGGATGATCCACAGCGCGCTCCATCAGCTATTTGAGGGGAACTATATTCACGAAGTGTTTCATTTTCTGAGCGGGTGTGTGGGCTCGTTTCTTGGGACCTGGGGCTACTTCCGGTTGCGGAAGCCGACGGTGGCAGGGAGCGCTTAGTTTCGGATCGCGGCGGCGGGGGTGCTGCGGGGTCCTAAAGACCTGCCGCATAGGCCCAGCACAGCAGGAATGACAACAGCCCCAGTGTTGAACCCAGCCCTCTGCGCCAGCCTGTCGCAAACAGGCACAGCACGATTGCAAATAGTGAGGCTAGATCAATTGCCTGGAGCCACCGAGAGGCCTCATTGAGATGCCCCCAGAAGCCATGCAATTGCATTGCGCGAAGCCACACTGCGATATGAAGCGCGACACACAGACACACCGTGGCATAGCCACATCCAGCGATTGCTCTGCGCCAACTGCTTAGCCGGCGGCTCTGTGCGTTTGCCACAGCCTCATTCCCCGATCGCGGCATTCAAAACGCTGCTTTCTACGACACCCCGAACCGCCGTTTGATATACCGCTGGGCGGGGCGTTCGATGAACTTCATGGCCAGAACCGCAGCGGTAATGAGCAGCGCGTAGCTGAGCCAGGGATCGAAGCGGGCGAGGTGGAGGCGATTGAGGATGTGGGATTCGTGGATGAGATTCCAGAGATTGAAGTGCAGGATGTAGAGGCAGTAGCTGGCCTGGCCGACGGCGACGAAGGGGAAGAATCCGAAGAAGCGGGCGATGAGGTTGTGGCCGGCGAGGCCGAGGACGGCGCAGCCGAAGAGGGGCATGAGCAGTCCGTCGTGCATCATGGGGAACGGGAAGTGGTCGCCGTAGTAGAGGACGGCGTAAATGCCGGCCATGCCCAGGGCGCCGAGCAGGAAGCGGCGGCTGGAGCCGCGGGGAATGAGGGAATCGACGTCGGCGAGGACGATGCCGAAGAGGAACGAAGGAATGTGCGGCGGCGGGGTGAATTTCAGGGCGCGGATCCAGAAGCCGTCCGTGTAGCGGCCGGCGTGGAGCACGCCGTCGGGGTGGAAGGCCATGTAGAGGCTGGGCAGGACCATGCCCAGGCACCACAGGCCCAGAAGAATGGCGCAGAGACGGCCGATGTGGCGGGGACGCTTCCAGAGAATGACGAGCGGGAAGATGAGGTAGAAGAACGCCTCGGTGCACATGGTCCACGCAGGCGTGTTCCAGAAGGTGGAAAGCGAGGGACTCCAGCCCTGGAGCAGGAGCGGGGTGAGCACGACGCCCCAGGCAAACTGCGCGTGGGAGCGGGCATGCCACTCGTCCATGAGCATGCCGGTGGAGACGATGAGGGCGACGATATAGATGGGGTAGAGGCGCGAGATGCGAGCCAGCCAGAATTTGCGGGCGTGGAGCTGGCCCTTCTGGGCGCGGTCGGAGTAGTTGTAGGCGAGGACGAAGCCGGAGAGCAGCAGGAAAAAGCTGACCGAGGTATAGCCGTTGTCGACGATGGGGGCAAAGGGGCCGAACCACTTTGGATTTCCGAAGTGGTAGAAGACGATGTTGAGGGCGGCAAAGGCGCGCAGGCCGGAGAGCGCGGGCAGGTGCTCCTTTTTGGGGCGCAGCAGGGCCGGTTTAGCGGCCGGAATCTGGCCGGCTGCCGATTCGAATCCGCCGGGCGGAACGACCTGGAGTTGGGCGCTCAGAAGCAGTCTCCTGATTGGATGCGCGGCGCGTGCGTGAAGGATGAGTTGCGCGTTGCGCCAACCTGGCGACCTTGCTCGCCGGCAACTCTGGCGGCGGGGCTGATAAAAACCATCATGGACTGTTCCTGGCCGGGAGGCCGCTTCAGGCGGTAACCAGCGAGCCGATCTTCTCCCCGGAGATAACCCGGCGGATGTTGCCCGTCTGGTTGAGGTTAAAGATGATCATAGGCAGATTATTGTCCTTACAGAGACTCACCGCTGTGGTATCCATCACCTTTAACCCGAGCCGAAGGATATCCATGTAGGTAATCTGATCAAATTTCACAGCGTCCCGTGTGATGACGGGATCGGCGTCGTAGATGCCCTCGACTTTAGTGGCTTTGAGCAGAACATCCGCCTTGATCTCCATGGCGCGGAGGGAGGCGGCGGTATCAGTGGAAAAATAGGGGTTGCCGGTGCCGGCGGCAAAGATGACGACGCGGCCTTTTTCAAGATGGCGGATGGCGCGGCGGCGAATCCAGGGCTCGCAGACCTGGTTCATTTCAATGGCGGACATGACGCGGCAGTGGACGTCGCGCTTTTCGAGCGCGTCCTGAATGGCGAGGGCGTTGATGACGGTGGCCAGCATGCCCATGTTATCGGCGGAAACGCGGTCCATCTCGCGGGCCTGCTCGGCGACGCCGCGGAAGAAATTGCCGCCTCCGACGACGACGGCGATCTCGACGCCCATGGCATGAACCTCGGCCAGCTCGCCGCCGATTTCGTGGATACGGATGGGATCGACGCCGAAACCGCGGCCGGCGGCCAGGGCTTCGCCGGAAAGCTTGAGGACCACGCGCTTATACATGCTGAGGGCAGTATCGCATGGCGGCGGGCTGGTGGCTCGAAGGGGCGAGCGGCCGGGCGTTCACCAGGGCCAAAACGCGATGATTCGTGCGTCCTGATGGCCCGGTTGAACGTATAGTAATCGCGGCGACCGATTCCCGCGGCTTCTTCCTGGCCTGTCCCTGAGCCGCACGGTCGCTGGAGGCGCTTATGGCTCGTTCGCTCTTGTTCCCGCGCTCCTCACGGGCTCTTTTTCTGCTGGGCCCGCTGGTTGCGGGCGTCACTTTGGGATGCGGCTCCAGTTCGAATCCTGGCGGCCCCGTCACGGGTCCCATTCCGGGCGAAAGCACACAGGTTACGGTGCTGGTTTCCAGCGCGGCGAACGACCGGCTGGTGCAGTTTGGAACGCAACTGGAGACTCTGACACTGACGGACAAGCAGGGGAAGACCACCACTCTGCTTTCGACCCCGCAGGAAGTAGAGTTCATGCACCTGAATGGCAGCGCCGAGCCGCTGCTGACCGTGAGCGTGCCTCAGGACGTGTACACGTCGGCGACAGCCACGGCGGGATATGCGTCCTTCACCTGCGCGACGGAGCAATCGGGCGGCGCCGATATCTCCACCTATGCCTACGGCGCAGTGCCCGACAACCAGGTGACGGTGCAGCTGCCCGAACCCCTGACGGTGGACGGAAGCGCGATGGTTCTGTCGCTCGAATTGCTGGTTTCGCCGTCGGCGACCTTTCCTTCCAACTGTTATGACCAGGGGGCATCGTACTCAATTAATCCGACATTCAATCTGGCCGCCATGACCCTGAGCAGCCAGCCCACAAGCGTGACCAACGGCAAACTGACTGCGCTCGAAGGCCTGGTGGCGAGTGCAGGAAGCACGCCGGGCACATTTACCGTAACCGCGGCGGACACCGCTGTAGTGATCGGGGGCGTGCAACCGCCGGTCGCGACGTGGAACGTGAGCACCAGCAGCAGCACGGTCTTTCAGGGCGTTGGGAACACGGACGGCCTGACCGTGGGAATGCCGGTGGATCTGGATGGCGCGCTGCAACCCGACGGCTCGGTGCTGGCGACCCGGGTCGCCGTTCCCGACCCGGACCCAACCGATCTGACGGTAAACAGCGGACCGCTGAGGGAGATCGCGTCTTCTGTGCCGCTCCTCAATCTGGTGGCTCAGGAAGAAGAGGGGCCGGTGCAGTATTATCTGATCGGCTGGCCCGAATACAACGACAGCAGCACGGCGTTCGCCATCTGGGGCGGGCTGGCCAACATGGCGAGTCTGCCGTTCCCGGCGTCCTTTACCGCCGCGAACATGGTTGCGGGGCAGATGGTGCTGATTACGACGCACGCCACTGCGGTCGAGAACTACCCAACCCTGGTGCCGGCCACCACTACGACCCTGATGCCGCAGACCATCGACGGCACGGTGCAGGGGGTGGGTGCGGCAGGCGGCTTTACTACCTACACGGTCCAGCTGGCGCCGTATGACTTCTTCCCCACCTTCGCCGTGCAGGGCGGGCAGACGACTCTGTTGACGAATCCGCAGGAGGTGGTCGTGTATGCGGATTCAAACGCACAGATCAATACGACGGCAACACCCGGCGCCGGCAGCCTGCTGCGCTTTTCCGGCGTGATCTTCAACGACAACGGAACGCTTCGCATGGACTGCTTTGCGGTCGCGGACGGCGTGACCGAGTAACCGCCGCGAGCCTTAGTCCGGCGTGCCGGAGCTGTCGGAGCCGTTGGAACCGTCCGAGGCCCAGGCGCGATGGCGGGCGTTTTCGCCGGGATCGTGGATCCAGTGAGCCAGTCGTTCGCCGTTGACCTCCAGGCGGACCAGGTCCAGCTCGCCGTGATCGTAGTCGGCGATCATCATGCGCATGAAGGGGCCGTCGGGCTGCACATAAATCACGCTGAGGTCGCCGGAGTGGCTGCGGTCGACGACGAAAGGCTGCCAGGCGGAGCCGAGGCTGTTGCGGACGAGGCTGTCCAGCTCGGCGGTGTCGGGCGCGGCGGGCAGGTGGTCGAACTCCGCGATGCGCATGCCCTTGACGCCGTCGCCGGTGGCCACCCGCGCGCAGAAGCTCACCAGGCCCATCAGCGGAATCTTCTGAGCGTGGGTGTCGTAGCGCTGCTCGACGGCGGAGACGACGGTGTCGAAATCAGGACGAGCGGCGTGGACAGTAAACGGCAGGATGACTGCGACGGCAGCGATGGTCGCCACCGGGACGAAGACCAAAGCGAGGGTTTTCATTGCGGACCTGCCTTCCGGGTCTGCAGCTGGGGATTCTTCCCGCTGCCCAGATTCGAGGGAATGCCGAAGTTGCCGCTGATCCCCTGCAGGTCCTCGGGACGGATGGGGCCGTCGATGTAGACGATGTCCAGCTCCTTCGGCTCGGCGTTGAGGATGAACATGCCCTGAATTTCGCCCTCCACCGTCTTCATATAAATGTCGGAGTCGTCGGTGTCGTTTTTCGAGTGCGACTTGACGATGGGCGACCAGTCGCCGCTTTCGAAGTGGCTGCGGATCTGGGCGAGATCGGCGGCGGTGTACTGATCGGGCTTGTCGAACTCGTAGGTGCGGACGTAGATGCCCCTGAGTTTGGAGATGATGCGCTTCCCTTCCGCGTCGTTCTCGTTGTTCATGAAGTTGCTGGCGAAGTTGAGCATTTTGCGGTCGAGGGTGACCTCGGTGTAATTCGAGGCGCGGGCGGCGAGCTGCCTGGCCAGGGCATCGGGGAACGGGAACTGGTCCGCCTGGGCGGCCGCGGGGCGCACGCCAAGGAACGGCAAAGCAGCGAAGAGCAGCGTGAGTGCAAGGAGCGGTTTGATCTTCATGGTCAGGGTCCTCTTTCCGGTGCGGAATCTCATCGGTTTTCGATTTCTGTGGGTTGTGGGTGATTGGGTAGGTTCTCTTCGGCGCTGATCTTCTGCTGGACGTCGTGCAGCGTCGTGCCGGTGATGCGGAGGGCGAGCAGGACCTGGGCGCGGGCGCGCTCGCCCTCGATGCGCTGCTGGCGGTCGTGTTCGACGCCGCCAAAGACGGCGAGGACGAGGACGGCGGCGACGGCGGTCAGGCTCCACAGCGGCCGCCAGAAGAATGGCGTCCGGCGCGGCTGCGGGGCGACGCGGGACATGACGCGATCGGCAAAGCCGGCGGGGGCCGAGCGCAGGGCGAGCTGGTCGCGCAGGTGCTGTTCGAAATCGTCGATGGGCGGATCGTTCTGGCTAACCACGGCTGTACTCCCTGAGGGTTCGCTGGGCTTTTTCGCGCAGCAGTTTGACCGCGCGCTGCAGGTAACTGCGGACGGTCGCCAGCGGGAGCCCCAGCTCGATGGCGATGTCCTCCGGCTCGAGATCTTCCTGATAGCGGAGCAGCATGACGGATCGCTGAGCCGGCGGCAACGTCAGCAGCAACTGCTCCACGCGATTCATGAGCGGGATGAAATCGCGCACGGCGGGACGGAGGGCCATGCCGTCCTGGTACTCTTCAGCCACCGTGTCGGCGCGGGCGGCGCGGCGGCGCAGCGCATCGGTAGCGCGATGGCAGGCGACGCGGCGCAACCATGCGGCGAGGTGCTCCTCGCTCTCAATGCGGCGCAGCGAGCGGTGCAGCTCGAGAAAAACGTCCTGCGCCACTTCTTCCGCGACGCCGCTCTCGCCGAGGATGCGAAAGGCGATGGAGAAAACCCGCGCCTGGTGGCGATCGATGGCGGCTCGGAAAGTATCGGGCGAAGCGTCCATCGGCAGCGTCCTCGGTGCGCTGTACCCGCATATACGCAAATGGCGGCAGGAAATGATGCAAAAAGTTGAAGTTTTTCTGTGGGGGCCGCCGGGACCTGCCTGGCTTCGGCTGCCAGAGGGCTTGTATAGTGCTGCCCATGCCCTCCGCACGTCTTTCTCTTGCCTTCTGCGCTGCCGGTGCGTCTGCCCTGCTCGCGCTGCTGCCAGCGATCGCTCAAACGCCCGCCGCTTCGACTGCGACCCCGCATCCGATGGCGCTTAGCGATCTGTTCCGCTTCCAGAATGTTGGAGACCCGCAGGTCTCGCCGGATGGGAAGTGGATCGCGTACACCGTGTCCGTGGTGAACACCACGGCGGACAAGCGGACCACCGATCTGTGGATGGTGAACTGGGACGGGACGCAGGATGTGCGGCTGACATGGGGATCGGACTCGGCGGAAGACGCCAACGGGCTGGGGTCTTCAAGTGCGCCCCAGTGGAGTCCGGACGGGAAATATCTGTCGTTCATGGCGGGGCGGCCGGGGAAGGCCAAGGGCGATCAGGTGTGGATCATGGACCGGCGCGGCGGCGAGGCGCATCAGCTGACGGACGTGAAAGGAAACCTGTCGGCGTACGCGTGGTCTCCGGACGCGACCAAGCTGGTGCTGGCGATCTCTCCGGATGAGAATGCCGAGGCGAACCAGAAGCCCGGCGCGGACAAGGAGAAGGAAAAGCCGAAGCCCATCGTGATCGACCGCTATCACTTCAAGGAGGACGTGCAGGGGTATCTGCGCGACAACGAGCACACGCAGCTTTGGCTCTTCGACGTGGCGACGCACAAGCTGGACAAGCTGACGACGGACACGCGCTTCGACGAGCAGGAAGCGGTATGGTCGCCGGATGGAACGGAGATCGCGTACGTGAGCAATCACGATGCCGATCCGGACCGGAGCATCAACACGGACGTGTGGGTGGTGGACGCGAAGCCGCATTCGACGCCGCGGCAACTGACGCACTACGACGGGCCGGACGAGGGACGGATTGCGTGGAGCCCGGATGGGAAGTGGATTGCGTTCCTGCGCGGCGATCCGCTGAAGCTGTGGCAATACAGCGAGAACAAGCTGGGCGTTGTGGCGGCGGACGGAAGCACGCCGGCGCGGATTGTGACGGCGGACCTGGACCGCGCGGTGTCGCAGCCGCAGTGGTCGCCGGATGGAAAGTCGATCCTGGTGATGGAGGAAGATGACCGGAATGAGTATCCGGCCAGCGTGGATGTGGCGACGGGAGCGGTGCACCGCGAAGTGACGACTGACGGCGTAGGCGAAGCGCTGAACGAGCGCGATGGGCACACGGCGCTGGTGTGGACGACGGACACGCAGCCGGGCGAGATCTACACCCTGGACGACGGGACGCTGCACAAGCTGACCCACCACAACGATGCGCTGGTGGCCGAGATCCAGCTGGGCGAGACGCGCGATGTGAGCGCACGGGAAGCGGATGGGACCGACGTGCACGGGCTGATCACGATGCCACCGGGAGCGCAGGCGGGGACGAAGTATCCGCTGCTGCTGCTCATTCACGGCGGACCGAACGGCCAGGACGGGCACGAGTTTGCTATCGAGCGGCAGTTGTTTGCCGCGCATGGGTACGCGGTGCTGAACGTGAACTACCGCGGCAGCTCAGGGCGCGGGAGCGCGTACCAGACGGCGATTGCGGACAACTGGGGGCATCTGGAGATCCAGGATCTGATGGCATGCGTGGATCAGGTCATCCAGGAGGGCCTTGTCGATCCGGACAAGATGGGGGTGATGGGCTGGAGCTATGGCGGCATCCTGACCGACTACACCATCGCCAGCACCAACCGCTTCAAGGCGGCGAGCAGCGGCGCGGGGACGGGCGATCCGGTGGCGTTCTACGGAGTGGATGAGTACATCCTGCAATACGACAACGAGATTGGGCCGCCGTGGAAGGAGACGCAGAAGTACATCGAGTTGGGCTATCCGTTCTTCCACGCGGACCGCATCCACACGCCGACCCTGTACATGGGCGGGACCAGCGACATGAACGTGCCGCTGGTGGGCGGCGAACAGATGTACGAGGCGCTGCGCAGCCTGAACGTGCCGACGGAGCTGATCGTGTACCCGAACCAGTTCCACGGATTCACGCGGCCGAGCTTTATTCTCGACCGGTATGAGCGGTGGTTCGCATGGTTCGACAAGTGGGTGGAGGGGAAGACGGACGCCACGCCGGCATCGGAAGCGCCGAAACCGCCGGCCAAGGCCACGATGTAGCTTTCGCGCGCCGTGGCGAGCGGCGCGGAGCCCGTCAACGGCTCAGTCGATGCTGCGGCCCACCCTGTCGCCCAAAGCGGCGACAAGTGTGGGGCACCCGGCACTCGGCGTACAATCCCCTGCATCTCTCTTTGCAGTTCGGGAGCGCGTATGCCCTGCTCTGTGTTTGTCGGCGTCAGCGTCGACGGATTTCTCGCCCGTCCTGACGGTTCGGTCGACTTTCTCCACGCCGGCGAGGGTGTGCCGCACGGTTTTGAGGAGTTCTACGCCTCGGTGGATGCCATTGTCTTCGGCAGGAGAACCTGGGAATGGGTGCTCGCGTATGGCGAGTGGATGTACGGCACGATGCGCGTGGTGGCCCTCAGCAGCCGTCCGCTCGACTTCAGCCGGTATCCCGAGGCGCGTCTGGAGCAGATGTCCGGCGAGCCCGCGGAAATTGTCGCGCAACTCGCTGCCAGCGGCGCCCATCATCTTTACATTGACGGCGGCGTGACCATCCAGCGCTTCCTGCGCGCCGGGTGCATCGATCGCCTCATCGTGACGCGGGTTCCGGTCCTCATCGGCCAGGGCATTCCACTCTTCGGAGCGCTCCCGCACGACGTTCCCCTTCGCCACGTCGCCACGCGCAGCTACGAGGGCGGCCTCGTCCAGAGCGAATACGAGATCGCCAGCTCTGGGAGTGGATGAGTCAGGGGCGGAAGCCCGATGGTCGTTGGGTTGTTTACGGCACGGCTGCGAGCCGTGCCCTGATACAAAGACCCTCCCGTAAGGCTTCCAGCGTCAGAGACACCGGCACGCCCTCAAAGCTCCTGCCTTTGTTTTGTTGAGAAGCAGAACGGGACGAAAAAGCTCATCACTTGTAACTTCCGTGTTGCCGCCTTTACGGCAGATTCAGGGCAAACTCAGGATATTGGTACATCCCTGCCTCACTTCACCCTCTCCAGCGGAACGATCACGCAGCCCACCTCCGCTGTTCCCGCATCCTGAACCAGAACCCGCAGCACCGTGGCTCCCGGTTTTAGCGCAACCATCCCGCGAAACAGAATCCCCGACTTCAGGTAGGTCCGGTACTGCTGCTCGCTGAGCTTCAGATTCATTTGTTGGTTGACCTGCTCCAGCACGTTCCCCGAGGCATCCTGTTCGATCGCATAGATATCCAGTGCGCCCGTGCGCACTTCGCCCTGCTGCTCGAAGGGCACGCCCCCGATCCCCGCTACCCCCACAATCTGCACGGAGTGCGACGGCTGCTCCACCCGCGTCAGCCGCACGTCCACCGGAACCGCCGACGAATCAAGCGGGCTCCGGATCGCCGCCAGAAACGCACTGCGCCGGTCGTCTTCACTCATCCCTCCGTCCCGGAACGCGAAGTAACCCCGCGGATAGGTCAGCGCTATCCCCGGCTTCTTCACCTCCACCGTGATGCGATGGAACTTCCCGTCCACCTCCTGTTCCGGCAGATAGAACCCCAGTGTGTAGGTCGCTGCCGAGTCTTCCACTACCTGCCGGATCGCATCGGTCAAATTGTTGGTGTTGAGGAACGCACGCCCTCCTGTATCCGCCGCTATGTCCACCATCGCGCTCTGTCCGGGCAGCACCGGCGCGGGGCCCAGAGGAATCACCGCGGTCGGCAGCAATCCCCGCGCATCGACCGGATACGCCACGAGCTTCCCGCGCGCCAGCACCGCGGCAATCGCTTCGCCGGAAGCGGGCAGGTCAGCCGTCAGCCACAGAAGGTTCTTCCGCCCCGGAAGGTCCGCGACGTGCACGGCAATGGCCGTAAGCGCGGCCATGGTCAGCGCCGCGCGGCGCTCATTGTTAATCGCCGCAAGATCCCGGGTGTCCTCGTCGATCGCCTGATTGAATGCCTCCGGCACCTCCGGTAAATGAAAATTCTGCGGATTGGAGCTCTCCCGCGCCACGCTCGATCTGGCATCGTACGCTCCCACCACCGCCAGCAACTGATCCCGGCTACAGGTGAAGTCGCACAGCACGCGCAGCCGGTCCGTCAGGCCGTAGATCGGCACGCGGTCGCCCGCATCCATATGCCGCAGAAAGCCCAACAGACGCTCTTTCGCCAGCCCCAGTGCATGATCTTCCAACCAAAAGGGCGTGTCCTCATACGGCTGCGGATCGGAGCCGAATACCGTGTTCAGGTTATCGAGCAGGACGATCGTGACGGTTCTCGGAGGCTCGCCGTTGTAGCGCGACTCATCGGAAAAGGTGTTGGGGGGTAGTGCGGCCGGCATCGGCGTCGGCCCAGCCGATTCTGCCTGGAAAACGCTGAGGGCGTGTGGCTTGCCTCGGTCGATAACCACGAAGTCCCTCTTCGTTAGGTTGTTGGCCCGACCGTCCTTGCTGCGCGCGATTACGCCGAACTGCACCAGGTGTGTTGAAACCTCGTACTCGGGCGTTTTGGAGGAGGTCTGCGCCTGCAGCAGAGGTGTTGCCAGGAACGGCAACAGCGTCAGCCTCTTCGCGTTCCCTCGTACCCATCCCCGCAAAGCGCGCATCTTTGCGCCTCCTGCCCTCACCAATGCTGCCTGAGCTTACCAGCCGCCCGGGAGACGTTGCGATCCAAAGCAAGCGATACGACCCACATTTCCTGGCATCTTCCATCGCCGCATCTGTTTTGGGGCGTAATACCGGCATAGCGGAGATAACGCTCCATGCGCTTCGTGCAGAAAAGCGCCGGAGGGGTGCGCTCCTAATCGAGACCGCCGGCCTTTTTGAGCGCGGCGATGTCGAGTTTCTTCATCTGCATCATGGCGGCGAAGGCACGCTTGCCGCCTTCCGCGTCTTTGCCCTGCAGCAGTTCGCTGATGTTGTGCGGCACAACCTGCCACGAGAGGCCGAACTTATCGGTCAGCCAGCCGCACTGCACTTCCTTGCCGCCGCCCGCGGTGAGTTTTGTCCAGTAGTCGTCGATCTCCGCCTGATCGGCGCAGTTGACGACAAAGGAGACCGCAGGCGTGAACGGATAATGCGGGCCGCCGTTCAGCGCAATCAACTCGATGCCCTCCAGCTCGAAACTTGCCGTGAGGACCTGCCCCGCAGCCAGCGTTCCGCCCTCAGGGCTGCGGTAGACAGGCCCGGGCTTCGAATTTTTGAAGACGGAAAGGTAGAAGTTGACGGCCTCTTCGGCGTTGTTGTCGAACCAGAGAAACGGCTTGATTTTGTGCACAGGAGTCTCCTCGTAGTGGCCAGTTGCCAGTGGCCGGTCCCCAGTGGCCGGTGATGGATCTAATTCATCGACCTATTTGATGGCGCCTTCTTTGCCGGCCATCCGGCGGTGCAGGGCGGTCTGGCCGCAGTGATACGCCTGGTGGAACATCACGATCGTCAGCAGGGAGCGCACGGTCTCGTCGGGATTGTTGCGGGGCGAAAAGGGCGCACGCTCGTCGAGGTGTTCCGGGGTGAGCGCGGCAAGACCCGCATCGAGGCGCGCGCTGGCCTCATCCCAGGCGCTGAGCAGCTGTTCAATGGGCATGGCTTCGGCGGGGTTGCGAAGCTCGGCCGATCCGCGATCGTAGCGCTTCAGGGCTTCGACCCCGAGCACCGGCTGCTGGTTGAGCACGGGCAGCATGAGCTCGCAGGTGCGCACCAGGTGACCCACAACCCAGTTGGCGCAGTTGCCGCCGGGAGCTGGCTGGATCAGAGTGTCTTCCTGGGAGAGCCCATCGAGATTACGACGGAGGATGCGGTGGATGGCGGCCGCCTGGGTGCGAAGAAGCTCGACTTCGCCGGCGATGACTGAGGTGGCAACGGCTGTGGTCATGATTTCCTCCTGGGGGTGAAAACAGAGCTCAGAGCACAGAGCTCAGGGCTCAGGACGGCCAGTCCCGCCGGCGATGGCGCCGACGATGAGCAGCGGTTCCCTGCCCTCGGCGACTGCGTCGGGCAGGGGGTTATCGGGCGAATCGTGGGAGAGATCTTCCTGGCAGGCGAAGAAGCGCAGGAAGGGGCGGCGCTGCAGCGTCTGCTGATCCCGGATGGTGCCGCGCAGGACGGGGTAGCGAGCCTCCAGCGCGTCGAGAACGCGGCGGAGGGTAATGGGCGAGTCGATGTCGAGACGGAGCTCGCCGCTGACCTGGGCGAGCGTGCGCAGATGATGCGGGATCTCGACGCGGATGGCGCACATGGTCAAGGGAGGGTCTGCACCTCGACGGAAAGAACAGCGGGGAGATCGCGCACGATGGGCGTCCACGAGTCGCCGGAATCAGGCGAAACGTAGACCTGGCCTCCGGTGGTGCCGAAGTAAACGCCGCAGTCGTCGAGCTGATCGACGGCCATGGCGTCGCGCAGGACGTTGACGTAGCAGTTGGCCTGGGGAAGGCCGTTGGTGAGAGCTTCCCACTCGTCGCCCCCGGTTTTGCTGCGCCACACTTTGAGCTGGCCGTCGAGCGGATAGTGCTCGGAGTCGCTCTTGATGGGCGCGACGAAGATTGTCTCCGGCTCGTGGGAGTGGACGTCGATGGCAAAACCGAAATCGGTGGGCAGATTGCCGCTGACCTCGCGCCAGGAATCGCCGGCATCGTCGCTGCGCATCACGTCCCAGTGCTTCTGCATGAAGAGGACCCCGGGACGGCGGGGGCTCATGGCAATGTGATGGACGCAATGGCCGACTTCGCGGTCTTCGTCGGGCAGGTAGGGCGCGCGGAGCCCCTTGTTGATGGGCTTCCAGGATTTGCCGCCGTCATCGGAACGAAAGGCGCCGGCAGCGGAGATGGCGATGTAGATGCGGTCCGGATCGGCGGGATCGAGAACGATGGTGTGCAGGCACATGCCGCCGGCGCCGGGTTGCCAGGCAGGTCCGGTGCCGTGGCCGCGGAGCCCGGGCATCTCCTGCCAGGAGTGGGCGCCGTCTTTGGAATAAAAGAGTGCGGCATCCTCAACGCCGGCGTAGACGGCCTCGGCATCGGTGAGCGAAGGCTCAAGATGCCAGACGCGCTTGAACTCCCACGGGTGCTGGGTGCCGTCGTACCACTGGTGCGTGGTGAGAGGCTTGCCGGTCTCCGCGGACGTGTCGTAGACGAAGCGGTTGCTCTCGCCCATGGGCCAGCCCTGCGGTGACTTTTGCAGGCCTCCGCCGGGAGCGTTCCAGGTTTTGCCGCCATCGTCGGAGCACTGGATGATCTGGCCAAACCAGCCGCTGGTCTGCGAGACGTAAATGCGGTCGGGGTTCACCGGGGAACCCTTCATGTGGTAGACCTCCCAGCCGGCGAAGAACGGGCCGGCAACGTCCCAGTCGCGGCGTTTCCCGTCGGCGGTGAGGACAAAGGCGCCCTTGCGGGTCCCGGCCAAGACTCGTACTTTGCTCATGTGTGGCTCCTTTCGAGCGGGCCATCTGCCCGTCAGCTTACATCGGTTTGGAGACGTTGATCATCCAGGGCGTGCCGAAGCGGTCCGCGAACATGGCGAAGCGCTTTGCCCAGAAGGTTTCCTGGATGGGCATGCCGATCTGGCCGCCTTCAGAGAGCGCGTTAAAGATCCGCTCGGCTTCGGCGACATCCTGCAGATCCAGGCAGACGCGCATTCCCTGCGGGGCCTGATAATGCGGCGGGGGCGCATCGCATCCGTTCAGCGACTGATCGCCGACGCGCATCGTGACATGCATGACCTTGTTGGTCCAGTCGGGGCCGACCTGAGCGGCCATGGGGCTGGCTCCGAAGCGGAAGAACCCGGGGGCCTGGACGCCGAAGATGCGTGCGTAGGTGTTGAACGCCTCTTCGCACTGGCCGTTGAAGTTGAGATAAGGAGCGAATTGCATGGGGATCTCCTTTAGGTGATGGGGTGGATGGGTTCAGGAAGCCTGCGGCCGCGGGCAAATCAGGGTCCATGAGACGCCGAAGCGGTCGCGGAGCATGGCAAAACGCGAGGCGAAGAAGGTCTCGGCGAGGGGCATGTAAACCTGGCCGCCCTCGCTGAGCACGGCGAAGATGCGGTCGGCTTCTTCCGGCGTGTCGACGGTGAGATAGAGATAAGCGCTGCGCATGGGCTGGAAGTGCTCCGGCGGGACATCGTTGCCGATCAGCTCCCCATGGCCGATGGTCATGCGCGCGTGGGCAACGGCGTCCGGGTTGGCGCCAGGCAGGCGGCCTTCCGCCGGCATGTCGGCCTGGGTCATCATCACGTTGATCTTGCCGCCGACGTTTTGCTCGTAGAAGCGGAACGCCTCTTTGCAGTTGCCGCCGAAGTTGAGGTGGGGCGCGAGATTCATGATTACTCCTCGTGACAATGGCAAGCGGCGCTGCCGGTCTGCTCGTAGCGGTCGTGGTGCTTCACCCAATCCATCAGGTTGCCGTGCGGGCCGGTCTCGTTGCGGCCTTTGGGCGTGAGGTCGAGATACATGTAGGCGGTGTCCAGCATTTCGTCGCCGCGACCGAAGGTGGAGTAGGTATGGAAGATCTGCCCGGATTCATCCCTGTAAAAGACGCTGTCGCCGGACCGCTCCTCGCTCTCCCAGGGCTGAATTTTGTAGTTGTAATAGACCTGGCGAGCGGCGGCTTCCTGCTCGGTGAAAGAAACGTGGAAGTCGTAGTTGAAATCGGTGCCGTACGATGAGACCCACTTGAAGCGCCATCCCATGCGTTTTTTGAAGGCCTCGATTTCCGCGAGGGGTGCGCGTGAGACGGAGACCAAGGAGACATCGTGATGCTCCAGGTGCGGCAGCGCGGCGTCGATGTGGTCGGACTTGAAGGAGCAGCCAACGCAGCCTTCTTTCCAGCCCGGGGCGAACATGAAGTGCTGCACGATGAGCTGGCTGCGGCCGGCGAAGAAATCGGCGAGGGTCTCTTTGCCGCTGGGACCGTCGAAGACGTACTCCTTTTCGATGCGAACCCAGGGCAGCGCGCGGCGTGCAGCGTCCACGGCGTCGCGCTGCCGGGTAAGCTGCTTCTCGCGGGCCAGCAGATCCATGCGAGCCGCCAGCCACTCGGCCTGCGAAACGACGGGGTGAGTTTCCACGGTCTCGGTCGTCATGCGAATTCTCCTCTCAGGTTCAGGCGCAGGGGTTGATCGAGCCTGGGCGCGGCTCCGGAATCAGGCAGCAACCGTCGCGGCCGATTCGTGCGGTCGCGGAAACGCCGGCGCTTCGTCGGCGCTCGGTCCCCAACTGGCGGGAACGGGAACGTCGAGCAAGCGAAGATAGACGCAGAACTGCCCGCGATGCTGGTACCAGTGATTGAGCATGATGTTGCGCAGGAATTCGCGACGCGGCAGCGCGACCACTTCGATGTCGCCGGCGAAGACGCGGAAGGTGTCGTTCATCGCCGCATCGTCAAGCCTGGGCAGAAGCGTTCTGACCGCGGCGATACTTTCGTCGAAGGCGTGCAGCACCTCGTCGCGGCTGGCGGGTTGGGGGATGTTGGAGAAATCCGGCGCCTGACCGGATGGATTCTGTACGAAGCGGGTCACATTGCCCGGCACCCCGGCCAGATGGAGCGCGAGCTGCCCGGCGGACATGGATTTGCGATGCGGCTTCCAGGTGAGCTTGTCTTCCGGCAGGCGCTCCAGAAAGCGCCGCGTGACCGGAGCCTGCTGCTCGAATTCGGCGAGAAACGATTGTGCGATCGACATGAGGATTCTCCTTCTGTTGAGCTGGGAATTGGCGGCCTGTCGACGCAACCGTTCCCGACAGGCCGCTCGGGTTTCTCTCTCAGGCCGGAGCCATGGCGGCCGCGGCCTGCTGCAACTCTTCCTGGCTCACCTTGCGGACGGTCGTGGCAACAGACCAGCGATGTCCGAAGGGATCGAGGAGCATGCCGTAGCGGTCGCCCCAGAACATTTCCTGGAGCGGCATGACGGATTGGCAGCCGGCGTCGACGGCGCGCTCGAATACCGCGTCGCAGTCGGGAACCTGCAGGTGGAGGGTGACGGGAGTGCCTCCGAGTTTGAGCGGACTGTCGCCTCCCGGCACGGGGCACTCGGGTGCGATGTAGAACGTGGAATCGCCCACCTTCATCGCGGCGTGAAAGACGGCGCCGTCGGGCATGCGGAAGACGCCGATGGGCTCGGCTCCAAAAGCCTTCTGGTAAAAGTCGACGGCTGCCTCTGCGTTGCGGCAACAGAGATGCGGGATGAGGTTGACTGCGGTGGTGTCGGGCATAGGTTCATCTCCTTCACTGGGGTTCAAGAGAGTGCCTGCGGCGGGCAGGCGCCGGTTGGAGTTATCGGGGCTTACGCAGGGGGATCAGATCGCCGAGACGGGGATCGCGCAGCCACAGCGCCAGCCACACCAGGATGCCGAAGTACACGGGAAAGAGGGTGTGGCTGAAGAGCGGGTTTTCGAGGCGCAGGTTGGTAGCGACGGCGCCGCCCAGATATCCGGTGAGCAGGATCGCTCCGAGAATGGCCGTGCGTGGAACGACGTAGAGGATGGTGCTGGCGAGCAGGAGAACCCCGAGGGTCACGGAGAGCTCCAGAGGCCAGCCGGTGCGCACAAAGGCGGCCGCGACCGGAGCGGGTTTCGCGAATTTCATGGCCGCATCGAGCAGCATGAAAGCGCCGATGAGGCCGGCAATCACGCGGCCGGTCCAGAGCCGGGACTTTGAAATGTCAGCACCGAGGGGACCGGCGATTTTGGTTGTGAGGACGGTTTGCATAAGTCTCTCCTGGGGATGTGCGGATCACATCGGATGGTATGCGAGCATCACGACTCCGGAATGAAAACGGCGCAGATCACCGAGCTTGAATTTCATGCGGGTATGGAAGTTCTGGAACATCGTATTGCCGCTGCCGAGAATGACTGGGTTCACGATCACGCGGTACTCGTCGACGAGGCCGGCCTGCAGCAGGGACGAGGCTAACGCACCGCTGCCGAGGACGACCATATCCACTCCTGGCAGCGTCTTGAGCCGGCGCACCTCCGCGGCCGCGTCGCCGCGAACCAGGGTGGAGTTGGCCCAGCCGGCAGAGGTGAGCGTGTTCGAGAAGACGATTTTGGGAAGTCCGTTCATCATGTCAGCGATGGGGTCCCGCGGCGCTTTCGTCCAGTAGGCGGCCATCATCTCGTAGGTCGTGCGCCCGAACAGAATCGTGTCCACCGACCGCAGCATCTCCGCCGCGTAGGCGAAAAACTCTTCGTCGACCACGTGCCAGTCGAGCTCGCGCTGCGGGCCCTCCAGGTATCCGTCCAGCGACATCAGGTTGGAGACAATGACTCTTCTCACGGCGGCTCTCCTTAGTTCCTGGCCCTGGAGTCGGGAGTGCCGTCGGACCAGCGGGCGACGGGAATCATGAAGATGGTGAGGTGATCGGAAACGTCGTCACTGGCAAGAAGCGGCGAGCCGGGGAGGTTGGCGCCCCAGGTTTTGCTCATGGCTATCGGCACGAAAAACATGAGATGCGGATGCCAGTTCAGCGCGTGATCGTTCAGGTAGCCCTGCTTCGACAGCATGTAGGACATCGCGCCGGGCTCCAGCGGCGGCAGCTTCTTCTGGTTGAATGCGGCCTGCGTGGCCTTGTCGATCTGCGCCTCCGAGTCGCCGGCCAGCGCGAGCCGCGCTCTCATCAGCACAATGGGAAGATACGATTTTGCGGCGGCTTGATTCAGGCAGTCGGGGCCGCGAAGCTTTGGATTCCAGAACTCAGGGGCGCCAATGGGTGAGTTCCAGGAGCGCTCCACGGTGCAGACGAAGCCATTCGTTCCCGGAACAGCGACCTCGTAGCCGTGCCTGCCGAGGACCATCACCTCGGCGTGGTTCGAGATGGATTCGGGAGCGGCGCTGCGCGCGAGCGCGATTTCGTCGGTCCGATTCGCCATCAGGTACTCATCGACCGGCGCCATTTTGGCGTAAGGCGTCGGAGTGTTCTGGGCCCGCGTTTGCATCGCGGCGGCCATCACGGCCACCAGCGCAAGAACCATCGTGCTTCGTTTTCGCTCCATGGACGTTCTCCTGTCTTCTGCGTCGGATAAATTTCAATTGGCCCGAACTCTGCGGCGATTGCGGGAATCGGTCAGCCTCTTCTTGGCCCTCCCAGCCACGGCAGGATGGGCCGGGGATCGCGGTCGCGCCAGCGGCGACGGGTTTCCGCCAGCACCGCGTCGCGGTTCTGCGCCATTTGGGCGATCGCATCGGCGGGCGCGCCGGTCTGCTCGTGCTTCGCGCCCCAGACGAGGATTTCGAGGAGGATGGGCGCGAGGTCGATTCCCTTCTCGGTCAGGCGGTAGTGTTTCTGCCTGCCGTCCGCCGGATCGCGCTCCGCCTGAACAATTCCCGCGCGGCACAAGCGGCGCAACCGGTCGGCCAGGATATTCGTCGCGATCCCCTCGCCGGCGTGCTCGAAATCACGGAATGTATTAAATCCGCGCACCATCAGATCCCGCACGATCAGCAGCGACCAGCGATCCCCGAAGACCTCCAGCGAAATGTTGACCGGGCAGCCGGAACGGTGGGCGGGGATGGACTTTTTGGCCACGGGAAAGAACGTTAGCAAATCTAACTTGCGATTTGCAAGCGATCTCGAGATGAAATTTTCAGGTTACCTGTGGAAAAGTGAACGGCCACCCGCGGGGGAGTGGCCGTTTGGTCGATGGGGACGAAATTTGAGCCCGGATTTTTACTGATGCGGCATAGTTCCCTGTGGGGGCGTGGCGCCGATCGGCGGCGCGGGACGCGGGATGGCGGTCGCTCCGGGCTGCTGAGGCGGCTGCGCAGTGGATTGCGCGGGGCCGGGCTGCTGCTGCACGCCGATGGAGGCTCCGGAGATGACCAGTTCGACGCGGCGATTCTGCGCGCGGCCGGCGGAGTTGGAATTGCTGGCTACAGGGTCAGCCTGTCCGTATCCCTGGGCGGTGATGTTGCCGGGCGCGACGCCCTACGCGATCAGGAAGGCTTCGACGGCATTGGCTCGCTCCTCGGAGAGCTTCTGGTTGTAGTCAGGGCTGCCGGTGTTGTCGGTATAACCCTGGACCTGGAGCTTGAGGTTGGGATAGGTGAGCAGGATGCCGGAAATCTTGGCCAGCTTCAGCTCGGCATCGGTTTTGAGATCGTAGCGGTTGAGCGCGAAGAGGACGTCGGACATGTTGACGATGAGGCCGCGGGCTGTCTCCTGGGTTTGCAGGACCTGGTTGAGCTGATCGCGGAGGCGGTCGCGCAACTGCGCGGTCTGCTGGGCAGCCTGAGCGGCGGCCTGCTCGGCAGCCAACTGCTCGGCGTGGGCATGGGCAGCCGCAGCTTCCGCTTCCTGCTGCTGGGCCTGCGCGGCCTGTTCCTGCTGCTGCGCCTGCTGGGCCTGCTGCTGGGCGAGCTGGGCCTGAGCGTCAGCCTGCGCGCGCTGCTGCTGGGCCTGCGCCTCGGCGGCGGCCTCCTGCTCGCGCTGCACCTCTTCGTCGTGAGCGCGGATATCGCGGACCGTCATGATGCGCGCGTCCTCGGCGGTCTGGACGGCTTCGCGGGCGTAGGTGATCTCCTCTTTCATTTCCTGCTGATGGATGTCCATCTGCTGGGCGTTGTGGAGATCGAGTTTCGCCGTGGCCATGGTTTGCGCCGCCCACTGTTCGGCCCCTGCGGCGTCGGCGATCTGAACAGCGTTGATGGCCTCGTAGAGCTCCAGCGGGGAGCGGTCGTTGCGGGTAATGGGATGCAGGACGGTATGGCGGCCCGCGGTGTCAGAGTACGCGCCGCGCGGCAGGAGGCTGTAGTGGGCGTTCACGGTCTCGAGAACGCCTGAGGTTTTGTTGGGTAGAACAAAGTTCTCCATCACTACGAGGTCGCTGGGCATGGTGACGGCAAAATACGGCTCGGCGGTGAGGATGAGGCCGAAGGACTGGAGGTTCGTGGTGACGTCGATGCTGGCCTTGCCGTGGGACCAGAGGACTTCGCCGAGATTGACGGGGCGGCCCTCGGGACTGATCGCCCAGAGGACGTAGGTGAGGTATTCGACGCCGAAGCTGTTGGCGGGGACGAGGCCTTCGAAGTGGGCTTTGATTTCGGTGCGGCCGCTGAGGCTGTTCACGTCGGCGCCGCCTTTCGCGCCGGGCAGGAGGTCGGTGCCGGCGAAGCCGATGCGCGTCCAGCCGCTGCGGTGGAAGTAATTGATGGCGGGGATGTCGCGGCCGATCACGGTGATTTTGTAGATGGGCTCGCCGTAGATGTTGTGGCCCTGCGGCTCCTGGCCGTTTGCGGGCCAATGCTCGGTGGCGGTGGGGTTGGCAACCTGCGCGAGAAGCGTGGCGGAGGCGGCGAGGAGGATGGCGGCAGGAATCCAGAATTTCTTCATGAGCGTGCGATCTCCATTGTTGGACCAGGGCCGTAGTTTTTGGTTCTGGAGATAAGAGAGATGCGAACGGCGCCAGGCAGGTCCACCTGGAGGGCGCACAGGGTGGGATCGCGGCCGCGGGCAGAGAGCCGGAAGCGCGGGGTAAGATGAATTTCCGATGCCACTGGCCGCCATGACGATTGACATCCGAATCGAGCACGCCCGATCGCTGAAGGACCGGCGGCAGGTGGTGCGAAGCCTGAAGGAAAGGTTGAAGAATGGCTTCAATGTGTCAGTGGCGGAGATGGATGAGGCTGTGACCTGGCAGTCGGCGACGCTGGGGGTGGCGGCAATTTCCGGGTCCCGGGACTATCTCGATGGCCTGATGCGGCAGGTGGAAGACGCGGCGGTGCGGATCGCGGCAGGGTTGGGCGCGGAGGCGACCGTTTCATGGGATTTCGTGGAAGCCGCTCCGGAGACGTGACGAACGGTTGGCGGACGCGCGAAAAAGGGCACGAAATCGGGATTTGTAACGGTATACTGCCCGGGTTCCCGCAGAGATCCCCAAAATACCGCAAAAGTGGTGTTCTAACCTGGTGAGCACGCTGAGAGAATCAGGTCAGCAACCCGCTTTGAATTGGTCATTGGTGGAGACGATCAGTCCCCCGGTGGTGTTTTGCGGCCTGAGGGTTGGTCATTGATGGCTGTCCGCCGAATTCGGAAGTCCCTCGTCGCGCTGGCCGTGCCGTTGGCGGCGGCGTTGTTCTGCGCGCGGCGTGCTGAGGGGCTCGACCCAGCCAAGACCATCACCCAATACGTACAGACGTCATGGGACAGCGACTCGGGGCTGCCCGAGAATTCGGTTCATTCGCTGGCGCAGACGAAAGACGGCTATCTGTGGATGGGAACCGAGGAGGGGCTCACCCGGTTCGACGGGGTGCGCTTTGTCACCTTCACCTATCACAATTCGCCGGGGCTGCCCTCGGACTTCATTCAGGCGCTGGCGGCCGACCGCGACGGCAGCCTGTGGGTGGGCACGGACAGCGGCTTGAGCCACTATGTTGCGTCAGGGAGCGCGGGGCGGGGCCGGTTCGTAACCCTGACCACGAAAGACGGGCTGACCGGCAACACCATCCTGGCGCTTTGCGAGGATCGCAAGGGAGCGCTGTGGGTCGCCACGCGGCTGGGACTGAACCGCATCGTGGGCGGGCGGGTGGAAAACTGGACCAGCGGACACGGCCTGCCGGATGCCGCGGTCAACGCCCTGGCCATGGATACGGGCGGGACGATCTGGGTCGGGACAGCGAAGGGGCTGTCGCGGTTCGAAGACGGCCGCTTTGTAACGTTCACGAAACGCGATGGACTGCCGGAGGACAACATCACGGCCCTGGCCGCGGCTCCGGACGGATCGATCTGGGTGGGCACGGTCGACCAGGGAGTCATTCAGATTCGCCACTCGCGGATTGCTCAGCCAACGCAAAAGCTGCCGTGGAAGGAAATTGACGGATTGATGGTGGACCGCGACGGGGGCCTGTGGATTGCCTTCGACCATCACGGGGTGGGAAGACTCTTCCGGAACAAGCTGGATGTGTATGGAGCGGCGCAGGGATTGCCGAGCAACCTGTGCTCCGGAGCGCTGCTGGAGGACCACGAGGGCAGCGTGTGGGTGGGATTGCTGGATGCCGGAGTGGTGCAGTTGCGGGACGGCAAGTTCACGCTGTTCGGCAAATCGGAAGGACTGTCAGGGAATTACATCGCGGAGGTGGTGCAGGGGCCGGACGGCAGCATGTATATCGGCGCCGACAATTTCGGCGTGGACCGGCTGTATCCGGACGGGCACGTGGAAGTGCTGAACCAGCGGAACGGATTGCCGAATCAGGCGGTGTATTCGCTGCTGGTGGATCGCGACGGAAGCCTGTGGATCGGGTACCGGCGGGGAACGCTGGCGCGAGTGGATCACGGGCGGGTTTCCATCTACCACGATCCGCAGGCGCCCGATGCTTCGCTGGATTCTCTGTATCAGGATCGCGACGGGCGGATCTGGGTGGGCTACAACCCGAAAGGGCTGGCGTATATCGAGAATGGAAACTTCCACCATGTGACCTCGACGGGTGCGGTACGGTGCATCACGCAGTCGCGCGATGGGGCGCTGTGGCTGGCGGTGGATGGCGACGGGGTGCTGCGGTACTTCCACGGGATGATGACCCGCTACAGCAAGGCAGACGGGCTGCCCAACGACCACCCCATGTACGTCTACGCGGACGGCAGCGGCAGCCTGTGGGTGGGGCTGGCCAACGGAGGGCTGAGCCGGATTCGGGACGGGCGGGTGGTGACGTGGACACCGGCTCAGGGACTGCCGGATACGACGATCGGGTCGATTCTGGAGGACGATTTCGGCAACTTCTGGATGGGCGGCGACGATGGGATCTTTCGCATCGCCAAGGGGGAGCTGAACCGGACGGCCGGCCAGCCGAGAGCCGCCATCCATGCGACGATGTACGGGCAGGCGGACGGCCTGCACATTCCCGAGACTCTGTTCGGGAGCATGCCGTGCGCGTGGAAGGCGCGCGACGGGCGGCTGTGGTTCGCCACTATTGCCGGCGCGGCGGTGGTGGATCCGGCCAACCTGCCGACCAACCAGATTGTTCCGCCGGTGCTGATCGAGCGCGTCACGGTGAATTCACATCCGGTGGCGCTCGAAGATGGGCTGCGGCTGGGGCCCAGCCCGGCAACTCTGGAAGTTGCCTACACCGCGCCCAGCTTTGTGGCGCCACAACTGGTGCGGTTCCGCTACCGCCTGTACAACTTCGATTCCGACTGGGAAATGGCGGATGGGCGGAGCGCGCGCTACACGAATTTGCCGGCCGGCCGTTACCGATTTGTGGTGCAGGCGGAAAACGCCGACGGGGTGTGGAACGACACCGGCGCCTCGTTCAGCTTTGTGCTGCGTCCGCCGCTGACGGAAACACCGCTGGCCTACCTGCTGTATGCGCTGTTTGGGCTGCTGATGGCGTGGGGGGTGATCGTATTGCGCACGCGGAACCTGCTGCGGCGGCAGCGGGAGCTGACCCGCGTGGTGACCGAGCGGACATCGCAGCTGGAGCTGGAAAAAACGGCGCTGGAAGCAGCGCGGCGGGAGCTGCACATCCGGGCCACGCATGATTCGCTGACGGGATTGTTTAACCGTGCGGCCATCCTGGAGCATCTGCAGCGGGAGGTCACGCGGGCGAAGCGGGACGGCGAGCCGCTGGGAGTGATCCTGGCGGATCTGGACAATTTCAAGAACGTCAACGACAACTACGGCCACCTGTGCGGGGACGACATCCTGCGCGAGACGGCGGCGCGATTCCTCGCCGCGGTGCGGGGCTACGACGTGGTGGGACGCTATGGGGGCGAGGAGTTCCTGATTCTGTTTCCGGGCTGGGATTTCCACCGCGCGCCGGCACGGGTGGAGGAACTGCTGGATGCCATTCGTCTGCGGCCATTCCAGATCGAGCGCGAAGAGGCTGAGCTGCATGTGACGTGCAGCGCGGGCGTCGCGGTGTACCGGCCCGAGGTCGATGCGCCGAGCGTGCGGGAAATTCTGAGCCGCGCCGACACGGCGCTCTATGTAGCGAAGAGCTCCGGACGCAACACGGCCAGCTTCGAGGCGCGGCCGACGCTCTGACGGCGCGAGAGGCGCGACACTGCCGAACTCCGGGTCATTGAGGGCGGGTTCTCCGGGCGCGTGTATGATGGGCGTGCCGCGGAAGGTTCCCTGATTCCGCGGGAACCGCAGCCACGCAAGCCCGCGCTGCGCTGTTCATCGGGCAACGGACTGCTGTTCAGAACAAGCAGTGACCCGGAGGATTCCATGAAACCAATGATTTTTTCGCTGGCCTTCGTGCTGGCAATGACGTTGCCCGCGGTTGGGCAGAGGCCCCAGGGCCATCCAGCGGGTGGCGGAGCGCCAGCCGCGCGGAAAACCACCCCACGCACCGCGCCGAAACAGGCGGTGGGGGGCGGGTATATTCCGTCGCACGGACCGAGAACGCACACACCGTTGCCGAAAGGCGGCCAACCCGATCAGCCTGGGCACCCGGCTGCGCCCCATGTGGACGCGGGCACTGGACGCTGGGTCGGACATCCGGCGGCAGGAGCGGCAGCGTATCACCTCGATCACCCGTGGGAGCATGGGCATTTCCCCTACTCGATCGGGGCCGGCCATGTGTGGCGGCTGGGCGGAGGGGGACCATCGCGATTCTGGTTCGACGGCTACTACTTCAGCGTAGCGCCGGCGGACATAGGGTACTGCGACGGCTGGATGTGGGATTCGGATGACATCGTGCTGTATCCCGATCCGGATCATCCGGGGTGGTATCTGGCGTACGACGTGCGGCTGGGCATTTATGTGCACGTGATGTATCTCGGAACGTAGTGCTGCCGGTGGCGCGGGGCGAGACGATCGGCTCGATCACCCCGCGCGCCGATGTCCGACAATACAGGAGATGACGGACGACGCCAGGATTCCCATTCTGAGTGTTTCGCAGCTGCGCAAGCTGTACGGGGCGACCGTGGCGGTGGACGGGGTGTCATTCTCCGTTGGTGCGCATGAGATCCTGGGGCTGCTGGGGCCGAACGGCGCGGGAAAAACCACCACGATCAACATGATTCTGGGCGTGCTGGAGCCCACCTCGGGCAGGATCGTGATCGACGGCTGCGATCTGGCGAAGCGGCGCAGGCAGGCTCTGGAGCGGACCAATTTTGCGGCAGTGTATGCGCCGCTGCCGGGAAATCTGACGGTCGCGCAGAATCTGCGCGTCTTCGGGTTGCTCTACGGCGTGATGCGGCTGCGTGAGCGGATCGAGACGGTGCTGAGCGAGTACGATCTGCTGCGCTTCCGGGACACGAAGTGCGGGGTGCTGTCGTCGGGGGAGCAAACCCGCGTGGCGCTGGCCAAGGCGATGCTGAACCAGCCGCGGCTGCTGCTGCTGGATGAGCCGACGGCGTCGCTGGATCCGTCGACGGCGCGGGAGATTCGGGCGACCATCCGGGATTTCGCCGCAAAATGCGCCGTGGGCGTGCTGTGGACTTCGCACAACATGATCGAGGTCGCGGAGGTGTGCCATCGAGTGCTGTTCCTGTCGCGCGGGCGGATTCTGCTGGAGGGCGATCCGCGCTCGTTGCCGGCCGAGCATGAGCACGCGACGCTGGAAGACCTGTTCGTTACGGTGGCGCGGGAACCGCTGACGATCCGGCGCACGGAGGAGGAATGAAGGCGGTCTTTCTGCGGCGGACATCGGCGCTGCTGCTGCGGCAGTTCTATCTGCTGCGCGGCAGCCCTACGCGCATTGTGCCCCTGTTTGCGTGGGTGGCGATCGATATCGTGCTGTGGGGGTTTATCACGCGCTATCTGAACTCGGTGTCGGCGGCGCGGTTCAACTTTGTGCCGGCCATGCTGGGCGCGGTGCTGCTGTGGGATTTTATGGCGAGGGTGATGCAGGGGATCACGACCGCGTTTCTGGAAGACGTGTGGTCGCGGAATTTTCTGAATCTGTTCGCTTCGCCGATGTCGGTGGCGGAGTATCTGAGCGGGCTGGTGCTGACCAGCATCGCGACCAGCCTGGTGGGGCTGGCGGTGATGGTGGTGCTGGCGACGGTGGTCTTTGGGCTGTCGTTTTTTGTCTATGGGGCGATGCTGGCGGCGTTTCTGCTGGTGCTGTTTCTGTTCGGGATCTCGCTGGGGATCTTCGGCTGCGCGCTGGTGCTGCGCTTTGGGCCGGCGGCGGAGTGGTTCATCTGGCCGATTCCGGCGTTCATCTCACCGCTGGCGTGTGTGTTCTACCCGCTGGCCACGCTGCCGCACTGGATGCAGTGGCTGGCGCGGCTGATTCCGGCCAGCTACGTGTTCGAGGGGATGCGCGGGGTGCTGGCGCATCACGCCATGGCGGCAACGCCGCTGGCGATCGGGAGCGTGCTGGCGGCGGTGTATCTGCTGGTGATGGCGCGGGCGTTCACGGGGGTGTACCGGCACGCGGTGCGGACGGGACTGATCGCGCGGTACAGCGCGGAGACGGTGTCGTAGAGTGCGTTGCTCGCGCTGAGATGCTGGTCAGGCGGCTTTGAGAAAGGGCTGAACCCTGGGCCTCTTTTTGCGGCTTGCCTGCCACAGGTCGTACTGAGTCTGGAGATCCATCCAGAGCCGGGCGTCCGTGCCGGTCGCCTCGGCCACGCGGAGGGCCATATCGGCCGAAATGCCTGCCCGTCCATTGAGGATTCGGGACAGCGTGGTTCGCGCGATCCGCAGCCTGGCCGCTGCCTGCCCCACCGGCAGCTCGCCGAGATACTGCCGCAGTATGCGCCCTGGATGTGCCGGGTTGTACATCGTCGCCATGGTTCCCCTCGCCTAGTGATAGTCCCGGTAATCGATCAGAATGGCATCTTCGCCGGCGAAGCTGAACGTCAGTCGCCAGTTTCCGCTGACCTTGACAGACCAGTGCCCGCTCAAATTGCCTTTCAGAGGGTGCAGATTCCAGCCTGGTACATTCATCTGTTCCGGCGCTCTGGCCACGTTCAGGACTGCGAGCTGCTCCTCGAGCCGGGTTGCGTGCTTCGGCTGAATGCCTGCCTTGCTGCCGGTCAGGAAGAACTTTTCCAGCCCCGCGTGCCTGAAAGACCGGATCACCTGATGGATTGTACTGTGTAGCGGCTCACAGTACAAAGGAATTCCTTCGCAGGAAGCGGCAGCGGGAGCGCATGGTCCACATGGCCGCCTCCATGGTCCATGTTTCACGAAGGCTGCACAGATAGAATGAGTGGACGGAAAGCCCTTCCACGAACGTCCGACACAAGATTGCCGAGGACTTGTTTTGAAATCCAGCAAACACAAAATCAAAGAGCCGCGGACCGGGCGAAGCGGCCAGTCTGACGTGCTCAAGACGCCAACGATTGCCATTGTCGGACGGCCGAATGTGGGCAAGTCCACGCTGTTCAACCGGCTGACGGGGAGCCGGAGGGCGATTGTCGGCGACGAGCCGGGGATCACGCGGGACCGCATCTACGGCGAGGTGTCGTGGGCGGGGCGGACGGCGCGGGTGATCGACACGGGCGGCATTGTTCCCGACGATGAGGCGCTGATTCCCGCAGAGATCTTCCGGCAGGCCCGATTTGCGCTGGACGAAGCCGATGCCATTGTGATGGTGGTGGACGGACGGACGGAGCTGGCGTCGCCCGATGTGGATCTGGCTCGGCTGCTGCTGCGCACCGGCAAGCCGCTGTTTCTCGCCGTAAACAAGATCGATACGGAAGGGATGGAAGCGGCGGCGGAGAATTTCCGGCGGCTGGGCATACGGAATCTGGTTCCGGTGTCGTCGGAGCATGGGCACAACATCGGAGAACTGCTGGATGAGGTGTTCGCAGTGCTTCCGGCGGCGGTGGAGCATGAGGAGTCGCCTGCAGAGCCGGAGGATGAGCCGGAGAAGGCGCGAAGCGCTTCCGCCCGGACGCATGGGGAGTTTGAGCAGCACGAGACGCGAGTCGCGATCATCGGGCGGCCGAACGTGGGCAAGTCGACGCTGCTGAATGCGATGACAGGATCGGCGCGTGCAATTGTGTCACCGGTGGCGGGGACGACGCGCGACGCGGTAGACGATCTGATGGAGTTTAAGGGGCACAAGCTGCGGCTGGTGGATACGGCGGGCATCCGGCGCAAGGGCAAGACGCGGCTGATGGCGGAGAAGCTTTCGGTGGTGATGGCGCGGCGGCATCTGGAGATGTCGGATGTGGCGCTGCTGATGATCGACGCAACGGAGGGGGTAACGGCGTCGGACGCGACCATCGGCGGGTACGCACACGAGAGCGGCCGCAGCGTGGTGATTGTGGTGAACAAGTGGGATCTGGTGACGACGGGGCGGACGGACGGCAAGCCTCCGGCGGACAAAGCGATCTTCGAGCGGCAGTTGCGGTCGGTGCTGAAGTATCTGAGCTACGCGCCGGTGATTTTTATTTCAGCGAGCGAAGGACGGAATGTGGCCAGCGTGCTGGAGGCGGTGCTGCGCGTGGCGGCGGAGCGGCGCAAGCGGGTTTCCACGGGGCAGATGAACCGCTTTCTGGAGCGGATCGATTTTCAGCGAGCGAGCGTGCCGATGGCGAAGCGGGTCAGGATTTTTTATATGACCCAGGCCGCGGTGGCGCCGCCCACGTTTGTGCTGTTCACAGACCGCGATGTGAAACTGCATTTTTCTTTCGAGCGATTCCTGGAGAATCAAATTCGAGCAGCGTTTGGATTTGAAGGCTCACCAATCTGGTTTAAGGTACGCGCGCGGAATGAGGCGAAGGCGCGGGAGTAGAAAAAGTGGCAACGCGAGAGCTGCAATCGCTATCGAAACAGGTATAGGAGGTACCGCTTGAAATCCGACCAAGGAGGATGGATGTCCCGCAAACGGACGAAACCAACTGAATCGGCAACAAAGCGCGGTGTGGGAAAGGATCCGCAGAGCATTGCGGGGAGGGTGACTCGAGCCGAGTTCACGCCTCCGGGGCCTCTCCTCGAATACATCGACCATTCGGGAGGAAATCTGAAATGGTGCAACACCTTCTACGGAGGCGTATCCAGAGCGGGCTGAGCAGGCAGGTGAAGACGGTTCTTCATCCTGCCGGATTGCGGGCCCTGCCCTGAGACAAGCCACGGCCGGCGGTTGAATCCGCCGACCGGCAAATGCTCGGGACACGTCGAAGCGGGCTGTTCGGAAACGGACAGCCCGCTTTCTTTTTTCAAGAGGGGTGTGTGAACCGGCGCGTCGTGGTTTTCGTATGCTTTTCCGCAAAGACAGCCGGAACGTAGGAAGCGGATGCAGGTATTGTTGAATCCAGGGACACGATTGGGCGTCAGAATTTCCACGCACAAGGATGAACCCTGGCGCGTTCCTGTATCCTGAGTGGTTTCCACACTTCAGTTGCCGCACTTTGTTGTTCGCCAGCCCCGTGAGGATTAACGTTTGAAGACGCAACGGTATCTCCCCCTGCTTGCCATCGGTTCCCTGCTCGCTGCCGGAGGGATGGGCTGCAACAAGGCGCGGCCGCAACAGGCGTCCGCCGGACCGCAGGCGCTGCCGGTGCAGACGATCACGGCGGAGGCAGTTCCGGTTCCGCAGTCGGACGAGTACGTGGCGACCATCAAGTCACGGAATTCGGCGACCATCAATCCGCAGGTGGATGGGAACATCACGCGGATCCTGGTGCACTCCGGCGAGCAGGTGCGGCCGGGACAGACGCTGATGGAGATCGACGCCTCGAAGCAGGAGGCGACGGTCGCGTCGCAGGCCGCGACCGCGGATCAGAAGCTGGCGCTCTACAACTACGACAAGCTGCAGGTGGAGCGGCAGCGAAAGCTGTTCGCGGACGGAATCATCAGCAAAGACGCGCTGGACCAGGCCGAGCAGGCGTACGCGAACTCGAAAGCGGATTACGACTCAGCCGTGGAATCCGTGCACATGCAGCAGAAAGAGCTGGGCTACTACAAAATCACGGCGCCATTCGACGGGATTGTGGGCGATGTGCCGGTGCATGTGGGCGACTACGTGTCGCCAACGACGCTGCTGACCACCGTGGATCAGAATCGGGACCTGGAAGCCTATGTTTATGTGCCGACGGAGCGCGCCTCGGAAGTGCGGAGAGGGCTGCCGGTCAACATCCTGGACAACAGTGGAAACCTGATCGAGAAGACCGCGATCGATTTTGTGTCGCCGCAGGTGGACGACGCGCTGCAGGGGATTCTGGTGAAGGCGCCGGTGCATTCGAGAACCTTGCGCAACGACCAACTGGTTGAGGCGCAGGTGATCTGGGGCACGGCGCCGCACCCGGTAGTGCCGGTGCTGGCCGTGTCGCGGCTGGGCGGCCAGGCCTTCGTGTTTGTGGCGCAGAGCGCGGGAGCGGGGAAATTCATCGCGCGTCAGCAGGCGGTGACGCTGGGCAATACGGTGGGCAACGAATACGCGGTGCTGAGCGGGCTGAAGGACGGCGATCAGGTGATTGTTTCGGGGACACAGTTCCTCGTGGACGGGGCTCCGGTGATCCCGCTGCCGCCTGCGCCGGCCGGTGCGGCTGCGCACGCGGGCCTGTAAAGCCGAAGCGACGAAACGCGAACCGAGAGAAGGAACGAGGCCAGGTTGGTCAACTTTTTCATTCATCGCCCGGTATTTGCGACAGTCTGCGCGCTGCTGATCATCCTGGCGGGCGCGGTGGTGATCCCTACCCTGCCGGTATCGCTGTATCCGCAACTGGCGCCGCCGCAGGTGACGGTGTCCAGCAACTACATCGGCGCGAACGCCGGCCAGGTGGAATCGGCGGTGACCATCCCGCTGGAAGAGGCGATCAACGGCGTTCCGGGGATGCGGTACATCCAGTCGACCAGCGCGAACGACGGGACCAGCACCATCACCACGACGTTTAACACCGGGTACAACCTGGATATCGCCGCGGTGGACGTGCAGAACCGCGTCTCGTCGGCGAGCGGGCAGTTGCCGGCGGAGGTGAACCAGACCGGCATCACGGTGAGCAAGGCGGCGAACACGAACATCGTGCTGGCGGCGGGCGTCTTTGCCGACCACAACCAGTACAGCGACCTGTTCCTGAGCAATTACCTCGACGTCTACGTGAAAGACGCGCTGAAGCGCCTGCCCGGGGTAGGCGATGTGATGATCTTCGGCGAGCGCAAATACGCGATGCGCATCTGGCTGGATCCGGTGAAGCTGGCGGCGCGAAACCTGACGGCTGCGGACGTGGTGAACGCGCTGCAGGAGCAGAACGTGGAGGTGCCGGCGGGCCAGCTGGGGCAGCCGCCATCGAATCCGAAGCAGCAGTTCCAGATCACGGTGAACGTGGTGGGGCGCCTGACCACGCCGGAGCAGTTTGACGACGTGGTGGTGAAGAGCACGCCGGCGGGCATGGTGCAGATCAAGGACATCGGGTATGCGGAGCTGGGCGCGGAGACCTACTCGAGCTCGCTGCGCTTTAACGGCGTGCCCGCGGTGGGCCTGGCGGTGGAGCAGCTGAGCGATGCCAACGCGCTGGCGGTGGATCAGGAGGCGCGAGCCGAGCTGGCGCGGCTGTCCAAATCGTTTCCGCCGGGAATGCGCTATGTGGTGGCCTTCGACACCACCACGGTGGTTGGGGAATCGATCCACGAAGTGATCAAGACGCTGATTGAAGCGATCCTGATCGTGATTGCGGTGATTTTCTTCTTCCTGCAGGACTGGCGGGCGACGCTGATTCCGGCGGTGACCATCCCGGTATCGCTGGTGGGTACGTTTGCGTTCATCAAGATTTTCGGGTTCTCGATCAACTCGCTGACGCTGTTCGGAATCACGCTGGCCACGGGCCTCGTGGTGGACGATGCCATCGTGGTAATCGAGAACGTGCAGCGCCACATTTCGGAGGGTGACCGGGAGTCGCGGCATGCGACGTCGGCAGCCATGGCCGAAGTGACAGGCGCGGTCATCGCCACGTCGCTGGTGCTGATCGCGGTGTTCGTGCCGGTGTCGTTTTTCCCGGGGACGACCGGCATCCTGTACAAGCAGTTCTCGCTGACGATTGCGTTCTCGATCGCCATTTCGGCCTTCAACGCGCTGACGCTGTCGCCGGCGCTGGCGGCGCTGCTGTTGCGCAAGGAAGAGGGCAAGCATGCGCTGCTGCACGCGGCCGAGCGCGGGGTGAAAGCGATGGGCGCGCTCTACGCGCGGACCATTCACGGCGTGCTGAAGATTCGCTGGGTAATGCTGGCGCTGTTTCTGCTGGGGCTGACGGCCGCGTGGTGGGAGTACACGCACGTGCCCACGGCATTTGTGCCGACCGAGGATCAGGGGTACATCATGATCCTGATCCAGGCGCCGCAGGGAGCGTCACTGGCGTATACGACGCATATCGGCGAGGAAGTGAGCGCGGTGCTGGCGCGGGACAAGGAGGTCCAGCAGTCGTTCTTCATCGGGGGATTCAGCTTTTCGGGTTCGGCTGCAAATTACGGTATGATGTTTGCGAATCTGGCGCCCTGGGAACAGCGGCGGGGGAAAGACCAGTCGGCCGCGGCCATTGTGGCCGGCCTGCGGATGAAGCTGTTCATGATTCCGGGAGCGCTGATCGTGCCTCTGGAGCCGCCGGCCATTCAGGGCATCGGAGCGTTCGGTGGATTCCAGTTCGAGCTGCAGGACCGGGGCGGGAATTCCCTGCAGGATCTGGACCGGATCGCGCACACGATTGTGGCGCGCGGCAATCAGAACAAGGACCTGACCGGGCTGTTTACCAGCTTCACCTCCAACGATCCGGAAGTGCTGGTGCGCATCGATCGCGTGAAGGCGAAGGCGCTGGGCGTGCCCTTCAGCCAGATCTCCGACGCGCTGCAGGTGTACATGGGGTCGGAGTACGTCAACAACTTCGACTTCAACAACCGCAGCTATCGCGTGTACGTGCAGGCGGAACAGCAATATCGGCAAAACGCAACAGATATCCGGCAGTTCTACGTGCGTTCGGATACGAACCAGATGATCCCGCTGGACAACCTGGTGACGATTGAAGAGACGTCGGGGCCGCAGGTGATCAGTCACTACGACCTGTTCCGGTCGGCGGAAATCGATGGATCGGCAGCGCCCGGCGTGAGTTCCAGCCAGGGCCTGAAGGCCATGGAAGACGTAGCGCAGAAGACCATGATGCACGGAATGGCCTACGAGTGGACCGGGCTGGCGCAGGAGGAGATCGAGTCGGCAGGCAAGACGGTGCTGATCTTCGCGCTGGGCATCGTGGTGGTGTATCTGACGCTGGCCGCGCTCTACGAGAGCTTCGCGCTGCCCTTCATCATCCTGCTGGCGGTGCCCATGGCGGTGCTGGGCGCGCTGCTGGCGCAGTCGTGGCGCGGATTCTCGGACGACATCTACTGCCAGATCGGGCTGGTAATGCTGATCGGGCTGGCGGCGAAGAACTCCATCCTGATTGTGGAGTTTGCGGAGCAGCTGCGGGCCCAGGGGCGATCGATTGTGGAAGCGGCCATCGAGGCGGCGGAGTTGCGGCTGCGGCCGATCCTGATGACGTCGTTTGCGTTCATCCTGGGGGTGATTCCGCTGGCGATTGCATCGGGAGCGGGCAAGGCGGGACGGCAATCGGTGGGAACCACGATCATCGGCGGGATGTTCGTATCGACGGTGCTGAACCTGTTCTTTATCCCGGTTCTCTACGTCATGATGCAGACGCTGCTGGGGTCGTTCCGGCGCAAGCCGCGGCTGGAACGGGCGGTACCGGCGGACTGAGCGCGGGTGCTCGCTCAGGTTAGCGGGATTTCTGCGACCAGTTTTGCCAGGCGAGGCCGGGGACGCACGCAAACTCAGCGACGTTCGCTGTGACGAGCGATGCGCCTCGCCGCAGCGCCTGAGCCGCAATGAGCAGATCGTAAGGCCCGATGGAATTGCCGGTGGCTTCGAGCGCGGCGCGAATCTCTCCGGCAACAGCGGCGTCCTCTTCGTCGAAGGAGACGACCTGTACATTTCCAGCCAGAAAAGCGCGTACGCGCTCCGCGTTTTCGTTGCGGCGTGCGCTGCGCTCCACGCCGTACCACAGCTCGTACACCACCACCGAAGGGACTGAGACGGCAGCGCCGCGCGCCATGGCTCGGCGGAGCCGCTGCCGCACCAAAGGAGGCTGATTCCTGAGGACGGCGACCACCGTGCTGGTGTCGAGAAAATAGTTCACTCGAACAGATCCCCAGTGGGTGGCAGTGGCGGCTGTTTGCGTCCGTCTTCCATGAACGGCACATCGGCGAATCGGTCCATTTCAGCGAACCAGGCATCGATATCGGTGACGATCGGCTCCAGGAGGACGCCGTCCCGGACGCGGCGGACGCGAACCCGGCTGCCGGGGAGACGAAACGCCTGAGGCAGGCGCACCGCCTGGCTGCGGCCATGCATGAAGATTCTCGCGGTTCCGCTTTCAGTCAAGGGCCGTCTCTCCTTTCGATATACACTTTCAGTGTATATCAATGGGACGTCGCTTCATATCCCAGGGAACGCAGGAATCTGCGGTCGGCATCGGTCAGCTCGGCGCCGGAGAGCAGGTCGGGGCGGTTGCGGAGGGTCTTTTCGAGGGCCCGCTCGCGACGCCAGCGGCGAATGGCGGAGTGGTCGCCTTTCGTGAGCACTTCCGGCACCTGAAGGCCGCGAAACTCGGCGGGACGGGTGTAGTGGGGATAGTCGAGCAGGCCGCCGGAGCCGTGGGTCGAGCGCGGCGGGGTTGCGGCATCGGGGACCACGCCGGGATCGGGTAGTCCGAAACTCTCGAATTCGCTGGAGGCATCGTTGCCGAGGACGCCGGGGAGCAGGCGGACGACGGCGTCCACAACCACAGCGGCGGCCAGCTCACCACCGGAAAGGACGTAGTCGCCGATGGAGAGCTCGCGGTCGCAGAAGAGGTCGCTGACGCGCTCGTCGACGCCTTCATAGCGGCCACAGACGAGGGTCAGGCGATCGAGACCGGCCAGCTCGCGGGCCACGGACTGGCTGAACCGGGCTCCCTGGGCGGAGAGCAGGACCACCTGCTGCCGGTGGGGGTCGCGGCCGGATTTTTGGGGGACATCGAGGGATTCGATGGCTTCGGCCAGAGGCTCGGGCTTGAGAATCATGCCCTCGCCGCCGCCAAAGGGCCGGTCGTCGACGGTGCGATGACGGTCGTGGGCGAACTGGCGGAGATCGTGGGTGTGGAGCGCGACCCGTTCGGCCGAAATGGCTCGGCCGAGGACGCCATAGCGAAAAATGGGAGCGAAAAGGTCCGGGAAAATCGTGATCAGGTCGATGCGCATGGCTGGCGGGCGCCGCAAAACGGGCTCCGCATGTTCCCACGGAGGGCGCGCTGCATCTTATTTTGGCACGGGAAAGAATGCAGGGCGGAGAGGAGCCGGCGCATCCTGGTAAGCGCAGGCGCGCAGTTGCTATAATCCGCGCGGCGGGGTTTTGCCGGAATTCTGGCATACTCATAAGGCGGTTCAAAACTGACTCGGAGCCCGGAGGGCATATCTGATGCAGGACGATTACAGACTTTATGCAAACGCGGATGGCGAGTTCGAGCCGGAAGGCGATGACGATATGGAAGAGCTGGAAGACGGCTTCGGCGAAGACGAGGAAGAAGAGGAAGTTTCGACTGCGGTCTCCTCGGACGACGATGAGATGATCGACGAGGAAGAGAGCGCGATGGTGATATCGACGCCGGTCCCGGCTGCACCGCCGGCTCCGGCGAAACCAGCAGCGGCAGCGAAGAAAGCTGCTGCCAAGCCTGCGGCGCCGGCTCCGGCAAAGAAGGCCGCTGCCAAGCCGGCAAAGAAGGCTGCGAAAAAGGCTGCAAAGAAGGCGCCGGCCAAAAAGGCCGCTAAGAAGGCCGTGAAGAAGGCGGCGAAAAAAGCTCCGGCGAAGAAGGCAGCGAAAAAGGCTGCTAAGAAAGCCGCAAAGAAAGCGCCTGCGAAGAAGGCTGCTAAAAAAGCGGCGAAAAAAGCGCCTGCGAAGAAAGCTGCAAAAAAGGCAGCGAAAAAGACTCCGGCGAAAAAGGCGGCGAAAAAAGCCTCGAAAAAGGCTGTGAAGAAGGCCGCTAAGAAAGCCGCGAAGAAGTCCCGCCGTTAATCCGCAGGAGCGTGTCGCTGCGACCAGGGCGCTGGCCGGCGGGATCGCTGCTGCGCGCGAAGGTCGCGGAGATCGCCGGGGCCTGAGCGCTTCCCTTCCTCTCTGAGAGCGTATGAGCACGTTTGTCTTCGACCTGATCCGGCGCGGCCAAAGCAAGGAACTGGCCGCGCAGGTCGAGGCGCGGCCGGAACTGGCGCAGGCACGCGATGCGCAGGGTGTCTCGGCGCTGCTCTGGTCTGTCTACACGGGGCAGGCCGCGATGCGCGATCTGCTCAGGGCTCAGGTCTCCGAGCCGGACCTCTTCGAGGCCGCGGCTCTCGGGGATCTGGGACGATTGCAGGCCCTGACTGCGGCCGATCCTGAGGCAGTCCGGCAATTTTCCGGGGACGGATGGACAGCGCTCCATCTGGCGGCGGCGTTTGGCGGTTCGGAGGCAGTACGCCTGCTGCTGGAGCGGGGCGCGAGCGTCGGGGCAGTGTCCGGAAATCCGCAAAAAAATCAGCCGCTGCACGCGGCGCTTGCCCTTGGACAGGATACGGAGACGATACGGCTGCTGCTGGAAGCCGGCGCCGACGTGAATGCGCGGCAGGCAGGCGGATTTACCCCGTTGCATTCCGCCGCCGCGGCGGGGAAAGGCGAGGCTGTGGCGCTGCTGCTGGAGCGACGAGCAGATCCCAGGCTCGCCGACGACCAGGGCAAGCGGCCGGCAGACTTTGCGCGGGAGCGGGGCCACGACGCCGTGGCGGAGATGCTCGAGTCCGCAGTGCGGCCGGCGCGTCAGGCCTGAGCGCTTACTCCGAGCCTGCGATCTCCCGCTTCTCTTCTTCCTTGATGGGTGCATTCACCTCAAGCAGGCCATCGGGCAGGCGCATCTCGATACGGCGCTCGGGCAGGTCGATGCGGACCAGGTAATCGCGAACGAAGGGGATCAGCAGTTCAGAAGCGCTGCCGGAAGCTCCCGGGGCTTGCAGGACGAGGAGCTCGGTGCTGGAGGAGGCGCGATCGACGTCAACGATTTCGCCGGCCTCCGCGCCGTCGCGATTCAGGTCGAAGACGCGGCAACCGATGAGGTCGCTGATGTACACGGAGCCGGGCTCGAGCGGGGCGCGCTCCGCGGCGGGAATGGCCACGTCGTATCCGCGCAGAGCCTCGGCATCGTTGATGGTGTCGACTCCCTGAAATTTGAAGATGATCCGGCTGCGCAGAAACCAGAAGTTTTCGAGATGGACCTCGCGGGGCCGGGTTCCGACGCGTTCCGGAGGGATGAGGAAGAGCCGCGGCCGCTGGTGGAAGCGCTCGGGGAAATCGGTGAAGAGCTCAGCCACGATCCCGCCCCGGCGCCCATGCGGGCGGACGAGACTGGCCAGGAGCACCCAGGGATGCGCAGGAGCTGAATTCGCAGGCTGAGCCGCGGCCGAACCGGGCTGATTGAAAAACGACGGCTCGTTCCCGCCGCGCGTGGATGCGGCAGGGGGGGAATTCTCCCGATCTTCGCGTGCGATGGCTGGACGGGGGGATGGCATCCTTCCGGCGCTTCGCTACTCCTCGCTGTGGGCAGTTCCCTGGTGGTCCTCTTCAAGAATGTCGAGCGTGTAACGATGATGGTGCTTCATGCTGACAGCGCCAAGAATCGTCCGAACCGAACGCGCAGTACGGCCCTGCTTGCCAATCACCTTGCCCACATCGCTGGGGGCAACGCGAAGGCGCAGCACGGTGCTTTCGTCTCGCTCAACGGCTTCTACAAGTACCTGCTCGGGAACATCCACTAACGCCCGCGCGATCTGGGTAACCAATTCCCGCATGTCATCGGGTCTGTCTGTCGTCTGTTTCATCTCGCCCCCCAATGGGAAGACACACGTCTTGCTGCTTCCGGGGCTACGCGGATACTATCCTAAGGCTGCGACGGACAAAAGGAGAATCCGCAGACTTTTCGCCCCGGAGGTGGTCGGAAGTAACCTGTGGGAGGTATCTGGAGCAGGGGAACGGGCGACCCCTCCTTGGAAACTGACTGAAAGCTAATCTTAAGCCGCTGCTGCAGCGTCCAGATCATCCGTCGGCTTGGGCGCGAGGGGCTCGCCAGCCGTTGCGGAGCCGGAACGGAGGAGCTTCGCGACGCGGTCGGAAAGCTGAGCTCCCTTCCCTCTCCAGTAGTCAATGCGTTCCATCTTGAGATTTACGGATGCGGGCGTGGTGCGGGGATTGTAGGTGCCGACCACCTCGACCGAGCGCCCGTTCCGGGCACGGTCTTTCTCAATCACTACCACGCGGTAATACGGCTGTTTGCGCGCACCAACGCGCGCCAGGCGAATCATCAGCACAATCGGACTTTCCTTTCCTTCTCAGTGTTGCAAAAATTTCGAACTGGAGTCTGCGCGGCAGCGTACCAGACGCCGCACGTGCACCAGTTTCCTAATATATCAGGGATTTAGCCGTCGGCCTATGGGTACCAAAGATTGAGCCGACCGGTTACTGCCGAGCCCCTGGACGGCTCAGGAAGCCGGCCTTCCGGAGGCCGGAGCCATGGCCGCCGGCCGCGTTGCCGTGGGCAGGGACGCGGAAAGCACAGGCCTGGATTTCTCGCCCCGCTCGACACACTGGCGGAAGTATTCGAGGGAGAGCTCGAGGCCGGTTTTCAGGCTGATTTTGGGTTCCCACCCAAGCAGGCGCCGCGCGCGCGTGATGTCGGGACAGCGCTGAATGGGATCGTCGATGGGCAGCGGCTCGAAGCGGATCCGGCTGGCTGATCCGGTGACGGCCAGAACTTCCCGGGCGCATTCGAGGATGGTCCACTCCTCGGGGTTGCCGATATTCACGGGCAAGTGCTCGCTGGAGCGAGCCAGCCGAAGAATGCCGTCGACTTCGTCGGAGACGTAACAGAAGCTGCGTGTCTGCGTACCGTCCCCGTAGATGGTGAGATCTTCGCCATGCAGGGCCTGGGTCATCAGGTTGGAGATGACGCGTCCATCGCTGCTCTGCAGGCGCGGCCCGTAGGTATTGAAGATGCGAACCAGGTGGGTGTTGACCTTGTAATAGCGGTGATAGGCCATCACCAGCGCCTCAGAGAACCGCTTGGCCTCGTCGTAGACGGAGCGCGGGCCGATGGGGTTCACGTTGCCCCAGTAATCTTCGGTCTGCGGATGCACTTTGGGATCGCCGTAGACCTCGGAGGTGGATGCATGCAGGAAGCCGGCGTTGTGCTTTCGAGCCAGTTCCAGGGCATTTCTGGTGCCTTCGGAACCGACGCGAAGGGTTTCCACTCCATTTTCGATGTAGTCAACCGGGCTCGCCGGAGAGGCAAAATTGAAGACATAGGCCACGGGGCCAAAGTCGAAAGGCTTGCAGATGTCGTGCTGGATCAGCTCGAAGCGGGATTCGCGCGCAAGATGAGCGAGGTTGGCGGGTTTTCCGGTGCAGAGATTGTCGATGCCAGCGACCGTATGGCCTTCAGCCAGAAGCGCATCGCAGAGATGCGAGCCCAGAAAGCCGGCGGCTCCGGTAACCAGAACGCGGCCCGGACGGAATGAGTGGCGATTCAACGAGCGTCTCTCCTCGGCGGCGGGAGCGGGAAACGGGACCGGGATTCAGTCGATTGTCCGCTGTTGCCCTCAATGTTACCATTCGGATATCCCAAAGCGAACAGCTTACGCGTGATCCGGCAACAGAGTTTCGAGGAGGATGCGAAAGGATTGCGAGGGCACCCGCGAGAGCCGTGAGGGGATTTGTGGGACCATAGCGACGGCAGCCGCGGTCGATCTACAGATGCGCAACGAAGAGCAGGTTCTGAGAAAGAATGACGCCGAAAGAGCCGGTCTCGGCGGCGGACAAAAGTCTGAAAGGCACCGTCCCCAGTTGCCACAGGATGCGGCGCACTGCACTGGTTGCCCCGTGAACGATCGGCTTGTCTTCAAAACAACGAACCTCGCTGAATCCCAGAGAACGGAACATCTGGCTGAGGGACGAGGCAGTGAAGGCCTGCTCGTGGCTCAGGTCACTATAGCGAATTCGTGAACCGAAAATTCCGGCGGCATTGGGAACGTGGCCGATACAGCGGCCTCCGGGAGAAAGAACGCGCCGCACTTCCGCAAGGAGATCGAAGGCTTCCTGCCGCGTGAGGTGTTCGAGAACGTCGAAGAGGCAGATTGCCTCTGCGCTTGCGTTCTCGAAATTATGAAGGAATCCGAGGGCCTCGCCGTACTCTACACCAGCTATGCCCAGTCGACGAGCCAGCTCGACCTGCTCGCGCGAACCGTCCACGCCGCGCACATTGGAATAGCCGGCCCTGTACAGGAAGTACGGCAGGGCTCCGTGCCCGCACCCGATGTCGAGGATGCGAGCGGCGCGATCGGAAGGGAAATGAGAGCGGATGATCGATTCAAGGAATGCACGGCGTCCGCGAAAATGCTCCTCTGCGGACTTGCCGGCGTCCGGCACGTGGCCGCTGGACACGTAGGATTGGTAGACTGTGTCTTTCCAGCTGCTCACGCTTTCCTCCGGCATGAATTTCATGGTATCCGATTGCCTGTCGCGGCTGGTATCGTCCGCCGCTATCCTGGAAGCAAATGCGAATCGAATCAGTTGTCTTCATTGGTTACCTCGGCCCGAAGATGGAGCGCGCTGGTCCAATATAATCCGGGTAGCGTCTTCATGGTTCCACGAGTACCTGCAGCATCTGGCTGCGAGAGCGGGATGAGCGCGGCCGTCAGCACCGCGCGCCCGGGCCATTATCAGAGCGAGCGAATCGATTGAGCGTGTCCAGCAACCACACCCCTGCGCCCACTGCCGTTCGGGCTTTGCCGCCGCTTCCTGTGCTGCAAGGCCAGGGAAATGCAGCGAACCTCCCGCGGAGGCGCCGTATCCTGTATGTTGGATATCTTCGTCCCGGCCAGACCTCCCTCCACCGCATGGAGACTCTGCGTCGGCTGGGCCAGGAAGTCATCCCCTTCGATCCTTCCTCGCTCCTGCCCAGATCCAGACTGCGGGCCGCAGCCATTGCTCGACTCCCGATTCGTCCTTTCGTGCATCGGATTAACCACGAACTGCTGCGCGTTGCGCAATGCAAGCCGGATGTGGTTTGGTTTGAAAAGCCGATTTACTTTACACGAGATACAATCCTCCAGATCAGGCAGACAGGTGCGCAGACGGTCTGTTATAACCCTGATAACCCATTCGGACCGCGCAATGACGGCTGCTGGTATCAATTTAAGAAGGTGTTTCGACTGTTTGATCTTCACTGCGTGCCGCGCAGCACGGACGCGATCCGGTGCAGGGAGTGGGGATTAAATTGCATCAAGGTTTTATTCAGCTTCGAGCCTACGGTGCATTTTCCCCCGCCGGCTTCCTGGAACGACTCCTGGCGAACGAGGAATGTATCGTTTATCGGCAGCCCCTACGAGCAGCGAGCTCAGTTCCTGCAACAGCTCACAAAGGAATATCAGATCCCGGTTGCCGTCTCGGGCCCGATCCGCGCGTGGCAAAAAGCAGCATCAGCGGCGTTTTTTAGGCAGAACTTCTCGGATGGGCCGCTCATAGACGACCGGTACCGTGAAGGGATATGGCAGTCCCGCATTAATCTTAGCTTCGTCACAGTACTCAATGAGGACGATATCGCGCACAAGGCAGTCGAAATCGCGGCTTGTCAGGCCTTTCTGCTCGCGATCAGAACCGAAGGGCACCAGGCGATCTTCGAGGAGGATCAGGAGGCGGTTTTCTTCTCTTCCGTGGAGGAGTGCGCCGATAAGTGCCGCTTCTATCTTGGCCGTCCGGATCTGCGCGAATCGATTGCCCGCCGAGGCCGCGAACGCGCGGTGCGTTCCGGATACGACAATGATACGCAGCTGCGGCGCGTCCTCAATCGGCTGGATGGCCAGGTGGAAGAGCGCGGTTCTCCCCTGGTCTTCTAGCTGGTTGCTCGGCATCAATATACGGTCCCCGCGCAGCAGATTGTACAGATGTTAGAGGAGCGCACTCCCGGAGGTAAAGGAGGTTCTGCACCGGAGCCGCTGCGCCGGAGTTACACGGCGAGACAACGAGGAGCGCTCACGGCAGTGGCGCCCGCCGGGACCGTCCTCAGCTAAACACAGGCTCGCGGCGTTCCCTGCGCACCGTGTTCGGTATTGCGTAGAGAATCGCCCAGGCAATCAGAACGATCGTCAGATTCCTCAATAATGCGAGATACCCGGTAGTTGGAGTTTCCGGATTGAGAAATTCGTTGAGCACGATCAAAATCGCGACCAGCTGTCCTTCTTTGTTCAGGACAATCGCGGCGAAGTAGAGAAAGGCCCGCGTTACAGCACAAGCAATCAGCGGATACGCAAAAAAGCCCAGGAGACCAAAATCCATGAACCCTCCCGTACCGACAGTATCCGCCTGGTCCCTGTCACCCAGACCAAAATGCTCGTCCGCGAGACCTTTCTCAGACCCGATAGATCGAACCGTATCTTTGCTGAGACCCAATTTGTTGTAAACGACGTCGGGCACCGTCATCTCAAGATTAAATGCCGCGTCCCGGCCATAGAGCGGCCGGGCTGAATCTCCATCGCGGGTAAGGATCGCGAGGTAACGTGTCAGGTTCGAGGTTCGATAGTCAGCGCCTTCGCTATCCGATGCCTCCACCGCATGCAGATTCCTGAAGGTGGTGTTTTCTGCCACGTCCAAAATGCTTGAGAGGGAGGCTTTTCGCGTCCCCATGACGTAGGTTGCCATGCGCAATCCCATAAAGAATACGCTGGCACCGATGATGATGCACGTCGCAGCGACAGCCGTCAGGGCAGCCTTTGCGCCTGAAAGCCGCCAGGTTCGACCCGACAACCGCACAGCAGCGAAGATGCACAACAACAGGTCGATAGCAAAGTCCCGACGGCCAAGCGGCATAATCGCCAGCAATCCGGCGAGGCCAATCACGGCAAATCGGAGTCGACGAAAGCCTGCGGACTGGGACCATCCGACGGCGGCCAGGGGCGCTATCAGAGGAACAACCATCAACATGAGGTCCCCGAAGATGTTGATCTTGCCCTGCACGTCATAGCGGGTTCCCATAAAGGTAAGGTCGCCGTGACGATACGCGACGGCCGTCAAAGCCAGGCAACACCAGAGGAACCGTTCCTGTTTGAAACTCAGTGTTACGACGGACTGCTGGGTCAGAATCGGAGGATCGAGGCTGCTGGCAAAGAGGAGACAAATCGACACCAGCATCACGAGGACCAGCGCATAAGCGAGCCAGTCAACGGGGACAGGCATATAGGCGAGACTATCGTGGCCGGCCAGCAGAGCGGCAACTTGTGCGTAGAGGGCGCCGCCGCAATAGCCGAACAACGTGGCGGCGGCAAAGATCGATGTCAGTCGCGCCCCGAGAGCCCCGATGGCAATCGAGTAGCCGAGCCATATTCCGCAGGCAGTTCCAATGCCGCAGCAGAGGAAGAACACGGCAGCCACATGGAACATTGCAAGCGCAGCGCCGGTCATGGCTAAGATGCAAATGAGGAAAATCATAGGACCGCCGAGGATACCGGGCTCTCACCTCCTTACTGCCGCCGTTGCCATGGTTCAGCTCTTCTCTGTGCTGGTGGCAGATCGCAGTTGCGAGTTACGGCGCCAGATAACCAAAGCTAACAGCCGCATAGATGGCACTCTGAGCAGCTCCTGCCGTCGACAGGGCGGCCTTGAAACCGTTGGTTGGGATATACAGGATATCGTTGGAGTTGAGCGCGATATCCTTTTCCTTGCCTTCCAGTACCTTCTTCAGATCGAAGACAATTTCCACGTGCTGGTGATCTGGAGCGGTGCGAATGATCATGGCTTTGGAGAGCGCCGCGCCGTATTTCAGCCCTCCCGTGATGGAAATGGCCTGAACTACCGTGATGGGCGCGTTATCTGCCAGCGGGACGGCGGCGGGGTGCTGCACCTCGCCGACGACATAGGCATTACCCACTTTTGGCACAACTACCGTATCGCCGGGCATCAGCGGTATGTTGGCACGGTTATTCTTGTCCGGATCTACTCCCAGATTCACAGTAATCGGTTGAGGATCGCCCAATCGGTCCACGGTGATCACGTGGCTGGCCAGCGGGGTAAAGCCGCCACAGGCTGAGATCACATCCAGAAGCCGCAACTCCACTCCGAGGGTGGGCACGGGCTGGGGTCTCATGACCTCACCGACTACGGTAATCGTCTGGGTGGGAGAAGTCACGAGTTCGACGCTGACCTGGGGATCGACCAGAATGCCCTTGTCCTTCAGCTCCTTCTCAAGGTAGACACCAAGCTGGGGAGGCGTCATCCCTGCTGCTTTGACGGTGCCCACATAGGGGAGAACGATGTCGCCATTGAGATCTACCTTGATGCCCGCCCCTGCGCCCGCGCCGGTGGTGGTTAGCTCCGGAGCGCCATAGGTGGCGATGGCAATCACGTCTCCAGGCAGGATGTTCAGATTGCTCATCGGAAGCTTCATGGCGGAGGCGGGAGCGCTGGCAGCCGGGGGAGGCGAGGTAACGGCAGGTCCCGCATACTGACCATGCGCCGCGCCTGCCCCGCAGATCAGGATCGCCACGACAGCCATTACCGCGCATAGTTCCGGCCTTGGCTTCATATCCATGTCACCCCCCTGCCGGGTGGAAGCGCTGATTGTTTCCGTCATTTCCCGTACTCATACGTGTAGTAACCGAGATAACCGTAGTACTCGGGGAGCGAAGCATCAACGCCGTTAAACACAAACCCATACACCTTGACATCCAGGTCGCGAAGAATCTCGGCCGCGCGAATCAGCATGCGGCGGGTGCAATATCCCTGACGGATGACCAAAACCATGCCATCAGCCTGAGCGGCAACAATGGCGGGATCGGTGACCGACAGGATCGGCGGAGTATCGAAGATGACGTAGTCGTACCGCTCGCGCAGCTGACGCGTCAGATCCGTCATCTGATCGGAAGCGAGCAGATCGGCAGGCAGCGGAGGAACGGTTCCCGAGGGAATAACGTCAAGACTCTTGAGGGTCTCGTGGGTCTGGATCACGTCATCGAGAGTGTAATAGCCGGTCAGAACCTCGGAGAGGCCCTTGCCGCCCTCCATGCGAAGGCGCTTGTAGACGGATGGGCGGCGCATATCTGTATCCACCAGCACCACCCTCTTGCCGCCCTGGGCGAGCACCGCCGCCATGTTGACCGAAACCGTCGATTTGCCTTCTGCCGGCTGACAACTGGTTAAGGCGATCACTTTCGACTCGCGTGAAGTCGTGGAAAGGCGCATGGAGGTGCGCAAAGCGCGAAACGATTCGGAAAACGGAGAGCGGGGATCGCGGAGAAGCTCCGGACCGGCAGCCCATTCGACGTCCGACTCCTTGCTCTTCCAGTGACTTTGAGGAATCATGGCGAGCGGAGGAAGGCCGAGTATCTCCTGGATCTCGTGAGCGTCGCGGAGTCGCGTGTCGATTTTTTCAAGGAACAGCGCCAAACTGAGCCCGGCGAAGGCTCCGAACAGGACGCCGAGCACTCCAAGTTCTACGGGAGAGATGCTGGAGGGGCGGATCGGAGCAGTTGCCAGATCGACGATGCTGATGTCGGCGGCGTCCAGCCCGGCATCGACCGCTGCCTCACGCAGGCGGCTCAGGATGCTCTCGTACATCAGCCGATTCGATTCATACTCCTCGGAAACCAGCATGTAGCGGACCATTTCATCCCGCTGCCCATAGATCTGCTGCTCCCGGCTGGTCAGCAGGCCTCGGGCCTTGTCTTCCGCGGATTGAGCGACGCTATAGGCATCTTTGGCCTGGATGACAACCCGCTGCTCCTGTTGATTCAACTGACGATCCAGAGAGGCAACCTGGGCGTTTAACTGCTTCACCTGCGGATAATTGGGCCCGTAGACCGGGCGCAGTTTCGCCAGTTCCGAAGCGATCTCATCGCGCTGGGCGCGGAGAGTACTCAGCAGGCTTCCCTCGGTCCCAAGAGCTGTAACGCCGGAGTCCTGAATCTGATCCGGAGGCATGGACTCCAGGATGCGATAGCGCGCCTCGGCCAGGACCCGCTGCTGTGTGGCGTCGGCGTTTCCCTTCTCGAGGTCGGCGATTTCGGCGCTGATCAGGCTGTGTTGAGGATCGAGAGCATAGATGCCGAGCTTGTGCTCCATGTCGACCAGCTGATCCTGCGAATTCTGTACAGCAGCACGCAAATCATCCATCTGGCCGGTAAGCCATTTGGTGACTCTGCTGGTGGTATTGAAGTGGGTGATGAAATTATTCTCAACAAAGTCGTTTTCAAGAGCGTTCACGATCGCGGTGGAAAGCTTCGGCGAGCGGCTCCTGTACTGAATAGAGATCATTTCGGTACTGGGAACCCGCTCTACCACGAGATTTGCGCGCAGCGCGCTGACAACGGCATTGCGCACGTACGGGTTGTCCAGATCTCCATGCAGGAGGGGGGACTTGGCGCCCATGAACTGGGGATTATTCTGGAGATTGAGGGTGTGCGCGACCTGCATCAGCAGGGTTTCGCTCTGCAGGATGCGAACGTCGCTCTCCATGATGTCGTCAAACGTACCCATGCCCGAACCGAGCACCGAGGAGAGCGACGACTTCAGGTCCGACGCGCTGCCTGGTTGTATCTGAAGTTCCCCGGTCGCCGTATAGCGGTCGCCCCGCTTAATTCCGAATCCGAAGGCCAGCAAACCGGCACCGATTGCCAGACTCAGCAACAGCACGCGCCGCTTGCGGATGACCAGCCACAGATCGGCCAGAGATAGCTCCCTGGTCTCCGGGGCGGGAGAGACAACTTTGCCTCGAATCGAGTGTTGCACCAAACCTCTCAGTGTTCAGGGTTCCTGGCAAGAACTCCGCAATTAAGACTCGTCCTGGCACATGCCGCCAGCCCATAGCGGACACGGGCGGTCTTTCGGGAAGAAACGGGACGATTCCGAAAGAAATCAAGCGATCTGAATCGGCGGATGCGCCAGGTAAACTGCACCCTTCCGGGATTCCCGTTCTGCTCCTAGACGTGACCTAAGTGTATCCTTCGGTTTCCTTCGGGGTCAATGGAATCTCCCGACCCCGGATGAAGCGGGAGTTGGGGGCAGGCGCTCATCGGGGAGCGGGCCGCTGCGCGCTCGTAAAGCACTCGGCCAGACCGGATCACGCCTGAGATAACCGCAGCGGGCTGGGGTCGGGCGTAATAATATCCCTGCAGATTGTTATCCATGAAGTAACGGGGTATGGTGGGCAGTGCAGGGCTCGGCAGTCGAAGACTATTTATAATTGATTCTATTATACTTATAGTTGCTAAAAGGCAGTTTCGTATTGCTTTTGTATCGTTTATACTTGCCAAGTCACGCTGAGAATCACTCCGATGGCGAATCTGAAGGTCTCACTCCTGTGGACGTGCAGAACCCCTTCTGGCTGGAAACGCTATCCGGCGGCAATGGGACGCAACGGAAAACTCCGGCCCCGTTATGCCCAGGTTGGCGACGAACAGATCCAGTATCCCCAGGGTCATTATGAACTGCGGCGCTATGAAGCCGGCAGGCTGGTCTGCCGTAATCTCGGGGAGGATGCTGCCGCCGCGCTGGCGGAACAGCAGTTGGAAATCAGGCGCCTCGCCGCCAGAAAAGCGGCGGCAAATGCCGGCGTTGAGATCACTGCTGAGCCCGGTCGTATCCAGCTCCGGTTAAAGGCTCAGGCGTACATCGACCGCCAGACTGCGCGTGGTAAGATTCGCCATTCCGAAACTTTCAAAACAGCGATCAGTGAGTTCCTTCCCATCGCCGCTGTCGATTTTGCCGATCAGCTCACCGAAGAGATCATCCTCCGCTGGTACGCTACGCTGCGCAAGAACGGTAACTCCAACCGCACCATCTACAACAAGCATGTCTCGGTGTTCGGATTTCTGAAATGGTGCGGAGTCGATACAAAAAGGCTAGCGGGCAGTGCACCCGAATTCACCGAAAAAGACGTTGAGGTTTACGAGCCGGAAGAGTTGAAAGCGTTCTTCGATTCGATCACCGACTCCTACCACCGGATTGTGTTTGACATGCTGCTCAAGTCGGGTCTGCGAATGCAGGAAGCCATGTACCTCGAATGGCCGGATTTCAACCTCCGTCTGGGAACACTGACGGTCAAGGCGAAGGACGAGTTGGGATTTGATGTCAAGGACCGTGCCGAGCGAACACTGCCGATTCCCGCAGATCTCATAGAGCACCTGAAGGTATGGAAGAAGACCCACAAAGGGCGATTCGTTCTTGGAACGAAGAATGACACTCCCAACTGGAAGTGGCTGCCCCTCCTCAAGCGCATCGTGTGCAAGGCTGGCCTGAACTGCGGCCACTGCCGTGGATGTCGCGAATACGAGGAATGCGAACGCTGGTACCTGCATAAATTCCGGGCCACATATACGACGAACCTCCTGAGGGCTGGCATCGATGTGCGAACGGTAATGAAGTACACCGGCCACGCCGATATGGCAACCGTGCTCCGCTACCTCTCCACGGCTGAAAGTTCAGAAACTCAGAGCAAAATCAATAGCATCACCTGGATGCGGTGAACCGCCGCTCGATTAATTCCTCCGGATTCGAGGTCTCAGAGAACCTGCATTCGCGATTACTTGTTTCACCTGCGTCACCGTTGTCGTCGCCCAGCCGGCCAGATCGATAGTCGGCGTGTCGTCATGCACTGCCCGATCTTTTGTACCAGCGAGATTGTTAGTGTAGCGCAGCGGACGAGTTAGTAATTCCGCCGCAGTCGGGGGTGTGGAGAAGTGGGAAGCGCGTAGCGGTTTCCACTTCTCCATGCCCCATGCTCTTTGCCAGCCAGGCCTCCGGCGCCGGTGGCCTGTAGCCCAGCGAGGAGTGCGGCCTGACGGTGTTGTAGTGGACCCGCCACCGCTCCGCGAGCACCCTGATTTCCTTCATCGAGTAGAAGATCTCGCCGTTCAGGAACTCGTCCCTGAGTTTCGAGTTGAAGCTCTCGCAGTAGCCGTTCTCCCACGGAGAGCCGGGCTCGATGTACAGCGTCTTCGCTCCGGTCCCGGCCAGCCATTTGCGCAGGTCCCGGGCCACGAACTCCGGCCCGTAGCACCACACGAAGCACCTGGAAGGAAGTGTCTGAGGAAGGCAGGAAGTCGGGTCGAGGGAGCGTAGCGACCGAGATCCGACTTCCTGGGCCATGGCTGGCCAAAGGTCTCCTAAGCTGAACGTATGCCTACTTTCACTTCAGGAGAGAACCAGCCATGTCCCTTGTTCAGCCTACTCAACCGCCAGCCGTTCTGGTAGCCATCGATGTCGCCAAGCTGCGTCACGATGTTCTGATCGAAGCGCCAGGCTGGAAGAGCCGCAAGCGCCTGATCCTTCCCAACATTGCGGCCGAGTTCCGGCTGTTTGCCGACTTTCTGCATAGCCTGAAGCATCCGGTGCGTATCGTCTTTGAGGCCACCGGGAACTATCACCGGCCGCTGGCACACTTCCTGCAGGCCGAAGGCTTCCACCTCGAGTTGATCGCATCCCTGGCAGTGGCCCGAACGCGGGAAGCCATGCATAACTCCTGGGACAAGAACGACCCGAAGGACGCTCAGGTCCTGCTTCATCTGCTCAAGACTGGCGTGACCCAGCATTACCATGACCCACTCGCCAACCAGACCCATGACTTCCAGGAGCTGTCGCTGACCTATGCTCAGATCTCGCTGGAGAAGACCCGTACCCAGCACCGGCTTTTGACTCACTACCTGCCGCTTTACTTCCCGGAGATCGAGCGGCATTATCATGCCTCGCGTTCAGAGTGGCTGCTTGCATTCCTTCAGGTGTTTCCGACACCTGCCCTGATTGCACGCCTCTCGATGGAGGAGTTCGTCCGGCAAGCGTGGACAGTTGTCGGGCGCAAGGTCAGTAAACAGCGGCTGCTCGAAGAGATCTACCGCACGGCTCAGTCGTCCATCGGCATTCCTGTTGCTGAGGACTCAGAAGCGGTTGCGATGTTCCGCGTCGTGCTCGGCGAGATGATCCGCCTCTGCCAGCTGCGGGATGAACTGGAAGAACGGGCTGCGTGTCATCTCAGGGACAACGCCGACTTCCGGCGCCTTCAGCAGATCCCCGGCATCGGTCCCATCCTGGCGCTAACCATCCTTGCCGAGGCCGGCGATCTGCGCCGCTTCAACCACCATCGCCAGTTCCTCAAGTTCTGTGGTCTCGACCTGTCGACTCAGCAGTCGGGTCAGTTCCGTGGAGCCACCAAGTTGTCCAAGTACGGCAACGCACGCCTTCGCTGTGCCTTTTGGATGGCAGCCACCGTGGCTGTGCGTCTGCGTGAGAACAGCTTCCGAGACAAGTTCGAACGATATCTCCGGCGTGATCCTGCGAGTGCCGACCGCAAGCGTATGGCGTATGTCGCCGTGGCTGCCAAGATGGCACGCGTGGCTCATGGGATCATCAAGACCGGAACCGACTTCCGTTGCTTCCACGAAGCAGCGGCACCAAGTGGGAGAGCCGCTTCACCTGGGCCGTCGAGGCCGTTGAGGACCTCGTAGATAATGATCCGGCCTTCCATTTGGTTGAGATTTCATTTTAAGTACAGTGGAGACTGCCCATACGCAGATCTCGTGTCGCTATGGTCGAACGCTCAGCCCTTGCCCGTGGAAGCCACTTGGAGTTACAGTCGTTGCCATCCCGTACGGGATGCTAAGGGATCTTCTCTTCTCCTGAGCTTTTCTTTCCCGTGTTAGTACGTGTCGGAACGGATGTGCTCCGGCACTCCCTTCCACACCATCACGTCGGCCAGCGCCTCGATCACCCTGGCGCTCGACCAGCGCCGTTCCGCACGCACCAGCAGGCTCTCCCGCGTGTGTTCGTCGATCAGGTTCAGCATCCGCACCGTCCTTCCGTCATGTGTCCTGGCGCTCACGAAATCGTAGCTCCACACATGATTCGGCCGCTCCGGGCGCAGCCGTACGCACGATCCATCGTTCAACCACAGCCGCCCGCGCGGCTTCTGCTTCTGCGGAACCTTCAGCCCTTCGCGACGCCAGATGCGCTCCACCCGGTCCTTGCCGATCTGCCAGCCGTCCCGCTTCAGCAGCGCCGCGATCCGGCGATAGCCGTAGCGCCCATACTGGCTGGCCAGCTCCACGATGGCCCGGGTGAGGGCAGCTTCGTCTTCGCGCTGCGTCAGCTGATAGCGTTGCGTGCCGCGTGGCTGGTTCACCACCCGGCACAGCGCCGTCAACTGAAAAATCCCCAGTTCTGGGCGTTTGAAAATTCCCCAGGCAGGGCAGGATAAGGGTATGGACCGGGACTGGGAGTGTGCGGCGGAGGGCGAAGCCCGGAGCCGCATACTCCCGAGGGCCGATCCTGGGGTGGCGTCAGGCTCCTTCCCTGTTGGCGGTTTTGGCGGCGATCACTCCGGCCTTTTTCTTGTCCTTGAGCCGGTAGCTCTCGCCCTTGATGTTGATGGTGGTGGAGTGGTGCAGCAGGCGGTCGAGGATGGCCGAGGCGATGACGTTGTCGGCGAAAATGGCTCCCCAGTCGCCGTAGCTTTTGTTCGAGGTCAGGATGATGGAGCCCTTCTCGTAGCGTTCCGAGACCAGTTGAAACAGGCAGGTGGCGGCGAAGGAGTCCAGCGACAGGTAGCCCATTTCGTCGAGGATGAGCAGCTTGGGCTTGACCAGCAGACTCATGCGCTCCTTGAGCTTGTTCTCGTCGCGGGCTCTCTGGAACTGGCTGACCAGATCCTGCACGGTGACGAAGTAGACCGAGCAGCCGGCGACGATGGCCTCGGTGCCGAGCGCGATCGCCAGATGCGTCTTGCCCACGCCGGGCGGTCCGAGCAGCAGCACGTTCTCCTTGCGTTCGAGGAAGGCGAGGCCGGCCAGTTCGCGCAGCTTGCGCTCGTCAACCGAAGGCTGGAAGTCGAAGTCGAACTGGTCCAGCCCCTTGTTGTAGGGGAAGTGCGCCCACTGGGTCTTGAGCCGCACGTTGCGGGTGTGCTTGGCCTGACTCTCGGCTTCGAGCGCCTGTTCGAGGAAGTCCAGATAAGGCAGGTTCTTCGTGGAAGCCTCTTCGGCGATGGCCTCGAAGCAGTTGGGCAGATGCGACAGGCGCAGCCGCAGCATGTGACCGAGCAGGCGTTCAGACTGCAGCGACATGGGCCGCCTCCTCACAGAACGAGTTGTAGATCGAGAGCGGGCGCAGCTCGACCTCGGGGATGGTGTAGTGCAGCCCGACGCCGGGGCCGGGCATCAGTTCGGAAACGATGGCGGGCGCTGTCGAGATCGGCCCACGAGGTCGGCGCGGCAGGTTGCCATAGTGGGCCCGTTCGACGACCGCCTCGCCCTTGCCCTTAGCCAACGCATGTTCCGCAATCAGGTCTTGCTGATGGAATATCCGGAGAAGGCCGCCATCGAGCGGCTCGCGCACCAGCACAGTCTTGCCTGCATACAGGTGCGGCGCCGAATAACGGTTGCCGCGATAGCTCACCATGCAGTCCCTGGCCACCTGGCGGTGGCTGACATAGCTGGTGTCGTAATGCGGCTGCCCGTTCAGCGGCGTAAGGCCTTCGCGAGCGAGCCGCTGGACCGGAGCCTCGCGCGTCGTTCCATGGACACGCCGGTTCACTTCTCCGCACCAGGCCAGCGCCTGCCGGTTCAACTCCGCCAGCGAGTCGAAGGTCAGCCCCGGCCAAAAGCTCGACTTGATGAACCGGATGGTCGACTCGATCTTGCCCTTGGTCTGCGGCCGGTAGGGATGGCAGACCCGCGGCACGAAGCCGTAGTAGCTGGCGAAGTCCAGCATCCTGGGATGGAAGCGCGGCTGGCCGTCGACCCGGTCCAGCACCACCGTCTTCATGTTGTCGGTCAGCACCGTCGCCGTCACCCCGCCGAAGCAGGCGAAGGCATGCACCATCGCGTTCAGCAGCGTCTCCACGTCCTGGCGCTGGGTGAACTCCACATATCGCATCCGCGACCAGCCCAGCGTCAAAGCAAATCCGTACAGCCGCTTGCCGTCCCAGTTGCCGAAGTGGCCCCAGTCCATCTGCGCCTGCTCGCCCGGAGCCGTCTCAAACCGGACAAACGCCCGCTCCTGGACCTCGCTCCGCCACGGCCGCACTACCTTCTTCACCTGCGTCAGGCAGCCCGCATAGTCGCGCCTCTGCAACTCCAGAAACAGCCGGCTGGCGTTACGCACGCCTTGCTCCCAGCGCTCCCGCAGATACGCCCGGTGCGGATCGATCTTCCATCCCTTCGGCTTGCGTTCGTACTCGCGCGGCGCTTGCTTCAAGTACTTGCGCACCGTCTTGCGGTCCACATCCAGGCGCCGCGCAATCTCACTTACGCTCAGCCCGTCGTGATGCAGCTTCTGTATCTCCATAAAATCCTCCAGTCGCAGCATCCCGACCCTCCTCGGGTCAGAATGCCGCCGCTCGCCCCAACTGGGGAATTTTCAAACGCCGATTCTGAGGATTTTTAGAGTACCGATAACCCGGCACAGCGCCGTCGCTCCGGGCTTAGAAGTTTCCCGAGGCGATGTCCTTCAGCACCAGCTTCTCCAGGCTCAGCTCGCTGACCAGCCGCTTCAGCTTCGTGTTCTCCTGCTCCAGTTCCTTTAGCCGGCGTGCCTGGTCCACCTGCAGCCCGCCGTACTCTTTGCGCCAGCGGTAGTACGTCTGTTCCGTGATCTCGGCCTCTTTACAGGCCACCGCGGTTGTCTTCCCGTTCGCCACCGCCACTTCAATCTGTCGCAGCAGGTTCACCACCTGCTCAGCCGTATGTTTCTTCCCTCGTGCCATCTTCCGCTCCTTTTTGTACCAGTTTCTATCATCGCAACTGGTACAAAAAAGACCGGGCACTCCAGTCAGCGCGAGCCGGAATGACTGCCTGCGCGGAGTGTTCGGATGGCGATCCTGATTTCGAGTCAGAAAAGTGGCCTCCTGCACCGGCTAGCATAGATGCGCATAACCTATACACTATCATCTACTTACAGGGTGAGCCTCACCGCAGTGGATTGCACCGAAACGCACTGAAATCGAAAACAAACAACCACCAGAACAGCCACCAGGGGTTATACCCTCGGGGGATATATCGGTCACCTGCGTTGGGCGAGGTCTGATTCGCTCAGGCTGTGCACGTGCCAAGGCAAGCTTTCGAGGATGATCTCCGGATGTTCACGAAGAAAGTTGAATGAGTAGGTGGGCGCCGCCGGGTCCGGCTTCTCCGCGTTATAAGCCGCTTCCTCTTCCGCGGCCTTCGAAGTCATCCCGAATTTGCGGTAAAGCGACGCAAGTTCCTGGTGAGCGGTCAGATCGTCAGGCACGATCTGTTGTAGAGCCACAAATTCCCGAAGTGCATCCTGATCGCGGCCCTCCGTACGATATGCGATACCCAACTCGCGCCGGGCATCCCGCGACTCCGGGTACTGTTTTGCCACTTCCTCGAGATCTGTAATCTCCTTGGGAATCGCGCCACGGTGTTTTTCAACCAAAGCCATGTAGTACAGGGCGCGCGCATTACTCGCGTCGAGCCCGATCGCCTTTCGGAGTTGCATCTCCGCCGCATCGTAGTTTCCGCTTTCAATGTGCGCCAGCGCGAGATTCGTGTACCCATCAACGTATTGTGGCCTCAGCTTCACGACTTCCGAAAATGCTGCTACTGCCTGTTCGTATTCCTCCGCAGGCACCGGGACGAATCCGCTGCCCCCCGTCGGACCCAGACAGGCAATGCCTAAATTGTTCCACCGCATCCAGTCGGGACTCTGATCGGGTTTCGCAGGCTGCGGGCGATTCCCGCCGATCATCAGTGTCCGCGTCTGCGAAGCGAGAATTACCACTGGATACGCGGGATGGTGTGAACCCAGGACAGTATTTAGGTAGCGCTGCTGGAAATGACGGTATTTTACCTGTGCCGTGATCGTGATGGGGCCGGTTGTGTTTTCCGGTATCCGGAACTCGTATCGCACCACTGCCGCTCCGCCGGCTGCGATAGTGTTGTCGTAGCCTATTGAGCGCATCCTCCAGATTTCGTGATTCTCGATGGAGTCCCCATCCTGATCGAGCGGCCGATTCAGAAAGGCGTGAGCATACTGATCCAGAGTGCCGTCCGAGTTCAGGAATCCGCTGTGCACGATCTCCCTTCCCGTCCTGTCCGTGACGCGAAATTCGATCCATGCTTCATACAGATCACGCAATTCCGGCAGGAGCGAATGGCCAATTCCGCTGTTCCTGATGATGACGAGAGCGACGATATCGCTTTTCGGTTCGAGGTCGAACGGTACGGAGCCGAGTGGAGCGATCAGCCGGTCGCCTCCCGCCTTCTCGATTCCAACGATGTCCACATCTACGGCGTGCATCGATTGGAGGAAATCGATCGTTTTCTGAAGCTGGTCTTTGTATCCGTAATAGAACGGCACCGCGGTATTGCCCGCGACCCATCGGTGGGAGGCGCGATCCCCGTCCTGACGACTCGATTCAGGGAGCCTTGGCATATGGCAATCCTGGCAAGTTGCCAATTGCTCCGGGTAGAAATTCAGCGGATCCTGATGCGAGAATGCGGATGACTGCCACTCATCGTAGGTGGCAAACTCACGGATGGGCTTGTAGTTGTTCAACTCGGCTGGCACCGTGGCGTTGTGACAGGCTGCGCAGAATTCCGAAGTGCGATAGAAGTCCTGCATGACTGCCCGTCTATGACGGTCCGGATGAGCGAGAATGTCGTGGTACGGCACTTCACCGGGAATGCGATTCCCCTTAGCGTCGACCATCACCGCCGGTGTACCCATCACGTAGCTGCCGTCTCCCGTTGTCGATTTCGGCCTTGTGATCGAGTGGCAGACCATGCAGGTCACGCCATCTTGGTCGGAACCTCTGCTGCTGTGCGAGTCTCCGGCTAATGCTCCGAATTGCACGGCAAGCGGATTGTGGCAAGTGTCGCAGTGAGCTGACGCCGGAAGGCCTTCTGCAAGAATCAAAAGACTGTCACTGGTGTGATAGAACGGGGTACGGAACGAATTCGCGTGAAGAGACTGATGCCATTCGTCAAATTCGACCTTATGGCATCCTCCGCAATATCCCGCGCTGGGAACCTCCTCCGCAAGAACAGCTATGTTCGTCTCTGCCCGATCACCCGAACCGGCGAACGTCTTTGTCTGCCCTTCGGTCTGGGCCGAAACAATGCCGCATCCGATAGTGGTAATCGCGGCGATAGTGCACATCAACCGAGCAGCCCGATTTTGTCGTGATCGGACCATCCCTTTCGGCGCGATAACCTCGCGGTACCGCACCCCTCCGTTCCAAAGCGTCATCTTATCCCAAGACCTGTTGTCCCGGCGATGCTGTTCTCGCAATAGCGGTGGTCACAACCGGAACGAAAGGCTGCTACAGGCTGTTGAGACCTGCCCTTGGCAGGGGCAAGGACGCCCCAGGGAGGGCTTGTATTTTTTGTAACTCCTGATCGCCACAGCGACCTGAAGATGGGAGATACTCATTCCTCCGAGGTCGTTGGCCGTTCCATGTAGTTGCCGACAACCGAAACAACCCAGAGCATCACGTACACGTCAGCGATGGCGATTGGGATAACCACGAGAGCAGGAATCCACTTGGTGGTCCAGGGAACGAGCAAAATTAGCAGGACATGTAGTGCAGTAAGGATCGTCATCGTTCCCCAGAACCACACATGCCGCCTGAACTTCCACTTGACAGCGGTAGCAATCCCAAGCATTCCGATGCTATACAGCACTGGCAGCCCAAGGTCAAGCCTGCCCGCATGATAAAACGGCCATTCAATAAGCGCACATCCAGCCATCCAACACAGCACCCCCCACCAAGGCAAGCGCATCTGCTGGACTGCTTTGATGTCGCCCTTCATGTCGCTTGTTAGTTGCATTCTTCTACCTTATTTACCGTTGTGTAAATGTCGTTAATCATTGACGCTCCGGAAATGATTTGGCCCACGCCTGGGGCGAGCTTGCCGAGAGTGGCTGCAATCCCGAGGACGCCAAGGCCGACTGACACACTGTCAAGGGCGGAGTAAAACCAGGCCAGTGTGGCGGAGCAAAATCAGGCCACAACGGGGCATGAAGTGGTTGGGATTACGTGGGAGGAGGGGCTCTGGAGCGTAGCGGAAGAGGCCCTTC
>JBATVK010000077.1:0-14874 GCA_049671725.1 Acidobacteriaceae bacterium
CAATAAGGGCACCGCCCATGCCGGTGGCCAGCAGCCGCCTCAGGCGCAGGGCCAGACCCCGCAGCCGACCCAGGCGCAGCCCCACCAGCACAAGCAAAAGCCGCCCAAGCCGCAGCCTTCCAGCCAGCAGCGCTTCTTCAGGAGCAACGGGCAGCCCCAGGGCGGAGGCGGCCGCCGCCGCAACAAGCAGCGCCGCGAGCGTGTCTTTGTTGGTCCCATGGACCACAGCTACCGCACCGTCAACGGCAACGTCGCCGACTCGCCCCCCTCCACCATCGAGCTCCGCAACGGCAACATCAATGGCAACGGCTTCTACGCCGAGTCCGCGGCATGGGATGCGCCGCCGCCTCCGGTTCGCGAGGACGCGCCCACCCGCATCTTCCTCTTCATCGAGGATCTCTTCTTCTTCGCGAAGATCAACGAGACTGCCCGCAAGCTCGGCGTCAAAGTCGCCTTCGTCAAGAACGAGCCGGAGACGCTCGCAAAAATTATCGCGGCGCCCGAAGAAGAACGCCCCTCGCTGATTGTCTTCGACCTCAACAACGCCGCCGCCAAGCCGCTCACCCTCATTCCCAAACTCAAGGCGAAGCTCAAGCGCGGCACCTCGGTCATCGGATTCCTCTCCCACCTGCAGGGGGATCTGAAAGCCAAGGCCCTCGAGGCCGGCTGCGACATGGTCATGCCCCGCAGCGCCTTCTCCCAGAACCTGCCCACCCTCCTGCGCCGCCACGGCCTCGACGAAGAGCAGGAAATGGAATACGCCGAGGCCTGATCCCAATCCCGCCTCTGATATAGCCCCTCCGCACAAAAGCCCCGGTTTCGGCCGGGGCTATTTATGCTTCGTCCGGATTGCGGCGCAACAAATGCCCTGAACCAGCCCTCAGCAGGCTCGTCATGTCGATCCCGTCGTTCGCTGCGATCCCTGCTGAAGCCTCAATACCCGTGCGCTTCGCCGTCGGTGAAGATCACCGCATGCAGATCGCAGGTGTTCATCCCCTCCCGGTAGGTGTCCGATGACCCATCGTGATAGATGATCTTGAAATCCATCATGCACCCGCTCTGATAGTCGCCGGAAAACGTGATCAGGAAGCCGATCTTGTCGGCCAGCACCGCACTGTCTCCCAGAACGTCGTTTTCCCAGCTTTCATGGCTGTGCCCCGAAACATAGATGTGGTCGATCTGCTTGCTCGTATCGTTCAGGAACCAGAAGTCGCGGCGGTCGGCGTGCACCGGCTTCGGATGCGTAACGCCGCCGAACCAGCTCGCGGCCGCGATGGCCGCCGTCAGAACGAAAACCGCGGCGAGTGCAGTGCGCAAATGATGTCTGGTCAGCAGGTGATTCATAGTCTCCTCTCCTTGATCCGGAATCTCCCCGTCTCTGACCGCCCGCACCACGGCGCCTCCGCGGCGTCTGCGGAAATGCCTGGGCACAGGAAAACAACATCGTCTCTGGAGGGTCAGGAGAGCATAAATCAGAGCAGAGCCAGCGCGAACAGCGACGCAGCCTGGAGCGGGACATCCGGCAGCCGCGTTGCGCGTGGTACGCCTCGCAGAGCGCTTGAATTGTCAGCTGGAGAGCGGGTGCTCAGGAGCTTAGCGCAGCTTTTTCTGCGAATGCAAGAGGATTGTTATGAAAATTTTCCCCAGGCCTTTCAAGCCTCCTGGCTCTGCCGAAGCGCGGTCACCTTCCCCCTACACCCCGGTCAGCCGCTTGCTCGGCGCAGCTGCATGCGCCGCGCTTTTCTTCCCCATCCGCAGCGTCTTCCCCTTCGCCAGCCACGCCACGCCAAACGCCTCCAGCGCCACCAGCTCGCAGCAGAAGATCGAGCCCACCGGCCCCCACATCGGAATCGGCCGCATCCGGTGGCACACGAAGTCCACCACCCCGCACACCGCCATCACCGTGCCGCACACCGTGTACACGCGGTTGCGCCGCTGCTTGTTCCGGGTCACAGATCGGTTGCGCGCCGTGGTGCGAAAGAGCACCAGGCACATGAGCGCCAGCGTGATGAAAAACAGCTCAGCGAAATAGTTATGAAGCGTGCCCAACTCGCGCTGCAGCCTGGTCGCCGGACCCGGCGGAAACGTTGGGCAGAATGCCGCCCCGAAGGCGCATATCGCCGAGGTGTATCCCGCCACTTCGTCCCGCCACTCGTATCCGCGAGCGCACAGGTTGAAGAACCCGATCGCGCACAGGCACCCTACCAGCAGATTCCGCATGGGCGTGTAGTAGTACGCGCTGATCGACATCGGCAGCGCGGGCCGTCCCGGCGCCAGCGCCGAATAGAGCAGCAGAGCCACCGGCAATCCCAGCGCGATCAGCCCCACCGCGCTCCGCAGCTCGAGATAGGAGAGGACCAGCGGATTCTTCGCAACCGGAACGACGCGCATCGCAGACCCGGCAACAGAAATCGGTAACCAGTTATCAGAGAACAAGGACCAGGGACCCGTCAACCACGATCGGCCGCGTAATTCCTGAACCGTAAACCCTAATCCCTGGCCTTACCCTTTTTCTGCGCGTCCACGAATCGCCGCATCCGGTCCAGCGTCCGCGCCTTCCCGAACACGATCATGCTCTCGATCAGCGGCGGGCTCATTGTGCTCCCGGTTACGATCGCGCGCAGCAGCATGAAATTCTCCTTCACGCTCCAGCCCTTCGCCTCACCCAGTTGCTTCAGCGCCGGTTCCAGCGCCGCATGCGTCCATTCCGTCGCTTCCAGCACGGTCAGCTGCTCGCCCGCAAACTCCAGCGTCTCTTTGAGCGTCCGCTTCTTCGGCAGAAAGACCTCCGGCGCCGGCATCACGTCGTCCGCAAAGAAGAAATGCGTCAGGTTCCCGAACTGGCCCAGCGTCTCCACCCGCGTCTGCACCAGCGCCGCAATCTGGCTCAAAGTCGCATCGCTCAGCACCGTCCCGCGCAGCGCCGCATAGAACTGCTCCGGCGTCATCGCCCGCAGATATTCCCCGTTCAGCCAGCGCAGCTTCGTCAGGTCAAAGACCGGCCCGCCCAGCCGGATGTTTTTGATGTCGAAATGCTCCAGCATCTCCTCGAGCGTGAACTTCTCCGTCGCGTTATTGATCTCCGCCGGCATCCCTCCGCCCATCAGCCCCAGAAAATTCAGCATCGCCTCCGGCAGGAAGCCCGCCTGCCGGTAATACACCAGCGACACCGGATTCTTCCGCTTCGAAATTTTGCTCTTGTCCGTGTTGCGCAGCAGCGGCATGTGCCAGAAGCGCGGCGCGCTCCATCCAAAAAATCTGTAGAGCAGCACGTGTTTCGGCGTCGACGAGATCCACTCCTCGGCCCGGATCACATCGCTGATCTGCATCAGGTGGTCGTCCACCACGTTCGCCAGGTGATACGTCGGAAACCCATCCGACTTCATCAGCACCTGGTCGTCGACGTTGCGGTGCTCAAAGGTGATGGCCCCGCGCAACTCGTCGCGAAAGCTCGTCGACCCCTCCGCGGGCACCCTCATCCGGATCGTGTGCGGCACGCCCGCCGCCAGCTTTGCCTCAATCTCCGCCGCGGTCAGGTTCCGGCACGTCCCCGGATACCGCGGCGGCAATTTCGCCGCCACCTGTTGCCGCCGCGCCGCTTCCAGTTCCTCCGGCGTGCAGAAGCACCGGTACGCCGTGCCGTTCTGGAGCAGCATTTCCGCATGCTCGCGATAAATTTCTGCCCGCTCGCTCTGCCGGTACGGCCCATACGGCCCGCCGACATCGGGACCCTCATCCCACTCCAGCCCCAGCCAGCGCAGCGCCTCGAAAATCATCTGTTCCGACGTGGCCACAAACCGCGCCCGGTCCGTATCCTCGATGCGCAGCACGAATTTTCCCCCGTGCTGCCGCGCGTAAAGAAAGTTGATCAGGCCGATGTAAGCGGTGCCCACATGCGGATCGCCGGTGGGCGACGGCGCGATGCGCACGCGCACCGGCTGCTGGGTTTGCGAGTCACTCTCAGTCATGGCGTCCAATCTTCGATGGTAGCAGTCCGTGCCCCGTCGCTCCGAACAACCCTCGCCCCGCCACGCGCGATGGAACGTACAGCGCGAAAATGCGTATAGGACCAGCAGAACCGCCCGCACCCTGCTGCGTCTAACGGCGTAGCTACGGAGTGAGAAAGAGCCCGATGAAGCGAATCGTTTCCGACCTCAAGCTGGTCCTCCGGCAGCTGCGCCGCTCTCCGGGCTTCGCCGCCATCGCCGTGTTCATGCTGACCCTCGGCATCGGCGCCACCACGGCCATCTTCTCCATTGTCGACGGCGTACTGCTCCGGCCGCTGCCCTTCCCGCATCCGCAAGAGCTGGTCACGCTGGGCGACCAGGTCGCCGGCACCGACTGGGGCCAGCACGACTCCGGTCCCGTCACCGGCCCCGAGGTCGTCACCTACGCGCGCGACACGCACTCCTTCTCGAGCCTCGGCGGGTACGGCTTCGAGACCTACGAGCTCTCCGGCAGCGGTGAGCCGGCGATGATCAACGCCGCGCGCATGACGCCCTCAGTCTTCACCGCGTTGGGCGTCTCGCCCCTGCTGGGCCGCGTTTTTACCGCGCAGGAAGACGAGCAGAAGCAACAGGTGGCCGTGCTCAGCTACCCCACCTGGAAGAGCCGCTTCCACGGCGACCCCGGCATCCTCGGCACAAAGATTCTGCTCGACCGCAAACCCTACATCGTCATCGGTGTCATGCCCCGCAGCTTCGAGTTTCCCCTGATGGACGGCCAGCTCAACCGCTGCGAGCTGTGGGTGCCCATGAGCTTCTCTCCCCAGGAACTTGCTCCGGAGGCCGAAACCAGTTGGTATCTCGGCATGGTGGGCCGGCTCAAACCCGGCGTCACGGCGGCGCAGGCGCAGGCGGATGCCATGCGCGTCGCGCAGCAGATCATGCGCGACTATCCGCCCGACGAAGCGAACTTCCGCATCAAGCCGGTCGTCTACCCGCTCCAGCAGATCACCGTGCTCGACGCGAAGCCGCTGCTGCGTCTGCTCTTTCTGGCCGTCGTCGTCGTGTTGCTGATCGCCTGCGCCAATCTCGCCGGGCTGCTCCTGGTCCGCGCCATCCGCCGTCAGCGCGAAACCGCCGTGCGCCTGGCCATCGGCGCACCCGCGCTCACTCTCCTGCGCCAGATGATGCTCGAAAGCCTGGTCCTCAGCACCGCGGGCGGCCTCCTCGGCATCGGGCTCGCCTCCGTCGCGCTCGCCGCCGGCAAGAGTCTGCTCCCTCAAACTCTCCCCCTCGTCGGCGACATCACGCTCAACTGGACCGTCGCCGGCTTTGCGCTCCTGCTCGCTCTGCTCACCGGATTCTTTTGCGGCCTCGCCCCCGGGTTTGCCGCGCTGCGCACCAACGTCAACGCCTCGCTCAAAGAAGGAGGCCGCAGCGGCTCCGTCGGCGGCAGCCACGCGCGCCTGCGCTCCGCCCTGGTCGTTCTGGAGATCGCCGTGGCTCTCGTCCTGCTCGCTGCTTCCGGCCTGTTGCTGCGCAGCTTTGCCCGCATGAGCGACGTCAATCTCGGCTTCCGCCCCGATCACGTCACCACCGCCGCGTACGCGCTGCCGCAGAAGCAGTACTCGACCCAGGCGCAGGTGGATACCTTCAATCGTCGCCTCCTCCAGCAGCTTGGCCAGTTGCCCGGTGTCCAGGCCACTGCGCTCACCAGCACCTTGCCTACCACCGGCGACGGCATCTGGTCCTTCGTCGCCGAAGGCTACGTCGATCCCCGCGGGCCCGACCTTACCGCCGCTTCCGCCATCCAGGTCATCGGCGACTACTTCCGCGCCATCGGCACGCCACTCCTGCGCGGCCGCTTCTTTACCGAGTCCGACGACGCCCCCAAAAGCCAGCTTGTCGTCATCGTCAACCACGAATTCGCCGAGCATTACTGGCATCACCAGGACCCCATCGGCAAGCGCATCCACATCGGCACGCTCAAATCCAATACGCCATGGATGACCATCGTGGGCGAAGTGGCTGACGCCAAGCTGACCCGGCCCGACGCCGATGCCTCCGAACAGTTCTATCTGCCCACCGCGCAGCTCGAACGCGATATCAGCCCCGGGGGTAGTCCCACCGACGTCAACGGCAATGGCGGATACATCCTCGTCCGTTCCGCACTGCCGCCCGAGCAGATGGAGAACGCGATTCGATCCATCGTCCGCTCCCTCGATGCGCAGCTCCCGCTCACCCAGGTGCAAACCATGGATCAGGTGGTCGCGCAGAGCGAGGCCCCGCGCCGCTTCAACACCGTGATTCTTTCCTGCTTCGCCGTCGCCGCCGTCCTGCTGGCCGTGCTCGGCATTTACAGCATCATGGCATTCTCCGTCGCCTCCCGCGTGCAGGAGATGGCCATCCGCATGGCGCTCGGCTCGCAGCGTGCGCACATTCTGCGCCTCGTGCTGCTTTCCGGCCTGCGCCTGGCCGCCGCGGGCTGCATCCTCGGACTCGCGGGCGCAGTAGCTGCCTCGCGCATCCTGCGCTCTTTTCTCTTCGAGGTCAGCCCCTTCGATCCCGCCGTGCTGCTGCTCGCCACACTGTCTGTTTTCGCTCTCGCGCTCGCCGCCTCGGCCCTGCCCGCGCGCCGCGCCGCTTCCACCGATCCCATCCAGGCCCTGCGCGGCGAATAACGCCCCTCACGCCCGCGCTAGTCCCGAATGCGCGCCGCTCGCCTGACCTGTATTTTCGTCCCCCACCCTCGCATAACGATCTCGAACCCGATAAAATTCGCTTCGCCAACAAAATCGCTCCTTCAGCCATAAGGAGATCCCATGACCGGCCGCCCAACTCCCCGCTCCCTCCTGCTCGTTCTCGCCGCTGTCTCCCTCGCCTCCGCGCCGGCGCTCAGCCAGCCGCATCTCACCGGGCCGGTCCTCAACGCGCGCACCACCATCGTTCTCGGCGCCAACGAGCCACAACCCATTCGTCTCGCCGCCCAGGATCTCGCATCAGATTTCTCCAAAGTCTTCGGCAGGCAGCCGCGCATTCAGCCCACCTCCGCGGGCGCGACCGGAGCCATCGTCCTCATCGGCCAGGCCGCGAACCTTCCCGCCGGCCTGCATCCCGACCTCACCGCACCCGAGTCCTTCTCCATCGACGTCGTGCACCCAGCCGCACCCGCCACCATCGTCCTGGCCGGCGCCGATATGCGCGGCGCCATCTACGCCATCTACCAGTTCTCCCAGCAGTTTCTCGGCGTCGGCCCCATGGATTACTGGACCGACCATCGGCCTCCGCGCCGCGCCGCCATCGAAATCCCCGCCAACTTCCATCAGTCCTGGCCCTCGCCCGTCTTCCGTTACCGCGGCTTCTTCATCAATGACGAAGATCTCCTCACCGGGTGGGCCCCCGGCGAAAAGACCGACCATACCGGCATCTCCCTCGCCGTCTGGAACAAGGTCTTCGAAACCGTCCTCCGCCTCAAAGGCAACATCATCGTGCCCGGCACGTGGATCTTCCCCAACGATCCGCAGATTCGCCTCGCCGGAGAGCGCGGCCTCATCGTCACCCAGCACCACGCCATCCCGCTCGGCCTCAACGTCGCGCGCTGGCCCCGCGACGTTCCCTACAACTTCACCACTCATCCGGAAATCCTCGAGCGCGCGTGGCGCGACGCCGTCGCCGAGTATCCCCCGCATCAGGAAATCCTCTGGGACGTTGGCCTGCGCGGCCTCTCCGACGTCAGCTACGCCTCCATGGATCCCAGCGTGCGCGGCAACGACCAGGCCCTCGGCGCTCTCATCAGCAAAGCCATTCGCGAGCAAATGGCTATCGTGCGCGTCTCCCATCCCAACGCGCACTTCGTCACCGATCTCTGGCAGGAGGGCGCGCGGCTCCAGCAGGAAGGTTACCTTTCCATCCCGCCGGAGGTCACCACCGTCTGGGCCGACAACGGTTACGGCTATCTCGGCGACAAGGGCGAGGTGAAAGCAGGCGAGGGCGCCTACTACCACGTCGCCATGATGAACGACCGCTCCAATCAGCTCACCGAAATGGTTCCCGTCGACCGCATCGCTGAAGAGCTGGGCCGCTACATCAAAGCCGGCGCCACCGAATACCTGCTGCTCAATACCAGCGACATCCGCCCCGTCACCATGACCGCAGAAGCTGTCATGGATCTCGCCTGGCTCGGCCATTTGCCTCGCAGCGCCGCCGGCGACCCGCCCTCAGCCGCAGCCGATGCGTATTACCGTTACTGGGCCACGCAGGAATTCGGCGCCAAAGCCGCGCCCGCCCTTGCCGCCATCTACAAGGCCTACTTTGCCGCGCCCGCAACCTTCGGCGACCCGCCCCTCGAGTACGGCGACCAGCTCTATCACACCGAAGGCCGCCAGATGATGGCCACATGGATGGTCGACTCGCCCCTCTACGCGCTCCCCAGCCAGTCGCCCAAATGGGAAATGCCGCATCTGGTCGGCGACGGCTTCGGACGCTTCGGCGGCAAGGCCTGGCTCAACGTCGCCATCGCCCGCGAAATACGCCAGTGCGGCGAGGCGCAGCCGCGCTGGGACGCGGTCTGGGACCAGGCCCTCGCGGCCGAATCGCTGGTTCCGCCCGCGCGCCGCCCGTCGTATCAGGCTTCCGTGCTCACCATGATCGCCATCAACCGGCAGAGCAACCGCATGTTGCGGCTCATCGCGCAATCCATCCAGGATGCCGAAGCCGGCCGCATGCTCCAGGCGCAGCAGGAAGCCGCGCAGGCTCTGGCCGCCGTCGATGCGGTGCGCGCCGCCCAGGCCGCCGCCGAATACGGCAAGTGGAAGAACTGGTATCGCGGCGACTGGCTCACCGGCGTCTACCGCACCCAGCAGGAGCTCCGCACCTACGCTGCTTTCCTGAAAGACCCGCTCGCTCCCATCGCGCCGCCCATCCTCTGGAACGGTTGGGAAGCCTACTACCACATCATGCACTACGAAGGAGACCGCTCCGCCGACGTTCAGTGATCCGCCGTCCCGCCGTCGGCCCGCATTTTCTCTCCTCGCGATACACCTTCGCCGTGTATCCTACCCCAAACTTCCATCGAGAGCGGGTACCTCCCATGGAGACCACCCTCAGCGAAGCCGAACGCCTTATCCGCTGCTTCGATCCCCACGCCTCCCTGGTCGAAGCCAGTCCCGACCACGTCGTCATCTCGCCCCGCTTCGGACGCCTCCGCCGCCAGCATCCGCTGCTCGCCACTTCGCCCCACGCTCAGGGCGCGGACGCCGCCTGGACCGCCGCACGCCACAACCTGCTCACCTGCCGCGACCTCTCCGTCCAGCTCGCGCTCTCCACCTACGAATACCGCGTCCGCATCGAGTTCTGCGTCTCCCTCGACGACCTCCGTGACCCGGCCTTCGACCTCCTCCGTCACGGCCACGCGCTCCTCGATCGCCGCGGCGACCAGAAATCCAGCGTCACTCTCCGCCGCGAGTCCTTCTGGATCCGCTCCCTCCCGCCCGACCCCGCAGGCTTTGCCCGCTTCGAAGTCGGCAATTCCTTCCTGCTCCCCATCACCGACGAAGCCATCCACGCCGAGGCCAAGCACATGTGGTAATGCGCGTCCGCCGCCAGGGATTTGTATCGGGCCCCGACGCAGCAGGCCATTGAAAACATAAACCGTGCTGACTCTTCAATTCTCAGGATCGTCAGGAATCCCAGAGCGCGGGCGCAGATCAGTGCAAATTTCGGCACAATACGCTGCATGCCCCTCGTCGGCCGAAGTTTCTCAACTGCCGGCGAACCCATGATGGGCCGAGGTTGAAGAGGCCGCTTCTGGCGCCGGATTTTCCGAAGCCGGGTGAAACGATGAGAGCCTCAGACGCACTGTAGATCAGGAGGATTCGCTATGTCATCCAGATCTTCGAGGTCAGCGGAGCCCAAACTACAGAACGGCGTCATCAATCCCTTCGCGCTCGTCGAGCTTCGATTGAGGCGAACCATTGACTGGAACAGCGTTGCCAGTCCCCGGCTGGTGCTTGAGACCGTGCTGGGCATGCCGTACGAGAAGCTGTTCGATCCACAGTTCGGATCGCCATTATTTCGGGGCTATCGCTTCGATGTGGAGAAGAAAACCATGGTCCGGGATCGCTCCATCCCCGATGCCGCGACCCTGGTTCATCGTTACCTGACCGAGGAACCGGACGAGTCCGCGCAACGCGCCGGCGCCCTGCGCCTGCCCACAACGGCCGCAAAGCCTGGTCAGGGATTTCGACCTTTCCCATTGCCTCTGCCCAGCTGGGAAACCAAAGGAAACTTCTTTTTAAACGGTGCGGACTACCGTGCTCCGGTGCAAGGCGCAACCCCGGATTGCCATTTCATCTCAGCCCTCGCGTCGCTCGCGTGGGCCTGTCCACCCTGGATCTCGCAGCGAACCCGCCCGCTGAATATGACGGATACCCTCGCGTCCCGGGATTCCATTTTCAGCCCGGAGCCGGGTGGGATGGACATAATCCCGTTCTACAGCTCGACCGGCGCAGCGCCGTTGGATATCCAGGTCGACGAACTTGTTCCCGTTTCCCAGCCAGGCGCGAACTTCATTTATGCGCGCTCGGCGAATGCCGGCGAAACCTGGCCCGCGATCTACGAAAAGGCGTGGGTGAAATGGTTCACGGATTTTGCCGGCGTCGATACGCCCGATTACGCCCTGATCACCGGCGGCGATCCTATTGCCGACCTGGTCGGTCTCACCGGCTGGGCCTCCACCTCGAAGTCGACCAGCGGCATGTCCGGCGACGCGATCTGGAACGACGTGCGGGCAAACTGCCGAGGTTCCTGGACGTTCAATCCCATGGCGGCCTGCACGTACGCAAGCGCAGCGGCGGCGCCTTCACCAGTCACATTCAACGACTCAGGTCTCGTCGCCTGGCATTGCTACTCCATCCTGGGCTGGATTTACGCGAACAGCGAACAGTACATCGTCGTTCGCAATCCCTGGGGGAACACGCCGGCAACGCTGGATGTGGACAACGGTCTGTGGGCGCCGATCGAGCAATTCGGGCCGAGCGAAGTGCTGGGGTTAAATCTGCCCGCCAACGGAGTGTTTGCCTTGCAGGCCGATCTCTTCCAACAGTGCTTCGCAAGTTATGGATGGGTGACGGCGCCGGCAGTTCCTGCTATACGCTAGAGGCTCATCCACAGGTCTGAGACATTTGTCAGCATCGTGGGACCTGCTTCGGCGGCGGGTCTCATACTCAGCCACGTCAGGAACTTCGGATGATGAGACCAGTTCCCGTGAATCGTCTCCCTCGGTAGACTTCGATTCGCGAACACATGTTGGGAATGCAAACGGGCCTGTCGTGAGGAGTGCCCTGGCATCTTCAGTGGTCGCATCATCGCCAATGCGCTCATCGAGAACTTTGCGGCGGGCACTCCGTCGAGCCGTTCAATCAACTTCAGCGACAGGACGCTTACCGCGTCATCGCGTAATACACCGCCGCCTCAATCGCCGCAATCTGCAGCGGCTGCTGATGCGCCTGCTCCAGCGCCGCATTCACCCGCGGCACTTCGGTCTTCTTGAATTGCTGCCACGCCGCGATCTTCTCCTGCGCCACGTCGCTCATCTGGTGGTCGATCGTCACCGCCACCGCCGGAGCCGTGCGATCGCCGCTCTCCACCACGCGCAGCGCCGTCCCCAGCCCGCCGGCCGCGGCCGCCAGCCCCGGATTCTTGTCCACCGATCCGCCGCGAATCGCCGCAATCTTCGCCTGCGCCGCGCTGATCGTCGCCGCCAGCTCCGGATCGGCGCCCACCGCCGCCTTCTTCAACTGCGCCTCGACGCTCTCCAGCTCCGCCATCGTCCTGCGCGCCTCCGTCGACTGCGCGTAGATCGATTGCGCCAGCGTGTACTGCGCGTCCAGCTCTGCCGTCGTGGCCGGGCAGCGCGGATCCATGGTCACCTTCAGCGGACGCTCCATCGTCGTCCCGTCCACCGTCAGCCGCACCGTATACATTCCCGGCGGCACGCGCGGGCCCGACGGCGTCCCGAACCCTTCTCCGCCGCCCATCCCGCCCGATCCGCCCGTCGCCAGATCCCACACAAACCGGTGCTCGCCCGCTGCCGTCTCCAGCATCTGCGGCTTCGGGAACCAGCGCTCGGCGATGGGAATGAAGGCGCGGCGCATCGGCGGCGGCTTCTCCGCGCTGGAGTAGTGCCGGAGCACCTTCCCCTGCGCGTCCAGAATCTGCAGCGTCACCGTGTTCGCATCGCTTGCCAGGTAGTAGTCCACAATCGCGCCGTTGGGCGGATTATCCGCCTGCGGCTCCTCCGGCGGCAGCGGCGTGCCCAGGAATCCGTCGTTGTCCACGCGAATCGCAGCCGGCGGCGCGTAGAGATACGCCTTCGCATCGCCCACCTTCGCTGCCTGGCGCAGCGCAGCAATATCGTCCAGCACCCAGAACGACCGCCCGTGCGTTGCGATCACCAGATCGCTCCCGTGCACCGTCATATCCCGCACCGACGTCACCGGCAGATTCAGCTGCAGCGGCTGCCACTGCGCGCCGTCATCGAACGACGCGTAGATTCCGAACTCCGTCCCCGCAAACAGCAGGTTCTTCTGCTCCGGATCCTGCCGCACCGCGCGCAAAAAGTGATCCGGCGCGATCCCATCCACATCCAGCGTCCACGTCTTCCCGTAATCGTGCGTAATAAAGAGGTACGGCTTGCGATCGTCCATGCGGTGCCGGTCGACCGTGGCATACGCCGTCGCCGGATCGAAATACGACGCCTCGATCATCGCAATCTTGCTCCACGGGCCCAGTTCCTTCAGCGCCGGCGGCGTCACATCCTTCCACGTCGTCCCCCGGTCCAGCGTCAGATGGATCAGCCCCGTATCGCTCCCCGCCCAGATTTCATCGGCCTTCAGCGGCGACGGCGCAATCGCGTAGACCACTCCATAGCCGCGCTCGGTCGCATCCTCCGGCGTCACCGGCCCGCTGTCGCTCGCCCCCGGCACCGCGCCCGTCAGGTCCGGGCTGATCTTCGTCCAGTGCAGCCCGCCGTCCACCGTCTTCATCACGTACTGCGTTCCCAGGTACAGCGACGTCTTGTCGGCCGGCGAAAACACCAGCACCGGCGTCCACGGATCGCGATCCTTCCGCTGGTTGATCGGCGTTCCCAGATCGCCGCCCAGCGGCCACGGCGTAATGTTCTGGCTGAAGGACGTCCGCAGGTCGTGCCGCTCCACGCTGCCATACGTCCCTGACACATAAAGAATGTTCTCGTCCTTCGGGTCGATCGCGATGTACCCGCTCTCGCTGCCGCCCGGCAGGAACCAGTCCCGCGTATCCAGGTGCCCGTGATCCGACCGGTCGTACACCGCAATCGCGCCCGAGTCCTGCTGCGCCCCGTAAATCGCGTACGGAAACTTGTGATCCGTGGTCACGTGATAGATCTGCGCCGTCGGCTGGTTGTACCAGGTCGACCACGTCTTCCCGCGGTCCAGGCTCACCGTCGTCCCCTGATCCACGCCCAGCACCAGATGATTTGAATCCTTCGGATCCACCCAGATCTGGTGGTAGTCGTCGCCTCCCGGCGCGCCGCGCACAACCTGGATCGTCTTCCCGCCATCCTCCGTCCGGTACAGCGCGACGTTCGGTATGTACAGCACGTCCGGATTCTCCGGATCGATCGCCAGGCACATGAAGTACCACGCCCGGCTCGTCAGCCGTGGATCGCTGTTCGCCAGTGTCCAGGTGTCGCCGCCATCGTCGCTGCGGTACAGCCCGGGCTTACAGTCGGGTACCGCGGGGCCGCCACCGGATTCCTCGTCGGTGCCGCAGTTGATGGTGAGGTAGACGCGCTGCCCGTCGGCGCCAACGGCGACGCCGGTGCGCGTCCATCCCCCGCTGGGCAACCCGTGCCCGCTGATCTCGCTCCACGTCGCCCCGCCGTCCGTCGTCTTGTACAGCCCGTTCCCCGGACCCTCCAGCGGCGGATACGTGCTCCACGGCGGACGATGCGCGTTCCACGTCGTCGCAAACAGGATCTGCGGTTGCCCAATCGCCATCGCGACATCCGCAATCCCCACATCCGGCCCCTTATCCAGCACGCGCGTCCAGGTCGCTCCGCCATCGGTCGACTTATACACGCCGCGCTCGTCGCTCGGCCCGTACGCATGCCCCAGCACGCCCACATACACTGTCTGCGCGTTGTTCGGATCCACCAGGATCCGGCTGATCTGCCGCGAATTCTCCAGCCCTATGTGCGTCCACGTCTCCCCGCCGTCGTCGCTCCGGTACATCCCGTCGCCTGACGCCAGATCCGAGCGAATGTCCGATTCGCCCGTGCCCACGTAGATCACCTTCGGATCCGACGGCGCCACCGCGATCGCCCCAATCGACGCCACCGGCTCATGATCGAACAGTGGCGTCCACACCATCCCCGCGTCCGTCGTCTTCCACACGCCGCCGTCCACGCCGCCGAAGTAGAACGTGTCGCCGCCGCCCGGCACGCCGCTCACCGCCACCACGCGTCCCGCGCGGAACGGTCCTACCATCCGCCATCGCAGCCCGTTATAAAGCTGCGGCGAAACCTGCGCGACAGCAAGCGGCGCGGCAATCGCGCAGGCCAGAGCGGACACAAGAAAACGCGAACGATTCAGAGCAGGGAAGCGGAGGCTTTTCATTGGTTTATCGATTGTCACCGTGAAGGACCGAATTCCGCAAGCTGCGCGGGGCCCGGTGCAGCGCTGGCGCGTTAGCCCAGATGCAGAATCCGCTCGCACACCTCGTAGACCCACGGCGAAGCGCTCACCGCTGCCGCAATCGCGACCGCGGCAAACACCATCATCGCCGCAATCGTCGCCCCGCGTGTGCCTGGAAGCTCTTCGCGTTCCCCCGTCAGCCGCTCCACGCGCTCCCGCAGCCCGGCTTCGCCGCTGCTCAGCGCCGTGCACAGCAC
>JBATVK010000078.1:0-21239 GCA_049671725.1 Acidobacteriaceae bacterium
GGGCGGGACCGCGAATGGCACGATGAACTCCACAGCGTCGCTGGGGCGAAATACGGCGGGGCTTTCCGGTGCGGCCGAAGACGGCGGCGCGCTCTCCGGCCGGGCCTTCCCGGTGGGAAATCTCTCCGGCGTGACCTTCAGCAACCTGAACGCGTCCGGCAGCGCCGGCCGCAGCGGCATCGACGGCTCCGCGGGCTCGGCGACGGGGACGATGCTGAGCGCGCACGGAAGAAACTTCACTCTGGACAGCGGTACGCAGATGACGATGAGCGTGACGCCGCGGTAGGGAAGCATCGCTGTCATGCACGACAGAGGCTCCCCGCAGCGGGAGCCTCTGCTGTTTGGATAGACTCCGAAAGAGATGAGGAAGACCGGGACGGGAAAAAGTTGGCGGCAGAAAAATGCCCGCGGTGCGGGCCGCTTCCCGGTGCTCTATCCGATTCTGGACGCTGGGCTGGCTCTGCGGGAAGTTTCAACTGACCTCGAAGCCCGCTGGAAGCGCCTGCGAGCTTTGGTGCAGGAGCTGTCCGAGGCCGGCGTGGAGATCCTCCAATACCGCAACAAGACCGATGACGACGTGCTCGTCGCGCAGGATGCGCTCGCCATGCGCGAAGCCGCGCCGTCGATGAAGCTGATCCTCAACGACCGGCCGGCGCTGGTGGGGCCATCCGGGTGGGATGGCGTCCACGTGGGCCAGGGCGACGCTTCGCCAGCCGAGGCGCGCGCGCTGCTGGGCTCTCGCGCCGTCGTCGGCCTGTCCACGCATATCGATCCGCAGGTGCTCGCGGCCGACCGTGAGCCCGTGGACTACATCGCTGTCGGACCCGTTTTCGCAACGTCGACCAAGCTGGACACAAGTCCCGCGATCGGCCTCGAGGGAGTCATGCGAGCGCGGGCTCTGACCCAAAAGCCTCTCGTGGCGATTGGCGGCATCACCCGCGAAAATGCGCCCGCGGTCTACGATGCCGGAGCGGATTCGGTCGCCGTGATTGCGGCAATTTTTGCCGCCGCATGCTCCCCGCGGCAATCCGCGAAAGACTTTCTCGCAATTTTCAAGTAGAACTGAAGGACACGTGAGTTCTCCAGCAGAAACCTCCGCGCCATTTTCCGGCCAGCAGAGCTCCGGGAAGACGGGTCTCGTGGCCAGCCTGGGCCTGTTCAGCGCCACCGCCATCGTGGTCGGCTCCATGATCGGCTCCGGCATCTTCATCGTGCCCGCCGAAATCGGCCGCGATGTGGCTTCTCCCGCGCTGCTCATCGGCGCGTGGCTGGTCACCGCCGTCATGACCATCATCGGCGCCCTCAGCTACGGCGAGCTGGCAGCGATGATGCCCAAAGCCGGCGGCCAGTACGTCTACCTGCGCGAGGCGCTCGGCCCGATCTGGGGATTTCTCTTCGGCTGGACGCTCTTCCTCGTCATTCAGACCGGAACCATCGCCGCCGTCGCGGTCGCCTTCGGCAAATTCCTCGGCGTCTTCTTTCCCTCCGTCTCCTCCACCCACTGGATCTGGCACATCGCCCACGTTCCCGCATGGCATGTGGGGCCGATGGTGCTGGGCAACATGGATATCGGCCTGAGCACGGCGAATCTGGCTGGGGTCGTCATTATCGTGCTCCTCGCCGTCATCAATGTCTTCGGCGTACGCCTCGGAGCGATGGTGCAGAACGTCTTCACCACCGCGAAGACCGCCGCCCTGCTGGGCCTGGTGGGCATCGGATTCCTGTTTTGCCGCAACGCCGCATCGATCCGCGCCAACTTCGGCGCAAATTTCTGGCGCGGAGCGGGATGGCACACGCTCCATCCGGTGCAGGTGGGCATCGGCGGCCCCATCGCCATGGTCGGCCTGCTGACGGTCCTGGCCGTGGTGCAGACCGGATCGCTCTTCTCCGCCGACGCCTGGAATAACGTCACCTACACCGCCGGCGAGATCCGCAATCCGCGCCGCAATCTGCCTCTCTCCCTGGCGCTGGGGACGAGCCTGGTGCTGGTCCTCTACATCCTCGCGAATTTCGTCTACCTGCTGGCGCTGCCGCTGCACGGCGATCCGCATGGAGCGACGCTCTCCGCGCGCGGCATTCAGTTTGCCTCTGACGACCGCGTGGCCACCGCGGCGCTGCAGGTCGTCTTCTCCAGAACCGGCGCTCTTCTCATGGCGGGCGCCATCCTCGTTTCCACCTTTGGCTGCGCCAATGGGCTCACCCTCGCCGGAGCCCGCGTCTACTACGCGATGAGCCGCGACGGCCTGTTCTTCCGCGCCGCCGGCAAGCTCCATCCGCGCTGGCATACGCCCGTCGCTGCCCTCATCGTGCAGGCGGTCTGGACCTGCTTCCTCTGCCTCTCCGGCTCCTACTCGCAGCTCCTCGACTACATCATCTGCACCGAGCTCATCTTTTACATCCTCACCATCCTGTGCCTCTTCGTACTGCGCATCAAACGGCCCCATGCGGAACGGCCCTACCGCGCCATCGGTTATCCGGTCCTCCCCGCGATGTATATCCTCATGGCCGCGTGGATCTGTATCGTATTATTGCGCTACAAACCGCAGTACACGTGGCCTGGTCTGGTGATCGTTCTGCTCGGCATCCCCGTGTTTGCCGTCTGGTCTCGCAGCGCGGTCTCTCAATCTGCCGCCGGAAATCCCCCCGCGTCCGGCGAACTCCCTGGAGGAACAGCCCAGAATGGCTAATCTTTTCGCGATCAAGCCCCTTTCCTCTTGCCACGAGGAGGCCAGCGCTGAAGGCACGCACACCCTCCGGCGCTCCCTGGGCCCCATCAATCTGGTCACGCTCGGCATTGGCGCCATCATCGGCGCAGGCATCTTCGTGCTCACCGGAACCGCCGCCGCCCAGTTTGCCGGGCCCGCCATCGTGCTCTCGTTTATCGTGGCCGGCGTCGGCTGCATCTTTGCCGGGCTCTGCTATGCCGAGTTCGCCGCCATGATCCCCATCGCCGGCAGCGCCTACACCTACGGATATACGACCCTCGGCGAACTGGTCGCGTGGATCATCGGCTGGGCTCTGTGTCTCGAATACGCCTTCGGCGCGGCCACCGTCGCTGTCGGCTGGAGCGGTTACGTCAGCAGCCTGCTCGGATTTTTCGGCGTCCGCCTGCCCTTTAATCCCACGCCGTCGCTGGCCATTACCGCCTTCGGCCACCCCTTCTCGGCAAGAGTCGATATCTTCGCGCTCTGCGCGATCATCGTGGTCACCACGATTCTGGTCGTCGGCGTCCGCGAGTCGGCCAACTTCAACAGCGGGGCGGTCATGATCAAGGTCTCGGTGGTCATCATCTTCATCGGCCTGGCCACCGTCTTTGCCTTCGGCCACTGGCACCACATGATGACCAACTGGCATCCCTTCATTCCCAAAAACCGCGGCCACTTCGGCGAATACGGATGGTCGGGCATCATGCGAGCCGCCAGCGTCGTCTTCTTCGCCTACATCGGCTTCGATGCCGTATCGACCGCCGCCCAGGAAGCCCGCAATCCGCAGAAGGATCTGCCCTTCGGCATCCTCGGCTCGCTGATCATCTGCACCATCCTCTACATCATCGTCAGCGGCCTCCTCACCGGCCTGAAACCCTACGCCACCCTCAACACTCCCGCTCCCGTCGCTGACGGCGCGGCCGCCATCGGCGCTGGCTGGGGCGTCTGCCTCATCGATCTCGGAGCCATCGCCGGCCTTGCCTCGGTCATGCTCGTCATGATCCTCGGCCAAACCCGCGTCCTCTACACCATGGCCCACGATGGGCTGCTGCCGGACTGGGTCGGTCGGATCCATCCCCGCTTCCGCACCCCGTGGCTGGTCACCATCGCCGTCGGCATCCTCGTCGCGTTCCTGGCCGCCTTCTTCAACATCAACTTCCTCGGACAGTTGGTCAGCCTTGGCACCCTCCTCGCCTTCGCCATTGTCTGTCTGGGCGTGATCGTCATGCGCAAAAAGCAGCCCGACGCGCCTCGCCCCTTCCGCACGCCGTGGGTGCCGTTCGTCCCCATCGCCGGAATGGTCATTGCTCTGGCCCTGATGGTTTCCACCGACACCCCGGCCAAGATCGGCTTCTTCAGTTGGCTCATCATCGGCCTCATCATTTATTTCTCCTACTCCACGCGCCACAGCAAGGTACAGGCCACGCAGGCGAAGGCCGCGCAGCGGTGACGTTGGAAGCCGTCGGCCTGTACTGAGCGCCTCCCCGCGAGCTTCCCGCGGGTGGATACAATGACCCCGTGGACTACCTCTGGACTCCCTGGCGCTACACCTACGTCACCGAAGTGGACAAGAAGAAGCGTCAGGGCATCCCCGCCGAGCTGGATGCCTGGCCGGGCGACTCGGGCTGCGTCTTCTGCAACATCGTCGCCGCCGCGGATGACGCGATCGAACACGGGATGGACCCCGATACGGCCGAACGCGCCGCCGGGATCGTTCTGCGCGCCCGCCATAACTACATCTGCGTGAACCGGTTTCCCTACACCTCGGGCCACGTGATGGTGGTCCCGTACGAGCACCAGAGTTCGCTCGCCGCGCTGCCCGCCGAAACCGCGCGGGAAATGATGGACCTGGCGCAGAAGGTCGAGCGCGCGCTGTCTGCTGTCTACCATCCGGACGGTTTCAACTTCGGCCTCAACCTCGGCAAATCCGCGGGCGCGGGCGTCGCTGGCCACCTGCATCTCCACGCGCTGCCGCGCTGGGCCGGCGACACGAATTTCCTCACCACTGTCAGCGAAACCCGCCTGCTTCCCGAGGACCTCGCGACCACCTGGCAGCGCCTCCGCACCGCGCTGGCGAGCCCCGCATCGAACCCGGCGGACTAGAATGATCAGGCGATGACAGATTCAGCAGCTCCGGGCATTTTCGATCGGCTGATCGGGGAGTGGAAGTTCGTTCGCGAAGTTCCTGGCAAAGCGACCATGACCGGCCGGGCGCGCATCGTCCCCACCCGCGAGGGATGGGCGCGTTACGAGGAGACCGCGCGCGTTCGCCTCGCCGACGGAACCACCATGTCGGGCAGCCAAAGCTATCTCTATCGCCGCCTGCCGCCCTCTGCGAACGGCTTCGATGTCCTCTTCGCCGAAAACGGAGAATTGTTCGAGCGGCTGGAGTTTCGCGAAGCCTCGGACCGCAGCTTTCACGCCGCGGCCGAGCGTCTTTGCAACGACGACCGTTACATATCGAAATTCTCCCTCGACGCGGATGATTTGCTGGCCGTGGAGCACACCGTCACCGGACCTGGGAAGAACTATGTCGTCCGGACGACCTATCGGCGCTCCGGCCGCTCCGCCTGAATCCGAGCCGCGCATCCGGCGCGGCACTGTTTCCTCTTTCGCGCATCCAATCGGGCAGAGGGCGCAATTGCGCGCCGCTGGATTTCGCCGAACGAGGTGCCCCGATGCCCCGCAATGTTTCCAAAGCCCGCCCGCAGCCCGGATCCCACCATCGCCCCGCGCCCGGCTCTGCCGCGCACCAGGACAAGGCCTCCGCGCAGCAGTCTCCAGCCGGCGTTCATCCCGTCGAGCCCGAAGACGCATACCTCACCGGAACCAGCCGCTCGCTGCAGCGTCGCGTGCTGGGGCTGAATGTCGACCGCCATCAGTCGCAGCAACATCCCGAATCGGTGCCGGCCCAGCATGCCACCGGCTCCTTTACCGGGCAGGAAACCCGTCGCAAAAGAGGTTGACCGGCTGCCCGCGCCGCTCGGGATCCCTCCGCCGGTCAGGAGTGCTCTGCGGTGCGAAGATTCGCGCAGTGAGAGCGCACCAGCTCCTCGATGCGTGCCAGCACGGCCTCCAGCGACATCGCCGTCGAGTCGATCACAATGGCATCCGGCGCCGGACGCAGCGGCGAGCTGGCCCGATTGCGGTCGCGCTCATCCCGCTCCCGCAGTTCCTTCGAAATCGCCCTGGGATCCGATCGGTCCGGAATCCCCGCATTTTGTTCGTAGCGCCGCTGGCTGCGCGCCTCCGGTGAAGCGTCCAGAAAGACCTTCAGATCGGCGTCCGGGAAGACGACCGTGCCGATGTCGCGGCCTTCCATCACCACGCCGCCTGCGCGCCCCAGCTCGCGTTGCAGGCCGACCAGCCACTCGCGAATCGCGGGGTGCACGCTCACCCGCGAAGCTCCCTGGGTCACATCGGAGTCGCGAATGCGCTCGGTCACGTCCGAGCCGTCCAGCAGCACCCGGTTGCCGCTGCGATCGGGCCTGAGCGTCACCGACGTTTCCTCGGCCAGCCGCTCCAGCGCCGCGGCATCGTCAAAATCCTGATCGTTCAGGATCGCCTTGAGCGCGAACGCGCGGTACATCGCGCCGGTTTCCAGGTTCAGCAGCCCGAAATGCTGCGCCAGATGCCGCGCGACCGTGCTCTTGCCCGCCCCCGCGGGGCCGTCGATCGCGATGATAGGTCCGCGGCTCACGCTTCTTCCTTACCCTCGCCCGGTTTTCGCGGCTTGCGCCCAGCCGGCGCTCCCGGCTTGCGGAAGCCCTTGCCCTGCGGCTTGCCGAAGCGCCCGGATTTCCGGTCAGGACGATTTTGCCATTTCGGTGCTCCCGTGCGAAATGGCTTGCCTGAAGCGGCCTCTCCGGCTCGAAACGGCGGTCGCGGTCCGCTCGGGCGGCGATCCTCGGTCCCGAATTGTTTCGGACCCGCAAACCCCGGCGTCGGGCCAGACTTCTTCGGACCAAACTTGCCCTGTCCGAACTTCTTCGCACCAAACTGCTTCGGTCCGGCAAAGTCGCGCCCGGGACCAGACTTCTTCGGACCAAACTTTCCCTGCCCGAACTTCTTCGCGCCGAATTGCTTCGGGCCCGATGGTCTCTCGCCGAACTTCCGCTCCTCGCGCGGCCCGCGTTTCTCCCACGGCTTCTCCGAAGACGGACGACCCTCGAAGCGTTCGCGCTTGTCCCCCGGCGGCCGCCCCTCGAATCGTTTGCCCGTTGGTCTGGCAGGGCCGCTCTCCCGCGCAAATGGCCGCTTCCCGGCAGGTCGGCCTTCCCGCGCAAATGGCCGCTTCGCAGCGGGGCGATCGCCCGGCTGCCAGGGCTTTTTCGCCTTCCACCCGCCCTCGCGCTTCTCGCCGCGTTCCGGACCGCCTTCACGCCTCGGTCCGCGTTCCGGACGCCCCTGGCCCGCCGGCGCCGCAAACCCACCCGGCCGCCGTTTTTCCCAGGGCTTTCCGCCAGCCGCTCCCGAATCCCGCCGCTGGCCCGGACGGAAGGCCGGCTTCCTGCCGCCTCCGAAATCGGGACGCCTGGGTCTTGCTTCGCCGCGCGCCTCTCGCCGCACGCCAGGCGCCGGCCTCTCTCGCTGCGGCTCGTGGCGACCCTTCCGGGGCGCTTCAATGGCTTGCGGAGTCGGCCTCACCGTGGCCGTCTCCTCCACCTCCGGCTCCGGCGCCATTTCCGGCAGCGATCCTTCCACAAACAGCAGCGTATTCACGCCCAGAGCCATCGTTCCCAGTTGCCGCGTCGCCATCATGCCGTGCAGCACTTCGCGAACCCGTGAACGCGCAGTCAGTGGCGAGAGAAAGATCTCCGTCTCCTCCTCCGTCGCCGCAATCACCGACCCCAGATAGAGCGAAATGAGCGCCGAGAGCGCCGTGGTTTGCGCGCTGCTCGCGCCGGCGCCCAGTTCGCGCGGAAAGCGATCCTTCGCGAGCGCCCAGCGCGTGGGCTGCCCGGATTCATAGCGCGGAAAGGCGCGCAGCGTGGTCCACAATTCGATCAGCGCCCGCAGTATCGCTCCCTCGGTCAGCTCGCGCCCCAGCAGATCCTGAATCTCGGTCACGGTCTTCTCGCCGGAGTCCAGCGCCTCCCACGTGCGCGCCACGATGGGCGAGGTGCGTCCCGCCGGAGCTGCCTTCCAGTTGCGGTCGCCGCGCACCGCTGCGATCCAGCGCAGCGCCTCCGGGCTCGCCAGAAAATCCGGCTGCTCGGAGAAATTCCCCATCAGATTCAGCGGCACGGCGCGCCCCTCGGCAGCCAGCCGCACCACCATCTCCATCGCCGAGTCCACCGCCGCGGCCGCAAACACCGCCCGCGCTTCTCCGGCGCACGCTTCCACCAGCGAAGGCCCAGGCGCGGGCAGCTGCGCGTGACGCGGCAGAAAGAGGCACAGGCCCATCTCCTCGATCCACGCCGCCGCGTCGTCGAGCGTCAGCACCGGATTCGCAGTCTGACGCCACATCGCTGCGCGCGCGATTTGTAACTGTTTTTGATTCAAATTGATGACCTGACGGGCCGGACGGCCCTATATCCGCTGAAAAGCCCGCTGGATGTCCTTCCATGAATATCGTAAAGCAATGGGACGCCCGTGCGGACAGCTCATCGGATGTTCGGTGCGCCCCAGCTCCGCCAGCAGCCACTCCATCCGCGCCGCATCGAGCGGCATATTGACCTTGATGGCCGCGTGACACGCGATGGACGCGGCGATGCGCGTCCGCGCCGTCTCCAGGTTCTCTGACTGCGACGCGGATGCGGGCTGCTCCAGCACTTCGAAGATCATGCGCTCCAGTTCGCCCCCGGCCAGCCCCGACGGCGCGGCCTTGATGGCGATGGTGTGCGGCCCGAACGGCTCCGCCTCGCAGCCGTTGCGCTCCAGCTCCTCGGCCAGCGTTGAGAAAATCGCCATCTGCTGCGGCAGCAGGTCGATCAGCATCGGCATCAGCAGCCGTTGCCGCTCCACGCGCTCCGTTTGCCGCTCGCGCAGGATCTTCTCGAAGAGCACCCGCTCGTGCGCCACATGCTGGTCGACGATCCACAGGCCTTCGTCGTTCACAGCGAGGATGAACGACTCGCGCAGTTGCCCCAGCGGCTTCAGCGAGGCCAGCGAGGCCAGCGACGGCGCGCCTTCGGCTCCCTCCGGCAAGGTTTGCTGCCCGCAAGCGTGGCCATTCGTCGTCGACATCGGCCCAGACATTGTTCTCGCATCGGCACCGGAAGCAGCCGCGGCCATCTCAGCGGGCGCCGCCGCAAACGGCAGGCGCACGTCCTCCGGCCGCGGCTCCGCAGCGCTCAGCGCAAAGGCTTCCGCCTCGTCCGATCGCGGGGGAGCATCGGACTCCATCGCTGCGTCTGCTTCCGGTCCTGTCTCCACCACCAGCGACGAAGAAGCGCGCGGGCTGGCCGTCAGCGCCTCCATAAAGCTTGCAGCCGGCCGCGCCTTCATCAGCGCGGTGCGCAGGCTCTCGCGCACAAAGTCGTGCACCAGCGCCTGTTGCCGGAAGCGCACTTCGGTCTTGGCCGGGTGCACATTCACATCCACTTCCTGCGGCGGCATCTCCAGAAACAGCAGCAGCACCGGGAACGAAGTCGGCGGGATGATGTTGCGATACGCCTCGGAGATGGCGTGCAGGATCAGTCGGTCGCGAATCAGCCGCTGGTTGACGAAAATGTAGATCGAGTTGCGGTTCAGCTTCTGCAGCGCCGGCTTGGAGGCGAATCCGGTCAGCCGCAGAAAGCCCGGATCGGGCGGGCGGTAGTCGGCGTCTCTTCGCCACGGCGGCGGCTCGGGAACCCCCGCATGATCGAATCGTCGCTCCGCGGCGACCGGCAACAACTGGTCCAGCGTTTCCCGGCCGAAAATCTGATAAATACGTTCCGCGGGCTCGCGCACCGGCGGCGCCGTCAGCAGCGCGTGCGTCGCGGAGTGCAGCTCGAAATGCATCTCCGGGTGCGCCAGCGCGTAGTGCGTCGCCAGCGCCGTCACATGCGACAGCTCCGTGGCCTCGGCGCGCAGGAATTTCCGGCGCGCCGGCGTGTTGTAAAAAAGATCGCGCACCGTGATGGTCGTGCCCTGCGGTCCGCCTGCGTCTTCGACCGCAAGAATCTTCCCGCCGGCAATTTCCATCCGCGTGCCGGTGGCGTTGTCCGCCGGGCGCGTCACCAGTTCCAGGCGTGCAACGGACGCGATGGAGGGCAGCGCCTCGCCGCGAAACCCCAGCGTCGCAATCGAAAGCAGATCGTCGCTGGAGCGGATCTTCGAAGTGGCATGGCGCTCAAAGGCCAGCATGGCATCGTCGCGGGACATGCCGCAGCCGTCGTCGGCCACCCGGATGAGCTTCCGCCCGCCCCCCTCGACCTCGATGCGAATCCGCGTGGCGCCCGCGTCCAGCGCGTTCTCCAGCAGCTCCTTCACCACCGACGCGGGGCGATCCACCACCTCGCCGGCGGCGATCTGGTTGGCAACCTGGTCGGAGAGAACGTGGATGCGGCCCATGCTCGCTTCAGGATACTCGGTGCGCGGGCCGCGGAGGTCGCTACATCTTTAGCGGATTTAGGATTGGGAATCGTTCCGCTTCTGCAGCCTGAAGCAGCGCATCGTCGGCACTGACGAAGCAGATATCCGGAACTTGCAGAGTATTTCGGATGATAATGCAGGCTCCCAGGTGTAGAGCATCCAGAGCCCGCAGAGCATGACTGTCGAGGACCAGTTTTGCGGCGTCGACCACCGCTTGGCTGAGGGGCTGTTCAACGATTCGGGTGCCCTCGGCTTCTAAGGCAGCAAGAGCCTGAGAGGCAAGAGGACGCCTGATTTCTCCAGCCCTCTCGCGCCGCCGAATGGCGGAACGAATTTCCAGTGAGGCCAGGGTGGAAACCAGCTTGTGCGAGTCATCGACCGAATCAAGCAGAAGAATCAGAGGGTCTGATCCCTGCTCGAGGATAAATAGCTTCGCAAACGCGCTGGATTCAAGGAAATAATAGGTCAATATATTCCCCGGTCGCGCAGGATCGTAGAGGAGAGCGGTTCGCCCTGGATGGGTATCGGAGAGTACCTCGGCCCACTCGTACGAGTGGCTGCATCGTCGAGGATGGGCGTGCTGCGCCCCTCGGCACTTTGCCGGGTGCGGGCGCGCTGGCGAATCTGCTTTCCCAGAACCCTCGCGATTTCGCGGGCCTTTGCCTCATTGCTCTCGCGGCTCATCCGATCCAGAACTTCCCTCACGATTTGGGCGTAGGTCTTCGCCATACACGCTGATTATGCTCTTTCTGTTTGCTTTCGGAAAACACAGCCGCAAGGGAGTTCGGGCAACACAGACGCGCCCATGAAGTGGTCCTCCGATTGCGCCCGCTCGCCTAAAGTCCGCCTGTTTCCCCGCCGACTTCACCTACAGGCGGAGGCTGCGGCCATGGAAGTGGATCGCATATCGCGGATGGCTGGCGTGGGACCGGACGCAACCCCGGCATGGCAGAATTCCGCGAAGCGCCGCCGCAAGTTCGTGGAAGAGACCGAGCCACCCGAACCCGAAGAAGAGGAACCGCTGGCGGAGCCGGACGAAGCGCAGGAACTCCAGGAGAAATTCTCTGAGGACGACACCGAAACCGCCGACGACAACGGCAACGCAGACGTCTCCTTCCGCGCGCTCGCCTGATCGGCCACTCCTGTGGTGTCCCTGAAGTTCGCTAAAGAAGTGTTCCTGGGTTTTGTATCAGGGCACGACTTGAGTCTTGCCGTAAAGACTGCAAAAACCACTGGGCTTCAGCCCCTGCGGGCTTTTCTCCGACATACCTCGACTCGTCGAATTGTTCAATGAATTTCAGAGACCGCTCACCCGCTGTGCACATTCGCCAGAATCGCATCGGCGATCCGAGCGGCTTCGACCGCCGGCCGCACTTCATGCACCCGCACCAGATGTGCTCCCGCCAGAATCGCTGCCGTCGTCGCCGCCAGCGTGGCGTTGCCCCGCGCATCCACCGGCGCAGCCGCTCCGCCATCCGCGATGGTCTGCCCCAGAAACGATTTCCGCGACACACCCGCCAGCAGCGGCTGCCCCAGCGCCAGCAGTTCGTCGAGGCGCGCCAGCAGCGTGTAGTTTGCGTCGCCCGCCTTGCCAAAGCCGAAGCCCGGATCGAGCACGATGCGCTCGCGATCCACACCTGCCCCGATCGCCCTCTCCAGCGACTTCGCCAACCCGCCTTTCACCAGCGGCACAATCTCATCCGGCGCAATCCGCGGCAGCGTCTTCCATTCCGCCGGCCGCCCGCGTGTGTGCATCAGCACCACGCCGCAGCCCAGTTCCGCACAGGCCGCAGCCATTGCCGGATCCCACACGAAGCCGCTCACGTCGTTAACGATCTCCGCGCCCGCGTGGACCGCTGCGCGCGCCGTCTCCGCGCGCCAGGTATCCACCGAGATCGCACAATCCGGCCGCGCCCGCCGCAGCGCCTCCATCGCCGGCAGAACTCGGTCCATCTCTTCCTGCGCAGTGACGGGCTGCGACCCTGGCCGCGTCGACTCGCCTCCAATGTCGATGATCTCCGCGCCCTCGTCCAGCATCGCCAGCGCATGGCGCGCTGCTTCCCCGGCGTCCAGGTACGCGCCGCCGTCGGAAAAGGAGTCGGGCGTCACGTTGAGGATCCCCATCACCAGCGTGCGCTCGCCCAGCGGCAGCGTGCGGCTGCGGATTTTCCAGGCAGCGCGCGGACGCGCGGTAAAAGCCATACTCGCGATGCTACACTCCAAAGAAAATGCGATCCCCAACCGCGTTCTGTCGCAGTTTCGCTGCGATTCCTGCACCACTGGTGCGACGTTTCTGCCTGTTTCCTGTGCTGCTCGCTCTCGCCTGTGCTCCGGCTGGCGCGTCGCCCCGTCACAAACACGGACACCGCATTTCGCTGGAGGCCCAGATCGGCGCAATCCTTGCCGATCCCGCCGTCTCTCGCGCCCACTGGGGCATCTCCGTCATCACGCCGCAGGGCCGCCCCATCTACGCGCTGAACGACGGGCAATATTTCGAGCCCGCTTCGAACGCCAAGCTCTTCACCACCGCCGCGACCCTCGCGCTGCTGCCCTCAACCTCCACCTGGACCACCACCGCCGTCACCTCGGGCACGCTGGCCGCCGACGGCACGTTGACCGGAAACCTCGTGCTGCTGGGCGCGGGCGATCCCACCATGTCCAGCCGCGAGTATCCTTACGCGGTTAAAACGGAGAACGCGAACCCTCCGCTCCAGGCGCTGGAAAGCATCGCCGACCAGATCGTCGCCGCCGGCGTGCGCCGCATCGATGGCGACATCATCGGCAACGACGAGTGGTTTCCGTGGGAGCCCTATGGCGGCGACTGGTCCTTCGACGATCTGCAGTGGGATTACGGCGCACCCGCGTCCGCGCTGACCATCAACGACAACATTGTCGATCTCAATATCGTGCCGCAGTCCCTCGCGGGCACGTCCTCGCCGGCGCCTGCGCAGGCCCAGCCCTCCGCGCCGCTCGCCGCAACTAACGTCACCTGGAATCCCGACGTTCCCTACTACACCCTGGAAAACTCCCTGGTGGCGCTGCCCGGCAATGATCCGGCGCAGTACGGCATCGACCGCGGTCCCGGCAGCCAGACCATCCGCCTCTACGGCTCCATCAACCAGAACGGTCTGCACGAGGGCCTGGCCATCCAGGATCCCGCGAAATATGCCGCTCTGGCTCTGCGCCAGATGCTGCTCGCCCGCGGCGTCACGGTCAACGGGCCCGCGCTGCCCGAGCACCGCGTCGATATCGACACCCAGAGCTACCACGCCGAAGTCGATCAGCCGGTGGTCCTGCATCCCATCGCCCTCACCACGTTCCAGCCGCCCGACAATGGCATGCGTGTGCTGGCCACGCATGTCTCGCCGCCGCTCGGAGAAGACATCACCGTCACCCTCAAGGTCAGCCAAAATTTGCACGCGGAGCTCTACCTGCGCCTGCTGGGCCGCCTCGAGGGTGAGGACGGCTCCATCGCCCAGGGAGCGCGCGTGGTCCGGCAGTTCCTGATCCAGGCCGGCGTCGACCCCGACGATTTTCTTTTCTATGACGGCTCCGGCCTGTCGCCCAACGACCTCATCACCCCGCGCGCCGCGACCACTCTGCTCGCGTACGCTGCGCGCCAGCCATGGGGCGCGCTCTATCGGTCCAGCTTGCCCGTCGGCGGTATCGACGGCACCCTCGACGACCGCTTCACCACCGGGCCCCTGCGCGGAAAAGTCTTTGCCAAAACCGGCACGCTCGCCGAAGTCAACGCTCTCAGCGGCTATCTGACCGCGGCCAGCGGCAGGACCCTGATCTTTTCCATCCTGGTCAATGACCGCCAGCCCTCCAGCCCAGCCGCGCGCAACGCCATGGACAAAATTGTGACGGCCATCGCAGAGGCGAACTGAGGTCCGGGTGTAGCGTGAGGCGAGGGAGCAGAGAAGTGATCCGTAAACTCGCAATTCTCTCTGGGATCGGTATGGCCGCGCTCGTTGCCGGCTGCGGGCCGTCCTACGCGCCGTCGAAGCCGCTCGCCCGGCTTTCGCCGCAGGAACGCAGCGGCTATGCCGTCTACCAGCAGGATTGCGCCGGCTGCCATTACGCCAACCACACCGGCGACCTGCACGGCCCGAGTCTTTTCGCCACGTATCGCAAAAAGTATCTGCCCAGCGGCGCGCCTGCCAACGACGACCGCGTCTCGGCCACCATCATGAACGGACACGGCGTGATGCCCGGCTACGCGAACCAGATCAGCCAGCAGCAGCTCCAGGACCTGCTCGCCTACCTGCACACGTTATGATCGGTTTGGCGTCTTCGCCGATGCGCCGCGCCCCATTTGAGTCATGAGCCCTGACGAGAAATCGAAGCCGCTGCCCGGCATGGCCGCGGTCGGTCTGTGGATGTTCTTCCTCTGCCTGATGGGCGTGCTGGGCGTCAGCACCCACAAGCTCCCCCACATCGTCCTGCTGCTGTGCGTAGCCTTTGCCGCTGGCGGCCAGGGCCTGCTCATGCTCAAGCGCTGGGGATGGGCGCTCACCCTCGCCACCGTCTTCCTGTCGGCCCTCTACGGCCTCTGGGGATTCATCCGCTACCACCAGTTTCCGCTGATCTTCATGATCGTTGTGAACCTGCTGCTCTTCTTTTACCTCGTGCGCCCCGAGGTCCGGGAGCGCCTGCACTAGACAGACCTCTGGAACGCTTCAGATCCCATTGCAGCGGGCAGCCCTCGCATTGCGCCGCGCGCCCGCAATGCAGCTTGCCGACCTGCACCACCAGCGCGTGGAACTCGTTGTAGTGCCGGGCCAGCTTCTCCTGGCTTTCCCCTTCCCGGTCGCGCGCGAAGGCCGCCTCCGCCTGCTCCTGAACCTCCGCATACTTCGCGTTCTCTGGGACGAGTCCGTGGCGCGTGGTCATCCGCCGCAGATATTCATCCACCACCATCGCCGGAGCGCCCAGCGCGTAGAGCAGGATCGCATCGGCTGTCTCCGGGCCAACCCCCGGCAGCGCCAGCAGCTTTTCGCGTACCCGCGCAGCATCGCGCGCCGCCTCACTCCGCAGAGCACTCATCTCGCCGCCGAAGTTCGCGTCCAGAAAAGCGACGAACGCCTTGATCGCGGCCGCCTTCCGCAGCATGAAGCCGGAGGGCCGGATCAGTCCGCGCAACTCCTCTTCGCCAATGGTGCGCAGCCCGGCCACGGAAAGCGCTCCGCGCGCTTTGAGATTTTCGATGGATCGCTGGACGCTGGTCCACGCCGTGTTTTGCGTGAGATAGGCGCCCACCACAACCTCAAAGGCGCTGCTGGCAGGCCACCACTGCTGCGCGCCAAAGCGTTCCACCAGGCGCTGGTACATCGCGCGCAACCGCCTGGCCGCCGCCGCGCGCCGATCCGCCGCATCGCCCTGCATCTCATCGCGCTTCCGTTTCTTCTCAGGCATCTCCCACCGATCTTAATTTTCCGTGAATCTTCTTCGCGCGGCCCAGCGCGCCCCGCACCCTTCTCAATGCAAAGCGCTTCCCGCTTTCATCCGGCGGGAACCCCGTCGCTCCAACCGCCGGGATGCATCCCGCGCTGGTGCATAATGGCAGCAGGGACCGACCCCCGGCCGTGAACCTGCCCAATTCCATTACGATGGGCCGCATCTTCTGCGTTCCCGTGCTTATCTGGATGCTTTCGCCGCATTTCCCGCACGGCGGCTGGCACGGCGAGCAGGAAGTCATCGCCTCGCTCTTTTTCATTATCGTTTCCATTTCCGACGGCATCGACGGCTTTCTGGCGCGCAGGCGGGGCCAGATCACCACCATGGGCATGCTGCTCGATCCCATCGCCGACAAGCTGCTGATCACCTCCGCCTACGTCGCCCTGGTCGAGTTCAATCCGCACGTCGTCAAGCCGTGGATCGTCGTGGTCGTGGTCGGCCGCGAATTCCTGGTCAGCGGTCTGCGCTCCATCGCCTCAACCGAGGGCTTCACCATCGAAGCCAGCGACGTGGGCAAGCTGAAAACCGTCATTCAGATTGTCTCGGTGGTCGCGGCAACGCTCGACCGCGGCTGGCTGGTCTGGCACTTCGGCTGGTTCATCGTGCCCGTCCACCTCATCGCAGTGGTCGGCATCTACTACATGGCCGGCGTTTCCATCATTTCGGCCGTCGATTACTTCGTGGCCTTCTGGCGCAAGATTGACAAGGCAACCGCAACCCGCCGGCGCACCGACAACGATCTGGTGCTGAGCCGGCGCAAAAAAGCCGCGCCACCCGCCGCTCACAACGCCGCGCAATCCTGATCCGCAACGCTGATTGGGTCGGGCCCTCCGGTGCTTTACGAAAAACTCATAACTTTCGATCCCGACTTGCGCACCTTTCAAAGTCTCTCATTCATCGAATCCTCAAGGAGCGTTCATGGACAAACCTGAGAATTCCCGGTCCCAGGCAGACGACTCGACTCCAACCTCAACAAATTCAGAACCACAACGCGAACCCGCCCTGGGCCGCTTTTCGCGCCGGGCTTTCCTCGCCCAGCTTGGCGCGGCAGGTGTCGCGGCCACGGCAACTCCGCTGGCGGCCGCGGCCCAAATCGAAACTCCCGAAACAACCGAAAATCAGGCCGCACCCGGCGCCGTTCCCGTCACCCTGACCGTGAATGGCCGCGAGTACCAGCTCAGAATCGAGCCGCGTGTCACCCTGCTCGACGCGCTGCGCGACCGCCTGCACCTCTTCGGCACCAAGAAGGGCTGCGACCACGGGCAGTGCGGCGCGTGCACCGTCCACGTCAACGGCCGCCGCGTAAACTCCTGCCTCAGCTTCGCCGTCATGCACCAGGGCGACCGCATCGTCACTGTCGAAGGCCTCGCGCAAAACGGCCAGCTCAGCGCCGTGCAGCAGGCCTTCGTGGACCACGACGGCTTCCAGTGCGGCTACTGCACCTCGGGGCAGATTATGTCGGCGTCGGCGCTCCTCACCGAGCCCATCGGCCCCTCCGACGAGGAAGTGCGCGCGGCCATGAGCGGCAATATCTGCCGCTGCGGCGCCTACAACAACATTGTCGCCGCCGTGCAGCAGGCCCGCGGCAACCGCAACCCCAGCGCAGTCTAAGGAGCTCGCCGATGCAGACTTTTCGCTACTCTCAGGCCCGCTCTGTCGAAGGTGCCGTCCGCTCCGGCGGAACCTTTCTCGCCGGCGGCACCACCCTCGTCGATCTGATGAAGCTCAACGTCCTCCAGCCCCCCGCTGTGATCGACATCAACCCCCTGCCGCTCGCCCAGGTGGAAGCGCTGCCTGGCGGCGGCCTGCGTATCGGTGCCATGGTCCGCAACAGCGATCTCGCCAACCACGCCACGGTGCGCGAACGCTATACGGTGCTCTCTGAGGCGCTGCTCTCCGGAGCGTCGCCGCAGCTGCGCAACATGGCCACCACCGGCGGCAACCTGCTCCAGAAGACGCGCTGCTACTACTACCGCGACACGAATTACCCCTGCAACAAGCGCCAGCCAGGCTCGGGATGTTCGGCCATCGACGGCTACAACCGCATCCACGCCGTTCTCGGCGGCAGCGCCGATTGCGTCGCCACCCACCCATCCGACATGGCCGTGGCCATGATGGCGCTGGAAGCAACCGTGCACACTCAGGGCGCGAACGGCGAGCGCGCGGTTCCGCTGGACCGGTTTTACCTCGTGCCCGGCACCACCCCGGACAAAGAGAATGTCCTGCTCCCCGGAGAGCTGATCACGTACGTCACCCTGCCCGCCTTGGCCGCCGGGACCCGCTCCCATTACCTCAAGCTCCGCGATCGCGCCCAGTATGAGTTCGCGCTGGCCTCGGCCGCCGTGGTGGTCCGCCTCAACGGCCGCCGCATCGAGCGCGTCCGCATCGCCTTCGGCGGCGTCGGCACCAAACCATGGCGCTCGCCGGAAGCGGAACACGCGCTCGAGGGCCGCGACGCCACGACGGAAAATTTCCGTCGCGCCGCCGACGCTGCCATGGCCGATGCGAAGCCCCTCCGCTACAACGGCTTCAAGATCGAGCTGGCCAAACGCGCCCTGGTGCGCACCCTCGAAACCACCACGCAAACCGCCTGAGGAGCCTCGCGCATGAGCACACCTGGAAATTCCATCATCGGCGCAGCCGTCAACCGAATCGACGGACCGGCCAAGGTCAGCGGCAAGGCGCAATATGCGCTCGATCATCCCCTCGATAACCTGGCGTACGGTGTTGCCGTCGCCAGCACCGTCGGCAACGCGCGCATCGTGAGCATCGATACCTCCTCCGCCGAGCGCATGCCGGGCGTGCTCGCCGTCCTGCACCATGGCAATGCCGAGCCGCTCTTCCGCGCCGCCGAGCGGCTGGAGCACGGCCATGCGGGCGAGGTTCGTCCTCCCTTCGAGGACGATCAGGTCTACTACTACGGGCAATTCGTCGCGCTGGTGGTGGCCAACACCCTGGAGCAGGCGCAGGATGCCGCCTCGCGCGTCCAGGTTCATTACGACGTGAGCAAGCCCGCGGTCTTCCTCACCGATGTTCCGCCCATGCCGGGCCCCCCGCGCGTCCATTACGCGCGCGGCGATGCGGATCAGGCCTTCGCGAGCGCGCCGGTCAAAATCGACGCGACCTACGTCATCCCCGTCGAGACCCACAATCCCATGGAGATGCACGCCACCATCGCCTCGTGGAACGGCGACAACCTCACTCTCTACGCCAGCACCCAGGGGGTTGTGAATTACCAGAGGACGCTGTCGCAAATGCTGGGCACTCCGCTGGAATACGTCACCGTGCTCTCTCCGTATTGCGGGTCGGGCTTCGGCAGCAAGCTCTCCCCCTGGCCGCAGTCCATGCTGGCCGCTGTCGGAGCGCGCCGCGTGCGCCGCCCGGTTGCCGTGCAGGTCCCGCGGAACCTCATGTTCACCACCGTCGGTCATCGCCCCCAGACGCAGCAGCGGATGCGCATGGCCGCGACCCAGGACGGCAAGCTCGTCGCCGCCCAGCAGGACGTGCTCCAGCAAACCTCGATGGTGGATACCTACGTGGAAGGCTGCACCGGGGTCACGACCATGCTGTACGACTGCCCCAACGTCACCACGAATCAGTCGCTGGTGCGGCTGAATACCGGCACACCCACCTCGATGCGCGGCCCCGGCGCCGTGCCCGGGCTCTTTGCGCTGGAATCCGCGATGGACGAGCTGGCCATCCGGCTCAACATGGATCCCCTCGAGCTGCGCCTGAAGAATTACGCCGAACAGGATGAGAGCTCTTCGCCCCCGCGCCCCTGGTCGAGCAAGCACCTGCGCGAGTGCTATCAGACCGGCGCCGAGCGCTTTGGGTGGTCGAAGCGCAATCCGAAAGTGGGTTCGATGCGGCGTGGCGACGAGATTCTCGGCTGGGGCATGGCCAGCGCCATGTGGGGCGCCGGTCGCGGTGCGGCCACCGTTCGCGTCCGTCTCAACGCCGACGGAACCGCGCGCGCCAGTTGCGCCACCCAGGACATTGGAACCGGCACCTACACGATCTTCGCCCAGGTGGTTTCGCAGAAGACGGGAATTCCGCTCGACAGGATTCAGGTCGCCCTCGGCGACAGCTCGCTGCCCAACGGACCCACCTCCGGCGGATCCACGGTGACGGCCACCGTCCTGCCCGCCATCGCCCGGGCCACCGAAGGGGCAATCGACCTGGTGCTGGATGCCGCAACCAGAACGCCCGGCTCGCCGTTCTTTACCCAGGAGGGCGCGCCCGCGCCCACGCTGGCGATGACCGCCGGGCGCATCCACATCGCGGATCAGCCCCCCCAGAGCGGCGTCCCGTTTGAGCAGATCCTCACCGCCCGGCGCATCGCCGCCCTCGAGGGCGAGGCTCGCACCGCTCCCGATCCCGTCGAGGAGCACAAGTACTCGTTCCACTGCTTCGGCGCACAGTTCATGGAGGTCGCGTGGGATCCCGGCATTGCGCGGCTGCGCGTGACCCGCGCCCTGACCGTAATCGACTCCGGCCGCATCATCAACCGCAAGGCTGGGACAAATCAGGTCCTCGGCGCGGTCGTCATGGGCATCGGCATGGCCCTGTTCGAGGAAACCCTCTACGATCCCCGCAACGCCAAGCCGCTCAATAACAACTATGCCGATTACCTGGTGGCCACCAACGCCGACGTTCCCGAACTGGAATGTGTCTTCGTCGAGTACCCGGATTATCATTTGAACGAGTACGGCGCCCGCGGTATCGGCGAGATCGGCCTGGCCGGAGTAGCTCCCGCGCTGACCAGCGCCATCTATCACGCCACCGGCGTGCGCGTGCGCAAGCTGCCGTTCCGCGTCGAGGATGCCCTCGGCGGCGAAACGGCGAGGGTGATCTGAATGGTCGAGCTGCGGCATATCCTCGAGCTGGCAACGCGCGCCCGCGTCGCCGGGGAAGAGGTTTGCCTCGCGACCGTGGTCGCCGTGGAAGGCTCCTCCTACCGCCGGCCCGGCGCCCGCATGCTGATCACGTCAGGCGGACAACGCGCCGGCACCATCAGCGGCGGATGCCTTGAAGCCGAAGTGATTAAGAAGGCCTGGTGGCTCACCGCCCAGGGCCCCTCGATCCAGCGCTACAGCAGCTTTTTCGACGACGACGGTGATATGCCCTACGGCCTCGGCTGCGGAGGCGCGGTCGTCGTGTTGCTCGAGCGGGGCGATAGAGCCCAGCGCGTATTGGAGGCCCTCGAGCGCAGCGTGCGCGAACGCACATCCTGGGCGGTCGTCTCCAGCCTCGACCCGAAGCACCCCGGAACCGAACTGGTCGTGAACGATGCCGGCGAGTCGCTCTTCTCGCGCGGCCACGATGCCGAAACATCGACGCTGGCGCGCGCGGCCCTCGCCTCCCGAACCTCGCAGCACCACGGACAGCTCTTTGTCGAGGTTGTCGAGCCCCCACCCGCGCTCTTCATCTTCGGCGCGGGCGACGACACCCAGCCGCTGGTCGCCTTCGCCTCCCAGCTCGGCTGGCACACCACCGTCGCCGACGGCCGCGCCAATCTCGCGCGCCCCGAGCGCTTTCGGCAGGCGGCGCGCG
>JBATVK010000079.1:0-20431 GCA_049671725.1 Acidobacteriaceae bacterium
CCACCGGATGCGCCGGCATCCGCACGCCCACCCGCTCGCGACCCGCCGTCACCCGCTCCGGAACCGCCGCGTGCTTCGGCAAAAGCAGCGTCAGCGGCCCCGGCCAGAACGCATCCATCAGCGCCCGCGCATTCGCCGGAATCTCCGCAGCCACACGCTCCAGCATCGCCGTCTCGCCCACGTGGACGATCACCGGGTCCCAGCTCGGCCGTTCCTTGGCCGCAAAAATCCTCTCCACCGCCGCGCCATCCAGCGCATTCGCTCCCAGCCCATAGACGGTTTCCGTCGGAAACGCCACCGTCCCCCCGCCGCGCAGAATCTCCGCGGCCTGCGCAATCGCCGCGCGCGACGCTTCGCTCTCCACACCGCCCGGGTCAACTCTCAGCCTAAGCGTCTTCATCCTGCCCTATCGTAACCGCGCCCCGTCCCCCATACCCCATACCCCATACCGCTAACCGCTAACCGCTAACCGCTAACCGCTAAACCCTATACCCTGTTTTCATGATCGAAATCGAGGTCAAGTTTCCCGTCGCCGACCCCGCCGACCTCATCCGTCGCCTCCACTCAGCGGGCTTCTGCCAGGAAACCTCCCGCACCTTCGAGCGCAACGTCCTCTACGACACCTCCGACCGCCGCCTCCGCTCGCGGCAGTCCATCCTCCGCGTTCGCAAATACGGCGACCGCTGGGTCGTCACCTACAAGTGCCTCCCGCAGAATAACGACCCCTCCGCTCGCCACAAGCATCGCGAAGAAACCGAATCCGATGTCGCGGACGGCGAAGCCATCGGCCACATCTTCGCCCAGCTCGGCTACCAGCCCGCCTTCGTCTACGAAAAGTGGCGCAGCGAATACTCTGACTCGACCGGCCACTGCGTCCTCGACGAAACCCCCATCGGCTTCTACGCCGAGCTCGAAGGCCCGCCCGAGTGGATTGACTCGACCGGCCGCAAACTGGGCGTCGACCCCGCCGCTTTCCTTACCCTCAGCTACGGCCGCCTCTTCGATCAGTGGCGTCAGCAGACCGGCAGCTCCGCCCAAAACCTCACCTTCGACGAGATCCACCCGAGCAAATCCTGAAGGTTTCGCGCGCTTTTGTCCCGCCTATAGCTGCGGACGAGCGCACGGACAGGTCCCGCGCTCAATCTCCTAAACCCTAAACCGTAACCCCTGTACTCTGTCCTTACATCCCCTCCCCCGTAAACGGGTTCACCTCGTTCGGCTTCGCCGCGGTCGGATCAGCTTTCGCCGCCGCCACAGCTTCCGCCTCCTCCGCAACTGGTCCAACCCCGCCACTGCCTTCCTGAACGCTGCCCGCTGAACGCTGAACGCTGCCTCTGCTGAAGACCCGCAGCGGATCTCCCGGCAGCATCCCGTGCTCCTCCAGCGCCAGTCGAATCCGCCGCTGCGTCTCCCGCATCGGCGCCCACTGCTGATTCGCCTTCGTCTTCAGTTGCACCGGATAGATCACCTGCGATCCCTTGATCGAGTCCACCCCCAGCAGCGTTGGATCCGCCAGATACACATCCTTGTACTTCGGATCGTTGCGCACGCCCGTCGCCACCTCCTTCAGCAGAGCCATCACCTCGTCCGGATTCGCCGAGAAATCCACCGACACGTTAATCGTCGCCAGCGAATAGTCCCGCGTCAGGTTCGCCACCGTTGTGATCTGCGAGTTCGGCACGATGAATTGCGTCCCGTCTCCACCGCGCACGATGGTCCGTCGCAGTGTCATCGCCTCTACGCTGCCGCTCACACCCGCGATCGTGACTACATCGCCCACGTTGTACTGGTCTTCAATCAGGATCAGAAACCCGTTGAAGCAGTCCTTCACGATGTTCTGCGCCGCCAGTCCGATGGCCACCCCCGCCACGCCGGCGCTGGTCAGCAGCGGCCCCAGGTTGAACCCGAAAATCGACAGCATCTGCAGCGTCGCCAGCACCACGATCACGCCGATCCCCGTCGCGCGCACCACGGAGGTCAGCGTCCGTACCTGTGCGTAGTGCCCCGCCGCGCTCGACTGCCGCTCCGCAACCTTCAGGATTTGCCGCGCCGCCAGCCGCAGCACCCACAGCAGCAGCCAGCACAGCAGCGCCAGCCCAATCAGCCGCTCCAGCTTCTCGTGCAGAAAGTCCTGCAGGTCCACGACATACTTCTGCCCCAGCTCCTGAAAAAACGCCCGCACGGACACGAACATCAGCTCATTCCACATGGCCGAAACCGGTTTCACTCCTCAAAATTCGCGCTGCGCCGGGGCATGAAGGTCCCGACGCCTCCAGCATACCCGCAGCCGCTCGTTCATTCCCCATCGGCCAGGGCGGTTCTATAATGCGGCCATCTCGGAAAACAGTGCGGAGGAGGCTCTTCGCCATGATCCCTTTCGTCCGTCGCACTCGCCCCTGCTGGATTCTCTTTCTCGCCCTCGCCTGCGTCGCGATCCCTGCCCGCGCCCAGCAGTCCGGCGAACCGCCCACCCCCGTGAGCCCCGACCGCCTGCCCGGCATCGGCAACGCCCCACCCACCGACAGCTCCGATTCGCACATGATTCGCGATATGGCGAAGGAGCGCAGCGTGATGCGCCAGAAAGAGATCGTTGCCGACACCAACCGTCTCCTCGATCTGGCCAAACAGCTCAAAGCCGCCGTCGACAAGAGCAATAAGGATCAGCTCTCGCTCTCCGTCGTCGACACCGCCAACGAAATCGAGAAGCTCGCCAAAACAGTGAAGGAAAAAATGCGCGACGGCGACTGATGTTCTGTCTCCGCAGTTCGCTAAGGAATTGCTCCTTGGTTTCGTATCAGGGCAGGGCTTCACGCCGGGGTCCCCGGCGAACGAAGGTCGCTGGGGTCGTAGTCGTGCCGCACGGGCCGCAAAATGAATTGGCTTCAGCCCCTGTGGGCTGCTCTTCAAACCGCTTTCGATCCGTCGAATTGTCCAGCGAGTTTCTCAGAGACGGGTCGCTACGCAGCCTCACCCCGCGCTACTTCCGCGTCACCTGCGCTCCGCTCGGAATCTTCAGCGTAAACAGGCTCCCCGGCAGCCGCGTGTTGTATTCGACCTGACTGTAGGTCACCGTCCGCTTGTCCCCGTCCGGCTGCTCCGTCACCTGCTTCAGCGTGATATCCCGGCTCAGGTCCACCCAGATCGTCAGCTTGCTGAAGTAGTTGTTCCGGATATTGGCATTCTTTGACACCAGTTCCAGCTTCGCCGTCTGCACGCCGCCCACAGGCTCCATCCCGTCGAACGTTACCGTCCACGCGGACTCCAGCTGTTCTCCCGTCGCTCCGAATCCGGTCGCCAGCAGGCTGTCCGCCTCGCCGCTGTTCGCCCCCGCGGTAAAGATCGTCTCCTGTTTCTGCGCCGGACTGTAGTACTCCAGCTTCCCATCGGCATATCGCAGGTCGGCATAAGGCTGCCCCCCGCTCGTCGTCAGATGCGTCACCATTTCCATCGCGCCGCCCACCCGCCGGAAGGCCGTCATCCCCGTCTGCGTCTCTGTATCCTGCACCACCGCCGTATAGTTCTGCACCAGAATGTCCGCCTTCACATCCTGGAACTTCGCCGACGACGCATCCATCTGCTTCAGCGCCTGCTGTAGATTCATCGTCTGCGCCTGCACCGCCACGGTCGTTCCGAGCAATATTGCCAGAATTTTCAGTCTCATCTCAGTTGATCCACGCACACATCCACTTAGACCCTCGACACACCTCCCCGAGATGCATCGACGCCCCTGAACCGTATCCCGTATACCGTAGCCCCTGTCTTGTTTTACCGATGCGCCCACACGCGCCATGCCACCACGTGGCCGCCCACTTCCTTCACCGGCGCCCACCGCTCCACGGTCACCGGACCCGACACGCGCGCAATGGCATCCGCCAGTTCCTGGCTCGTTGGCGAATCGGTCCCTGTGGCCAGCATCGCCGCGGGCACGCCGTAGATCATCCCTCCCGCCGGATCCGCCGACACGCGCATCTCGTTCCCCGGCCAGTCCGGCTTGGGCTGATCCCCGTAATGGATGAACCGCGGCGTCAGAAAGATAAACGCCAGGATCAGCGTCACCATCACGTCGTAGTGCACGCTCCCTCGCTCGTACGTCCACCACAAATAGCTTTTCAGCACGCGTCCTGCGCTCACTTCCCTTGTGCTCCCGCTCGCGGCGCAATCGTCCGCTGCCCGCCCATATAGGGTACCAGCGCCTCCGGAACCCGCACCGTCCCGTCCTTCTGCTGGTAGTTCTCGAGAATCGCCAGCCACGTCCGTCCCACCGCCAGCCCGCTCCCGTTCAGCGTGTGCACGAACGCCGTCTTGCCGCCCTTGGGTTTATAGCGAATGTTCGCCCGTCGTGCCTGGAACGCCTCAAAGTTCGAGCACGACGAGATCTCCCGGTACAGTCCCTGTCCCGGCAGCCACACCTCCAGGTCGAAGGTCTTCGCCGAGCTGAATCCTGTGTCTCCCGTGCACAGCAGCATCCGCCGGTACGGCAGCTCCAGCCGCTCCAGAATCGTCTCCGCGTTCCGCGTCAGCTTCTCGTGCTCCGCGTCGCTCTCCTCCGGCCGCGTGAACTTGACCAGCTCCACCTTCTGGAACTGATGCTGCCGGATAATCCCCCGGACGTCCTTCCCATACGATCCCGCCTCCGACCGGAAGCACGGCGTGTACGCCGTCAGCAAGATAGGCAGACGCGTTTCATCCAGCGTCTCGTCGCGATACAGATTCGTCACCGGCACTTCCGCCGTCGGAATCAGCCAGTGATCGTTATCCCGGTACTGGCCCGGCTCAAATCCCTCCGCGTCCACACACCGGAACAAATCCTCCGCGAACTTCGGTAGCTGCCCCGTCCCGAACATCGACTTGCTGTTCACCATGAACGGCGGCAACACCTCCGTATACCCGTGCTCTTTCGTATGGATGTCCAGCATGAAGCTGATCAGCGCCCGCTCCAGCTTCGCTCCGTCGCCCCAGTACACCGCAAACCGCGCGCCGGAGATCTTCGCCGCCCGTTCCAGATCGAGAATCCCCAGTTGCTCGCCCAGTTCCCAGTGCGGCTTCGGCTGGAATTCAAATTCCCGCACCTTCCCCCAGCGCTTCGCCTCCACATTGCTGCGCTCATCGCCGCCCACCGGCACTTCGTCGCGGCAGAAATTCGGAATCCGCGTCAGAATCGCCCGCAGCTGTTCATCGATCGCGTCAGCCGCCTGCTGCTCCGCCTCGATCGCCTCTTTCAGTCCGCGCACTTCCTCCATTAGAGAAGACGCGTCTTCTTTCGCTCGCTTCAGCGCTCCAACCTTCTCCGACAATTCGTTGCGCTGGCTTTGCAGGCCTTCCAATCGCGTGATCCGCTGCCGCCGCCCCTCGTCCAGCGCCCGAAAATCCCCCAGCACCGCGGCCGGATCCATCCCCCGCTCCCGCAGCTTCTTCTCCACCAGCTCCAGATTCGCCCGTACAAATCCCAGATCGTGCATACCCTTCCAGACTATCAGCGCAGCCCGCCTCTCAACCCGTTTAGACTCTTCGCTCTCCATCCTGCGATACTGGAATTGCCATGCGTTTCCTTCGCCTTCGCCTGGTCCTCGCGGTTCTGCTCGTTGCCCCGCTCATATCCGCACAGTCCGCGCCGCTGACCTCCGCACAATCCGATCCGCCTCCCCAGGCCGCCGCCCATCCCCGCCGCGAACTCCGCCATCCCCGCGCCATCGTCGAAGCCGCCCCACCCCCCAGCGCTTATAACGGACACCCCAAACTCGCCATCATCCTCGTCATCGACCAGTTCCGCGGCGACTACCTCGACCGCTGGCGCGCCGACTTCAAAAATCCCGACGGATTCAATCTCTTCCTCGATCGCGGCGCATACTTCCCCAATTGCTACTACGACTACGCCAATACTGAAACTGCGCCCGGCCACGCCGCCATCGGCACCGGCGCCTACTCCAACGGCAACGGCATCGCCAGCAACTCCTGGTGGGATCTCGCCCGCAATCAGCTCCGCCCCGTCACCTCCGTGGAAGACGAGCGCTATAAGCTCATCGGCCTGCCCGCCTCCAGCATTCCCGCCAACGTCAAATACGTCACCGGCGCCTCGCCCCGCAATCTCCTCGCCTCCACCATCGGCGACGAACTCCGTCTCGCCACCCAGGGCCAGTCCAAAGTCTTCGGCATCTCCCTCAAGGACCGCGCCGCCATCCTCTCTGCCGGCGCGGCGGCCAACGGCGCGTTCTGGATCGATCCCGCCTCCGGCGACTGGGTCACCTCCAGCTTCTATATGCCGCAGCTTCCCGCCTGGGCCGCCGCCTTCAACTCCAGCGGAGCCGCCGCCCAGGCCGAGCAGGAGTCCGGCATCAACAACATCACAAATTTCTACAATCAGGTCGGCCAGACGCCGGCCGCCAATGATTACGAGCTCCACTTCGCCGAAGCCCTTATCCAGGGCGAACAGCTTGGCCAGCGCAACGTCACCGACCTCCTCACCATCTCTCTCTCCGCCACCGACATCCTCGGCCACGCCGTCGGACCCGATTCGCCCGAGCTGCAGCAGATGGTCGACATGCTCGACGCCGAGCTTGACGCATTCTTCTCCTGGCTCGACCAGAACATCCCCGGCGGCCTCGGCAATGTCTGGATCGCCCTCACTGCCGACCATGGCATCGCTCCTATTCCCGCCACCGCTGCCGGCTACGGCCTCAACGCGGCCACCATCGACCTGCCCAAACTCGTTGCCGCGCTCAACTACGCCATGAACATGAAGTTTTCCCCGGGCGAGAAAATCGAATACGTCCTCGCCCACCAGTCGCTGCCCTACATCTCGCTCAGCGAGTCGCAGTTCATGAAGGATGGCATCGACGAGCAGGAAGCCGAACAGGCGGTCCAGCAGGCCCTCCCGCCCGCCTTCGCTTCGCTCCTGCCCGCGCAGCCCGAACCCCCGCCTTCCGACTCGCCGGTCGCCTCATCCGGACCCGCCTCCATTCAGCCCTCTGACACCCGCCTGCCCCCGCGCCCCGCGCTCTTCCGCAGCTACACGCGCATGCAGCTCGCGGCCGGCGCGCTCCCGCCCACCCCCTGGGGACAGCTCATCGCCAACAGCTACTCGCCCAATGGCGGCTGGTACGTCATGGTCATCCCCACCGCGTACCAGATGGCGACAGCTCACGGCACCACCCACTTCACGCCGTACTCGTACGATCGCCACGTTCCCCTCGGCTTTTGGGGAGCGCCCTTCGCACCCGGTGTCTACCTCAATCGCGTCCAGCCCATCGACATCGCTTCCACCTTTGCCGCGCTCCTCGGCATCAACCAGCCCTCCGCCTCGGTCGGCCAGGTCCTCACCGAAGCTCTCAAACCCTCCGCCGACGTCACCTACCCGCGCCTGGAAACGCCCCGTCCCCACCGCGAAGCCCCGCACCACACCGAGCCCATGCGCCCCGCCCCTCCCGCAAAGAAGCCAGCGACGCCCACTCCCTCCCCCGCCGGAGCCACCCACCCATGAACGTGAACGTGCTATGTCATCCCGAGCGAAGCGCGCAGCGCCGAGTCGAGGGACCTGATCGCTGTTCGCTGATCGCTGTTCGCCGTTTTTCTGATCGCTGCTCGCTGATCGCTGTTCGCGGCCGGCTCCTGCGGAGCCGGCCGTGAAGCCCGACCTCCGCGTCCAGCTCTGCGGCATTGAACTCGTCAACCCCGTCATCGCCGCCAGCGGCACCTTCGGCTACGGTGTCGAATTTGAAGACATCGTCTCCTTCCGTCACATCGGCGGACTCGTCACCAAAGGCATTTCCCGTGACCCCATGGCCGGCAACCAGGCCCCCCGCCTCATTGAGACCGCCGCCGGCATGATCAACGCCATCGGCCTCCAGAACATCGGCGTCGAACGCTTCCTCGCCGAAAAACTCCCCACCCTCCGCCGCTATCCCACCTGCGCCGTTATCGTCAATGTCTTCGGCTACGAAATCGATGACTATGTCGCCGTCATTCAGCGCCTCAATCAGGCCGAAGGCATCGCCGCCTACGAGCTGAACGCATCCTGCCCCAACACCCGCCATGGCGGCATTGCCTTCGGGTCGGACACCGCCATGCTTGCCGACCTCGTCTCCCAGGCAAAGCAAGCCTCCGCGCGTCCCCTCATCGTCAAGCTCTCGCCCAACGTCACCTCCATCGCGGCCATGGCTCGCGCCGCCGAGGACGCCGGCGCTGACGCCATCTCCCTCGTCAACACTTTTCTCGCTCTCTCCATTGATATCGAAGCCCGCCGCCCCCGTCTCTCCAACGTCACCGGCGGTCTCTCCGGCCCAGCCATCAAGCCCATCGCCGTACGGATGGTTTGGGAAGCCGCGCGCGCCGTCAAAATCCCCATCGTCGGCCTCGGCGGCATCGCCACGCCCGAGGACGCCGTCGAGTTTCTCCTTGCCGGAGCTACCGCCGTCCAGGTTGGCACCGCCAGCTACGCCGATCCTCGCGCCACTGAGCGCATCGCCGCTGGCCTTGAATCCTGGTGTGCCCGCCACCACGTCGCCCGCGTCGCCGACCTCACCGGCGCAATCAACCTCAATCCACCCAATTCCCCAACCACGAGCTAGCGATCACGATGGGATTTCTCTTCAACTTCATCTTCACGTGGTGGGGACTGCTCCTTGAGATCCTCGCCCTCGTCCACTTCTTCCGCCGCCGCCCCAATTTCTGGTGGCTCTTCGTCATCATCTTCCTCGGACCCCTCGGCGCCATCATCTACCTCGTCCTCGAGGCCCTCCCCGACACGCGCGACCTCGGTGGCCAGTCCGTTCGCGGCTTCTCCCGCCGCAAGCGCATCCGCGAGCTCGAATCCCTCGTCCAGGTCAATCGCGCCGTCGGCAACATCGAGGAGCTCGGCGACCTCTACATGGACGAAGGCCGTCTCCGCCAGGCGCGCGCCGCCTTCGATCAGGCCATCGCCGCCGGCTCCACCACCATCGACCCCTTCTACCGCCGCGGCGTCTGCGCCATTCTCCTCGGCGACCCGCGGGCCGCCATCCCCGATCTCGAGCGCGCCGTCGCTGAGGATCCCACCTACGATTTCCATCGCGCCGCCGGCCTGCTCGCCCACGCCTACGCGCTCACCGGCCAGAAAGACAAAGCCGAAGCCCTCTTCCGCGAGTCCACGAAGCTTTCCACACTCTCAGAGACCTATCTGAACTTCGCGGATCTGCTCGCCTCTGAAGGACGCGCTGCCGAAGCCCGCGAATGGGCACGCAAAGTCCTCGAGAAAGCTCCCGCCATGCCCGGCTATCTCCGCCGCCGCGAACGCCCCTGGTTTCGCCGCGCCCGCAAAATGCTGCGCCATCTCCCCGCTTAGTGGTCTGAAAAGATTTGTTCGAGCGGCAGCTCGAAGAGCTTTGCGAGCTTGAAAGCGAGTCGCAGCGAGGGATCGTACTTCCCTGTCTCGATGGCATTGACCGACTGACGCGAAACCTCCAGACGCTGCGCCAGATCAGCCTGGGACCATTTGCGCTCGGCCCGGAGAACACGCAGCCGGTTATTCATTCTCCGGCCTGTACTGACGGAAGATAAACAGCTTCGCGCCTGCGGTGACAACCAGCAGGATCATTGGAATCCAGATAACGTTCAGGTGCGGCACCGTGCGCGGTGCGTGCAGCTCCACGAACCCCCAGATGGTCGTCAGGGCCATGGTGATGAGCGTGGCCCAGACAAAGGATCGTGTCAGCAGAACGCGCTGGAATTCGTCGCGAAGCCGGGTCACGAGCAGCCCAACGCTGACGAGTTCGGCGAAGAATGAGGCTCCTGCTATTCCGGCCATCGTCAGACCAGCGGGGCCATTGTGGGTCCGGATCGAAGCCTGAGAGAAGGCCATGTAGAGGATGAGGCTGATACCGGTAGCAATCTGGCACTGGCGGCGAAACCGACGGTCGGCGGCATTTCGGATGGACAGGCACATGGTTGGCTTCCTTGACTGAATGACAAGTAAGCATGACACAATTCGCCAGACTGTGTCAAGGAAAGTTGACAATCGGAAGCAGGAGGACTCCCGATTGGCGTACTGGAACCGGTCACTCCATACTCACCGGCTGCGTAGTCGCCGCCAAAAATCAAAAGGGAGCAGCTGCCGCCACCCCCTTTCTGGCTACCGTTTTGTTGAAACCGCGAGCCGCTTCTTAGCTGCTCCTCCCGTGCCAGTGCATCTCCCATCCCAGATACCGCGTCGCCGCCTCATGCACCGGGCTGGCCACATTGGAGAAGTTCGCCGCCACGTGGTGCTCGAAGCCTTCCTCGCAGATCCGGTGCAGCAGTTTCTGCAGTTCCGGAATCTTCGCCACTCCCGCGCCCCCAAACGTCTCCAGCGGATCGTTCGTGAATTCGCCTTCGCCCACGTACCCCCGGATCTTCCCGCGATAATCGTCGGTCGAGAAGCGCACGTAGCTCATCGCGCCCGGTTTGACGCGTCCCACGCACGTCCCGAAGGTATTCTCCTTGCCCACCGTCCCCGCAATAATCGCCTGGAAGTCCATCACCACGTCGGCAAAGAAGTGCTTGGGCAGGTTGGAGCAGTGGAAGCACACGCACTTGTTCTCGTCGTCGCCGTAGTTGTTGTTCCAGTCCAGCAATGCCGACGGCGTCTGGCTGGCCAGCGCCAGCGCGTGCATGCTCACCGTGCCCATCACGTCCGTCTCGCACGCCGCCGGCAGCAGGCTCTCGCTCATCATGCTCATCACCGTGCACGGCACCACGCCGAAGTTCTCTTCGAGCGACGTCCAGCACTGCACTGCGCTCACCGTGCAGTGCGTATCCTTCATGAACCGCTCGATGGCCACCCCCAGCTTCGCCATCTTCATCAGCGCCGCCGCCGGAATCTGATTCGTCGACACGTACGCCTGGATCGCCTTCAGCTTCGCCTGCACATCGCTTTCCTCGTCCTTCATCCGCGCAATCGCGCCAAAGATGTCCGACAGATCCAGCGTCACCACCGAGATCCCGTACCGCTCCAGCAGCTTCTCGCTGTAGCGCACCGTGTTGAATGCCTGCGGCCGCGCCCCAATCGCCCCAATCCGCAGCTTCCTCAGCCCGTTCGTCACCCGGCACACCTTCGTGAACCAGTCCAGGTCCTTCGCAAATTCCGCCGTGCTCGGCTGCACCGTGTGCTTCGCCGTAATCGAGTAAGGAATCCCGTACTGCATCAGGTTGTTGCACGCCGACATCTTCCCGCAGAAGCTGTCCCGCCGGTCGCTGATCTTCATGTCGTTGCGCCGGTCCGGCGTCGCCTGCACCAGCACCGGCACGTCCAGCTTCGAGTACCGGATCGAATCCGCGATTCCCCGCTCGTCCCCGAAGTTCGGCAGCGTCACGATGATCCCGTCGATCTCGTCCCGATGCGCGCGGAACAGATCCCCGCAGTGGATCGCGTCGTCGTGCGTTTCCACCGACCCGAACTTCGATTGCTCCGGCGTCAGTGTTATGGCCCGGATGCCGGCCTTCTCCAGCACCCCCAGCATCTCTTCCCGCCCTTCTTTCGCCAGATGATCCGGGAAAAATCCGCGGTTCCCGACTATAACTCCGAAAGTAAGCTGCTTCTTCATAGCACCGTCCTCAGATTTGCAAAAAGTTGCCCGTTCGCAGCCCCGTCACCGCGGACGAAACCGTATCGTATAAGCCAGTCCCGCTGCCGTCATCATCGCGCCCCACCAGATCGGCGCGTGCAGTTGCCACAGCACCGGCTGGTGCGCCGGCGGATGCGCCAGTTCCCACAGCCCCGTCGCCGCAATCAGCACCCCGTACGCCAGCAGCAGGATTCCCGAAAAAAACCAGATCGTAAGAGGTTCGCGCATTTCGTCTCTCCGCCTTTACCAGAAGATGATGTTGAGCGCCACAAATACCACCCCAATCGCGCTCGCCCACACGATCGGCTTCTGATACCAGTGATCGTCGTGCTCTTCCGGAAGCTTCGTCGCTCCGTAAACCAGCCCTTCCAGTTCCGCCTCCGGCCGCGGCTGCGTCAGCAGGCTGACCACCACCGTCACAATCACGCACACCAGCCACGACCACAGCGCTCGATACATGTCCGCCGCCATCGCCTTTGCGTCCGGCGACAATGCCACATACCGCAGCGCGCTCGGATTGAGGTAGACCCACAACCACAGCCCGATAGCCGTGCACGTTCCTGACAGCAGTCCCCAGAAGCCGCCCGCCTTGGTCGCCCGCTTCCACATCATGCCCAGAATCACCGTCCCGAACAGCGGCGCGATGAAGAAGCTGAACAGTGCCTGCACGTAGTCCATAATGCTGGCCGCGTGCTGCACGATGTAGGCCGTGCCCACCGAGATCAGCACTCCGATAAACGTGCACCACCGCCCCATCGACACGTAATGGCTGTCGCTGGCCTTCTTGTTCATGAACGCGCCGTAGATGTCGTACGTCCACACCGTCGCAAAGGCGCTCACATTCCCCGCCATCCCCGACATGAATCCCGCAATCAGCGCCGTCACGCCCAGTCCCAGCAGCCCCGGCCCGCAGTAGCGCACCAGCATCAGCGGCAGCACCTCGTTATAGCTCGGCTGCCCGGTCACCGCCGCCACATTCGCCGGAACCAGATGGTAGGGCAGCACGCTCAGCGCCAGCAGCCCCGGCAGGATCACGATGAACGGCACCATCATCTTGAACCCCGCCCCGATAATCGGTGACATCCGCGCCGCCCGCAGGCTGTGCGCCGACAGCACCCGCTGCACCACCAGAAAATCCGTCGTCCAGTATCCGAAGCTGATCACGATCCCCAGCCCGAACACGATTCCCGTCCACTGAATCCCCATGGGATTGTCGTGGAAGTGCGCCGTCGTCGACCACAGATGCGTGTAATCCGTCGTCCCCAGCCGCGCCGCAATCTGGTGCTTCAGGTTGGTCCACCCGCCGCACTCCACCAATCCCAGAATCGGAATCAGCAGCGCTCCCAGCCAGATCAGCAGGAACTGCAGCACTTCATTGAAGATCGCCGAGCGCAGCCCGCCCAGCGCCACATAAACCGCCACCGTGATGGATGAGACCCAGATCGAGAAGTTCAGGTCCCACCCCAGCACCACCTTCATCACCACGGCCATCGCGTACATGTTGATGCCGCTCATCAGCACCGTCATCACCGCGAAGCAGATCGCCGACAGCCCGCGCGCCCCGTCCCCGTAGCGCAGGTGCAGATACCCCGGCACCGAGTGCGTCCGTGAGATGTAATAGAACGGCATCATCACGATGCCCAGAAACAGCATCGCCGGAATCGCCCCGATCCAGTACCAGTGCGTCGCCAGGATTCCGTACTGATACGCCGACCCCGCCCACCCCATCAGCTCCAGCGATCCCAGATTCGCCGAGACGAAGCTGAGCCCGGCGATCCACGCCGTCATCTCCCGCCCCGCCATGAAAAACTCTTCGCTGGTGTTCGACGCCTTCTTCAGATAGATGCCGATGTAGATCACGATCGCGAAGTAGATCGCGATCACCGCGATATCCACCCCGCTCAGGCGCACCAGCGACTTCTGCATCGGTGTCGCCAGAATCGCGGCGAGCCCTTCCGTGGAAACGATTACCGAACCCATCCTTCGTCGACCCTCGCTGTGATTTCACACACCAGCCGCAGCGGGAACTCTTCCTTACCCGCCCTGCCCGTACGTGGCCTTTGCTCCATGTTTTCGGAAATAGTGCCGGTCCAGCAAAGCCTGCGATACCCCGCCGCACTCCGGGTTCAGCGTCGCCGTGTAGTACCCCATCCGCGCCACCGCCTCCAGCACTACTGCATGATACGCGGCCTGCATCGGATCTTTCCCCCACGCGAACGGCGCGTGCCCCGCCACCAGCACGCCCGGCACCGCTTCCGGATCGACTCCCCGGAATCGCCGTACGATCGCCTTCCCTGTGTTCAGCACGTAGTCGCCGCCGATCTCTTCCGCGCTCAGTTCCTCGGTCACCGGCACCGGTCCGTAAAAATAGTCCGCGTGCGTCGTCCCGTACGCCGGAATCTCCCGCCCCGCCTGCGCCCATGCCGTCGCGTATTCCGAATGCGTATGCACCACTCCGCCGATCCCCGGAAACGCGCGGTACAACTCCAGGTGCGTGGCCAGGTCAGAAGACGCTTTCAGCGTCCCGCCCACAATCTTCCCGTCGAGATCCGATACCACAATGTCCGCTGCCGTCATCGTTTCGTACGGCACCCCGCTCGGCTTAATCGCCACCAGCCCGCGCTCCCTGTCGATCCCGCTCGCGTTTCCGAACGTATACAGCACCAGCCCGCGGCGGACAATCTCCAGATTCGCCTCCAGCACCCGCTCTCTCAGACCGTCCAGCATCTCTATCACTTTACACGGCGCAATGGACCACGCACGCCCGGCCGCGGTCCTGCCCCGGTAAGCGCCGATTCTACTAAATCGATATACTGCCGTGCACGAAAATCTCGCCTGTCCGTATCCGGGGACCACCGGCGCCGAAACCCCAGCCGGCTCGTTCCTCCCCTCGTGTACCGGAGAGATTACTTAGGTCACCACTGCCTGGCCGCGCCGCTCCGTGCCCGCATACAGGAATCCTCTCTGGTGCCTGAATTCGGAGGATTTTGACGGTCACTTATTAACTGATCAGTTATGATTACCGCTGCATGGACCTTGTTCCTCGCGCCTGGAGCGGCTACAAGCTTCACGAAAATAGTTCTTGCACACTCTCTTCGGAACGTGTTAACTATGCAGCCAATATTCAAAAAAATCCTGCCTTGCTGTTGTCAGGAGAAAGAGCGGTCTTAGCCATCGCTATGAAAATTGGAACTACGATTCGAGGTTACCGTTTGCAGAAAGGCCTCTCCCAGGGCGATATCGAGAAACGCACCGGCCTTCTGCGTTGCTACCTGTCACGCGTGGAAAACGGGCACACTGTCCCGTCTCTCGACACCCTTGCCAAAATCGCCGGCGCCCTTGAACTCCCTCTTGCCCAGTTGTTCGCTGAGGATAATCTGGGACGTCAGCTTCAGTCTCAGAAGCTCTCCGACGACGAGCTCCGCTTCCTCACGCAGATCCGTCGCTACTCCACCAACCTCAACGACAGCGACCGCAAGCTGCTGCTTGCCATGGTCAAGAAGTTCGCCACCACCGCTGTCCGCTGAGATAAGAACACAGCGCACATCCCCTGCCTCTTCCGCATAACCCACGGCGTTCCCCAGGTCGCTCCGGGAACGCCGCTCGCGTTTTATCCCGGTCCCACCCCATACGCAGCCCGCATCCCCCACGCGAACAGCAGCAGCAGGAAGGTCATCGTCCCCACCGCCATCGCGCGCCTCCGCACGAAGGTCGTCCGCGCCGCCCCGATCCGCGGCACCAGGGGTATCCCCAGCGCAATCCCGCTCAGGAATCCGCCCAGATGCGCCATGTTGTCCACCTGCAGCCGCGTATGCGCCACCAGTAATCCGAAGTCCACCACGAAATTCAGCAGCGCGAAGTACCACACGCTGCGCCGCAGCTTCTTTCGCTCGAACTCCGGTATCGGCAGCAGCGGCGACCGCAGCAGCATCAGCAGCACCCCGGCAATTCCGAACACCGCTCCCGACGCGCCCGCGCTCAGTACCCCTCCCTGGTCCGGCAGCCCCGGATGCACCGCCACGCTCAGCAGGTTCCCCGCGATTCCCGTCAGCAGATACGCCGCGATCATCCCGAACTCGCCCAGCAGCGGCTCGCCCAGCAGTCCCAGATTCCACAGGCACCACATATTGGTCCCGATGTGAATCCACCCGAAGTGCACAAAGATGGACGTCACCACCCGCCACCACTGTCCCCACTGGAGCACCGCCCCGCCGTTGCACAGCAGCCCCTGCGTAATCGAGTCGTTGAACGTCGGTCCGATGAGCGAGTGGCTCTGATACAGCGTGAACAGGAACACCGCCACGTTCACGCCCACCAGAAAATACGTCGCCGGCGCCGAAGCCCAGTGCCGTCGCCGTGGCCGCGGAGGCGGTGGCGCGTATTCCGGCGGCGGATACCACCCCCGCGGCTGCGGCTCCGGAATCGCCCCCGGCAGCAGAATCTCCGGTTGCGCCGCTGGACGCCGCCCCGTGCTCCGATCTCCGTCCATAGTCCTACCCTACCGTCCTCTCCGCGCCCTGACAAATGCGCGCCGCCGCCCGCAGTTGTTTACAATTTTTTATGTCGGCACTCTCATCCCATTCCCATTCCTGCGGAGAAAATCTTTGAGCGGTGAAAAACGTATCGCCCGCGCGCTGCTGAGCGTGACGGATAAAACAGGCCTCGTCTCCTTCGCGCAGCAGCTCGCCTCTCACGGCGTCGAGCTCGTCTCCACCGGAGGCACCGCCAAGGCCCTCCGCGACGCCGGCCTCGCCGTCCGCGATGTCGCCGAGCTCACCGGCTTCCCTGAGATGCTCGACGGCCGCGTCAAGACCCTTCATCCCAAAGTCCATGGCGGCATCCTCTTCCGCCGCGCAGATCCCCGTCATCGCGACCAGGCCGCCGCCCACGGCATCGAGCCCATCGATATGGTCGTCGTCAACCTCTACGCCTTCGAGAAAACCGCTGCCAAACCCGGCGTCGGCTTCGCTGAAATCGTCGAGAACATCGACATTGGCGGTCCCTCCATGGTCCGCTCCGCCGCCAAGAACTTCGAAGATGTCGCCATCGTCACCTCGCCCGCCGACTACCCCTCCCTCGCCGAGGAACTCGCCGCCCATCACGGCGCTCTCTCGCTCGAAACCCGCTGGCGCCTCGCCCAGCGCGCCTTCGCCGCCACCGCCGCCTACGACACCGCCATCGCCAATACCCTCGAACGACTGCCCGCTCCCCAGGCCGGCGTTCACACCTCCGCGCACTTCAGCGACGACTTCCCCCCCGCCCTGCGCCTCGTCTACCCGCTCGCGCAGTCTCTCCGCTACGGCGAAAATCCCCACCAGCGCGCTGCGCTTTACGTCGACGGCTCCGGCTCCGGCGTCGCCGCCGCCGAGCAACTCCAGGGCAAGGAGCTCAGCTACAACAACCTCGTCGACCTCGACGCCTGCTGGGCCCTCTGTCAGGAATTCGACCAGCCCATGGTCGCCATCATCAAGCACACCAATCCCTGCGGCGCGGCCACCGGCTCCGATGTCCTCGACGCCTACCGCAAAGCCCTGGTCGCCGATCCCGTCTCCGCCTTCGGATCGGTCATCGGCGTCAATCGCGAAGTCGACGGCAACGCCGCCGAAGAAATGGCCGCGCTCTTTGTCGAAGCCATCGCCGCTCCCGGCTTCACTTCCCAAGCGCGCGAGCGCTTCGCCGCAAAAAAGAATCTCCGCCTCGTGGTCGTGCGCCCCGCTGCCGACAAGCGCGTGCTGAAGCAGGTTTCCGGCGGCTTGCTGCTCCAGGATGCCGACCTCGGACGCGTTTCGGCCGCTGACGTCAAAACCGTCACGCAGCGCCGGCCCACTCCCGACGAGCTCACCTCGCTCCTCTTTGCCTGGAAAATCTGCAAGCACGTCAAGTCCAACGCCATCGTCTATGCCCGCGACAGCCAGACCCTCGGCGTCGGCGCCGGCCAGATGTCGCGCGTCGATGCGGCCCGCTTCGGCGCCATGAAAGCCGTGCTTCCCCTCGCCGGATGCGTCGCCGCTTCCGATGCCTTCTTCCCTTTTCCCGATGGTCTTGAGGTCGTCGCCGAGGCCGGCGCCACCGCCGTCATCCAGCCCGGCGGCTCCGTCCGCGACACTGACGTCATCGCCGCCGCCGACCGCCTCGGCCTCGCCATGGTCTTTACCGGAATGCGTCACTTCCGCCACTGAAGCGCCGCCGATCCATCGCGGCGCCACGCGGCCTTGCTCTACGCCCAGCGAATCTTTCCTTCCGGATCGTCCACCAGCGCCACATCGAACCGGTCCAGCATCGGCATCAGCGCCCCTTCCAGCTCTTTCCGCCACAACTCGCCTTCATAAAACGTCGCCTTCATCGTCTCCCGCGAATTCAGGTCGGGAAACCCGCGCATGAAAAAGAACGCATCCGGATCTTCCACCGAAAGAAATGGCCCCAGGATCTTCATTCCGATTTCTTCGTGCGCCGGCACCGACTTGCTGCTGAATATCTCCAGGAACTCAGCGCGCCGACCCGGCTTCGTCTTGTAAGTGCGCATTTCTACGATCATCCCAGCGCCCTCCTGCGCACGATGCGCGACACCAGGCCCACAAATCAAGCGCACCGTTTCTCAGCTTTTGCCCCTGGAAGCCCTTGTTAGCATAACTCCGCTGGCTGATCCCGGTAACATGATCTTAATTCCTCCTATCTTCGCGCCGCGCCACGTTTGTCCGCGAGATACCCGAGATTCTAACTCTCCCACGCCCTGACAACCGGATTTCCGTACCCTATCCGGCCCAGGGAGTTCCCTCGCGCCGCTACCGCGTCATGCGGCACACCATCACCACGCCGTTCCTATACGGACACGCAAAACTCGTTGCTGCATCCGGCGGCAACAGCACCCACGATGCCCCCAAAGGCGCGAGAGTCGTGATACGCTCGGCATCTGTCATCTCGTCCACCCGCAGCTCCGCGTTTCGCTGCTCAGCCCAGCGCTCCGCCAGTCCCGGAACCTCCGCCACCACGCCGGCGTCCTTATCGTCCGCCAGTTGATCCCGCTCCGCGATCGCGCGAAACCCCTGCTCATCCTCGGCCGGGCGATAATCCAGCCGCGGATCGAATGCGAACACCGCATCCCGCGGCGTGTTCTCACGAATCCACAGGAACGCTTGCTTGTACTCGTTCGCTGGCATTGCGCCGGGCCATTCCACGTGCCTGCATCCCGGCCACGCAGCCATCTGCTCCGCGGACATCCCTGCAAACACCAGCCCAACCACCGCAATCCCGGCCCATCGCGATCGCTGCATCAGGGCCGGCACGCCTCCGCACAGAATCACTCCCAGCGCGTAGATCAGATGAAAGCTGCGCAGCACCTGCAGCGGCGCCAGCAGATACGGCCCCGTCGCCGGCACGAAACACGCGGCCACCACCACGCTGCTGCCCCCCAGCAGCACGCACGTCAGGCATACCGCGCCCCGCCGGCTCGCAATGCCCAGCCTCCACGCCGCAATCCCAAACAGCAGCAGCGGCATCGCCAGCCCCAGCGCCTCATACCATCGCCATCGCGATAAAAACAAAAACGACCGCGGCGCCAGATCCACCGCCTCCCGATACGCTGGCGAAACCGGCATCCCATGCGCCCACACAAACGCCGCGCCGCATGCTGCAATCCCCGTCGTGCACAATCCCAGCGCCAGCCGCAACTGTCGCGCTCGCACCGCCGCACAGAGGGTCACAAAAGCAATCGCGTACCCCGCCATCAGCGGATGCACCACCGCCGCCAGCGCCAGCCACACCGCCGTACGCACCCACGCGCCGTCCAGGCACGCAGCCACCGCCAGCAGGCACAGCGGCGTCGAAAACGACCTTGCCGTCACATACGGATCCATAAGGGGCAGTGCCGTCCCCGCCACCGGCAACGTAAAGCATGCGGCCGCCAGCGCCACCGCGCACCACCGCGCCAGGTCCTCATCGAACAGCCGCGTCGCTAGCGCCCGGCTCGCCGCCAGAAAGAGAAAGATCGATAGCACATGCGCCGTCAGGAGGGCCCATGCGAGCGGCAGGTGCGTCACCCGAACCACTTCCGCCATGGCCCAGGCAAAAATCGAGAACCCGCTGAACGCCGTCACAAACGCCGCATTCACCGCATACAGCGATGGATCCAGCGCATGCCGCACTCCGGCCGCGTAAATCCCCGCGTCGCCCGCAAAGGGATGGAACCCATCCCCCAAGAACACCGCCGCGGTCAGCACCAGCAGCCATCCGCTTGTCCGCGACTTCGCCCGCACGCCTTCGCCGTGCCCCGTCTCTTCGCTTGCGCCGATGTCTGGCCGATTTGTAACCGTGGCGCTCACAAATTGCTCTCAATCAGCGCCACCGCCCGCTCCGCCACGGCCGCGTCGTCCCCGAATCCCCGCAGCCAGTGCACCTCAGGCTCGCGCCGGAACCACGTCATCTGCCGTTTCGCGTAGTTGCGATGTCCCTGAGCCGTCTCCTCGATCGCTTCCGCCTCGTTCAGCTCTCCGCGAATCACCGCCCGCGCCTGCCGGTAGCCCAGCGCATCGAATGCCCGCGGCTCCTCACCATAGCGCGCCGTCAGCCCGCGCGTCTCCTCCACCAGTCCTGCCGCGAACATCCCCTGCGCCCGCGCATCCAGCCGCGCGTACAGTTCCGCCCGTGGCGGATCCAGCCCGATCCGCAGGATGCGAAATCCCTCGAGCGCGTCCCGTCCCGCTGTCCACGCTTCACTCAGTGGCTGCCGCGCCTTCAGGCACACCTCGATCGCGCGAATCAGCTTCGCCTCGTCGTTTTTGTGGATCCGCTCCGCCGCGCCCCGGTCCAGCCTCGCCAGCACTCGGTGCAGCCATCCGCCGCCCCGCCGTTCGGCGCTGCGC
>JBATVK010000080.1:0-37979 GCA_049671725.1 Acidobacteriaceae bacterium
GCGGGTGCGTGCGGAACGTGTGCAGAGTGCGCCGGCTGCTGTGCCCGCAGTTCCGGCGCGGCCGAAGATCTCGTGGCTGACCCCGGCATTGGCCGCGGCCACGCTGCTGTTCGCATCGCTGGCCGGTTGGTTCTGGATGCGGGACGCGCAGGATACGGCGCAGATTCAGGCGCTCGAGACGCAGCTTTCCGTAGCGCAGGCGCAGTCGCGCGACTTGGCCCGGGCGGCGGACGTGACGGACCGTCTGCTGGGCGCGCCGGGAACGATCGAGGTAGGGCTGGCGCAGCAGCCAGGCGGACCCGCGGGACGGGCGGGCGTGCTCTACAGCCCGCAATCGGGGATCGTGGCGTTCGCCGGACAACTGCCGGCGGCTCCGGCGCGGAAGGTCTATCAACTGTGGCTGGTGCCGGCGTCGGGTGCGCCGCTGAGCGTGGGTGTGTTCTCGGCGGGCGAGCGGGCGATCACGCTCACCGGGCGCGTGCCCCCGGGCGTGGCCGCGAAGGCGTTCGCCGTGACCGTGGAGCCGTGGGGCGGCATGCCGCAGCCAACCGGGCCCAAGGTGCTGGTGGGCGCGGCGGGTTAGTTCCAGTCCCCGGTTGCCGGCGCGGTGTCTCTGAAATCCGTTAAAGAATTGCTCCTCGGTTTTGTATCGGGGCTGGGCTTCAGCCCCTGCGGGCTGTTCTTTGTCGCTCCTCGAAGTGTCGAGTTGTTCAATGAACCTCAGAAACAGGCCACGGGCCACCGGCTGCACTCCGCCCTCTGTAAACTGAAGCTGATATGTCCTCTCGCACGCATGCAGGCCAGTGGACCGGCGCGGCCATCCGCGAGGCCTTTCTGAAGTTTTTCGAGACGAAGGGGCACCGCAGGGTGCATTCGTCGTCGCTGGTGCCGGCCAACGATCCCACGCTGCTCTTCACCAACGCGGGGATGAACCAGTTCAAGGACGTCTTTCTCGGCCTCGAGCGGCGCGACTACTCGCGCGCGACCACCTCGCAGAAGTGCGTCCGCGCGGGCGGCAAGCACAACGATCTTGAAAACGTGGGCTTCACCCGCCGCCACCACACCTTTTTTGAGATGCTCGGGAACTTCAGCTTCGGCGATTACTTCAAAAAGGACGCGATCGCCTACGCGTGGGAACTGGTCACTTCGCCGGAGTGGTACGGCATCCCGAAAGATCGCCTCTACGTGACGATTTTCAAGGGCGAGAACGGGGTTCCGCGCGACGAGGAGGCGTACAAGCTCTGGCTGGAGCACGTGCCGGCGGAGCGCATCCACGAGTACGGCATGAAGGACAACTTCTGGCAGATGGGCGACACCGGCCCCTGCGGTCCCTGCTCGGAAATCTTCTACGACTTGGGCATCGAGGCCGCCGAGACTCCCGGCGTCGACAAGCCCTTCGGCCAGGACGATGCGCGCTACGTCGAAATCTGGAACCTCGTCTTCATGCAGTTCGACCGCAATGCCCAGGGCGAGCTGAACCTGCTGCCGAAGCCCTCCATCGACACCGGCATGGGCCTGGAACGCGTCGCCGCCGTCCTCGAGGGCGTCGTCAGCAACTTTGAAACCGATCTGTTCACGCCGCTGATACAAAAAGCCGCCGAGCTCACCGGTTTTGTATCAGGGCACGACTTCAGTCGTGCCGCTGCCAGCACGAATAAAGAAGGGGCTTTAGCCCCTGCCGATTCCGCGCAGCGGAATGACGGTAGAAGCCCCGGCCTTCAGGCCGGGGAAAAAAGCCAGGAGAGAACAGGGGCTTTAGCCCCTGAGGGAAGCCTCACCGGCAACGCCAGCCTCCGCATCATCGCCGACCACGCCCGCGCCTCAACGTTTCTGATTAACGACGGCGTTCTGCCCTCGAACGAAGGCCGCGGCTACGTCCTGCGCAAAATCCTCCGCCGCGGCATTCGTCACGGACGCCTCCTCGGCCAGGAAAATCCTTTCATGTGCCAGATGGTCTACGCCGTCCGCGACGAAATGCAGGATGCGTATCCGGAACTGAAGGAGAGCGCGGACCGCATAGCCAAGGTGGTCGAGGCTGAGGAGCGGCAGTTTGCGAGGGTGCTGGAGATTGGCGATAGACAGCTCGATCAAGTTATAGCGAAGTCTTTTGCCCCAACCCATCCCAGCTACTATCGTCGGATGAACCTCAGGGATTCCGTGGGCGTCCCGGTTGCGGCAGCTATGTCGGCCCTTGTGCATAATCGGGAGACATCGTCGATTTCCGACGAGGAAATCTGGCAGGCGATCGACCAAGCCACCGAGGCGCTCGGGCCAGCCCCTAAGTGGATTATTAGGGATTCGCTTCGCAAGGCTACAGTCTCAATTCTGGATGGACGAGAGGCCTTCCACCTCTACGAAACCTACGGCCTGCCCCTCGATTTCATGATGGACGCCGCCCGTGACGCCGGCATCCACTTCGATCTCGAAGGCTTCGAGCAGGCGCGCGCCGAAGAACAAGCCCGCGCCCGCGCCTCCTGGAAGGGCGGCTCGCAAAAGTCCGCCAGTCCCGCCTTCCGCGAGCTCCCGAAGACTGCCTTCGAGGGCTACCGCCAGCTCCGCACCGATGGCGCGGAGGTCCTTGCCATCGTCAAAGACGGCCAGGGCGTTCCGGCCGCCGCGCCCGGCGATGCTGTCGAGATCGTCCTCGACCGCACCAGCTTTTACGCCGACTCCGGCGGACAGATCGGCGACACCGGCTGGCTCTACTCCGACGACCATAACTCCGTCGTCGCCGATGTCTCCGGCTGCACGAAGCCCGTGCAGGGTGTCTTCGCCCATCGCGCCATCCTGCGCCAGCCGCTCAAGCTCGGCGATCGCGTGGACACCGTCGTCGACGAGCACTTCCGCAACGCCACGCGCCGCAACCACACGGCTACGCATCTGCTCCACGCCGCGCTGCGCGAAGTCCTCGGCGCCCACGTCAAGCAGGCTGGCTCGCTCGTCGAGCCCAACCGCCTCCGCTTCGACTTCTCCCATTTCGCCGCCATCGCCGAAGAAGAGCTCCAGGACATCGAAAACATCATCAACAGCCAGACCCTCTGCAACACTCGCGTCGAAACCCTCGAAGACGTTCCCATCGACGTCGCCGTGAACGAGTATCACGCCATGGCGCTCTTCGGCGAGAAGTATGGCGAGCGGGTGCGCGTGGTGAAGATCGGAGACTTCTCGACGGAGCTCTGCGGCGGCACGCACACCGGCGCCACCGGCGAAATCGGCGTGGTCAAGCTCCTCGGCGAAGGCTCCGTCTCCTCCGGCGTCCGCCGCGTGGAGGCCGTCACCGGCCTCGGCGCGCTGAACGAGTTCCGCCGCGATTACCAGGTCGCGCAGCTCGCCGCGCAGCTCACGCCGAATACAGACATCAGTCCCGCTGAAGCCCTCCGTCAGCGTCTTGCCGCCCAGGAAGACGAGCTGAAGAAGCTCCGCCGCGAGCTCGACGAAGCCCGCATGAAGTCCGCCGCCTCGCGCGTCTCCGGCGCGGCCGATCAGGCTGTCGAAGTCGCCGGCATCAGGGTCCTCGCGCAGCGCGTCGACGCTCTCGACCGGGGACAGATGCGAACCCTCGTCGACAATCTCCGCAACAAACTCGGCTCCGGCGTCGTCGTTCTCGGCGGCGCGCAGGAAGACGGCAAAGTCGCGCTCATCGTCGGCGTCACCAAAGACCTCACCGGCAAAGTCCAGGCCGGCAAAGTCGTGGGCCAAATCGCGAAGCTCGTCGGCGGCTCCGGCGGCGGACGTCCGGACATGGCCGAAGCCGGCGGCAAAGACGCCAGCCAGCTCGACGCGGCGCTGAAGAGCGCGCCGGAAACCGTGAAAGAGCTGCTGGGATAGCGGCTGCGCTGCGGCAATCGGCTACGGGCAGGTAAGCTGCACCGTCGCGGACACCCGGCCGCATCCCGGTCCGCACGCAGTCACCCAGTCGCACATGGCTCCTGTGGCCCCGTATTGCGGATCCCAAGCGAACACGTTGTATGTCCCCTTGGCTCCGCTGGCGCAGGCCGCCAGCCCCGTCGACGAAACCGTGACGTCCGTAGTCGGGACGCCGCCGGTCGTGCATGCGCCCCAGGTTGCAGGCTCCGGCGTCACCGTGGTGGGCGACTGGCTCCAGTGCCCGGTCGCCGTAAACTGCACCGACGAGCTGTTGGCCGTCGCCGGGGTGATGCTCAGCGACTCGAGTTCCCGGTTGCCGGTGGCGCATCCGGCCATCGCCAGCGCCGCTGCCGCCAGCACCCACGCCAGCCTGAGTGGAAACCTGCTCATAGCGTTCCCTCCTCGACCGCCATTGTAGATCGGACTGCGCGGTGTAGCGCGCTCCCCGCGATGCGCGCTATAGTGATCTGCCGGTTGCGGCGGTGAAGGAGTAACGCAGAGTGGCTCCGGGCGTGCGATACATTTTGGCGCTGGATCAGGGAACGACCAGTTCGCGGGCGATCCTGTTTGACCAGCAGGGACATGTGGCGGGGGTGGGGCAGCGGGAGTTTCCCCAGATATTTCCCCAGGCGGGATGGGTGGAGCACGACCCCTGCGAGATTCTGACCTCGCAGCTGAGCGCGGCGGTGGAAGCGCTCGGGAAGGCCGGCGCGAATCCGTGGGACGTGGCCGGGCTGGGCATCGCGAACCAGCGCGAGACGGCCATTGTCTGGGACCGGCGCACCGGCAAGCCGATCTGCAACGCGATTGTGTGGCAGGACCGGCGCACCGCGCCGATGTGCGAGCGTCTGCGCCAGGAGGGCGTGGAAGACACGGTGCGGCGCAAGACGGGTCTGCTCCTCGATCCCTATTTTTCGGCAACCAAAATTGCCTGGATCCTCGACAACGTGGAGGGCGCGCGCGACAAAGCGGAGCGCGGCTGCCTGGCGTTCGGCACCGTGGACACGTGGCTGGTGTGGAACCTGACCGGCGGAACGCGGCATATCACCGACCGGACGAACGCCTCGCGGACGCTGCTCTACAACATCGTGGAGGACCGGTGGGACGACGATCTGCTGCGCATCTTCGGGATTCCGCGGAAGCTGCTGCCCGAGGTGTCGTGGTCGAGCGAGTGTGTGGGCCGTGTAACGACGCCGCTGGGGCCGGCGGGCGCGGAGATTGCGGGGATCGCGGGCGATCAGCAGGCGGCGCTGTTTGGCCAGCTGTGTGTGCGGCCCGGCGAGGCGAAGTGCACCTACGGGACGGGCTGCTTTCTCCTGGAAAACATCGGGGATGGCTTCCGGCTCTCGGAGCAGCGGCTGGTGACCACGCTGGCCTGCAGCCCGGCCCGCAAGCCGCGCTACGCGCTGGAGGGAAGCATCTTTATCGGCGGCGCGGTGGTCCAGTGGCTGCGCGACAACATGCGCTTCATCGCATGCGCGCCGGATGTGGAGCAGGTAGCGGCGGGCGTGGCCGACGCGGGCGGCGTAGTGCTGGTGCCGGCCTTTACAGGGCTGGGCGCGCCGCACTGGGATCCGTACGCGGCGGGCATGATGATCGGGATCCGGCGAGACACGCAGATCGGGCACATCGCGCGGGCGGCGATTGAGAGCATCGCCTTCCAGGTCGCGGACGTGCTGCGCGCGATGGATCGCGATACCGGGATTCCGTGCCGCGAACTGCGCGTTGACGGTGGCGCGGCGGCCAACGACCTGCTGATGCAGTTCCAGGCCGATCTGTTGGGGATTCCGGTGCGGCGGCCCGCCGTGCTGGAGTCAACGGCCCTGGGCGCGGCGTATCTGGCCGGGCTGGCGACCGGGTTCTGGGGAAGCGTGGACGAGATTGCGCGGATGCGCGAAGACGCGGTGTTCGAGGCAAAGGCGGAGCGCGCAGCGATGGAGCGGAAGTACGCGCGCTGGCGCGACGCGGTCGAGCGGGCCAAAGGGTGGAATGCGGTCCCGTAATCAGTGATCAGTGGCGAGTCCCCGGCCGGCCTGTGCGTACCCGTGTGATGGATGTCACACGCAGGCTGTGTTGGGCCGGGACTATGATGAGGGCGTCCGATCCCCGCATGCTGAAAAACCAACAGCCGATGCAGCGAGGGGGCTGATCTATGTGTCTGGCGATCCCCGGCAAAGTGGTGGAGATCCACGCGCAGGAAGGCATGCGCATGGCGCGCGTGCAGTTTGGCGGTGTCACCCGCGAGGCGTGCCTGGATTACGTCCCGGAAACGCAGGTCGGCGATTACGTGCTGGTGCACGTCGGCTTCGCCATCAGCCGCGTGGACGAGGAAGAGGCGCGGCGGACGTACGAGGCGCTCCAGGAGATTGACGCGCTGGGCGAGCTGGAGATCCCGGAGGTGAGCCAGGGGCCGGGAGGCGCGCGATGAAATACCTCGACGAATATCGCGACGGAGACATTGCGGCAAAGCTGGTGGAGCGCATCCGGCGGGTGCAGACCAGGCCGTGGACGATTATGGAAGTCTGCGGCGGTCAGACGCACTCGATCGTGAAGAACGGGATCGATCATCTGCTGCCGAAGGGAATCGAGCTGGTGCACGGGCCGGGCTGCCCGGTGTGCGTCACACCGCTGGAGATGATCGACAAGGCCCACGCCATTGCGCGCAAGCCGGACGTGATCTTCTGCTCCTTCGGCGACATGCTGCGGGTGCCCGGGTCGGATGGGGACCTGTTCAGCATCCAGTCGCAGGGCGGCGACGTGCGCGTGGTGTATTCGCCGCTGGACTGCCTGAAGATTGCGAAGGCGAATCCCGGGAAGCAGGTGGTATTCTTCGCCATCGGCTTCGAGACCACGGCGCCGGCGAACGCGATGCTGGCGTGGCAGGCGCGCGAAATGGGGCTGAACAACGTCTCGCTGCTGGTGTCGCACGTGCTGGTGCCGCCGGCGATCGAGGCGATTCTCTCGTCGCCGGAAAACCGTGTGCAGGGATTTCTGGGGCCGGGGCATGTGTGCGCGGTGGTGGGCTACACCGAGTACGAGCCGCTGGCGGCGAAATTTCATGTGCCCATCGTTGTTACAGGTTTTGAGCCGCTGGACATTCTGGAAGGCGTGCTGATGGTCGTCGAACAGCTCGAACTGGGACGCGGCGAGGTCGAAAACCAGTACTCGCGCATTCTGGCGCGCGGCGGCAACCGGCCCGCGCAGGATCTGATCGCGAAAGTCTTTACAGTGAGCGACCGAAAGTGGCGCGGAGTCGGGACAATTCCGCAGAGTGGGTTCCGTCTGCGCGAGGAATTTCGGGAGTTCGACGCGGAGCACCGCTTTTCTGTGCGCGCGATGGATACAAAAGAGCCGGAAATCTGCATTGCGGGGCAGATTTTGCAGGGAATCAGGAAGCCGCACGACTGCCCGGCCTTCGGAACGATGTGCACGCCACAGCATCCGCTGGGAGCGACCATGGTTTCAGCGGAAGGCGCATGCGCCGCGTATTACGCCTACGGGCGGCATCTGAAGGAAGCCGATTTAGTCTCGATCGGGAGCAGCGCGCGATGAGCAGCAAAGTCGAAGACCGCGAAGAGGCGACGCTGGGGCCCTTTGGCTCCTGTCCGCTGCCGATCTTCGACCATCCGCAGATCGTGATGGGGCACGGCAGCGGCGGCAAGCTGTCGGCGGAGCTGATCGAGAAGGTGTTCGTCAGCCGCTTCCGCAACGCGACCCTCGAAAAGATGGACGACCAGGCGCTGCTCGAGATTGGCGGCGCAAAGCTGGCCTTCACGACGGATTCGTTTGTGGTGACTCCCATCTTTTTCCCCGGCGGCGATATCGGCACGCTCGCGGTAAACGGCACGGTGAACGATCTGGCGGTGGGCGGCGCGCGGCCGCTGTACCTGGCCGCGGCGTTCATTCTGGAAGAGGGATTGCCGGCGGCGGAACTGGAACGCGTGGTGGATTCGATGGCGCGCGCGGCGTCCCACGCAGGCGTGCAGTTCGTCACAGGCGACACCAAAGTTGTCAACCGCGGCAAGGGCGACAAAGTGTTCATCACCACTACCGGGATTGGCGTCGTGGAGCGCGGCACGCAGCTCTCGGCGGATCGCGCGCAGCCCGGTGACAAGGTCCTGCTGAGCGGATTCATCGGGGATCACGGGATCACCATCCTGTCGCAGAGAGAGAATCTGGAGTTCGAGAGCACCTTGGAGAGCGACTGCGCGGCGCTGAACGGCCTGGTCGACGCGATGATCGGCGCGGCCGCGCAAGCCGGAGCGGTGGATGGGCTGCGCGTGATGCGCGACCCGACCCGCGGCGGCGTGGCCACGGTGCTGAATGAGATTGCGGCGCGGTCGGGCGTGGGGATGCTGCTGCGGGAAAGCGTGATTCCGGTGCGCGACGCGGTGCGCGGCGCCTGCGAAATGCTGGGGCTCGATCCTCTCTACGTCGCCAACGAGGGAAAACTCGTCGCGGTGGTTGCGCCGGAGATTGCGGAGCGCGTGCTCCAGGCGATGCGGGCGCATCCGCTGGGCGCGGAGAGCTGCATCGTCGGCGAAGTGGTGGAGCAGCACGCGGGCATGGTGCTGATGAAGACCGGCGTGGGCGGAACGCGCGTGGTGGATGTGCTGTTTGGCGAGCAGTTGCCGAGGATCTGCTGATGCATGAGCTCTCCATTGCGCTGAGCATGATGGAGCAGATGGAGCAGCAGGCCCTGAAGCACGGGGGTGCGGTGCGCTCGGTGCTGGTGCGGATCGGCGACATGTCGGGCGTCGACTGCGAGGCGCTCCGCTTTGCGTGGCAGATCGCGCGCGAGGGAACGCCGTTCACGCGGACGGAGCTGGAAATCGAGAAGGTGCCACTGCTGGTGCGCTGTTCGCAGTGCGGGGAAACACACGAGGCGCAGATGTTCGCGATTGCCTGCCCGCGCTGCGTGACGCCCGAGCAGGAGATCGTGACCGGACGGGAGTTGGAGCTCCGGTCCGTGGAGATGGAGATATGACGCCGCGGCTGATCGAGGTGCGCGCGAACATTCTGAAAGAGAATGACGTGCTGGCGCGTGCGCTGCGCGAGCGGTTTGAGCGCGCGGGCGTGTGCGTGGTGAGTTTTGTGTCGAGCCCGGGGTCGGGGAAGACGACCTTCCTCGAAAAGCTGATGGCGCGGATGGCCGCGAAGCATCGGATCGCCGCGCTGGTGGGCGATCTGGCCACGGAGAACGATGCGGCGCGGCTCAGGCGCGCCTGCCCGCGGGTGCGGCAGATCACCACCGGCACCGCGTGCCACCTGGACGCGAAGATGGTGGCGGCGGCGCTCGAGGGATGGGCCCTGGAAGACCTGGACTATCTGTTCATCGAGAACGTGGGGAACCTGGTATGCCCGTCGAGCTACGACCTCGGCGAGCAGATGCGGGTGGTGCTGCTGTCGTCAACCGAGGGCGAGGACAAGCCGCTCAAGTATCCGACCATCTTCAACACGGCGGACGTGGCGATGATCACGAAGATGGATCTGGCCACCGCGGCGGAATTCGATCTCGCGGCCGCGCGGCGCAATATCCTCACGGTGCGGCCGGGGATGCGCATCGTGGAAGTGTCCGCGAAAACCGGCGCAGGGATGGCGGAGACGGAAGCCATGATCGAGGGGCTGCGGGCGGTGGTGTAACCGCCCTCGATGTCATTGTCCTTTGGTTTTGTATCAGGCCACGACTTCACCGCCTGCGGAAAAATTCGACGCTTTGAAGGGGCACGGCTTCAGCCGTGCCGTAAATGGCCGAAAAGTCGTTGGGCTTTAGCCTCTGAGGGACGCTCTTCGGCTCACTTTGGTACGTCGAATTGCTCCGTGAACTTCGCAAGCGACCTCTAATACAGCAGCAGCGTCACCCGATACGTCGTAAACCCCTCGCCCGCCGGAGCCGCGCACGCTCCCACCGCGGCCCGCGTGAAGTGTCCATTCTCGATCTGCTGCTCCACCTGCGCCGGCAGCCGGCTCAGATCCGGCGTCTCGAACCGCACCACCGCCCGCGCATTCGTCCCCTCCGGCATCCCGCGCCACATCCGGCACGCTCCTTCCGCCGGTCCCGCCGGCAGTGATGCGTCGACATTCTGCGCCCGCAGCAATCCCCGCACCTTCTGCTCCACCTGCGCCACACTCAGCGCCTGCGACGCCTGCGCAAAATCCTCCACCGCATACAGCGTTCCGCCGCGATTCACCACCGCGACCCCCAGCGCGTTCATCCGCGGATCCAGAATGTTCGTACGGTGCGGCGTCGAGTGCATCCACGCCCGCTCAATCGCCCCCGGATTCGGCCCCAAAGCGATGTTCTCCGCAATCACATCGAAGTGTGCGCCAGCCGCGTTGGCCCGCGCCAGCAGGCCCGGCTCGCCCGGATACTGATGTTCCAGCGTCGGCTCCTGCGCCATCAGCCGCGCATGCGCCTCGGCCGAACCCGCCAGCGCCTCGTTCCACTGGAGCGCCGGCAGCCCCTGCGCCTGCCGGTCCTGATTTGTCAGCGCAAAAATGTCACGCGCCGCATCGCTCTGCGCCCGCGCCAGGCGCGCCGGCATCGCCGCCATGACCAGAATCCCCAGCCAGCAAGCGCAAAATCGACGCCTCGCCTCCCTTTTCATCTCTGTAGTTTAGACGTTCCGGCGGCATTGCGAATCCCGCGTGGCGGGACACACCGGAAAGCGGGCTCTCGTCTGTAGTGTCCTAATTTGCCCTACTTTGTCAATAACTGTGTCACAGTAACTAGTCTGTCGGCGGAGGTTCGTTTGTGGGCCAGGATCGCCAGTAGACGTTTCCTGCGCTGTCTTTGCGCGCCACAAAACGAAATTTTCCGTCCATGCGAATCGGGATAATCCACGGGCGATAATGGACAACCAGAACCATATCAGCCTCTTTAATGGGTACCGGCAGGTGGATGGTGGTCGCAGGACTGAATGTGATCCTCTGGTCAATCCCAAGATGATGGCCCTTAAAGCCTAGAATCTGAAAATCAAGGCCCTCATTGCCTGTTCCGAGATCGGTCGCCATTTTGGTGGGTCTTTTGGGGTCGTACATTTCATAAATACTTGGCTTCCCGCTGGTTCCGATGATTTTCAGGTACGAAAAGACCACAGAAACATCCACGTCCCGCAGGGGTATGTTGCCTAGGTTGGCGATGTCAAATGCGGCTGACAGCACGTTCTGAGGGTCTGAGGGAGGAGCTGAAAGAGATGCCGTCACACGTGGCCAGAAAACCCAAAATGCCAAGAGTGTCGCAATCGCGGACACTAACGTCCAAACTGTCTTCCCAACTCTGGGAAATGGCCGGAGCGGTGGCGTTTGTTGCTTCCCCCTTCCAGGTGGCGGCTGTCCTTTACGTTTTGGGTCTTTACCTGTCATCTATTTGTGGTCGATAAAATGTATCACCAAAACACTTTACAGGCACGATATATATGTAATACAGTAATTGCAGTGAAGCTCTTATGGCAAACGTCCCGAACAAAGACAAACAAATCGCGGTGACCGCGACTCTGGTAGGAGGTTCCAGCATCCGCTCGATTGAGCGCATGACGGGCATCCACCGCGACACGATTACGCGGCTGCACATGCGGCGGCTCACCCGGCTCACTCACGCCTTCAGCAAGAAGCGGGAGAATTTTGGGGCGGCGATAGGACTGCACTTCGCCTATTACAGCTTCGTTCGCCGACACAATACACTGCGCTGCACCCTGGCAATGACTGCTGGCGTAGCGTCATCATTCTGGAGAGTTGGAGATTTGGTGGAGGCGGCTGCATGAGTCACATTCATGAAGTGCGCGACGTGATTCATAATCTGCACAACGCCAGAGCCACGCACGTCGAGAGTGTGCCTGCTACGGAGTGGCATCAGGGCCAGGTGGTTTGGGATGGAGTTGTCGAAGTCTTCCGATCGCGCCGCCATCCGCAAACTAATCGAATTTATGCCTGGGCACACGATACTGACGATCCAGCCAATCCGAAACGGTATGTCGCTGTGCTGCACATTCCGCCTGTGGTCTCACCGCAGACCGCCGTATAGACCGCAACCCATCAGGAGTACAAATCCCGTGTCAAAAGCAACTAAGAAGAAGCGGAAACCGGGAAGGCCGAAGCTGCCCAAAGGAGCAGCCAAAGGTAGCATCGTGCCAGTGCGATTCAGCCCGGAGGATCGGAAGCGGGTAGAAGCGGCTGCGAAAGCCAGCCAGCAAACCGTCTCCGAGTGGATTCGTAGCACGTTGGCTACCGCGATTGGAGCGTAAGTCTGTGGATTTCAAATTAGGACACTACCCTCTCGTCGCGCTGATTGACTTTTTTTAGCCTGATCCGCCAAAATGAGGTAGTTTTTTCGATCTCGCTTTCGAGTGCCGATTCATCTCTCGATCCTTCGCCGTATCGATATGCTTCTGATCCTCAGTGCCATTGATCCTCCGGCATATCGGGGAGTCGGGGCGAATTCGTTCGGCTGGGTCAGGGGTTCCGATCCGCGAATCGCATTTTTCACAAACACTTTCTCGCTCATCTGATCGCATTGCGGGAGTCAACCTGTCGATTCGGCCATGCCCGGCGCCGCGTCTCCGGTTGAATGCCGGGGATTCTCCTGAATCTCTCCGGTCCCATCAAAGGGCCGCAACGACGTTTCAGCAGGAGACCGCTTCGGGATCACCCATGGAAGCTAGACCGACGATCTACGACGAAACCGCATCCGCATTTGCATCGCGTATTGACCGCCAGCTCCGTGCTGGACGCTATCGGCGCGGGGAATTGTTTCTCGCCGCTGCTCGGTCGGCCGTTCCCGCCGGCGGCAGCATCCTCGATTACGGCTGCGGCCCCGGCAGGATCTCCGCCTTGCTGGCCCGCAACGGTTTCCGCGTCCGCGGAATCGACCCGTCCCCCGCTATGATCGGCGCTGCCGCACGGCAGCCTCTCGGTGGCCTTCCCGTGGACTTTCAGCTCATTCAGGAGCAGCTCGATCTGCCCGCCGCATTCTTCGACGCCGTCGTCTGCTCCAGTGTCATCGAATATGTGGCCGAGCCGGAAAAGCTCCTCAACCAGTTCTCCGCCGCGCTCCGTCCTTCCGGCGTTCTCATCGTCAGTTACGCCAACCGCCGCAGCCTCCAGCGAAAGCTCCTCCATTACAGGAATCTCCATCTCACGGACCAGAAACATCTGTGGTCCTGGCCCGAATTCCGCCGTCTCCTCCAGCAATGCCGCTTCCGGACGACCCGGCAACCCGTTTTCTTTGAGTCGTTATTCGATCGTCTTGCGCCTCTTGGCTTCCTCTCCGCGTCGCAGTTCGTCGGCAATCTTGGCCTGATAATATCGGTAAAGGAAGACTGATCTCGATGCTGCGGGATCTTCCAATTGCGCAGCGAGCGCCAGACAGTGAGTGGCCGGAGTCCTGCATCGGGCGCCATCGCATCCCGGGAGGGCCTGCCCGGTCCCCAACTTCGAACCTCCCGGTGGCTGGAACTTAACAATGGCTTCTTATGGTTCGCTGCAAACCCCTTCAGTATCCCCACTCCATTCGACTGCACCGCATTGATTCCTGAATGCGCTCAACAGCGAGCTCCTCCGGCCAAAATATTGTTCAGGTCTGCACCATGAAACAGCTGATTCAGAATTACAAATCCGGCGAGATGTCTGTTTGCGAAACCCCCGCTCCGCAACTGGGCCGTGGCGGCGTCCTCGTGCGCACCGCCTATTCCCTCATCAGCGCCGGAACGGAGCGCAGCATGGTGGAGATGGCGCGCAAGAACCTGATCGAGAAGGCCATGGCCCGTCCCGATCTCGTGCGCAAGGTGCTGGACAAGTCCCGCACCGAGGGCCTCCTTTCCGCCTGGCGCAAGGCCATGCTCAACCTCTCCACCGATACCACGCTGGGTTACAGCAGTTCCGGCACCGTCCTCGACGTGGGCGCTGAAGTTCAGGGACTGCGTGCCGGCATGCGTGTCGCCTGCGGCGGTATCGGCTACGCCAGTCACTCGGAAATCGTCTACGTCCCTAAAAATCTCTGTGTCGCCCTTCCGGAAACCGTCGATCTCCGCCAGGCTGCCTTCACCACCCTCGGCTCCATTGCCCTTCAGGGAGTGCGCTCCGCAGGCGTCAGCCTCGGAGAAGTCGTCGCCGTCATCGGCCTGGGGCTCGTCGGCCTGCTCACCGTGCAGATTCTCAAATCCAGTGGATGCCTGGTCGTCGGCATCGACCCTGACAGCCAGCGCTGCAAAATGGCCCTCGATCTCGGCGCCGACGCTACCGGCAGCGACACCCACGAGCAGGCCGATGCCTGCCTTCGCCTCTCCGGCGGCCTCGGCGCCGATGCCGTCCTCATCACCGCCGCCACTTCGTCCAGCCAGCCTCTGCATGTGGCCGCGGAACTGGCGCGCGACCGCGCCCGCGTCATCGTCGTCGGACAGGTCGGCATGGCTGTGCCGCGCAAGCTCTATTACGAAAAGGAACTGTCCCTGCTCCTGTCGCGCTCCTACGGCCCGGGCCGTTACGACCGCAGCTACGAGGAGAAAGGTGTCGATTATCCCGCCGGCTACGTCCGCTGGACTGAGAATCGCAACATGGAAGCGCTCGTAACCCTGATGGCCGAGCGCAAACTCGATGTTGCGGCGCTGACCACCCACGAATTTCCCCTGGAGCGCGCCCTCGAAGCCTACGAGATGATCCTCAAGGGCACCGAGCGCTACCTCGGCGTCCTGCTCACCTACAATCAGTCGGCCGATGCCGAAGAGCGTGTCATTCACCTCGCGGACCGTCGCGAGCCCTCGGCCGTTCCGCCCAAACCTGCCGGTTCCGTAATCGGAGTCGGGCTCATCGGCTCGGGCAACTTCGCCACCGGCGTCATTCTGCCCGCTCTGGGCGCGGTGCAGGGCGTCGCCCTGCGCGGCATATGTTCCCAGCGCGGACTCAGCTCGCGCAGCGTCGGCGATCGCTGGAAGTTCGATTACTGCACCTCCGACTCCGATGCCCTCCTCAGGGACGCGAATATCGACTGCGTGCTCATTTGCACCCGTCCCGACAGCCACGCTGCGCTGATCTGCTCGGCGCTCGAGGCCGGCAAACACGTTTTTGTCGAAAAGCCCCTCGCCGTGAGCCTCGAACAGCTGCGGACCATCCGGCGCGTCGCCGCCGCTCATCCCGCTCAGGTGCTGATGGTTGGCTTCAACCGGCGCTTCGCCCCTTACGTGCGCGACGCGAAAAAGTTCATCGAGCGCCGCAGTGGCCCGCTGATGGCCATCTACCGCGTCAACTCCGGCTATCTCCCGCCCTCCGACTGGCAACATGACCCCGAGCAGGGCTCGGGCAGAATTGTCGGCGAATCCGGCCACTTCGTCGATACGCTTTGCTACCTCACCGGCAGCGCTCCTTCTGAGGTCTTTGCCGCTTCCATTGCCGGCGAAGGAAACAGCCTCTGCGAATCTGAAAATGCCTCGCTCACCCTTCGCTTCGCCGACGGCTCCGTCGGTGTCGTGGTCTACACCACCCATGGTTCACCGGCCTTTTCCAAGGAGCGTCTTGAAATTTTCGTCGACCATTCGGTGGCCGTAATCGATGACTTCCGCCAGATCGAATTCGTCGGCAACGGCACCCGCAAAAAGCGCAGGGACCGGCTCAGCCAGGACAAAGGGCATACCGCCGAAATTGCTGCCTTCATGCGCGCCGTTCGCCAGGGCACCCCTGAGGTCAGCGCAGCCGAATACTTCCAGACCACGCTCTGCACTCTGCTCGCGGTCGAGTCTCTTGGCTCGGGGCGTCCTCAGCAGGTGTCTGCGGATTTGCTCGAAGTCATCCCCGTTGCGGAGTGTAGCGAATAGTGCTCGGCGTTTACCTGCGGACTGCGCGTCACTACCGGCCGTCGCAGATCGTCGCCCGGCTTCGGCTGAGCGCCAGGGCCCGAGCTATGGGCAAATCGCCCTGGCTCCTGCGGCGTCGCTATGCGGTTCCTCAGGACCTCGCGCCGAACCCGCTGGCCCGTTTCTTCAGCCCGCGGGCGCTGGACGGCGACTGCGACCGGAACTCGCTCGGGGAACACGCGGATCGTCTCGCCCGTGGCTCCTTCAAACTGCTGAATCGCGAAGTTGCGCTCGGCTTTCCTGTCGACTGGAATCCTCCCGGAACCACGCGGCTCTGGCGCTATAACCTTCACTATTTCGATTACGCGCTCGACTTGGCGCTGCTCTCGCGGTGGCGGAAGGATCCCGCGCCCGCGGAAACCCTGGGCCGCCTCTTTCGCGACTGGATCGGAGCCAATCCTGTCGGACAGGGTACCGGATGGCACTCCTATCCCATCGCTCGCCGTATCGTGAACTGGGTCCAGTCCGTCAGTCTGGCTTCTCCGGCCGCCATCTTCGCCGGCGCCGAGGCTGAAGCCGCCTGGCTGGCGAGCCTCCACCAGCAGGCTGCGTACCTCGAAGATCATCTGGAGTACGATGTTCTCGGCAATCACCTCCTCGCCAACGCCAAAGCGCTCGTCTTTGCCGGCCTCTTTCTCGCCGGCAGGAACGCCGCCCGCTGGTACGAAATCGGTCAGCGCCTTCTGGATCGCGGCCTGCGGGAGCAGATCCTCGACGACGGCGGCCACGAGGAGCGCAGCCCGATGTACCACGCCATCGTCCTGCAGGACTACCTGGAAGTCGTAGCCGTGCAGCAACTCAACGGGAAGGACGTGCCTGCCCGCCGACGGGATCGTCTCGTCGCCATGGCTGATTTCCTCTTCGGCATCCGGCATCCCGACGGAGAAATCCCGCTCTTCCAGGATGCGGCCTTCGGCATCGCCCACCGCCCGCGGGATATCCTTGCGGCCGCCGAGCGCCTGCTCCAGGTGCCCGGCAGATGGCCGGACGCCGAGCCTGGCCCATTCTGCGCCTTGTTCGCGCCGGACGCGCCGCAACCACCGGTGCCATCCGCCCCGGCCTGCTCCGCCTCCGCCTCCGGCTCATGGCCGGCAACCGGCTATTTCCGGCTGACCGCCGGCTCGCCCGCCGACCGTCTCATCGTCGACGCAAAGCCCATGGGGCCCAGCCATCTGCCCGCTCACGGCCATTGCAGCCTCTTCAGCTACGAGTTGTCTCTCGACGGCACGCGCTTCATCGTCGACTCCGGCGTCGAGGAGTATGAGCGTGGCCCCTGGCGCGACTTCTGGCGCAGCACTCGCGCCCACAACACCGTCGCCGTCGACCATGCCGAGCAGACCGAAATCTGGGCCTCCTTCCGCGCCGGAGCACGCACCCGCTTGCTCGAATGTGGCTGGCTCCAGCGGCCCGGCTCCTCCATCTTCGTCGGGCTCCACAGCGGATTCGCCCGCCGCCGGCCGCCCACGCCTCACCGCAGGATCATCGCCGCGCTCCCCGGCGGTATTTGGATTGTCCTCGATGAAATCGATGGCCGCGGCCGTCACTCCGTCCAGAGCTTCGTGCATTTTCACCCGGATGCCGTATGCACACTCAGCGAAAACCGCGCGGATATTGCCCTCGGCTCTCTCCGCATGCGCCTGCATCCGTATCACCCCCCCAACCGGCCCGCTCCCTCCTTCGCCTCCTTTCGTGGAGAAGCCAACCCCATTCAGGGCTGGTATGCTCGGGAGTTTGGCAGGCGGCAGGCGAACTCGGTCCTCAGCCTTTCCTGCGAAGCGGATTTGCCGCTGATGGTCGGCTATTTGCTCGCTCCGGCGGAGCTGGATATCGCGTCGTGGAAGGTCGACTTCGATCCGTCACGCCAGCCCGTCCCCATTACCGTTTCCGTGCATTCGTCCGCGGGGAATATCGTGGAATTCTTCGAGGTCGCCACTCGTACATAACCGTTTGAGCGCCAGTGTGTCGTCTGCGTCTTCGGTGCCCGCGCGCCGATTCGGTTGGGGTCGCCCGCCTCTCTGCGGCTCCCGCTGATTCCTCAGCCTCCGACGGCGCATTTGCTCTCAACGGAGGCTCTCAACGTATATAACAAGGTAGGCTCCGATGCGCATCTTATTCGTCACCTATCGGTTCCCCGTTTACTCCGGCGACGCCCCGAGCAACACCGTGTTTAACCTTGTGAAGTACTTTTCCAGGGAAAACCAGGTCTCCCTCGTCGGGCTGGCGCCCGGTCCGGTGTCCAGCGAGGCTAAAGACCGCCTCGCCCGGTATTGTCACCGTTTCGAATTCGTTCCCTGGCCCAAATGGCGCGGGGCGCTCCGCGCAGTAAGCGGCCTGCTTTCGTCCGAGCCCCTCCAGGTGAGGTATTACCGCTCACGCGAGCTTGCGGCTAAAGTTCGCCAGATCATAGCGGAGGAGCGCATTGAGCTCGCCTATGGCTACCATCTGCGCTCCGGCCAGTTTCTGGCCGATCTGGACTCCATCCCCCGCGTCCTCGCCATCCAGCCCGCTCAGATCCTTCACTTCGGCCGCCGCTATCAGTTGACGCACAACCCTGTCCTCCGCCTGCTCTACGGTATGGAATACCGCCGCCTTCGTGGATACGAGGCTGAAGTTGCCGCGAAATTCGATTCCTGCCTCCTCATCTCTGCGAAAGACCGCGAAGCGATCGACCCCAACCATCGGCTCAGGAATGTCTTCTTCAATCCTCACGGCACGGATGTCCATTCCTTTGCCCCTCCGCCCGGCAACCTCCGCGACGGCAATACCATCGTCTTCTCCGGGTCCATGTTCATGGATACCAATGCGCATGCAGCCCTGTACTTTCACCGGGAGATTCTGCCCCTGATCTGGGCGAAGCGCCCACAGACCAGTTTCATGATCGTCGGCAAGAACCCACCCCGTTCCGTCCTGAAACTGGCGGAGGATTCGCGCGTTACGGTCACGGGTTTTGTTCCCGATCTTCGACCTTATCTTTGGAAGGCCGCCGTCGGTGTCAACCCTGTCCGCATGGCGGCGGGCATGCAAAACAAGCTGATCGAGGGCCTCGCCGCCGGTCTTCCCATGGTGGTCAGCCCCGAAGCCAACGAGGGCATTCACGCGCCCGTCGGCAAGGCAGTCCTGCTGGCGCACACGCCGCAGGAGTTCGCTGCGAACGTGCTGGCTCTGCTCGACAATCCGGATGCGGCCGGGGAACTTGGGGTGCACGGACAAGCTTTCGTCCAGGCCAATTGGTCCTGGGAGCATCACTTCGAACACCTCGATGGCCTGTTACAGCAGTTAGTGGAAAATCGGGCTTCCGCCACCGCATAGAGCGGGAGCCGCCTCCTGGACCACCGCTGAATTTGAAACTTGTGAGTTAGGAACGAGCGCCATGGAAATTGCCATCGTAGGCTTGGGCTATGTCGGAACCGTATCGGCAGCCTGCTTTGCTTCTGCGGGCCACACCGTCTGGGGCGTCGACGTCAATCCCGACAAAGTTCGCATGATCGAGGCCGGACGCTCGCCCATTGTCGAGCCCGGTCTGGACGACCGGATCGCTGCAACCAGGAAGTCCGGCTGCCTGCGCGTCACTCTCGATCTCGGCGAAGCTCTGGCACGTGCCGACGCCTGCTTTGTCGCCGTGGCTACGCCCAGTTTTCCCAGCGGCGACATCGATGCAACCCACTTGTTGCGTGCCTGCGAGCAGATTGCTCAGGCGCTCCTCAGGCTCGATCGCTCCGTTCCCGTCATCGTTCGCAGCAGCATTCTCCCCAGCGTTCTCGAACAGTGCGATGCCCGGATCTCCGCCATCGCTCCCGGCCGGGTTCGGCTCTGCGTCAACCCCGAATTCCTCCGCGAAGGCACAGCCATTCAGGATTTCGAAACCCCCCCGTTCACCCTCTTTGGCGTGGAAGACGATGCCCTCGAAGCCACCCTGCGTTCGCTCTATGGTTTCATTCCGGCTCCTGTCATCGTCCTTCCCGCCACTGCTGCCGTGCTCGTCAAATATGCCAGCAACGCTTTCCATGCTCTGAAGACGGCGTTTGCCAATGAAATCGGCGCCCTCTGCCGGGAAGCGGGCGTTGACGCTCAGGCCGTCATGGCCACGTTCTGCAGGGACACCAAGCTCAACATCTCCGACCGCTACCTCCGTCCTGGATTTGCTTTTGGCGGATCCTGCTTGCCCAAGGATGTTCGCGCCATCCTGTATGCCGCCAAACGCTACGATGTCGATCTGCCCCTGATCCAGACCCTCCTGCCCAGCAACGAAGCCGTCATCCAGCGCGCTCTGCGCCGGATCGTCGCTACCGGCTACCGCAAAATCGGCGTCATCGGCCTCGCCTTCAAGTCCAACACCGACGATTTGCGCGAGAGCCCCTACGTCGAGCTCGCCGAACGTCTCATCGGTAAAGGCCGCGATCTCAGAATCTACGATCCGAACGTCTCCATCGCGCAGCTGACCGGAGCCAACAAGCAATACATCGATCACGCCATTCCGCACATCTCGCGGCTTCTCGTCCCTTCGCTGCAGGATCTGGCCGGCTGCGAATTCCTCATCGTCGGTCACCAGTACAAGGGCGTCCAGGAGTTCCTGCAGACCGCCGCTCTGCCCTTCGTGATCCTGTAGTGTCGCCGTCATCCAACGCGGCGGCGCTTCCCTGAATGTGGCGGCGCGCATCTCTGCCGGAATCCACGCCGCCATCGTCTGATAAACTCCTCACGCGTGCCCGCGCCTTCCGCAGTCTCTCTTTTTCCCTCCCTTACGCCCGCTCCCGTGCGCCTGCGTTCCCGGCTTGGCCTCACCCTCCGCACCCAGCCCCTCGCCGTGCTTGGGATGCTCCTCATCCTCCTCTTCGCCGCCTTCGCCCTCTTCGCGCCCTGGCTCGCTCCTTATAACCCCGCCGCCATTGATCTCTTGCATCGCCTCGGCCCGCCCAGCCACGCCCACTGGCTCGGCACCGACGAGCTGGGCCGCGACATCCTCTCCCGCGTCATCTACGGCGCCCGTCTCTCCCTCACCGTCGCCATCTCCGTCGTCAGCCTCTCCTTTTTTCTCGGACTCGTCTTCGGCGGTCTCGCCGGCTACTACGGCGGCTGGCTCGACGTCGTCATCAACACCTTCCTCATGAACGCCTTCATGGCCCTCCCCGGCATCCTCCTCGCCATCGCCTTCGTTGCCTTCCTCGGTCCCGGCCTGCTCAACCTCATCCTCGCGCTCTCCATCGGAGGATGGGTCGGCTACGCCCGCCTCGTTCGCGCCCAGGTCCTCGCCGTTCGCGAGCGCGAGTTCGTCGAGGCCGCGCGCTCCCTCGGCGCCGGCGATCTCCGCATCTTCATCCGCCACATTGTTCCGAATATCCTGCAGCCCCTCATCGTCCAGGCCGCCATCGGCATGGCCGGAGCCGTTCTCGCCGAAGCTACTCTCAGCTTCCTCGGCCTCGGCGTCCCCCCGCCCATTTCCAGCTGGGGCGAGATGCTCAACGACGCCCGCCCTTACCTCTTCGACGCGCCCCACCTCGTCGTCTTCCCGGCCATCGCCGTCGCCCTCTGCGTCCTCTCCTTCAACTTCCTCGGCGACGCCCTCCGCGACTACCTCGACCCCCGCACCCGCCTCACCATCGGCCTCTGAACCGCTCATTGCCCGCTGCCGTAGTACCCGTTCCGTGTCTGCACCATCAGCTTCTTGTCCTTCGGCACCGTCAGCTCCACGCGATGAAACCCTTCCGTTCCCGTCGCCGCATCGGGAACATAACCAAGCCGGTACTGCGAGCGCAGCTCCTCCGCAATCTGCGTATAGATCGCCGCGAAGGTCTGTTTTCCCGAGACTTCGAACATCCGTCCGCCCGTTTCGCCCGTGATCTGCTCCAGCACTTTCTTGCCGTCCACATGATTTTCCCCGCCGCCGCCCGGAAACCCGCCGCCCCGCCGTCCGCCGAAGCCGCCGTACCCGCCGTGTCCGCCGTACCCATGCTCCTCGCCCTTGAAATAAATCGCATAGACCACCGTCTCCGCCCTCTGCGCCGCCGCCACTGAGCTGGCCAGCGTCTCCATGCTCCCGCGATCCTCGCCATCCGTCAGCACCACCAGCGCCTTCCGCCCCTGCTGCTTCTGCATCAGTTGGTTTGAGGCCAGATAGATCGCGTCGTACAGCATCGTTCCGCCGCCGCGATGTCCTCCATGCCGTCCGTAGCCCCCATATCCTCCTCCTCCGCCGGAATCCTGCCCATTCTGTCCTTCGCCGTAGTTCGTCCCAATCTGATCCAGCGCCGCCCGCAGCTTCTGCTGCGAGCTGGTCACATCCTGCAGCAAATCCGCCTCGTGCGCGAACTGGATCACGAACGCCTGATCCCGCGCCGTCACCATCTGATCCAGAAAGTCCTCGCTGGCGGTTCGCTCCTCTTCGAGTGCGCTCCGCACCGACCCGCTCGTATCCACCAGCAGCCCCAGCGTCAGCGGCAGATTGTTGTCCTTGTCGAAATACCGAATCGTCGCCGGATGCCCATCCACGCTCAGCGCGAAATCGGCTTTGGTCAGATTCTGGACCAGCGCGCCCTTTTTGTCCCGCACCACCACCGGCAGATTCACCAGCTTCGCCGTGACGCTGAGCGTCGCCTCCGGCTTCCCCTGCCCGGCCGCAGCCGCAGCCGCACTCTGCTGCGCGCCCACGGAAAGCCCACCCGCACCCACGCAAAGCGCCGCACACACCACCACCTGACGAAAATGCATGTCCGATAGACGCCAATTTCGCCGCGCGAGTTACGCAGGCGCCGGAGGGGCGCACGCCATCGCCCCCTTACCCTCAGCCGTCAAAAGAAAATCCCGGACCCCTCGTCCGGGATCGTTGCTCTGATCCAGCTCTTCAGGTCACCAGCCGCGCCCGCTGCCCCTGCGCTTTCAGCAGCGTCACCGCCTGGCGGTCGAAGCTCACAAATTCATCCGCGCCCAGCCACTGTCCCTCATAGGCGATTGCTCCATCGGCAAAATCGCCGCCTTCGTCCAGCATCGCGATCCCGGCTTCCACAGCCGGCCGATTGGTCACCACATTCCGTGCCGCCACGAGCCTGCGCAGCGCGCCCGCAACCTCTGCCGCGGACCGCTTGTAACCCTGCCGCAGCACCCACACGAATTCGCACAGCACCGGCACCGCCACCGCCACCAGTTCCGCCTGCTGCAGGATCTTTGCCGCCTGCCGGCCCTGCCGCGCATCGTCGCGCACCGCCGCCCGCAGAAGCACATTGGTATCGGCTGCGATCTTCATCTCTTTCCCGCCCAGCCCCGCGCGGCAATCTCCCCGATCTCCTCCACACTCAGGTGCGGCCCGCCTTTCCTCGCCAGACACCCGATGAAATCGTCCATGGATCCCTGCGCGGCAGCCGCTCGTACCACAATTCTGCCGTCCGGCAGCTTCTCTGCCTCAATCTGCTGCCCGGGCACCACGTCGAGATGCCGCAGCAATTCCCGTTTCAGCGTGATTTGTCCCTTGGATGTGATGGTCAGCGTCGGCATAGCTCCCTCTCTGCGTAAGGATATTTTACCTTACTTTCGGTCCGGAGCGCGGTCGGTTGGCGATCCGCCGGCAGCCCTCACCGCTTCCCCCGCGTTCGCGTCACGAACCGGTGCGCCATCGCCAGCAGATCGTGCGTCAGCTCCGGCGTCAGCCGCGCCACCCGCACCAGCACCCCGTCGTACCCAACATAATGCTCCGGCGCGTAATACAGCTCCGGAGCCTCCTCGATCAGCGCCGCCCGCTCCCGCCGGTCCATGCGAAACAACACCGATCCCGGCTCCGCCGACTTGTGCGTCGGCACGCATGCCATCAGCTCCAGCTTCCCTCCGCGCTTCACCTTCAGCGCCGGACTTCCCCACGCTGTGCTCCGCTCCACCCCCGGCAGTCTGGCCCCCATCGCCCACACCGCCTCCAGCGTTACCCCGGCTTTTGCCATCGCCAGCCTCCTATTCCCTGCGATAGCAAAGCATAGCCCGGGGCCGCCCGATCGTCACCCCAGCCGAATTCCTGGCGCACCACGCTTCCGGGCAAAAAGAATCCCGGACACCTCGTCCGGGACTCCCTAAACGCTGACCCTAAACGCTAAACGCTAAACGCTGTAGTTAATCGTAATACTCCAATCCCAGGTGCGTGATCAGATCCTCGCCCATGATGTGCCGCAACGTGTTCTTCAGCTTCATCGACTGGATAAACAGATCGTGCTCCGGATACAGCCCCGGCGCCGACTGCGGCGATTTGAAGTAGAAGCTCAGCCACTCCTGGATCCCCAGATTCCGTAGCGCCGGCGTCCGCTGCGCCAGGTCCAGGAACAGCACCAGGTCCAGCGCGATCGGCGCCGCCAGAATCGAATCCCGGCACAGGAAGTCCACCTTGATCTGCATCGGATACCCCAGCCATCCGAAGATGTCGATGTTGTCCCAGCCTTCCTTGTTATCCCCGCGCGGCGGATAGTAGTTGATTCGCACCTTGTGATAAATGTTCCCGTACAAATCCGGATACAGCTCCGGCTGCAGAATGTAATCCAGCACGCCCAGCTTCGACTCTTCCTTCGTCTTGAAGCTCTCCGGATCGTCCAGCACCTCGCCGTCGCGATTGCCCAGGATGTTGGTCGAGTACCACCCGCTCACCCCCAGCATCCTCGCCTTGAACGCCGGCGACAGCACCGTCTTGATCAGCGTCTGCCCCGTCTTGAAGTCCTTCCCGCAAATCGGCGCCCCATTCTGCCGGCTCAGCTCGATCATGCACGGCAGGTCCACCGTCAGGTTCGGCGCCCCGTTCGCGAACGGCACTCCCTCTTTCAGAGCCGCATACGCGTAAATCTGCGAGGGCGCGATTGCCGGATCGTTCTCCACCAGCCCCTTCTCGAACGCCTCCACGCTCTGGTGTACCGCCGTCGGCTCCAGAAAAATCTCCGTCGACCCGCACCAGATCACCACCACCCGATCCACCTGCGACTTGAATTTCTGAATGTCCGCCCGCACCTGCTGCGCCAGATCGCACTTGCTCTTGCCCTGCTTCACGTGCGTCCCGTTCAGCCGCTTCACGTAGTACTGGTCGAACACCGCCGGCATCGGCTTGATGCTCTCCAGGAACGGCTTAATGCTCGTCAGGTGATCCTTGTCCAGCACCGCCGCGTGGCTCGCCGCCCCGTACATGTCCTCCGGAAAAATGTCCCACCCGGTAAACACCACATCGTTCAAATCCGCCAGCGGCACAAACTCCTTCACCAGCGGCGTCCGGTTGTCGGTCCGCTTGCCCAGCCGGATCGTCCCCATCTGCGTCACCGATCCAATCGGTTTCGCCAGCCCCTTGCGCACCGCCTCCACGCCCGCAATCAGGGTGGTCGCCACCGCGCCCATCCCCACCGTCATCACTCCCAGTTTTCCCCTTGCCGGCTGGATCGCCGATTCCTTGTCTCCTGCCATCTCGCTTGCCTCTCAGTCGTTATGAAAAATATGGAATTGCACACAAACCAAACAGTCAGTCTCTACCTGCCCACCCGTTTTCGCAAATGACCAACGCCCAACGGTCCAATTCCCGCAGCGAACCGTTCGCATCGCCCCGCAAGAAGCCATTTCCGTCCATCAATCGGCACGAGTCCCGTGCGAGCGGACTACGGTAGAAGCCCCGGCCTTCAGGCTGTGGAAAAGCTCGCCCAAAATGAAAGGGGCTTCAGCCCCGGTTCTGGTTTCAACGGGCGCCCTGCAACTTGCCCCCTGTCCTCACGCCTCCTCCGCCCTCACCCGGTTCTTCCAGTGCGTCCACACAAACCATACGAAGGCCGCAAGGATGGCAACCTCCACCCCCAGATGGAACCGGTGGAAAGCCTGCTCGAATCGCGGATCGGTGTGCCACTTCTGGCCCAGCTTCATTCCCGCCCACGCGAGGCAAAAGTACCAGATCAGCGAGCCCACAGTGGTGTAAACGTGAAACCGCAGCCGCGGCATCTTCGCAATTCCGGCAGGGAAGGCCACAAACGTCTGCACCACCGGCATCATCCGCCCCACCAGGATCGCAATCGATCCGTATTTCCCGAAAAACCAGCTCATGCGGTCCAGATCGTGCCGGCTCATCAGGATCCAGTTGCCGTAGCGCTCCACCAGCGGCCGCCCGCCCCGCGCGCCGATCCAGTACGCAATGGCCGAGCCGATATTGCAGCCCACCGCTCCCGCTATCGCCACCAGAACAAGATTGAATCGCCCCAGATAAACCAGGTAGCCGGAGAACGGCAGAATGACTTCCGAGGGAATCGGAACGCCGGATGAGTTCAGCGTGACCAGCCCGACGATGCCCGCGTAGCCGCCGGCGCTGATGATATGAGTAACAAATTGAAAGACAAGGACAACAATCTTTTCGCTCATCCGCCTTTTAGTGTAGCTTGACGCCGCCGCCGCCCTCGCATAGGCTTTCCCCATGGCTGTCCGCAACGGTATCGGTCGCGCGCTCCCCTGTTGTTGCGTGCCCTGTTGCGTCCGCCGCTAGCATTTCCGGCCACTTCGAATTCTCCTCAGCCGGCTCCGCAAGTCACAAACCAGGTGAAAAGCGTATGAGACAGAGTTCCCCCATCTGCCGCACCCGTCGCCTCATCGCAGGTTGTTGTTGTCGCTCCTGACTCGCTGACGACCCAGCGCCATCGCGCTGCCTTCGCCAACGTTCCCGCTTCGCCTCCGCGGGACCCCTGCCGACGCTGCCTCGCCCAGGCCCTCCTTTGGCCTGCGTGGGCGCAACTTCAGGAGAACGACGTGACGCTGCAAGCCCGAACCTTCCGCATCCTCTTTCTTTTGCCCTTCCTTCTCGCGCTCTCTCTGCGCGCCCAGATCGTCGGCGGCACCATCAGCGGCGTCGTCGAGGACTCCTCCGGCGCCGCTATCCCCGGCGCAACCGTCACCGTCCGCAACACCGAGACCGGCACGCTGCGCACCCTCGCCACCGGCCCCGATGGCCGCTTCTCCGCGCCGTCCGTTCCCGTCGGCGCTTACTCCATCACCGTCGACCACCAGGGCTTCCAGTCGCAGAAGCGCGACAACATCAGCCTCGTCATCGGCCAGACCCTCAACCTCACCTTCCAGCTCGGCGTCGGCGCAGTCAGTCAGGAAATTGTCGTCAGTTCCGCGCCTCCCATCGTCAACACCACCACCCAGCAGACCTCCGGCCTCGTTGACGAGCGCCAGGTCAAGCAGCTCCCCCTCAACGGCCGCAGCTTCGACGAGCTCCTCACCCTCAATCCCTCCGCCGTCAATTACACCGGCGAGCGCTCCGGCGGAGTCGGCACCTCCAACTCCTCGGTCGGCAACATGTTCGCCGTCAGCGGCCGCCGTCCCCAGGACAATCTCTTCCTCCTCAACGGCATTGAGTACACCGGCGCTTCGCTCATCAACGTCACCCCTGGCGGAACCAGCGGCGAGCTCCTCGGCGTCGACGCCGTCCGCGAGTTCAACGTCGTCACCGACACCTACGGCGCCGAGTACGGCAAGCGAGACGGCGCTCAGGTCTCCATCGTCACCATGTCCGGCACCAACCAGCTTCACGGCGCCGCCTTCGAATTCCTCCGCAACAGCGCCCTCGACGCCCGCAACTACTTTGACCAGGCCACCATCCCCGAGTTCCAGCGCAACCAGTTCGGCGGCTCGCTCGGCGGACCCCTCCGCCGCAACAAGCTCTTCCTCTTCGGCAACTACGAAGGCTTCCGCCAGAACTGGGGCCTCAGCGAAGTCGCCTTTGTCCCCGACAACGCCTCCCGCGCCGCCGCCGTTCCCTCCGTCCAGCCGCTGCTCGCCCTCTGGCCCGTGCAAAATGGCCCCGAGCTCGGCACCGGCATCGCTGAATCCTTCAGCCATCCGCCCCAGCACATCCGCGAGGACTTCGGCACCACCCGCCTTGACGACAATCTCTCCGCCAACGATCTCCTCTTTGGCGTCTACACCGTCGACGACTCCACCGCCAACACTCCCACCGCCGATCCTCTCAGCCTCATCAACGAAAGCCTCCGCGAGCAGGTCGCCAGCCTCCAGGAGCAGCACACCTTTTCCAGCAATCTCCTCAATACCGCCCGCTTCGGCTACTCCCGCGCCAGCTACTACTTCACCGGAGTCGTGCCCGTCGACATCCCCGGCTGGGTCTCCGGCGACCCCATCGGTGCCATCGTCATCAGCGGCAGCACCGCCTCCAACGGCAGTTCGCAGATCACCGGCGCCGGCGCCAACACCGGCAGCAACAATCTCACCTCCCGCAACCTCTTCACCTGGGACGACCACGTCTTCTGGTCCCGCGGCCATCACCAGCTCGAAGCCGGCCTCTGGTTCCAGCGTATCCAGTCCAACGACATGCTCGCCCAGGATCAGTACGGCCAGGCATCCTTCAGCACGCTCTCATCCTTCCTGGCCGGCGACGTCGCCACCTTCACCGTCGTCACCTCGCCCACCGAGCTCGGCTGGCGCTCCCTCGAAGGCGCAGCCTATGTCGAGGACACCTGGAAGATCACCCCCCGCTTCGAGCTCCGCGCCGGCTTCCGCTCCGAATCCACCAACGGCTGGAACGAGGCCAATGGCCGCGCCGCCAACTACGCCATCGTTGACGGCGTCCTCCAGACCGATCCCGTCATCGGTGGCTCCGCGCTCTCCGATAACCGGGCCAGATTCCTCCCCAACCCCCGCCTCGGCTTCGCCTGGGACGTCTTCGGCGATGGCAAAACCGCCGTCCGCGGCGGCGTCGGCCTCTATCACGGTCTCCTCGACACCCTCGACTACCGCCTCGATCAGACCGCGCCCTTCAACACCGCTGAGTCCATCAAAAACACCACCGTCTCCGATCTCCACTTCACTCCCGGAGTCGTCCCCACCGGCGGCAAAATCTCACCCTCCAACGTCCAGCCCAACATCTCTACGCCCGCCGTCATCACCTGGAGCCTCCGCGTCGAGCATCAAATCGCCCCAGAAACCCCCATCACCATCGGCTACATCGGCTCCCACAGCTACCACCAGATCCTCTCCGAGGATATGAACGAGCCCATCCCCAGCTACACCTCCGCCGGCCAGCCCTACTATCCCACCGGCTCCACGGACGCCAATCCCGCCCTCGCCAACTCCACCTCCTGGGTCTCTCAGGGCGTAGGCCTCTACAACGCCCTCGAGCTCGACGTCCGCCACGCCTTCTCCAGCGGCTTCCAGATCCGCGGCAACTACACGTACTCGAAGAATCTCGACGACGGCTCCGCCTGGAATACCAGCGTCAGCGGCAACACCCCCGCCTACGTCGAATTTCCCCTCGATCCCAAACTCGACTGGGGACCAGCCGCCACCGACATCCGCCACCAGGCCTCCGCCAACGGCTCCTGGGATCTCCCCTTCGGCGCCAACCACCGTCTCTTCGCGAACGCCTCCGGCCCCGCCCGCATCGCCGTCTCCGGCTGGACCCTCAGCGGCATCCTCACCGCGCAAACCGGCTTCCCCTTCTCGCCGCAGCTCGGCTACAACCCCACCGGCAGCGGAGACACCCGCAACCCCGTGCGCCCCAACTGGAACCCATCCTTCAAGGGCAATCTTTACCCCGGCACGCCCGCCGAGTACTTCAATCCCGCCGCCTTTCTCCCGCCCGCCACGGGTACCTACGGCAACGTCTCGCGTGACTCCCTCGAAGGCCCCGGCCTCACCGAATTCGATTTCTCCACCCTCAAGGACACCCAGCTCACCGAGCGCCTCCGCCTCCAGTTCCGCGCCGAATTCTTCAACATCCTCAACCACACCAACTTCCTCACCCCCAACGAAGTCGTCTACACCTCGGCAACCTCCGGCATCTCTCCCACCGCCGGAGTCGTCACCGCCACCTCCACCACCTCCCGCCAAATCCAATTCGGCGCCAAGCTGCTGTTCTAAGGCAGTGTGGGACTCCCGGTGCGGGGGCAATTGGCCTGCCCACGGTCCACTGGGGACTGGGGACTGATCACTGAGCCGTGCGGCGTAGTGAGGCGCGCCCCGCGCAATGACGACAGAATCTCCACACCCCCGAAACTTTTCCGTCCGCCCCGAGCAAACTTCACCTCACCGCCGTCTCGTGAACGTAACCTGTTCCTTCACGCTCGGAGATGCCCATGCCCCGCCCGCAATCGCTGAAGAGGCACTTCACCCTGTTTCTGCTCGTCGCTGCGGCCGCCACAGCCGTCGCCCAGTCGCCCACCGCCCCGGCCAGTCCGCCCACCTTCGAGATCGCCAGCATTCGCCAAAACCTCGACCGGCAGGTCCGTTGGCGGATGTCCTTCACCGCCAACGGCCTCAGCGCCGAAGACGTCACCCTGCAATACGTGATGGAGGAGGCCTACAACCTCTACGACGCGAAGCGCTGGTCCGGCGGACCCAGCTGGCTCGGCCAGCGGCGCTTCAACATCGAGGCGCGATTCGACCCCGCCGCGTATAAGAACATCACCGTCGATCAGCGGCGTGCCATGCTGCAGCAGTTGCTCGCCGATCGTTTCCAGCTCGTCGTGCACCACGAGCCGAAGGATCTGCCCGTCTACGCGCTGGTCGTCGCGAAGCATGGTCCAAAGCTCGCCACGCCGAAACCGGCGGACCTCAATCCCGAAACGATCTATGGTTCAACCTGCCAGGTCGCTCGCTCCCGCCCTGACCACCTCGAAATGAAGGACTGCACCATGCACGATTTCGTCTCCGTGCTGACCGCCTGGACCGCGTCCGATCTCGGCCGCAACATCGTCGACCGGACCGGCCTCACCGGCCATTACAATTTCGATTTCTCCTGGTCCCCCGAGAACCCGGCCGCCGCCGCCCGCCTCGACTCCGACGCTCCCACCGTCTTCACCGCGCTCAAAAAGGAGCTCGGCCTCCAGCTGAAACCGTCTAAAGGAATGCTCGACACCATCGTCATTGACCACGTCGAGATGCCCTCCCCAAACTGACCGAAACGAGCCCGGCAGGCCACCCCCGAATCAACTGAGAACTGGGGACTGTCAACTGGCAACTGGGGACTGTCAACTGGCAACTGGAAACCGGCAACTGTCAACCACCCCGCCGCCCTGCTATCCTCTGCTCCAGACGGCGTTTCTCCCCGAGCGCCGCGCCCCGGCCCCGAGTTTCAGTTGGCATGGAGGATTCCCGTGAAGAAAAATCTGCTCTTCGGCCTCGCGATCTCCGCCGCACTCTGCTCACCCGCCTTCGCTGCTCTCAAGCCAGGCGACCGCGCCCCCGAGTTTTCCGCCCCCGCCTCGCTGGCGGGCAGGGAATTCCACTTCTCGCTGCGCGCCGCGCTGAAAAAGGGTCCCGTCGTGGTCTATTTCTACCCGTCCGCCTTCACCGGCGGCTGCGATCTTGAGGCCCACACCTTCGCCCAGGACAAGGACCAGTTCATCGCCGCCGGAGCCACCATCATCGGCGTCTCCGAAGACAGCATCGCGCGCCTCAACAAGTTCTCCGCCGATCCCAGCTACTGCGCGGGCCAGTTTCCCGTCGCCTCCAATCCCAGCGGCACCATCGGCGCCGAATACGGAGTGACGGCCGTCGCCGGAAGGCCCGGCCTCAAAGACGTGCGCGGTGACGCCATCGACCACGGCTTCTTCGAGCGAACAACCTTCGTGATCGGCAAGGACGGCAGGATCGTCGCGGAATTCTCTTCCAAAGCGGACCACCTATCCCCGGATCAGCACGTGACCAAAGCCCTGGCAGTCGTGCAGCAGCTAGCCGGCAAGTAATCGTCCGCCGCCTCGCCCAAATCAATCGTGCGGGATCGGCGTGATCGCGGAATCGGCAGCGCAAGTGCGTGACCAGCAGCGCGAGTGCGGAATCGGCAGTGTGAGCGCGGGATCACCAGCGTGCGCCCAATCGACTGAAACCCCCGCCGCCCCGCAACTTATAGACGCGCCCTAAAGGCGGATTTGTTTTGTATCAGGTGCCGCCCTCGGCCCCCAAAGACCCGGGCTTCAGCCCCTGCGCGCGCAGCACGTCGCGCGCCGCGCGACTCCGGTAGAAGCCACGGGCTTGAGCCCGTGGAACAACCGCCGCAAAGAGAAAAGGGCTTCAGCCCCGGGAAGTTCCCGAATGCTCAACCTTGTCGATCACCCCCGGCCCCACGGTTGCGACAGGGTGGGATTCGGGAAGCCAGGCCTTGTATCAGGGCAAGGCTTTAGCCCCGCCGTCTCCAGCCCCCAAAGACCCAAGCTTCAGCCCGTGCCCGCGCAGCGCGTCGCGCACCGCGCGACTCCGGTAGAAGCCACGGGCTTGAGCCCGTGGAACAACCGCAGCAAAGAGAAAAGGGCTTCAGCCCCGGGAAGCTCCCGGAATGCTCAACCTTGTCGATCACCCCCGGCCCCACGGTTGCGACAGGGTGGGATTCCGGAAGCCACGCTTTCTATCAGGGCACGGCTTCAGCCCCGCCGTTGCCAGCCCCCACAGACCCAAGCTTCAGCCCGTGCCCGCGCAGCGCGTCGCGCGCCGCGCGACTACGGTAGAAGCCACGGGCTTGAGCCCGTGGAACAGCAGCCGCAAAGAGAAAAGGGCTTCAGCCCCGGGAAGCTCCCGAATGCTCAACCTTCCCGATCACCCCCGCCCCACGGTTGCGACAGGGTGGGAATCCGGAAGCCAGGTTTTGTATCAGGGCAAGGCTTCAGCCCCGCCGTCGCCAGCCCCCAAAGACCCAAGCTTCAGCCCGTGCGCGCGCAGCACGTCGCGCGCCGCGCGACTCCGGTAGAAGCCCCGGCCTTCAGGCTGGGGAACAACCGCCGCAAAGAGAAAAGGGCTTCAGCCCCGGGAAGTTCCCGAATGCTCAACCTTGTCGATCACCCCCGCCCCGCCGTTGCGACAGGGTGGGATTCCGGAAGCCACGCTTTCTATCAGGGCACGGCTTTAGCCCCGCCGTCTCCAGCCCCCAAAGACCCAAGCTTCAGCCCGTGCCCGCGCAGCGCGTCGCGCACCGCGCGACTCCGGTAGAAGCCCCCGCCTTCAGGCTGGGGAACAACAGTCGCAAAGAGAAAAGGGCTTCAGCTCCGGGAAGTTCCCGAATGCTCAACCTTCCCGATCACCTCCGCCCCGCTGTTGCGACAGGGTGGGATTCCGGAAACCAGGCTTTCTATCAGGGCGCGGCTTCAGCCCCGCCGTCTCCAGCCCCCAAAGACCCAAGCTTCAGCCCGTGCCCGCGCAGCGCGTCGCGCACCACGTCGCGCACCACGTCGCGCACCGCGCGACTCCGGTAGAAGCCACGGGCTTGAGCCCGTGGAACAGCAGCCGCAAAGAGAAAAGGGCTTCAGCCCCGGGAAGCTCCCGAATGCTCAACCTTGTCGATCACCCCCGGCCCCACGGTTGCGACAGGGTGGGATTCGGGAAGCCAGGCCTTGTATCAGGGCAAGGCTTCAGCCGCGCCGAAAAGCCTGCAAGGGGAATGCGGCTTGAGCCGCCGAGGCAGATCTCTCGCCTTCCTCACGTCTGCCTGCGTTCACCGGAGAGGCCACTCTCATCCCGAGCGCACTCGAAGGGCTGGGGAACGCTGCAGAACGGATCCGGTTGCCTCCGCAGTGCCGGTGAACCGCAGGAATCTGCAGACCGCCCAAAGGTCTCGATGAGCGCATCGGCGATTTGGCACTCATCTAACGCCTGCGGTTCATCTCTTTAAGTTCCGTGCAACCGCCAGGGGCCCCCAATTTGCAAGCCTTGGAGAAAAGTTCCTCTGCATGAGGGTCGTCCGGTGCGACGCCAAGCCCCCTACGGTAGAGCGAGCCAAGATTTTGGCAACCTATAGCGTTTCCTGCATTACAGGATCTTGAGTAGCATACGGCCGCCCGCGCATAATCCTGCTTTACCGCGCCTCCAACCGCATACTCAATACCAATATTGAGGCAGGCTAATCCGTCGCCTCCATCGCAAGCTTTCGATGAGTAGAAAAAGAATTTGGCCCAATTCTCTGGCGCGCCTATTCCGTTCTTGTACATCACGCCGAGATGACTGCATGCATCCGCTTCGGCATTTGCACACGCACGCTCGAACACAGAAATCGCCTCGGAGAATGGTTTACCCGCCATTGATGAATCTCGGGAGAATCCCCCAAGACCAAGAATGTGCATAACGGTTAGTGTGTCGCAGGAATCCCAACGACCGCCAGCGCAGGCTTGCTCGAGAAGAGGTCTGGCTTCCAAGAATTTTCTCTGATCGAAAAGAACTTTGGCCCGCTGTTCCATTCTGGAAACATCTGGTTCAGGGGACTGGGCTACCGATTGGATTGGAAGGCAGCACGAGACAAGGAAGGCCGCCGCCACGACGGCTGGTAGCAGGTATCTAGGCATAGAGAAGCAATGCGTTAACACCTCGTTGCCTTTCGATACCATCCTCTGAAAAGCTCCATGAAGAATCAATCCTACAAGGATACCCATGCGAGCAGAATCTGTCCGGTGACGCGCCAGGGTTAACTGTTGACTTCAGCCCGAATCGCTCATTGCTGCGCTTCCGGCCGGTCGACCCCCGCCCGGAAGCCCAGCCTGCCCCACCCTCCTCGCAGAGCGGTCGACAGAATCAGATTCACCGAGCCCCGCCCCCGCCGCGCAAACGGAGCCGAGGAGCCCCTGGCGCGATACACCCTCGCCCCTATCTCCGCTCCATCAGAATCTCCCCCCTATCCGCCCCCACCACCGTCCCGCTCACCCGGACGGACTTATCCAGCCCCGTAATATCCAGCAGCACCTCGTCCCCGCGCGTCCGCACCAGCGCCAGAGCCGCCACGCCACCCAGCTCCAGCTTCACATCGCGCAGCGCCGTCACCTTGCCCTGCTCCGGCACGAATCGCAGCACGTACTGCCCCGCCACCGAAATCCCCTTCGTCAGATCCACCGCGAACCGCCCGCCCGTCCACGTTCCCGCCAGATTCGGCGCCCACAGCTCCGACGCCGCATCCCAGTCCTGCGGCGGCGCCACGCCTGTATCGAACACCGCCAGCCTCCGTATCGCCGGCTCTGCCGCCGCCCGCGTCACCGTCAGCCGCACCGCGCTCACCATCTGCGCCTGCACCGGCTGGATGCGCTTATGCCCGATCGCCGATCCCTCGCCCAGCGGCGCCCACGCGCCCGCCACGCGTCCCTCCAGCCGATACCCGCGTACCCGCTCGCCCAGCGTCGTGTCTTCCTGCAAAATCACCGTGTCCACCCGCGCCGGCCGCGCCAGCTCCACCGTCACCTGCGCGCCCGTCCCACGCGTCTCCGCCAGCGGCTTCCCAAACCGCCGCCGCAGCTCCGCCCCAAACTCCCGCGCCCGGCTCACATCCGGCGCCGGCAGCAATCCCTCCCGATTCGCCGGAATATTCAGCAGCAGTTGCGCCCCGCGCCCCACCGACCGGTAGTACACGCTCGTCAGCGCATCCAGCGTCATCACCAGCTTCGCGTTCGTCGTGCTCCAGAACCAGTCCGGCCGCCGCATCGATACGTCCGCTTCGCTCGGCAGCCACACGCTCCCGTTCGGATCGCTGTCCAGCGCCGTCGCCACCCCCGTCCGCGCCTCCGCCGCATCAATCCCGTTCCAGCACGGATACGGCGCGAACCCCATCTCATTCCCCACCCATCGAATCGTCGCCGCCGGCCCCTGAAACACCATCGCCCGCGGCTGATATTTCCGCACCAGGTCCGCCACCGGCGTCACCGTCGACCCGTCAAACCAGATCTCCACCAGCTCCCCGTACCGCGTGAACACCTCCGTCAGTTGCTCCCGGTACATCGCGTTGTACTTCTCCTGCAGCTCCGGCGTTTTGCAGATCCCTCCCGTCCCCGCCCCAAAATGATCGTCGCGCGGGCACACATACACCCCCAGCGGCACACCCCGTTTCCGGCACGACATCTCAATTTCCCTGAGCACATCCCCCTTGCCGCCCTTCCACGGCGTGTTCCGGATGCTGTACTCCGTCGTCTGCGTCTGCCACATGCAGAAGCCGCCCTGGTGCTTCGCCACGAACACCACATACCGCGCGCCCATCGCCAGCGCCGTCTCCACCCACTGATCGGTGTTCAGCTCTTTTGGATCGATCTCCGAGAGCGGCGTGCTCAGGTTGTCCGACTCCACGTTCTGCCACGTATTCGGCGCAAAGTGGACGAACATCCCAAACTCCAGATCCTGCCACGCCCGCTGTTCCGCCGTCGGATGCGCCCGCGCCACCCCCTCCAGCGCGTACCCCGTCTCCGCGCCGAAAGCCGCCCGGGCAAGACCCGGCCCCGTCACCCCCAAAGCCGCCAGTTGCACCAGCAAATCCCGCCGTCTCAACTCAGCTCCCTCCGCGCCAACCGCTAACGCTACCCGCTACCCGCTAAACGCTACCCGCTACCCGCTTCACTTCTGCCTGTACCCATGCAACTGCGGCCCCACCACATTCGAAAACTCATAGTCGTTGTTCCGATCCGCATCGATCGTCCAGAACATCGCCCCAATCATCCCCGGATATCCCCCCGGCCGCCGCAGCCGATACGTCACCCCCGCCGGAGCCTTCCCCGTAATCAGATACTGCATCGCCCCGCTCACTCCCTTCACCGTTGCCGGACCCACCAGGAACCCCACAGCCACCTGATTCGCCGGCACCGGCGGAAACCACTCCCGCCCCCCCACCTTGAACCCATGCAGCAGCAGCTCCGTCATCGCCGCGTCGTAGTTCACCGATCCCATCTGATACGGCTCGCCATCCAGCCCCTCCAGCGGCGGCGTGTTGTAGTCCTGCACATCCACAAACGTCAGCATGTCCCGCACGCCCCACAGCAGCGGCAGATACGACCCGAACTGCCCGCCATACCCCGGATACCCCGCCGGAATCTGCGTCCCCTCCGGCACCAGCGTCAGCTCGAACCCCGGCCCAAAGTGGTCCCGCAGCTCGTGCAGCGCCGTAATCAGATGCACCACCGACGGCGTCGTCGGATGCCGAAAGTCCGTGTCCCCCGGATCCAGCACCAGCGACGGCGACTCGAAGTCCAGATCCACCCCGTCAAACCCGTACTCCGTCACAATCTGCTCGACCGTGTTCACAAAGTTGGGAATGCTCGCCTCCTGCGCCAGCGTGAAATACTCCCCCCCACCCCCCAGCGAGATCAGCACCGTCTTCCCCTGGCTCTTCAGCCACGCAATATCGTCCTTCATCTGCGCCAGATCCATCCCCGGACGCACGTGCAGTTGCAGCGTCCCCTCCGGCGCCTTGTGGTTCACATTCGCAAACGCCACAATAATCACGTCCCACTGCGGCGACACATCCCGCAACCGCAGCAGCGTCCCTCCCGGACCGCTCCCCGTCCAGTACCCAATCAGCTCGTGCCCGTTCTTCTTTCCCGTCTCCGGAATCGCGGCGACCTTCGGCGGCGGAGCCGGCGCCAGCGGCGTTGTCGCGCCCGTCCGCTGATACGGAGCCCGAGCCGGGCAGGGAACCGCCGCCGCCCGTAACAGCCCCGCATCCGGAAAGCTGTACGCCCCCGGTCCCCCCGTGTACCATCCCATCAGCGCCACATCCGCCACATGCCACGCCCCGCCGCGATTGTGCGCCACCCACGCCGGTCCCGCCGGCAAATCGCTCCGCTCATTCGTCGCCAGCGGATCCTGGAGGACGTATCGCGTCGCCGGCGAATCCCCCCCGCACCCGTGATCTTCGTTGCCCTCCGGCCACATCCACTCGGGAACCACATTCTCACCCGCCGGCAGCGGCTTCCTGAAAGCGATATGGAACAGCGAGTCGTGCAGCGGATCGTTCACCCACTCCGCCAGTTGCTCCGTCAGCGGCTGCACATCGCGCTCCGTCACCAGCGCCGGCACATCCCCCAGCACCGACCCCAGCACAAACGAGTTCCCCGTCGCCTCGTCCACCCCATGCGTGCCCCACGAGCAGCACACCGTCGCGTCGCCGTAGGTGTAATACGCCGTATTCCGCGTCACCGCGATCACCAGCTTCCCCTCCTGCCGCGGAATCTGCTGGAAGATCGCCCGCTCCACGTACTCCACATCCACCATCGCCAGCCGCGTCCCGTTCTTTTTTGACGTCAGCACGTACCCGTACCCCGCCGGAATCTCCACCGTCACCGGACGCACCTCCGGCCGACCCAGCAGCGTGTGCCAGTCCGCCCCGCCCGCCGAGCCCACCGTCGCCCGCAGCATCGCGTCCACCAGTTGCGTCGTCCCCTCCGCGCCCCACGCCGTCTTCGCAAACACCGGCGACCGCAGCACTTCGGGCACAATCCCCGCCGCGTCCAGCACCTGCGCCCGTCCGCCGCCCGACCGCGCATCGAACTTCAGCCGCACCGGCACCAGCACCGTCCCGATCGTCGTCGTCCCCCCCTGCGC